>NZ_BJDW01000003.1 GCF_005405345.1 Enterococcus viikkiensis | reverse complement strand
GCTATGTTGTTTGCTTCTATAAAAGAAGCGCCCTACACATTTGGTTTGTTTTATTCGTTCAGTTTTCAAAGGTCTACATTGTTTGTCGCTTTGTTTCAGCAACTTTTATATCATAACAGGTTACTGAGTGAATGTCAACAACTTTTTTCAATTAATTTTTGAAGAAGTTGTCGTCATCGCTTTATGCGACTTTGTTAGAATAACTGATAGACAGCTATCTGTCAACAATTATTTTAGGTGTTCCAAAATGTTTTTCGCTGTTTCAGAACATAAAATAATATAGCAGTTTTAATGGATTTGGTCAACAAAAAAAAGAGAATTTTATCCACTTTTTTTAAACACGATGAATAAATATAGATAACTTATTTTCGTTCGTTTTTTCAGATTTTGTAACCGAATAAGCAGCCGAATTTCAATTTAACTTTCGCTATTTTATTTTTCATTTTTTCTTAACTCCCGGGTCTGCCTTTCGCCTTCCTATCATTTCTTTGGTAAAATGGAGAGGCAAGGATATACAAATGGACGGAGGAATCATTTAATGAAAGTACTAGTTGCTGATGATGATAAAGAAATTGTAGAATTACTAAGCATTTATTTGCATAACGAAGGATATGAAGTCGTTAAAGCTTATGATGGGAAGGAAGCGTTAAGCAAGCTACGGACAACGAACGATATTGATTTACTTCTATTAGATATCATGATGCCAGTCATGGATGGTATGCAGGTGGTCAAAGAGTTACGTAAGGAATCTCAAATCCCCATCATCATGTTAACGGCTAAAACAACCGATATGGATAAAATCAAAGGTTTAGTTGCCGGAGCAGATGACTACGTGACAAAACCCTTTAATCCCTTGGAAGTCATGGCACGGGTAAAATCTTTATTGCGCCGAACACAGATGCATGTCGCCGAAGATCAACCAGACATTTTAGAAATCCAGTCGTTGATCATTAACAAAGACTCTCACGAAGTAAAAACCGTGGACGGAAAAGAAATTCAATTGACTGCGTTAGAATTCGGAATTCTGTATTTACTGGCAAGTCATCCAAATCGTGTTTTTTCAGCGGACGAGATCTTCGAACGCGTGTGGAAACAAGAAAGTATCGTCTCAGCGAAAACGGTCATGGTTCATGTCAGTCACCTACGTGATAAGATCGAGGAAGCGACTGATGGCGAAAAAGTGATCCAAACCGTTTGGGGTGTGGGTTATAAGATTGATGCAAAATAATGTAGAAAAGAAAAAAAGGATCACCCTTACATCGAAGGAAGTCAGCGAATTAATTGCTGAGGGAATCGTCACCGTTATTCTATTGCTTCTATTAAATGTGGCAATAATGGTTCTATTCACTCAGATGTTAAACAACTCACCTGATTTGTCCGATGCAATCTATCGCTCCAAAAATATTTTTGCTAATAGTTTAGACAGTGATATTTTTTGGAGCGGACGAAACTTTGTCATTCCTTTTTTCGGGATCATTGATATTTTGATTGTTTTTTGGCGTTTGATTCGTCGTTATCGGCAAATGCAGCTGCGTCATATTATTAATGAGCTGCATTACATCGCTAATGGGAATTATGATTATCGCATCCCTTTCGAACTACGGGGGGACCTCAGCAAAGTCGTTGACAGTATCAATGGATTAGTTGACAGCACGGTAGCGGCCATTGAGGATGAACGGGCGATTGAAAAATCTAAAGACGAGTTGATTACAAATGTCAGTCATGATATTCGCACCCCTTTGACTTCTATCATTGGTTACTTGGGCTTAATCGAAGATCGGCAATACCAGAATACGGATGAAATCCTTAAATACACTAGCATCGCCTACAAAAAAGCCAAACAAATGAAGTCCTTAGTCGAAGATTTGTTTGAGTATTCCAAAGTACGCCAGCCCTCTGTACCGGTTAATAATGTCTCCTTCGATATGGTCCAGCTATTAGAACAATTGGCAGCTGATTTCGAACTCGAAGCTAAGAAAAAAGAGATTCAAATTCTAGTGGATACAACAGAAAGTCAGTTAGTCATGGATGGCGATACCGAAAAACTTGTCCGGGTTTTTAATAACTTAATCACCAATGGTTTAAAATACGGAACCCATGCAGACAAAATCATCATTAAGATTGAAAAGGCCAAAAACGAAGCCGTCATTACGGTTCAAAACAATGGCCAACCAATTCCTAGAGAGGCCTTGGATCAATTATTTGACCGCTTTTATCGCGTGGATGAATCCCGCTCGCAAGAAATCAGCGGAACTGGCCTAGGCTTAGCCATTACCCAAAATATCGTAAATCTACACGGTGGCTATATTTATGCTCAATCAAATGACGATTGGACTTCTTTTATCATTCATTTACCGTTGCACAAAAATCAAGTGAAGGTCCTTTCAGATAATCATTGACTTTAATTTTTCGATTGCTTATACTGGTCTCAATAAGAGATGCAGGAAACCAAGTACTTGAGTTTGTTTTTTTAGAGAGTTGATGGCTGGTGAAAATCAACAGAACGACTTAGGGAAATCCAGTTTCACGATCTGCGTTTTTCGAAAGAGAAACCGGGTGACGCCGATACTCGTCGTTCAAGTGCAGCATTTGCTGAATTTGGGTGGTACCGCGAAATTATACACCGTTTCGTCCCTGTCAATGGGATGAGACGGTGTTTTTTTATTTTAAAGGAGGAAAAACAATGCTAGACGTAAAAATGATTCGTAACAATTTTGCCGAAGTAAGCGAAAAATTAGCCACTCGTGGTGTGAAAGAAGAAGTCTTAAAACGTTTCTTAGACCTAGACGAACAACGCCGCCAATTATTGGTTAAAACAGAGGAGCTAAAAAAATACCGGAATGATGTCTCTGGTGAAATCGCCAAACTAAAACGCGAAAAAAACGATGCTACTGACAAAATCGCTGAAATGAAGGAAGTCGGCGTAAAAATCAAAGACTTCGATACACAAGTCGCTGAGATCGATGCCCAATTAACTGAAATCACGACGACCTTACCAAATCTTCCTCATGATTCTGTACCAATCGGTGAAGATGAAGACGACAATGTTGAAATGCGTCGTTGGAGCACGCCTCGCCAATTCGCGTTTGAACCAAAACCTCACTGGGAAGTTGCTGAAAATCTGGATATCTTAGATTTTGAACGTGGAGCAAAAGTTTCTGGTAGCCGCTTTGTTTACTACAAGGGCTTAGGTGCACGTTTGGAGCGGGCTGTTTACAACTTTATGTTGGATGAGCATGTTTACGAACAAGGCTATACGGAAATGATTACCCCTTACTTGGTAAACAGCAAATCAATGTTTGGGACTGGACAATTTCCAAAATTCAAAGAAGACGTCTTCCAAGTTGAAGATCGTGATTTGACGTTGATCCCAACTGCAGAAGTTCCTTTGACTAACTATTATGCCGATGAAATCTTAGATGGCAAAGACTTGCCGATTTATTTCACTGCGTTATCTCCTTCTTTCCGTTCTGAAGCAGGCAGTGCGGGGCGTGATACTCGCGGTTTGATTCGTTTACATCAGTTCCATAAAGTGGAAATGGTAAAATTCAGCGATAAAGAATCTTCTTACGATGAATTAGAAAAAATGACGCAAAATGCAGAAGTGCTTTTACAAAAGCTTAACTTACCTTATCGCGTAATTACCTTGAGTACCGGTGATATGGGCTTCTCAGCAGCGAAAACCTATGATTTAGAAGTTTGGGTCCCTGCACAAGATACGTACCGTGAGATCAGCTCTTGTTCAAACTGTGAAGACTTCCAAGCTCGTCGTGCCATGATTCGCTACCGTGATGAAGAAGGCAAAATTCAATATGCTCATACGCTGAATGGCTCTGGTTTAGCCGTTGGCCGAACAGTTACCGCTATTTTAGAAAACTATCAAAACGAAGACGGATCTGTTACCATTCCAGAAGTATTAGTACCTTATATGGGGAATGTAAAAGTTATCAAAAAAGAAAAATAGTTCCACTCAAAAAAAGACCTCGGAAAATTTCCGAGGTCGCTTTTTTTATTGTTCTACTGAATAGTTTGGTGCTTCTTTCGTAATTTGGACATCATGAGGATGCGATTCTTTTAAGCCATTGCCACTCATTTGAACAAATTGTGCGTTTTCCCGTAGACTTTGCAAGTCGCCGGCACCGACATACCCCATACCAGCTTTCAATCCGCCCATCATTTGGAAAATGATGTCTGCGGCAGATCCTTTATAAGCTACTCGGCCTTCAATCCCTTCTGGGACTAATTTATTGGCTTCATTAACGCCACTTTGGAAATAACGATCACTTGAACCTTTTTCCATTGCGCCTAATGACCCCATACCACGATACGTTTTGAACCGGCGACCTTGATAAATTTCAAATTCACCTGGCGATTCGTCCGTTCCAGCTAACATTGAACCAAGCATTACGGCAAAACCACCTGCTGCCAAAGCCTTCACGATATCACCGGAATATTTGATTCCGCCATCGGCAATGATTGCTTTGCCATATTGACGCGCAACTGAAGCCGCATCATAGATAGCCGTCAATTGTGGGACACCCACACCCGCAACTACCCGTGTTGTACAGATTGATCCGGGACCAATTCCCACCTTCACAACATCAACACCTGAATCATACAAGGCTTTTGTGCCTTCTGCCGTTGCAATGTTCCCTGCAATCAACGTCGCTTCTGGGAAGGTTTCACGAATCTCGCGAATTTTGCGTAACACCCCTGCACTATGGCCATGGGCCGTATCAATCACGATCGCATCTGCTCCCGCTTTTAACAATGCCTCTGCACGTTCAAACGTATCACTCGTTACACCAACTGCCGCAGCAACCAGCAAACGACCATGCTCATCTTTCGCAGCATTCGGAAATTCGATTACTTTTTCAATATCTTTGATGGTAATCAAGCCGCTTAAACGACCTTCAGCATCAACGATCGGTAATTTTTCAATTTTATGTTTTTGTAACGTTTTTTCGGCATCTTGCAATTTCGTTCCAACTGGCGCTGTTACAAGGCCTTCTTTTGTCATAACTTCGTGGATTGGAATCTCATAATCGGTGACAAAACGCATGTCACGATTCGTAATAATACCGACTAATTTCCGATTTTCCATTGTTTCTACAATTGGAACACCACTGATCCGATAACGGCTCATCAAATCTTCGGCATCTTGAACCTTATGTTCTGGTGTTAAGAAAAACGGATCGATAATCACGCCGCTTTCTGAACGTTTTACTTTACGAACCTCGTCTGCTTGGGCAGCAACACTCATATTTTTATGGATGACTCCAAGACCACCTTGACGGGCCATCGCGATTGCCATTTTACTGTCAGTCACCGTATCCATACTGGCACTTATTAACGGAATGTTCAATTTGATATTTTTCGCTAATTGCACGCTCATATCCACATCATTTGGCAATACATGGCTCTCCGCCGGAATCAACAAAACATCATCAAATGTCAGACCTTTTTTCGCAAATTTCGTTTCCCAATTAGACATTGTTCGTTACCACTCCCCAGAATTATTTTTAATAATGAAACTAACAGAATGATAGAGCCAAGTCAATATCTTAACTTGAAATACTCATCTAACCTTTATTTTTCTTTCGACTCAAACCATTTTTCAAGTAAATCCTCGGTAATTTCTGCTTCTTCAATCATCTGATAAGTCGATTGATTGGTTTGATTGTCACGGATTAAATAAAAACCTGCTTGATTCACAAAATCATCTAATTGTATTACGGTGTAACGATTGCCAATATTTTGAATCCCTTTGAAGGTATCCCGCAGTAACAACTTCGCATGATGAACATTTTCTTGTCGTTCCTTTGCCTTTTCAACTGCTACAGTTAACGTATACCCTTCATCTAAAAAGTGTTTAATTATTTCCACCTTGATAACCATCGGTAATTTAAACTGACGATTGCCACTTTTTTCCCCGGCCGAATGAATGTAGCCTTTTTGTTCCCAATAACGAATTTGCCTTGGTGAAACGCCCGTTACTTTACTTAATTCACTGATTCCTACTAATAAGTCGTCACTTTCTAGGAGCTGCTTGACCGTATTATTCTTCACAACGCATCCCTCTCTTCACCTTATGATTATACTTTCATTGACAATTGTGTCAAGTAAGTTGACAAAAAAATAAAACAGCAGTACAGTAACAATCGAACATTCATTATTTCTGAAAATTTCCAAAAGAGAGAAGGCGTTAGATCGTGAGTAATAATCAAACGGTCGATATTTATGGGAAACCCTACAATCGTTCTTTACTAGTCGTTGTACTATTAATTGGAACATTCTGTACGGTGTTAAATCAAACATTATTAACAACAGCTTTTCCAGCACTGATGAAAGCTTTTGACATATCAGCTTCCAGTGTTCAGTGGCTAACAACTGGCTTTCTGCTAGTAAATGGGATTATGATCCCAATCAGCGCATGGCTAATCAACAAATTTAGCTCAAAAAGATTATACTTAACAGCTATGACTATCTTTTTGATTGGTACGATTACTTGTTTTGTCGCACCAAACTTTTCTACCTTATTAATCGGACGTTTAGTCCAAGCAGCCGGTGTCGGTATTTCTATGCCATTACTGCAAAACATTATGCTATCCATCTTCCCGCCAGAAAAACGTGGCTCAGCCATGGGAATGGCCGGAATTGTTATTGGACTTGCACCAGCATTAGGCCCTACCCTTTCTGGCTGGATCATTGATCATTACACGTGGCGTGATCTTTTCGGTATGGTCATTCCAATTGTTGTTTTAGTTTTAGTTTTAGCCATCTTTTTAATGAAGAGCGTTATCCAATTATCCAATCCCAGCATTGATGTATTCTCAGCATTGCTGTCAACAGTTGGCTTCGGTAGCTTATTATACGGATTCTCTTCTGTCGGCAACGACGGTTGGGGCAGCTTGAAAGTGATTAGCTTCTTAGTTGTCGGTGTTATCGTCATCGGACTTTTCGTATGGCGCCAATTACATTTAGAACATCCTTTCCTAGAACTGCGCGTCTTCAAATCACCAATTTTTACCATTGCCGCAATCCTAAGCGGAGTTGTCAATATGGCGATGGTCGGTGCTGAAATGGTTCTTCCATTATATATCCAAAATATTCGTGGAGAATCGGCCTTTCATTCTGGTTTGATGCTTTTGCCAGGGGCTGTCATTATGGGGGCGATGATGCCGATTACTGGAGCAATTTTTGATAAACACGGTGCGAAACGATTGGCTATCAGTGGGATGTTGATTCTAACAGCGGCAACTTTACCATTTGCTTTTCTAACAAAAGAAACACCGATTGCTATGATCGTCATTTTATATGCAATGCGGATGTTTGGTATCTCAATGGTTATGATGCCCGTCACAACTTCAGGTATGAACGCCTTACCAATGAATCTAATCAGTCACGGTACCGCCGTAAACAATACTTTCCGCCAAGTTGCTAGTTCAATCGGAACAGCTATTTTAATCAGTGTACTAACGAATGTAACCAAAGATAATTTACCTAAAGCGGACTTACTGAAAACATTGCCTTTGACTTATAAGAACCAAGCAATCAACGCAACCTTATCTGGTTATCACGCTGCTTTCTTTGTAGCAGTGATCTTTGGGGTTGTCGGTTTCGCCATCACCTTCTTCCTAAAAGCGAATAAAAAAGTTGAAGGAGGCGTTGCAAAATGATTTTTGCTATAACAATTATCAGCGTCTTGGCTTTTGCCTTAACTAATATTTTTGCTAAAAAAGCGTGGCAGACTATTTTATCTGTGATCTTTGCTGCAATCTTCCTAGTCAGCCTAGGATTCGTTACCGCCAACGACCATTATCACTATGGAATGAAGAAAGTCACTGAAACAACAACTCAAACCTTAACGTCTAGTGTGAATAACAAAAATATGAATCTGTTGCTTTATCAACCACTTGGTAACGGAACTGAAAAAGTTTATCTATATAAAACCAATGAGTCTCAGAAAAAGCCAAAACCAACGGGAACGGATCATGTTACGAATGTAGTGAAAAAAAATCAAGCCAACGCACAACTACAAACAGCCAAAACCTATTGGGTTTATAAAAATGACACCGCTAAGTTGTGGTTCGGCCTTTCTAGTAAAAATCATCAATTAATCAAAGAAAAAAATACCTTTAATGTCAAAGAGGACTGGTTAGTTTTAAGTACGGATCAGGCCAAAAAATTAGCAAAACTAGTTCAAGAAAACAAAGATTCTATGCAAACGGCTGGTAAAGCTTTCGTTCAAGAGAAAGTGAAAGCCGCCATGATGAAAAATCCAACAATGGACCAAGCCGCTCGCCAAAAAATAATCCAACAGGCCACCGCAGAATATCAACAACAAGCGATGGCAAAGATTATTGCAGAAGTAACTAAATAAAAAAAAATAAGGACTTTGCTTCTAAAAAGAAGCAAAGTCCTTATTTTTTTAACGTCGTGGCGCTGAAGCCAAACTGCTGATAATGCCAAAACGTTTTTTCAAATAGAAACGTAGTGCTAAACCGATCGCCGCTAATGCGATCAAGACCACGGGATCTAAAATCGGATTTAAGGACGCTGGCAATAGCGCTGCGCCATTAAAGACTAAGAACCACACGAGTGTTACAGATCCTAACATTAAAATCGTCTTCCAAGTCTTTGGTTTTTTCGATTTATCTGCTCCTGGTTGCTCATACTGATAAATAAACAGATACATCATATAAAAGATCAAGCCGCCGACTGCCGAAGCAACGACTAATGCGGTCAATCCATAACTCGTGGATTGGGCTTGTGTTCCACGTGGAACAAACAATCCCATGATACCGGACAAAATCCCTAACAAACCAAATAATAATAAGAAATTGTCTAGCCACATCAACGAAGCAACGGTCGATTTTTTTTGTTCAACAGGCTTATTGACGATGGCTTCCAAACGTTCTGAGACGGTTCCGAATAATTGACGGGCGGTTTTCCCAGTTTTTTGTTCTTCAACTAGTGTCGGCAACATCTCATTTAGCGCGATGATCGTTTGTTCATCGGTTAAATTCGCCGCTTTCAAAGCCTTCTTTAAGTCAAAAATATACTGTTCGTTCCGCTTAGTCAACTTCGTCTCAAGTTCACTGTTTTCTGCATTCAAAGTTCGCAACTCTTCTAACTCCATTGTTCTTTCCTCCTAGACGTTAAAACGGAACAACATTACATCGCCGTCTTGCACAACATAATCTTTTCCTTCCAGTCTGACACGTCCAGCTTCTTTAGCCGCGTGCATACTGCCATATTGATCTAAATCTTCAAAAGATACCGTTTCAGCTCGAATGAAGCCTCGCTCGAAGTCGGTATGAATAATGCCGGCTGCTTGAGGAGCCTTCATGCCTTTACGGAAGGTCCATGCACGAACTTCTTGTTCACCTGCAGTAAAATAAGTCGCTAAGCCTAACAAGTCATAGGCTGTCCGGATTAATTGATCCAAACCAGATTCTTCAATTCCCATCGCTTCTAAGAATTCTGCTTTGTCTTCATCTTCCAATTCCGCGATTTCTTCTTCCGCTTCCGCACAAACCACAATCACTTCTGAGTGCTCACTAGCCGCAAAATTACGGACAGTTTGCACATAGGCGTTGTCGTCTGGATCAGCAACGGTATCTTCATCAACGTTGGCGACATAAAGTACGGGCTTACTCGTCAACAAGAACAAGCCTTTAACGATTTTTTGTTCCTCTTCAGTAAATTCAATCGTACGAGCCGATTGTCCTTCTTCTAAGACTGGAACCAGTTTGTCTAAGACGGCCAATTCTGCTACTGCATTTTTTTCTTTCGTTTTAGCTACTTTTGCAACCCGCGGGTAGCGTTTATTAACAGAATCCAAATCAGCTAAAACCAACTCTAGATTGATTGTTTCGATATCTTCTAACGGATCCACGCGGCCTTCCACATGAGTAATATTTTCATTATCAAAACAACGAACGACATGACAAATCGCATCTACTTGGCGAATGTGGCTTAAAAATTGGTTTCCTAAGCCTTCTCCTTTACTAGCACCTTTGACGATTCCGGCAATATCGGTAAATTCAAAGGTCGTTGGAACAGTTTTCTTCGGATGAACCAATTCCGTTAGGCGTTCTAAACGCCAATCAGGCACTTCCACCATTCCGACGTTTGGGTCGATCGTCGCGAAAGGATAGTTGGCAGCTTCTGCCCCGGCTTTTGTGATTGCATTAAATAAGGTAGATTTACCAACGTTTGGCAAACCTACGATTCCGGCTGTTAAGGCCATAATTTACTTCACTCTTTCTCTACTAAGGATGGGATTAAGCTTGAGTCGAATCAGCTTTCTTCTCAAGGATTTTTTTCATTTTCTTTTCAAAATCACGGCGTGTCATCATTACAATGTGACCGCAATTCACACATTTAATTTTGATATCGGCACCCATTCGAATGATCTCCCAGCGATTTGTCTGGCAGGCATGGGGCTTTTTCATCTCAACGATATCACCTAAATCATACATCTGGCAAACCTCCTATTGGTTACTCATCAAAATGAATATTTAAGATGTCTAGGATTCGGGTCAGATCTGATGGCGATAAATATTCAATCGCGATCTTGCCTTTCCCGTCTTTTTCGACGATTTCGACGCCTGTTCCGAATTTATCCATTAAACGATCTTCACTTTCACGCAGATAATATGGCTTTTCTTTCGTTAAGCGTGGACCTTTTTTCTTGTCTTTGGCTTTACCTTCATTGTATTCATTAACGATCTGCTCTAATTGCCGGACCGTCAAATTTTCTTTAACTGCACGATTAGCTAATTTCAAAATTTGATCTTTTTTCTTTAAGCCTAGCAACGTGCGAGCTTGTCCCATGGATAAGCGTTCATCTTGGACCATTTCCTTAACTAATTTAGGCAAGGTTAACAATCGTAGATAATTAGCAATATAAGGACGACTTTTTCCTAAACGAGCGGCAACATCTGCTTGTGTCAATTTCAAATTTTTCATCAGCATTTCGTAGGCTTCCGCCTCTTCCAACGGATTCAAATCTTCCCGCTGCAAGTTTTCTAAAACAGCAATCTGCATCATCGCTTCTTCATCAAACTCACGAATGATTGCTGGTATCGTTTCTTTTCCGGCTAATTTTGACGCCCGAAAACGACGTTCACCAGCGATTAGCTCATAGCCTTTAACGGCGGATTTTCGAACGATGATCGGTTGGAATACACCGGATTGCTCAATCGAATTGGCTAATTCTTGCAAGGTCGTCTCATCAAAAGACTTTCGTGGTTGATAGGGGTTTGGGCGTAGGTCACTTAATGGCAGTTCCACCACTTGATCGTTTTTTATATCGACTTCTTCGATTTCAGACAAATCTTGAAATAACGCGTCGATTCCACGACCTAATCCTTTACTTTTGCTCACGAACTAACACTTCCTTTGCTAGAGCTTGATACACTTCCGCACCTTTTGAACGGGGATCATAATCAATGATCGGCTTGCCGTGACTCGGTGCTTCAGATAAGCGGACATTTCGTGGAATGATTGTATCATAAACTTTTTCTTGGAAGTAACGGCGTACTTCTTCCACTACTTCGGCCCCTAGATTGGTGCGGGCATCATACATCGTAAGTAAGACCCCTTCGATTTCCAAGCCTGGATTGAAGTGCTTTTGAACAAGCCGTACCGTGTTTAACAATTGACTCAAGCCTTCTAGTGCATAATATTCACATTGAACCGGGATCAAGATCGCATCACTGGCAGTGAAGGCATTGATTGTCAAATGACCTAATGATGGTGGGCAATCCACCAAAATAAAATCATAGTCATCACTGACCTCTGCTAACGCACTTTTCAACCGTGATTCTCGGGCCATCATGGAAGTCAATTCAATTTCGGCTCCAGCCAATTGCAACGTCGCAGGAACGATGGAAAGATTCTCCCGTGATGTTTCGATGATCGTCTCTTTGATTGGGACCTCGTTGACTAAAACGTCATAAATATCTTGTTTGACATCCGGCTTACGCACACCTAGACCGCTAGTAGCATTTCCTTGCGCGTCGCTGTCGATTAACAGGACTTTTTTACCAACAAAGGCTAAACAGGCACCCAAATTGACCGTTGTTGTCGTTTTACCGACGCCGCCCTTTTGGTTTGCAACAGATATGATCCGTGCCATCTAATTTCCTCCTAAAACAAAATTTCATTTAACTTACTTTAACGGCTGCTTATTCGGCAACCCGGGTTTACGTGGATACT
Source organism: Enterococcus viikkiensis (assembly GCF_005405345.1). GTDB lineage: Bacteria > Bacillota > Bacilli > Lactobacillales > Enterococcaceae > Enterococcus_A > Enterococcus_A viikkiensis. Next base: position 194,890 of record NZ_BJDW01000003.1, on the reverse strand, counting down.
TTTTCGGCGTTTCCTTTTTCTTTTGCACCGTGATGATATGACGAGTATTGCCATTTGGCAATGAAACATCCTCCGCTTGAATCAGCTTCCCACCTAATAAAGCGATCGCTGGTTTGGCTTCTACTAATTCTTCTTCACTTTTTGCTGCTTTTAAGGCAAAGAAGTAGCCGTTCTTTTTGACTAAGGGCAAGCAAAGCTCTGTCAACACATTCAAACGGGCAACTGCACGGGCAGTGACGAAATCAAAGGTCTCACGAAATTCTTTTTTCTGACCAAATGTCTCCGCTCGATCATGATAAAGAGACACATTATCCAACTCTAACGCCTCAACTAAGGTGCTTAAAAAGGTAATTCGTTTGTTCAACGAATCAACAATCGTAATCTCTAATTCGGGGAAAACGATTTTTAATGGCAAGCTAGGAAACCCCGCGCCAGAACCGACATCGCATAATTTCCCTTTAGGCTCAAAAGTATCCGAAAAAGCCAGTGTAATCGAATCATAAAAATGTTTCAAATACACCTCTTGATGGTCCGTGATCGCAGTGAGATTCATCTTTTGATTCCACTCAACCAACAAATCAAAGTAGGTCGCAAATTGATTCAGCTGTTTAGCTGAAAGTTCGATCCCTTGCGCGGCTAATTCCGCTTGAAATTCTTCTGGTGTCATAAGAAATCCTTTCATTTCGTGAAACAGCAAAATGTTTCACAGACTATCCTCTACTTTAACGCATTATCACTTTACATGCAATGGTTTACGTATGTTTCACAAGCAGATTAAGAAAGCTTTAACGCCCTCCTAGATGGACCGTTTCCAAACAAAAATCATAGAATTTTTTTAAGACGGGAATTTCTAAATTATTTTTTTTCGCCGCTAAATAAATATTCCGATCTTCTAATGGATCCTCAATTTTTATTTTTTTGACGGGATAGGAATTGATCGAAGGGATATTAGGCATCAAAGCAATCCCATATTTTTCTCCAACAAAGCCTAAGACACTGTGATCCTCTTCTAATTCGCATTGGACAGACAATTCAATCCCTAACTGTTTAAGCTGACGATCCAGATACGGCCGCAAACCACTTTGTTTTCCATAATAGACGTAGGGATAAGACAATGTCTCTTGCAATTTGACACTTTCACGCGTGGCTAATGGATGGGATTCTGGCACGACTAATACTAGCTCTTCTTGCGCTAGCAATTGAAATACTAAACTTGGGTCCTCGCTTATAATGGAACAAATGCCAATATCGATCGTGTCATTTAGCAGCATCCGAATAATTTGGTTTGAATTTCCTTGATGAAAAACAAAATGAATCTCACTGTTTTCATCTTCCTGCTGAAAGGCTTGGACTAGCTGCGGCGCTAACGTCGAACCCATTGTATAAATGAAACCAAATTCGATCTCCCCTGAGTTTGGATTAATCATTTCTTGCAGTCTGTGCTGTCCTTTTTCGAGTTCCTGCAATGCTGGCTGAACATATTCGTAAAAGACCCGACCATGGCGCGTCAAAAATATATTTCGTCCTTTTTTTTCAAACAAAGCGACTCCGAGCTCTTGCTCCAAAACCGTCATCGCATGGCTCACATTAGGCTGTGACGTATTCGCCAGCTCAGCCGCCTTCGTCATATGCTCACTTTGAGCCAACAAAACGAAATACTCCAATTGTCGTAAGTTCATCTATCTCACCTCGTTTAATAAATCAATTTTATCAATCTTATCAAAATAAAGCATTAGTTTTAATAAAACAAATACATTAGGATTAAGGTATAATCAAGTGAATAATGTCACATGATAGGAAAAGGATTGAATTATGAAAACAACAAAGTACCGGCTACTGATCAGCAGTCTATATTTCAACTACATCTTTCAAGGGATGGCAGCGATTATCCTGTCACAAAATATGGATAAATTAAAAACCCAATGGCAAGTCTCAACGTCACAAGTGACTTTAGTCATGAGTGCGATCGGTTTGGGCCGAATTATCAGCTTGTATTTCTCTGGCTATTTTTCAGATACCTTTGGTCGCAGGAAAACAGTGATTGTTGCGATTCTTTCGTATGCCCTCTTCTTTTTCGGTGTACTTTTTAGTCCAAATTATCAATTCGCCTTTTTCTTCGCTTTATTTGGCGGCGTCAGTAATGCTTTTTTAGATACCAGCACCTACCCAACCTTAGTAGAAGCCTACCCTGATGAAAAAACCAATAGCTCCTTAAGTGTTTTAAATAAAGCCTTCATCTCATTAGGTCAATTTATTCTACCTTTTATCACTCGCTATCTTTTGCAAAAAGAGCTTTTCTTCGGCTGGCCTTTCATTCTTTGTGCCGTTTGTCTATTAGCTAATTTAGGCTATCTGCTTTTTACCAAATTCCCGCCTTTAAGCTCTTTGCCTAATAAAACACAAATTAACGAAAATAATTGTGAAGAAAATAATAATATTGGCGAGTTCAAAATCGATGGTGCTTCTTTACTCGTCTTTTCCTTTGTCTCTGTCTCGATCTTTAATATTTTTATTCTTTGGATTCCACAATATGCTGAATCCATGCGGGTCGTTTCTCACGAAAATAGTTTGATCTTCGTTAGTCTGTATAGCGTAGGCTCCTTTGTCTCCGTTTTCTTTACCTCTGGAATTGTCAAAAAAGGCATAAACATACCTAAACTGATCAGCTTCTGTGTGGGGATTTCTGGTTTTACCTTGCTTTGGATGCTGCTTTCACCCAGCTTTGTATCGACGATCGTCGCTTCTTTAGCTATCGGTATTTTTGCCGCCGGAGGGATTTGGCAGCTGGGATTAGCGTTAATGTTGGAATTATTTCCCAGTAGAAAAGGTAAATATACTAGCTACTACTCCTTAGCAACCTCCACTTCAGTTATGATCACACCCTACATTACAGGTATTCTTAGTGAACATGGAATGGAATATGTCTTTTGGTTTGATGTGTTTTTGGTTTTATTAGGCTTTATCGCTTCGCTTGTGATTCAGCAGCGGTACAAAAAGTTTTTTCCTGCTGAAATAACTGAACCCTATAACAATAAAAAATATTTATGATTTCAATCAATATAAAGCATTAGATTTTATAGATTTCCTTCCGTACAATGAAGACAAATGATAATTGTGAATATATTCATTTGTCTACGAAAGGATGAATCCTATGGAAAAGTACCAAACCCTTTTTAAACCTCTCACAATCAAACGACTAACATTAAAAAATCGCGTGATCATGCCGCCTATGGGAACAAATTTTGCCAACCAAGATGGAACCTTCAATGAGCAGCACTATTCCTATTACGAGCAACGAGCAAAAGGCGGGACTGGGCTGATCACATTGGAAAACGTTTGTATCGATTATCCTCTAGGAACCAACGGAACCACTCAGTTAAGAATGGAAAACGATCAATTTATCCCTGGCTTGTGGCAATTCAACGAGCGAATGCATGCCTATGGCGCAGCAACCTCCATCCAAATTAATCATGCTGGAGCTTCTGCTTATCCTTTACGCCTTCAAGGAAAGCAGGTCGTCTCTGCTTCTGATGTTCCTAGTAAAACTGGCGGTTTAAAACCACGCCCGCTTGAAAAAACAGAAATCGAAGCAATCATTCAAAAATATGGGGAAGGCGCGGCACGAGCACAGCAAGCAGGCTTTGATTGTGTGGAGATCCACGCGGGTCATTCCTATCTGATCAGCCAATTCTTATCGCCCGTCTACAACAAGCGCACCGATGAATTTGGTGGATCGCCTGAAAATCGCGCTCGCTTTGCACGAATGGCTATTCAGGCCGTACGAAAAGCAGTCGGTCCTTTTTTCCCCATTTCTTTACGTATCAGCGCTGATGAACTTTTACCTGAAGGTAATACCTTAGACGATACACTGAATTTACTTACTTACATCGCAGAGGATGTTGATATTCTCAATGTTTCGGCTGCGCTGAATGATAATCTACAATATCAAATTGATAAAATGAACTTAAAAGATGGCTGGCGGAGTTATATGGCTAAAGCAGTCAAAACTCATTTCCCAGAAAAGGTCATCGTGACTTCAGGAAATATCCGCAGCCCACAACGTGCCGAAGAAATCCTACAAAACGGCGATGCTGATCTAATTGCTATGGGACGCGGTTTGATCGCGGAACCGAATTGGGTCAATAAAGTCGCACAGGGGCAAGAAGCGTTGCTTCGTAAATGTATCTCTTGTAACATCGGCTGCGCAGATCATCGAATCGCTAAATCACGGCCGATCCGCTGTACCGTAAATCCTGATATTTATTATGAAGATGCCCATAAAAAAGAGCCGATCACTACCCCACTAAATATGGTGGTGATCGGTGGTGGGACCGCTGGTCTCGAAGCCGCAGCAAGTGCTGCTGAGATGGGCGTTGACGTCACTCTTTATGAAGAAAAAGGCTATTTAGGCGGTTTGGCTCACGAGATCGCTCGTTTTCCAGACAAACGCCGGATCGACGATTTCGTTACTTATCTAACCAATCGGGCCGCACAGTTGCCTAATTTGACGATTCATTTGAATCATCGCTTTGTTCCAACTGATTTGAAACAACGGCCTGACTTGATCGTTAATACGACCGGTGCAACACCGCTTTTGCCGCCAATCAAAGGCTTGCATGAGGAACTAGCACGGACCGATCGCCATGTCTTTTCGATTTTCGATCTTTTAGGAAATATGGAAAACTTCCAAGACTTCTCCAATAAAAAAGTAGTGGTTATCGGTGGTGGTGCTGTCGGCTTGGATGTTGTTGAATACTACGCCGAAAATGGTGCTGAAAAAGTCGATATCGTCGAGATGGTGGATCAATTAGGCAAAGATTTGGATACCATCACAAAACTAGGCATGATGGAGATCGTTACTGATTATCAGGTAGGTGTTCACACCTCAACAAAATTGATGGAAGTCCAAAAAGATCGTTTTATCGTGGAAGATTCTACTGGAAAAATTGAAGAGTTGCCATTTGATCTAGGCTTTATCTGCTTAGGGATGAGAGCTAACGCACCATTGATACCTGAACTTGCAACCTATGCCCAACAAAGAGATGTTACATTACTTAACATTGGCGATAGTAAAGTCGCTCGCCGTATCATGGAAGGAACGAGAGAGGCTCGTGATATTGTCAAAGTCATTAAAAATTTAGAGGCTCAACGCGTTTCATCTTTTGCCGCTTCCTATTGATCTGTACTTCACAAAATAAAACATAAAGTAAGCGAGGAATTGAACAATGACAGAAAGATTGACTGGACACACCTTATTAATCAGCTTGATTGCAAAACCGATTCGCCACAGTATGTCCCCAACCATGCATAACGAGGCCTTTGCTAAACTAGGGTTGGATTATGCTTACTTAGCCTTCGAGGTGGATAACTCGACCTTGAAAGAAGCGGTAGACGGCATCCGCGCGTTAGGTATTCGTGGTTCTAATGTTTCTATGCCAAATAAGCAAGCAATCATCCCTTACCTAGATGAGATCTCCCCTGAGGCAGAATTGATTGGTGCCGTGAATACCGTAACCAATAAAGACGGCAAAGGCCATCTAGTCGGTTACAATACCGATGGGATCGGAGCAATGGCTGCTTTAACCGATGAAGGCGTGTCCGTAAAAGATCAAATCATCACCATGACCGGAGCAGGCGGCGCAGGTACGGCCATTGCAATCCAAGCAGCCTTTGATGGTGCAAAGGAAGTACGTATCTTCAATGTGAATGATGACGTTTTTGAAAATGCCGCAGAAACTGTCAAAAAAATCAATAGCCATACGGATTGTACCGCAACTTTAACCGATCTAGCCGATCAAACGGCCTTTAAAACCTCTATTAAAGAAAGCAGTATCTACATCGACGCAACCGGTGTTGGAATGAAACCGTTAGAAGATGTCAGCTTGATCAATGATCCAGAGATGATTCGTTCAGATTTAGTCGTTTTTGATGTTGTTTATGCTCCTAGGGAAACGAAACTGTTGCGCTTTGCGAAAGAACACGGTGCGAAAAAAGCAATTAACGGCTTAGGCATGATGCTTTATCAGGGAGCCGCAGCTTTCAAATTCTTTACAGATGAAGAAATGCCGGTCACTTATATCAAAGACTTGCTATTTGACGAATAGGCGGAGGATAAAATGAAAAATAAATATTTGCCGACAGCAATCGGGCTCTATATCAACTATATTATTCACGGGATGGGTGTTATCATCATCTCACAAAATCAAAAAGCCTTAATGGGTCAATGGAATACCGATTTGATGGGGGTTGCGAAAGTAATCTCGATGTTAGGGATTGGGCGTTTGATCGCGATCATGATCTCTGGCCGTTTATCTGATAAATTTGGCCGAAAGCCCTTTATCTATTTAGGTATCATTACGTATTCCTTGTACTTCTTCGGGATCTTATATAGTCAAAGTGTCAATATGGCCATGGTTTTCGCGGTGATTGCTGGAATCTCTAATTCATTTTTAGATTCGGGAACTTACCCTGCATTGATGGAATCCTTTCCTAAGAAGGCCGGTACCGCAAATGTCTTGATTAAAGCCTTTGTCCAAATCGGCCAGTTTGCATTACCGATTATGTTAAAAGTTATCAATACGAGCAATATGTGGTTCGGTTGGTCTTTTGTTATTCCGGTAATCGTCTTTATTTTAAACGGTCTCTTCTTATTGAGACGCCCCTTTCCAGACCAAGATGCCAAAGAAAACCACCAGCCTGAGATCCAAGCGGTCAAGTTCAAGCGTCAACCAAAAATCGCCATTGAAGGGGTTTGCTTCATCATCTACGGATTTATTTCGCAAGCAACGTTCTATTTGATCTCTCAATTTATCGGGGTCTATGGTGAGCAAGTTGCCAATATGTCCGCCGACAACGCCAATTTATTGATCTCCTACTACTCCACCGGTTCTTTGATTTGTGTCGCTGTAACGGCTGCGTTAGCGACGAGAGTTCGCCCAATTTACTTGGTCACACTTTATACCTTCGTTTCATTTGTAACGATCACGATTATGTGGCTGTTCCCATCACCGACAGTTATGATGATCGGTGCAGGACTAGTCGGGTTCTTCGCAGCCGGCGGAGTGATGCAGCTCGGTTTGACCGTTATGGGAGAAATGTTCCCTGCTGGTAAAGGAACGATCACAGGTATTTTCTATACCTTTGGCAGTATCGCCTCTTTCTTGATCCCAATCGCTGCGGCTGCAATTGCCAAGACGAATGTTCGTGGTATCATGTTCTTTGATACGATTATCGCTGGAATCGGTTTTGTCTTGGCGGTGATTATCTTTATTCGCTATCGCAGCACGGTCGATTTATCAGCGGATAAAGAAGAAAAAAGTTCTTTACAGTTAACAGAAACGCAAGCAAAAAGCTAAATAGAATTTATTTGTGTGAAGCAGGAGGAAAGAACATGAAAAAAGTAACAATCGATCAGCTTGTGATTGGTGAAGGAGAGCCGAAGATCATCGTGCCCATGGTTGATCGGACAGAAAAAGCGTTACTGGCATCAGCCGCTCAAATCAGCCAATTGGATTGTGACATCGTGGAATGGCGAATTGATTTCTTTGAAGCGGTAGAAAAGCCTGAAATCGTTGCTGAACTATCCCATAAACTGAAAACGGCGTTGAATAAACCCTTACTTATCACCTTTCGAACATACCAAGAAGGCGGCGTATTGCCGTTAAGCGATGAAAAGTATTTCGAGCTTTATCAGACGGTAATTGCAGAAGGAAAGGCCGATTTGCTTGATTTAGAATTGTTTATGCCGGAAGCACCGGTCACTCAAACAATGAAGGCGGCCCAACAAAAAGGCATCAAAGTCGTTATGTGCAACCATGATTTTGACAAGACGCCGGCGAAAGAAGAAATCATTACGCGCCTCCGCGCGATGCAGGAAAAAGGCGCGGATATTTGTAAAATCGCCGTGATGCCTCAATCCTCCGCAGATGTTCTAACGTTACTGGATGCGACCCGCGAGATGTATGAAACTTATGCCGATCGGCCACTAATTACCATGTCGATGGGGGCACTGGGGATGGTCAGTCGCGTCTCTGGTCAAGTCTTTGGTTCTGCCGCAACCTTTGGCTCTGCCGGAACCGCTTCGGCGCCAGGTCAGGTCCCTGTTAATGAACTAAGAAAAATTCTGAAGACGTTGGCGGTCTGATCAATTAAAGCTATTTTTTCTAAAAGCAAGTGCTTGCTAAGCGCTTGCTTTTTCGTTATCTAAAATTATGTAATTTAGTTATTTAAACTCATTCAAAAAGCTTCTATAGATTCGCTTTAAGTACACAAAATCCTGACCTCAATAAATTGTTTCACATGAAACAAGGATTTTCTCTACTTTCAAATGAACAAACTGTTTTAAATTAAAAATACTCTTTTATCTACTAAAAAAACTATCATTTTCAACAGTAAACATCGCTTCTACTAAATTTTATCGTTATAATCAAACAAACTTCAATTTAGGAGCAATTTATGAAAAGAATAGTTATTTTTATTTTAGCTTTTTTCTTATTTTTAACTGTTTATCCAAGCGTTTCCCAAGCTACCGCCGGCGGTCATTCTGGCGGCCGGTCTGCACACTCAAGTAGTCGCAGCAGTGGCGGCTTGCATAGTTATTCTGGAAGCCGTGGTAGAACATTGAGGACTTATACCCCTCATTACTATGGAGGAACACGTTCACCTCTTGGCTCTTTCCTTTCTGGTTTATTTTTTGTTGGTGTCGCCGGGTTTTCAATCTTACGAAAAAAAATTCGTGTCCATCAATCGAATGTAGCCACCCGTCAAGATTTTTTAGCTGCCATTCCCGGTAACAACCAAAAGAAACAGCATTTGCTACAAGAAGTCGAAACGGCCTTTTTAACGATCCAAAACGCTTGGAATCGGTCGTCTTTAGAGGCTGCGAAAAAATTTTATACTGAAAAGCTCTACCAAACGCATTTGGTAATTTTAAATGAACAACGGGAAAAGGGCTTTGCTAACCGAACTGAAAAAACACAGCTTCAAGAGCTTTCAAACTATCGCTGGATCAATCCAAATAGTTTTTCAGTCCAGATTTACTTTACTTGCTTAGATTACGAAGAAGAATTAGCTACCGGTAGAATCCTTACTGGCAGTACTAGTCAGAAACAAGCTTTTTTACAAACGTGGTATTTTGATTATGATGATTCAGATCAGCGCTGGAAAGCTGATTATATCCAACCTATTTCTTTAAGCTAAAACGCACAAAGAACCTGTGACAAAAAGCTTGTCACAGGTTCCTCCTATAAATAAACGGCGTTCTTGAAGCTGAACACTGCTGTCACAACCTCTTGATAGTATTATTTTATTCTGCTGCTACCTTAGCGATCTTCCCTTGTTCCACGTAAACCATCAAGATACTGATGTCTGCGGGATTCACACCGCTGATTCGGCTCGCTTGGGCGATCGTTTCGGGTTGGATTTTTTGTAATTTTTGCTTAGCTTCAGTGGCTAGTCCATTGATCGCCTCGTAATTGATCCGTTCTGGAATACGTTTCGCTTCCATCCGTTTCAATTTTTCGACTTTTTCCATCGCTTTTTTAATATAGCCTTCATACTTGATTTGGATCTCTACTTGCTCGATTTCTTTTTCCGTTAATTCATCATTGGCCGGAATGAATTGCAATAATTCTTGGTACGAAATTTCTGGACGCTTCAAGAAATCATTGGCTAAAACACCGTCTTTCAATTCTGCGCTGTTTTTAGCCCGTAGGAAGCTTTGAACGTCTTCATGGGGTTTGATCCGAATCGATTGCAAACGAGCCATCTCCGCCTCAATATGGGCCTTTTTAACTAAGTACGATTGGTAGTTTTCCTCTGCGACTAAACCAATCGCATGTCCAATCTCTGTTAAGCGTAGATCAGCATTATCGTGACGTAAAATCAACCGGTATTCTGCTCGTGAAGTCAATAAACGATACGGCTCGTTCGTTCCTTTCGTTACTAAGTCATCGATCATAACACCAATATAGCCATCGCTGCGCTTCATGATAAAAGGGTCTTTTCCTTGGATTTTTAAGGCAGCATTGATCCCTGCCATCAATCCTTGTCCAGCTGCTTCTTCGTAGCCACTTGTTCCGTTGGTTTGTCCAGCGGTATAAAGATTTTCAATCACCTTTGTTTCCAGTGTTGGGCGTAATTGATGAGGGGCAACCATATCATATTCGATCGCATAGCCAGTCCGCATCATTTCAGCGTTTTCTAACCCTTCAATAGAATGTAAAATCTCATTTTGAACATCTTCTGGTAATGAAGTCGATAAGCCTTGGACATAGACTTCTTCTGTGTGACGGCCTTCTGGTTCTAAGAATAATTGATGACGTTCTTTATCTGCAAAACGAACGATTTTATCTTCAATCGATGGGCAATAACGAGCCCCTACCCCATCAACGATCCCAGTAAACATCGGCGCACGATGCAAATTGTTCTGAATAATTTGATGACTGTTCAAGTTTGTATACGTTAACCAGCAAGGGATTTGCTCTTTCAAATAGCTGCTGTCAGGCGTTTGATAGCTAAAATGGTTCGGCTTTTCATCGCCAGGCTGGATTTCCGTCTTGCTGTAATCAATCGAGCCTGATTTTACTCGCGGCGGTGTTCCAGTTTTAAAGCGATGGATCTCTAGGCCCAACTCTCGCAAATGATCCGCCAGCTTAATGGATGGCTGCGAGTTATTAGGACCTGAGGAATATTTTAATTCACCAATGATAATTTCCCCACGCAAAGCCGTTCCGGCGGTAATAATCACCGCTTGGGCTGAATAAACCGCACCGGTTGACGTAACAACTCCTTTACAGATACCTTCTTCAACAATTAAACGATCCACGACCCCTTGTTTCAAGGTTAGATGTTCTTCTTTTTCAATCGTGTGCTTCATTTCTTCCGCATAGGCGTGTTTATCGGCTTGGGCCCGTAATGCTCGAACCGCGGGACCTTTACCGGTATTCAGCATCCGCATTTGGATATAGGTCTTATCAATATTGCGACCCATCTCGCCACCCAGTGCATCGATTTCGCGAACGACTACCCCTTTGGCGGGACCTCCGATTGAGGGGTTACATGGCATGAATGCCACCATATCTAAATTGATCGTGATCAATAGGGTCTTCTGTCCCATTCGTGCAGCGGCTAAAGCGGCTTCTGAACCAGCATGGCCAGCGCCGACGACGATCACATCATAATTTCCTGCTTGATATTCCATGGAGTTGCTCCTTCATTTATTAATAGTCTGTCCTTATTTTCCTAAACAAAACTGACTGAACAATTGTGTGATCAGCTCATCTTGCACACTGTCGCCGACGATTTCGCCTAAATAATCCCAACAGCGATTCATATCGATCTGAACCAAATCAACCGGCATGCCAGCCATGATCCCATTGCGAACCTCACCTAAGGATTGACCTGCTTTTTCCAACAAGGCAATATGTCGCGTGTTAGACACGTAGGTCGCGTCTTTTTCACCGGTTTGACCACCGAAAAATAGGGTCGCGATTGCTTCTTCTAATTGATCTAAGCCATTTTTTTCTAAAACAGAAATCGAAAAGACCGTTTCATTTTCCATATACTCGCCTAATTCGGCTAAAGATAATTGCTGCGGAAGATCCGTCTTATTTAACAGAATGATCCGCTTCAATCCTTTCGTTGCTTCTAACAACTCTTTATCTTCGGGGGTCAGCGCTTCACTTTGATTCAATACTAACAAGATCAAATCTGCTTCGCTCAAAGCTTTGCGGCTGCGTTCCACCCCGATCCGTTCAACAACATCGTCTGTTTCACGGATACCTGCCGTATCGATTAATTTCAACGGTACGCCTCGAACATTCACATATTCTTCAATCACATCACGAGTCGTTCCCGCAATCTCTGTGACGATCGCTTTTTCTTCATGTAGCAAATAATTCAACAAGCTGGACTTACCTACGTTTGGACGACCAATAATCGCCGTGCTCAGGCCTTCTCGTAAAATTTTTCCTTGCTTGGCATTCAGTAATAGCGCATCGATTTGTTGACCGACCTGCTGTGCTTTTTCTAACAATAATTGCGTCGTCAGTTCTTCTACATCATCGTATTCTGGATAGTCGATATTGACTTCCACTTGGGCCAATGTTTCTAAAATTTCTTGCCGTAATTGACGGATCAAGTGAGATAGATTCCCGTCTAATTGGTTAATTGCAACATTCATCGCCCGGTCTGTTTTTGCGCGGATCAAGTCCATCACTGCTTCCGCTTGGGACAAATCTACCCGACCGTTTAAAAAGGCCCGTTTGGTAAATTCCCCAGGTTCAGCCAGACGTGCACCCGAACGTAAAATTAATTGCAGTAGTTGATTGACGACGACGATGCCGCCATGACAATTGATTTCAACAATATCTTCCCGCGTAAAGGTTTTGGGCGCCCACATCACACTGACCATCACTTCATCAACGACCTGCTGATCAGCAGGATCGACGATGTGACCGTAATGGATTGTATGAGAAGGTACATCTAGTAAACATTTCTTTCCGCTGCGATAGACGCTGTCTGCGATGGCCACCGCTTGATCGCCGCTTAAACGGACAATGCTGATCGCTCCCTCACCAGGTGGTGTGGAAATCGCTGCGATCGTATCAAATTCTAAGGTGATCTCTGCCACTTTGTTTCCTCCTAATTTAGAACATAAAAAAAGTGCCTACTCCACCCCTTAGTAAAAGGAGTAGATGAGCACTTTGACTGCTTTTCTACAAAATTCTGTCGCTAGATTAGCATATTTTTCGGGACAATTCAAGTTTTCATGCTGAAATTGTCTCCTTTATCAAGTTTTGGTAAAGAACAAAGGAGGTGTGACTGCGTGCAGTCACACCTCCTTTTCACGAATAAACGATATTCTACAAGCCGCTTCTGTCACGGCTTTTCGTCTTCATTTTAGAAATATTTTTTAGCCGGTTCAACGACTAAATAGCGATATGGATCTTCTCCTTCAGAATGCGTTTTGATGTAATCATCTTTACTCAATGCTGAATGGATCATTTTTCGTTCAAAGGCAGGCATTGGTTCTAAGAAAACCGGGCGACCAGTTTCTTTCACTTTTTCAGCCGTCCGCTGAGCTAGACGAACCAAAACTTCTTCACGTTTTTGACGATAGTTACCAACATTTACAACGACGGATAATTTTTCCTTCGCCACACGATGAAGAAAAACTTGCGCCAAATATTGCAACGCGTTTAAAATCTTGCCGTGTTTGCCGATCAGCATTCCTTGCTTGCTGGTTTCTAAGTTCATCACGATCAAGCCGTTCGCTTCATGTTGAATCTTCACTAAGGCCGGTACACCCATCTCATTCGTGATATTTGTTAGATAGAGTGCCAATTCCTTAACTGCTTCGCCTTCCTCTAGTTCAACTAGCTGACTCGCAGCTTCGGCTGGTTCACTAATCGGTTCCGGTGCTACTTCAATCGATTCTTCTACTAGCACATCGACTGTGTCTACTACCGCTTCGGTGATTTCTTCAGCGACAGTCGGTTCAATTGAAACGCGAGCAGCTTTTTTTCCCATGCCAAGAAACCCTTTTTTGGCATCGGTCAGGATCTCGATCTCAACCTTTTCCTTTTTTAATCCCAAGGCTTGCAAGCCTTGTGCGATCGCTTCGTCAATCGTTGGACCTTCATAAACAGGCATTTTTTTAACCTCCTTATTTTTTACGTTTTTTCTTCGAACTTTTCGCTTTTTCAAGTGCTCGTTCACGGTCTCGAATCTGTCGTGCAGCCTCTTCTCGTTCACGGCGAATCTTGAAAGGATTATTGATTAACAATGTTTGAACGACTTGGAAAGCATTTGAGACTACCCAGTATAAAGATAATCCACTAGCCAGATTCAAGGCCATGACGAAAATCATCACAGGCATCGCAAAATTCATAATCTTCATTGAAGCGTTCGATTCTAATTGACTCATACTTGATAAATACGTACTTGCGAAAGTAAAGAACGCCGCTAAGATCGGTAAAATAAAGTAAGGATCTGATTGACTCAAGTTCAACCACATAAAATGACCTTGGCGTAATTCCGGAATCCGCAAGATTGCTTGGTACAAGGCCATCATGACTGGCATTTGAACCAATAGTGGCAGACAGCCAGCGTAAGGGTTCACATTATTGGCGGCATACAATTTTTTCGTTTCTGCTTGCAGCTTTTGTTGCGTTTCTTGGTCACGAGTTGCGTATTTTTGTTGCAACGCTTTTATTTGCGGCTGCAACTCTTGCGTCTTCCGCATACTTTTTGTTTGGAAGTGCATCAACGGCATTAAAATGACTCGAATAATAATGGTAAATAAGATGATCCCGATTCCGACATTTCCAAAGGATAACCCTTTAATCGCTTCACCAAAGTAAAAAACAATGTAGCGATCCCAAAAACCTGTACTATGAGCATCAATTTGACCTGTTCCACAAGCCGACAACAAGAAGACCAGACTTAGTAGTCCTGTCATCAATACTATTTTTTTATATTTCTTCACTTACATCTGTTTCCTTCCTAACTTATTATTTTTGCTAACCTTAGAACGTGTATAAGATTCGAACGCATTTCAGCATGAGGTAAAGCTTTCGTAGTAGGCCGTGCGATCACGATAAAATCGATGGGTGGCAACTCCGTTTTTAATTCTTGCAAAACCGCACGAATGTGACGTTTTACTTGATTTCGCTCAACGGCATTTCCGACTTTTTTTCCAACCGATATGCCTACTCGAAAATGTTTTTGACCAGAAGGCTCTAGACGATAGACTACGAATTTTCGATTCGCAAAAGAAGCACCTTCTTGGAACACTTTTTGAAATTCTCGTTCTTTTTTGACCCGATATTTTTTCTGCATCTAGCTTCCTTCGTTTCTTTTAAATCTATACTTGACAATAATACCATATTTCAAATTAAGGAATCATCCTTATTAGAAGAAAAATTCCTACATTGGCTATTTTCGGACACAAAAAAAACCACTGACCGGCAGTGGCTTAAGCAGCAAGTACTTTTCTTCCTTTACGACGACGGCTTGCTAATACGCGACGGCCGTTTTTAGTGCTCATGCGTTTACGGAATCCATGAACTTTTTGACGTTTCCGTTTATTTGGTTGATAAGTTCTTTTCATTTAAATACACCTCCATTACTTACATTACATAGACATACCCGAATATTATAACGAGTACACCCCTAGTTTGTCAATCATGAAATGAAAAAAAGAAAAAAGCTTATCCACAATTTTTGGGGATAAACTTCTTCAAGATGTGCATAACCTTTTTCCTGCAAAAAACTTATTCATTCTCTTATCTGGCATTTTTCCCCAAAAATAGTTCTTTTGGAAAAGTTTTCCACATGGTGGATAAGTTATGTGGACAAAGTGCTTGCTCCTTACGCCTCTCTGCCTTCATTTTTTACGGTACTTGTTCATTTCGACGTGGAAAAACCAAAAATTCCACAATAACCTACCTCGTTGTGTATAATTTTTTTCCTGTTAGTGGAGAACCTTTTTGTATTTTTATACATCTTGTGGAAAACGATAAAATTTTTCTTATTTGATTCCCGGCTGTGGAAAACTCTCGAAAAAAATGATAAAGTAAGTCTATCTGAATTTTATTAATATAGGAGGCGAATTATTTGACCTCATTGGACACTTTCTGGCAGGAATTGAAGGACAGCTACAAGCATGACCTCAATCCTGCCAGTTATGATGCTTGGGTAGGCAGTGCTAAACCCTTAACATTGACAAATAATCAACTAACCATCGAAGTTACCAGTGATTTGCATAAAGACTACTGGGAAAAACATCTAGCTGCCAAAATCGTCGAGATCGGCTTCAAATTAACCGGTGACGAAATCATGCCGCTCTTCGTTACACCTGATGAGGCACCACCAGTTAGTATTGTGGAAAAAGACGAACCACCCAAAATAGAATTAACCAAGCGGGCCTTACTGAATCCAAAATATACGTTTGATACCTTCGTTATTGGGAAAGGAAACCAGATGGCTCATGCTGCCGCGCTAGTTGTTGCGGAAGAACCAGGTTCTATTTACAATCCGCTCTTCTTTTATGGAGGCGTTGGTTTAGGGAAAACCCATTTGATGCACGCAATCGGCCATCAAATGTTAGCCATCAATCCACAAGCAAAAGTTAAATACGTTTCTAGCGAGACCTTTGCAAATGATTTTATTAATTCCATTAAAAATAAAACCTCGGAAGAATTTCGCCAAGAATACCGCAAAGTTGATCTGCTATTAGTCGATGATATTCAATTTTTTGCTGATAAAGAGGCGACTCAGGAAGAATTTTTCCATACTTTTGAAAATTTATATAATGAAAATAAACAAATTGTCTTAACTAGTGACCGTCTGCCAAACGAAATTCCTAAACTGCAAGAACGGTTGGTTTCCCGCTTTGCCTGGGGCCTATCGGTCGATATTACACCGCCCGATCTTGAGACTAGAACAGCGATTTTACGGAAAAAAGCGCAGGCTGAAAAGCTGGAGATTCCAGACGACACCTTAAGTTATATTGCTGGCCAGATTGATTCAAATATCCGCGAATTAGAAGGTGCGCTGGTCAGAGTACAAGCTTTTGCTACTATGAATAACGCCGATATTACAACAAGTATCGCAGCAGATGCCTTAAAAAGTCTAAAAGGCACTAGCAACACGCAATTATCCATCAGTAAGATCCAAGATGAAGTCGCTAAGTTTTATCACATTCAAGTCAAGGATCTAAAAGGGAAGAAACGAGTCAAAGCAATTGTTGTCCCACGACAAATCGCCATGTATTTAGCTCGAGAAATGACCGAAAGTTCTCTACCTAAAATTGGTGCTGAATTTGGTGGTAAAGACCATACCACCGTCATCCACGCACACGAAAAAATCAGGCAATTAATGAAAACTGATAGTAGCACGCAACAAGAAATTGCCGAAATCAAAAATCTACTGTTAGGTTAGCCTGTGGAAATCCCAAGCTAAAAGCTTCGTTTTATCCACACCTTATCCACAAGTGGAAAACCTTTTGCAGCAAGCTTTTATTCTTTTTTTCCACATGATCAACAGGCCCTACTACTTTTATTACTTATATAACTTAAATAAATAAAAAGGAGTTTCATTATGAAATTTACGATTAATCGTTCCCGCTTTATTCAAGAATTACAAACTGTTCAGCGAGCTATCTCAACAAAAACGACAATCCCGATCTTAACTGGGGTAAAAATCGAATTAACTCAAGAAGGATTAAATTTAACTGGTAGTAATGCGGATATCTCAATTGAAACTTTTTTAGCTGTAGATGATGAAAAAGCAGAGTTACAAATCAGTCAAACAGGAACGATTGTTTTACAAGCACGTTTCTTTAGTGAAATCATTCGCCGTTTACCAGAAAATACCTTTACGCTAGAAGTTCAAGAAAATCATCAGGTTTTGATTACTTCAGGGGCTGCTCACTTTACAGTGAATGGATTAGACGCCGATAATTATCCACATCTACCGGTTGTTGAAGAACAAAACCAATTAAAATTACCTGTCCACATGTTGACAAAGTTAATTGGGGAAACGGTCTTTTCTGTTTCTCAACATGAAAGTCGTCCCATTTTGACCGGTGTTCATTTTACGATGTCTAACGGAAAGCTATTAGCAGTCGCGACCGACTCTCATCGTCTGAGCCAACGCGTTGTTCCGATTGAAAATGCGAATAATGATTTTGATATTGTGATTCCAGGTAAAAGCTTAGTAGAATTGTCGCGTTCGTTATCAGACGAAGAAGCAGAAGTCGAAATCAGCATCATGGAAAACCAAGTATTGTTTAAAACACCAACGATGTATTTCTATTCTCGTTTACTAGAAGGCAACTATCCGGATACCAATCGTTTGATTCCGTCAAGCTTCAATACAGAACTAACTTTTTCTGTACCAACCTTTTTAGCTGCGATTGAACGGGCTTCTTTGCTTTCTCATGAAGGAAGAAACAATATCGTTCGACTAGCAATTGCGGATAACTCTGTCATTCTTTACGGCAACTCGCCTGAAATCGGGAAAGTAGAAGAAGAATTGGTTTACGAACAAGTTAGCGGAGACCCCTTAGAGATTTCCTTTAATCCTGATTACATGAAAGACGCTTTACGGGCTTTTGGAGATATGAGTATCAAGATTCAATTTATTTCAGCGATCCGTCCATTTACATTGGAGCCTAGCGAAGGGGACGTATCCTTTATTCAATTAATCACTCCAGTTCGAACGAACTAACTAAGTGTTTTTTCAAGCGTTTCACAGAATTTTCGAAAAATATGAAACAAGGATGTAAACAAACAGAATTCAAGTAAAAGGTCTTAAAATCGATTTTAAGACCTTTTACTTTTTTTTGAGTAAATTAATTAAAATGCCTCAGAACTTCTTAAATCGAAAAATACAACGAGTTCATTTGTTTTCTTCCTTTAAAAAGGGTATAATGGAGAGGAGTTTCTGAAATGAAAATGAGGGATGAATGTGAAACAAAAAATTTTTTTGGAAACAGAGTTTATGACGCTAGGCCAGTTATTAAAAGAGATCAATTTGATCTCTAGCGGAGGACAGGCCAAATGGTTCTTAGCGGAGGAAACTGTATTTGTAGATGGCGAGCTGGAAAATCGCCGCGGCCGAAAGCTCTATCCAGGAATGATGATTGAGATTCCTGAGGTAGGAACTTTTTTTATGGTCAAAAATAAGGAAGAACAAGATGCGGCTGAATAAGCTTGAGTTGAGAAATTATCGCAACTACTCCGAGCTTTCATTAGCTTTTCCCAATCGATTGAATATTTTTTTAGGGGAGAATGCACAAGGCAAGACCAATCTCTTAGAAAGCATCTATGTTTTGGCTTTGACTCGCAGTCATCGAACCAGCAGTGAACAAGAATTGATCGGCTGGCACGAAGATTTTGCTCAGATCAAAGGGCGGATCGAACGAGGAACCAGCGAATTGGAGTTGGAGCTGCTGTTGACTAAAAAAGGTCGAAAATCAAAAGTCAACCACATCGAACAAAAGAAGTTAAGTAGTTATATTGGCCAGCTGAATGTCATTTTATTTGCGCCAGAAGATCTTTCCTTAGTCAAGGGCAGCCCACAAATGCGCCGCCGCTTTATTGATATGGAGTTAGGTCAGATCAATCCCGTTTATCTTTATGATTTGGCACAATATCAGCAGACCTTGAAGCAGCGTAACCTTTATTTGAAGCAGCTTTCTGAAAAGAAACAAACCGATGAAATTTATCTGGATATTTTGACAGAACAGCTAGTAGATTTTGGCAGCAAAGTGCTGGCTAATCGGTTGCAGTTCATTAAAAAACTGGAATATTGGTCGAACGATCTTCATAGTAAGATTACGAATCAAAAAGAGACGCTGGCGATTCAATATGATGCCAGCATCCCTATAGAGAGTGAAGCGGTTGAAGCGATTCGGACCGTATTTATGAATGAATTAGTAAAAAATCGTAAACGAGAAATCTTCAAGGGCAATACTTTTTTAGGGCCTCATCGAGATGACCTGATCTTTATGGTCAATCAACAGAATGTTCAGACCTATGGGTCGCAAGGCCAGCAACGAACGACTGCTTTAAGTGTCAAATTAGCAGAGATTGATTTAATGAAAGAAGAAACAGGAGAATATCCGATCTTACTTTTAGATGATGTCATGAGCGAATTAGATGATAGTCGTCAGATCCATTTATTAGAGACGATTGAAAATAAAGTGCAGACTTTTTTAACTACGACCACTTTAAATCACGTCAAAGGCAAAATGACGGTCCATCCGGATATTTTTTACGTCCAGCAAGGACAGATAGAAAGGAAAGAGACATAGATGACAGAAGAGGAAAAGAATTTACTAGAACGGGCTCAAGAGTACGATGCTAGTCAGATTCAGGTACTAGAAGGGCTAGAAGCCGTTCGGAAACGTCCTGGGATGTATATCGGCTCCACCAGTACAGAAGGATTACACCACTTAGTATGGGAGATCGTGGATAATTCGATCGATGAAGCCTTAGCAGGATTCGCGAAGCATATTCATGTCGTGATCGAAGAGGATAACAGCATCACAGTCAGCGATGACGGTCGTGGAATTCCTGTCGATATCCAAGCAAAAACAGGTCGTCCAGCGTTGGAAACCGTTTATACGATTCTACATGCGGGAGGAAAATTTGGCGGCGGAGGCTATAAGGTATCTGGCGGACTTCACGGTGTAGGGGCTTCCGTAGTAAATGCGTTGTCACTAAGCTTAGATGTTCGGGTCTTTAAAAATGGTAAAGTCTATTTCCAAGAATATCGTCGCGGCGCGGTTGTCGATGATCTGAAAGTGATCGGCGAGACTGAGCAACATGGGACGACTGTTCATTTTATTCCAGACCCTGAGATTTTCACCGAATCAACGGTGTTTAACTTTGATAAATTGGCGACTCGCGTCCGGGAATTAGCCTTCTTAAATCGTGGCTTAAAAATTTCGATTGAAGACAAACGTGAGGAAAAAACGGTTCTGCGTGAGTATCACTATGAAGGCGGGATTAAAAGTTATGTTGAACATTTGAACCACAATAAAGCGGTCATTTTTGATGATCCCGTTTATGTGGAGGGTGAACAGCAAGACATTACCGTAGAAGTAGCGATGCAATATACTGACGGGTATCACACCAATATCTTGAGTTTTGCCAATAATATCCATACATATGAAGGCGGAACCCATGAATTTGGATTTAAAACAGCGCTAACTCGGGTAATCAATGACTATGCCCGTAAGCAAAAAATCATGAAAGACAACGATGAAAATCTTTCAGGTGAAGATGTTCGTGAAGGTCTAACAGCCGTTATCTCCATTAAGCATCCAGAACCGCAATTTGAGGGACAAACAAAAACAAAATTAGGAAATTCCGAGGTTCGTACCGTTACTGACCGTCTATTCTCAGAAAATTTCAACAAATTTTTGATGGAAAATCCTTCTGTTGGACGCCGAATTGTTGAAAAAGGGATGTTAGCAGCGAAAGCTCGTTTAGCTGCTAAACGGGCTCGTGAAGTGACTCGTCGTAAAGGCGCGCTAGAAATCAGTAATTTACCTGGTAAATTAGCCGATTGTTCAAGCAACGATCCTGAACGATGTGAATTGTTTATCGTCGAAGGAGATTCTGCCGGCGGTTCTGCTAAACAAGGACGCAACCGGGAATTCCAAGCGATTTTACCGATACGTGGGAAAATTTTGAATGTGGAAAAAGCTTCAATGGATAAAATCTTAGCCAATGAAGAAATTCGTTCATTGTTTACTGCGATGGGGACTGGTTTTGGGGCTGATTTTGATGTCTCAAAAGCACGCTACCACAAATTAGTTATTATGACCGATGCCGATGTCGATGGCGCTCATATCCGGACTTTATTATTAACATTGTTCTATCGTTATATGCGTCCAATTGTGGAAGCTGGCTATGTCTATATCGCACAACCACCATTGTATGGGATCAAACAAGGGAAAAATATTACTTACATTCAACCTGGGAAAAAGGCGGAAGAAGAACTCGCTCAAAAAATGTCCGAACTTCCAGCGTCACCAAAACCCAATGTTCAACGTTACAAAGGGCTAGGAGAAATGGATGATCATCAACTGTGGGAAACGACGATGGATCCAGAAAACCGCTTGATGCTACGCGTTAGTGTGGAAGATGCGATTGAAGCCGATCAAGTATTTGAAATGTTGATGGGGGATCGTGTAGAACCACGCCGAGCATTTATCGAAGAAAATGCCCATTACGTCAAAAACTTAGATATTTAGTGAGGCTATCGGTTTTTCCTACACGTTTACGTGTTTAGAGAAACGAGATAAGTGATGAGAACAAGATTCATTTTTCGTTTTAAGAAAAATGAATACCTTAATACGAGCTAGGAGGATCAATTTGGAAGATCGAAGAGAGAATATACATGACGTCAATCTAACTAGTGAGATGCGTGAATCCTTCATTGATTATGCAATGAGCGTTATCGTAGCACGGGCGCTTCCCGATGTCCGGGACGGACTGAAACCTGTTCACCGTCGGATATTGTATGGGATGAATGAATTAGGCGTAACACCAGATAAAGCACATAAGAAATCAGCACGGATCGTCGGGGATGTTATGGGTAAATACCACCCCCACGGTGACAGTGCAATTTATGAATCAATGGTTCGGATGGCCCAAAGCTTCAGCTATCGAAATATGTTAGTGGATGGACACGGAAACTTTGGTTCTGTCGATGGTGACGGAGCAGCAGCGATGCGTTATACCGAAGCACGTCTAAGTAAGATCGCTATGGAAATGCTGCGAGATATCAATAAAGATACCGTTGATTTTCAAGGAAACTATGATGATAGCGAGCAAGAACCGGAAGTTTTACCAGCACGTTTTCCTAACTTATTAGTGAACGGGGCAACGGGGATCGCAGTCGGAATGGCAACTAATATTCCACCTCATAACTTGCGGGAAGTGTCAGCCGGAATCGAATTGTTGATGGAAAATCCTGACGCAACAACACAGGAGTTGATGGACGTCATTCCTGGACCAGATTTTCCAACAGGCGGCTTAGTGATGGGGAAATCTGGTATTCGTCGGGCTTATGAAACAGGGAAAGGCTCGATCACTGTACGGGCAAAAGTTGAGATTGAGGAACAAAAAAATGGCAAGGAACGGATCCTCGTTTCGGAATTGCCATATATGGTCAATAAAGCGAAACTGATCGAACGTATTTCTGAATTGCATCGAGACAAACGGATTGAAGGAATCACAGATTTACGGGATGAAACGTCACGTGAAGGCATGCGGATTGTGATCGAAGTTCGTCGGGATATGAGTGCATCTGTCATCTTGAACAATTTATATAAGCTGACTTCACTTCAAACATCCTTTAGTTTCAACATGCTAGCGATTGAAAAAGGTATTCCACGAATTTTAAATTTAAAACAAATCTTGGAAAACTACATCGAGCATCAAAAAATTGTCATTACTCGTCGGACTATCTTTGATAAGAAAAAAGCGGAAGCACGGGCACATATTCTAGAAGGCTTACGAATTGCGCTAGACCACATTGATGAAATTATTGCGACGATTCGCAGTTCAGCTTCGGACGATATCGCTAAGGCTACTTTGATTGAACGGTTTGAATTATCGGATCGACAAGCACAAGCAATCCTAGATATGCGTTTACGCCGTTTAACAGGCTTAGAACGCGAGAAAATCGAAAACGAATACCAAGAGCTATTAAAGACGATTAACGACTTAGACGACATTCTAGCGCGTCCTGAGCGTGTGGTGGAAATCATCCGCACAGAATTAGCGGAAGTGGCTACTAAGTTTGGCGACAATCGCCGCACAGAACTACTCGTCGGCGAAGTCTTGAGCTTGGAGGACGAAGACTTGATCGAAGAGGAAGACGTTGTTATTACATTGACTAACAATGGCTATATCAAACGTCTTGCTTCAAGCGAGTTCCGCGCACAACGTCGTGGTGGGCGTGGTGTTCAAGGGATGGGCATTCACGATGATGATTTTGTGAAAACACTGATTTCTTGCTCTACGCATGACACGCTACTGTTCTTTACTAACAGTGGTCGGGTATATCGGGCGAAGGGCTATGAAGTTCCTGAATATGGACGGACAGCTAAGGGGATTCCAATCATTAACTTGCTAGGAATTGATTCTAATGAAACTATTCAAGCTGTGATCTCAGTCAACGGGCAAGCCGAAGACGGCCATTTCTTATTCTTTGTTACGAAAAATGGAACGGTAAAACGAACGACTGTTACGGCCTTTTCAAACATTCGGGCCAATGGTTTGATCGCTATCGGTTTACGTGAAGGCGATGAATTAGTCAACGTTATGTCGACAGAAGGCGATGAAACGATCATTATCGGTACGCACGATGGTTATTCTGCAACATTTAAAGAACAAGCGGTTCGTGATATGGGCCGTACGGCCAGCGGTGTACGGGGGATTCGTCTACGGGATGAAGACTATGTCATTGGTTCAGCCGTTCTGAAAGAAAACCAAGAAGTCTTAGTAATTACCGAAAAAGGCTACGGAAAACGGACAAAAGCTGCTGAATATCCAATTAAAGGCCGTGGCGGTAAGGGAATCAAGACGGCGAACGTGAAAGAAAAGAATGGTCCGTTAGCTGGTTTAACAACAGTTAATGGCGATGAAGATATTCTTTTAGTGACCAATCGTGGTGTCATTATTCGTTTCAACGTAGCTAGTGTTTCGCAAACCGGTCGTGCAACATTAGGTGTTCGTCTGATGAAGATGGAAGAAAATACGAAAGTTGCGACGATGGCAATTGTTGAAAAAGAAGAGGAAGTCGAAGCTCTTGAGAGCCAAGAAGTACTTGAAGAAACACCGAATGAGACGGAAGAATAAGAATATTTGAAAGGCTGGGAGAAATCCCAGCCTTTTTTCGTAACTTATAGAAAAGAAACATTTGATTTTTGTAAGACGATTATGTATAATGAATATTTGTGAGTAGTCTATATATTTTTAGATCGCTCTCCTTGCTCTTAAAAAATTTAAGAGCCTTATAGTCCATAGGGAGGTGAAAATCAATGAGTCAAAACACGAAGTATGAAATCACATACATCATTCGTCCGAACATTGATGAAGAAGCAAAAACTGCTTTAGTAGAACGTTTCGATACAATCTTGAAAGATAATGGCGCTGAAATTATCGATTCAAAAGATTGGGAAAAACGCCGTTTCGCGTACGAAATGAACGGATTCCGTGAAGGTATCTACCATATCGTCAATGCAACTGCACCAACAACAGCTGCTGCAGTTAACGAATTCGATCGTCTTGCAAAAATCAATGACGATATTATTCGTCACATGATCGTTAAGATTGAAGAATAATTGTTTCACGTGAAACAATTGACGAGAAGGGAGCTGGCTTTACTTTGATTAATAATGTTGTACTAGTTGGTCGTTTAACAAAGGATCCTGATTTACGTTATACTGCAAATGGGACAGGTGTTGCAACGTTTACTTTGGCTGTGAATCGTAATTTTACGAATCAAAGCGGAAATCGCGAAGCAGACTTTATCAATTGTGTGATTTGGCGGAAATCTGCTGAAACTTTAGCTAATTATGCGCGCAAAGGAACTCTTTTAGGTGTGACTGGCCGTATCCAAACCAGAAATTATGAAAATCAGCAAGGACAACGTGTCTATGTGACCGAAGTTGTTGCTGAGAACTTCCAATTATTGGAATCTCGTTCTGCTAATGAACAACGTCAACAGAACCCAAATTCTAATGATAGCTTCCAAGGTGGAGGAAATAATTTTAACAACAATAGTAATCAATCCTCTCAGTCAGCTAAGAACACTATGCCTGACTTCGATCGAGATTCAGATCCATTTAGTGGATCCTCAATCGACATTTCAGATGATGATTTACCATTCTAACAATTGAATAGGAGGGAAACGGAATGGCACAACAAAGAAGAGGTCGCAAACGTCGTAAAGTAGACTATATTGCTGCTAATCATATCGAATACATCGATTACAAAAACATCGAATTATTAAAACGTTTCATTAGCGAACGTGGTAAAATTTTACCTCGTCGTGTAACTGGAACAAGTGCTAAAAACCAACGTAAATTAACGATTGCTATTAAACGCGCTCGTATCATGGGGTTATTAGCCTTCGTATCAGAAGAAGCATAATCAAATTATCACAAGAGACTTCAAATTTTTGAGGTCTCTTTTTTGTTTCACGTGAAACATTCAATAAAGTCGCCTGATAAAAGAGTTTGTGATAAAATTACACTGTTAGGAGGCCGACGATGAAAAAGAATCCTCGTTTAAAGTGGTCCTTTTTATTATTCTGTTTACTGTTAATTCAATTAACGGCCGTTTTTTTGCTACCCTTCACTGTGTGGACAGCGGCAATTGTTATAATAATCGATCTTTTACTATGGGTTTATACCATTGCTTTACGTAATCGGATCGAGTTAACTAATCAACAAAAGATCCAGTACGCTTCAAGCAAAGCACAAGAAGCAATGGACTATGTGTCTGTTGATATGCCCGTAGGAATTATTGCTTGGGATGAGTCGCAAAACTTTACTTGGATGAATCCTGCGATCACTGAAAAAGTGCAGCATTTGTCACAAGCAGATCAGCAAGATATGGTAAATGAATTATTGCAACGAGCGGAAAAAGGCAAAAGTATTTATAAAATAAATGATATTCTCTATCATTTTGAATTAGATAAAGAAAAACGAGTCGTTTATTTAATTGATATTACGAAGGAATATGTACTAGAAAACAAAGAGAAACAGCAACAAGCGGTTGTTGGAATCTTGTCGGTTGACAATTATGATGATGTGATTGATCGTAGAGATGATAAAGAAGTTTCAAATCTGAATTCATTTATTACAACGATTATTTCTGATTGGATGGATTCCTATCGGATTTTCTACAAACGTGTAAATGCCGAGCGTTTTTTCATTTTTGCACGGTATGATGATTTAGAAAAAATGATCGAAAATAATTTTGATTTATTGGAACATATTCGAGTGTCTGCTGAGAAACAAGACATGTTGATTACTGTCAGTATGGGAATTAGTTATGGAGCAGAGTCATTGGAAGTAATCGGTGATGAGGCTCAGAGTAATTTGGATATCGCTTTGGTTCGTGGGGGCGATCAAGTGGTGGTGAAAAATGCTGCGGAAGACCAAAAGCCGGTCTTCTATGGCGGAAACTCAGCCAGTGCCGCAAAACGGACACGGGTACGCTCAAGGGCGATGTCAACGGCTTTAAAAAATGTATTTAACCAAACGGGTAATGTTTTTGTGATGGGACACCGTTTTCCTGATATGGATGCGATTGGTTCGGCATTTGGCGTGGCTTGTCTCGCGCGTTACCATGATAAAAAAGTACGTATCGTGATTAACGAAGAAGAAACCATCCCGGATGTGGAACGTTGCTTAGAAGAGATTCATGGAAATGGTGAGTTGGAAGAACTGTTGATCTCTCCTGATGCTGCTAAAAAATCGCGAAAACCAGGTGATTTGTTAGTAATGGTGGACTATCATCGACCGTCTTTATCAATTGACCAAGAGTTGTATGAACAGTTTGAGAATATTGTCATTATTGATCATCATCGTAGAGGAGAGGAGTTTCCTGAGAATTCTTTACTGACCTATATTGAATCATCGGCCTCTTCAGCATCTGAACTAGTGACGGAACTGATTCAGTTTGAAAGCAATGAAGGACAGCGGATGAGTAAGATGGAAGCTACTTTGCTACTTGCTGGGATTACTGTCGATACGAAAAATTTTGCCGTCCGAACGACTGCTCGAACATTTGATGTCGCTAGTTATTTAAAGACTTGTGGAGCGGATGCTTCTTTAGTACAATATTTATTGAGTACCGATATTCAATCCTATTTAGAGATTAGTAAGCTAGTGGGTGAAAGTGAATATATTAGAGATGATATCGTTGTCGCTACAGGTACAGATAATCAAGAATTTGATAGTGTCACTGCAGCAAAAACGGCGGATACACTTTTGTCGATGGCGGATATCAACGCGGCATTCGTTATCATTAAGCGGACGGATGGCGTCATAGCTATCAGCGCACGTAGTTCTGGGACGATTAATGTCCAAGTGGTAATGGAAATGTTAGGCGGCGGTGGTCATTTTACCAATGCAGCGACACAGTTATCTGACAGTACGATCGCTCAAGCAAAAGAACAACTGCTAGAAGCTATTAATAAGCAATTAACGGAGGGGACAGAAGAATGAAAGTAATTTTTTTGCAAGACGTTAAAGGTAAAGGGAAAAAGGGCGATATTAAAGAAGTCCCAACAGGTTATGCACAAAATTATTTGTTGAAAAATAACTTAGCGAAGGAAGCAAATAAAAGCAGTATTTCTGAGTTAAGTGGACAGAAAAAAGCGCAAGATAAAAAAGCGGCTGAAGTGTTAACCGAAGCCAATGAGTTGGCTGACTTTTTAGCAAAAGAAACAACCGTCGTTGAAATTAAAGCTAAAGGTGGCGAGGATGGCCGATTATTCGGTTCGATCCCGTCAAAACAAATTGCTGAAGGCTTGAAGAAGCAATTTGATTTGAAGCTAGATAAACGCAAAATCGAATTGGAAAATCCTATCCGCACGTTAGGTTATACGAAAGTCCCCGTTAAACTTCATCCAGAAGTTGAAGGGATTATTAAGGTTCACGTGGTGGAAGAATAATTCATTAATCGAGTAAATACCAAAGAGTATGAGTATTCCTGAATTTCAGAGAATCCCTCATACTCTTTGTTGTATTTAGGCGTTAGATTCTGTAAAATAGATGGACGTAGAGGAGCGTAAACAAACATGAGCGAAATGTTACAAGATCGTGTGCCACCCCAAAGCATTGAAGCCGAACAAGCGACTTTAGGCTCTATTTTTTTGGAGACTGATGCTTTGATTACGGCCATGGAGTACATAGTTCCAGAAGATTTTTACCGTCGGGGCCATCAGCTGATTTTTCGTGGGATGATTCAGTTAAATGACCGCAATGAAGCCATTGATGTGATCACGGTCAAAGAATTATTGGAACAACAGAATCAATTAGAAGATGCCGGCGGATTAAGTTATCTATCCGAATTGGCTTTAAGTGTTCCTACCGCGGCTAATATCGGTTATTACGCGAAGATCGTGGAAGAGAAGTCACTGTTACGAAATCTGATTCAAACAGCTACGAACATCGTAACAGAAGGTTTCGAGCAAGGAGACGACGTTCAGACGATTTTAGATACTGCCGAGCGTAATATTATGGAAGTCTCCGAAAGACGCAATAAGAGCGGTTTTTTGACCATCAGTGAGGTCTTGAATACTGCGATTGAAAATATCGATCAATTAGCCCGCAACGATGAGGAAATCACTGGGTTGCCGACCGGTTATGCGGCACTTGATAAAATGACCGCAGGGCTGCAATCGGAAGAATTGATCATCCTAGCAGCTCGTCCAGCCGTAGGTAAGACGGCGTTTGCGTTAAATATTGCGCAAAATGTGGGGACTAAAACAGATAAATCTGTGGCAATCTTCAGTTTGGAAATGGGGGCGGAATCCCTTGTTAACCGGATGCTTTGTGCGGAAGGATCGATCGAGGCGAGTCATTTGCGAACCGGCCAACTTTCAGAAGAAGAATGGCAAAACTTGATCGTTGCGATGGGCAGCTTGTCACGAGCTAATATTTTTATTGATGACACACCGGGGATCAAGATTTCTGAGATTCGGGCAAAATGTCATAAATTAGCGAAAGAGAAGGGCAATTTAGGATTGATCCTGATCGATTATCTACAACTAATTGAAGGAACTGGTCGCGAGAATCGACAACAAGAGGTCTCGGAGATTTCACGTCAGTTGAAGAAATTAGCAAAAGAACTAAAAGTACCGATCATTGCGTTGTCACAGCTTTCTCGTGGTGTAGAGCAACGTCAGGACAAACGTCCGGTCCTAAGTGACATCCGGGAATCAGGGTCCATTGAGCAAGATGCTGACATCGTAGCCTTTTTGTATCGTGAGGATTATTACGAGCGTGAAGGTGAAGAAGAGGAAGATTCAGTTGCTAATCGAAATGTCATCGAAGTGATCATTGAGAAAAACCGGAGCGGTGCACGAGGAACGGTAGAATTACTCTTTATTAAGGAATACAATAAATTCTCGTCACTGTCACCAAGAGCAGAATTTTAAATGAAAATCTCCGCCAGTAAAAACTGGCGGAGATTTTTTTATCTTTACAGGAGTATAAAAGGGTCATTTTAGTGCTCAAAAGCTGAGAAAGCTCGCGCAGTCTCTCTTATATATTGAGTTCACCAGAGTTTTTCTAGGTTTTAAAAATAATGTTCGTGATTTACTCATTTTTTAGAATCATTCAATTCTAATATTCGAATTTTCATTGAAAGATTGCGGTATTCTTGTTACAATGGTTCAGGATTAAATAAAATAAAATGAGGTGTTCAGATGTCATCTGTAGTAGTTGTAGGGACGCAGTGGGGCGATGAAGGAAAAGGAAAGATCACAGACTTTTTAAGTGAGAATGCGGAAGTCATTGCTCGTTACCAAGGTGGAGACAATGCAGGTCATACAATCAAATTTGACAATGAAACATATAAATTACACTTGATTCCGTCTGGGATTTTCTATGCGGATAAAACCAGTGTCATTGGAAACGGTGTAGTCGTCAATCCGAAATCATTAGTGACAGAATTAGCTTATTTACATGAACGCGGGATCAAAACAGATAATTTACGTATTTCTGACCGTGCCCATGTTATTTTGCCATATCATATTAAATTGGATCAATTACAAGAAGATGCCAAAGGTGAAAATAAGATCGGTACAACGATCAAAGGGATCGGACCAGCTTATATGGATAAAGCAGCGCGTGTGGGCATTCGCATCGCGGACTTGCTAGATAAAGAAATTTTTGAAGAGCGGTTGAAGATTAACTTAGAAGAAAAAAATCGTCAATTCGTCAAGATGTTTGATGATGAAGCGATGAACTTCGACGATATTTTTGAAGAATATTATGAATACGGTCAACAGATCAAGCAATATGTGACGGATACTTCTGTCATTTTGAATGATGCACTGGACCAAGGTAAACGTGTCTTATTTGAAGGAGCACAAGGGGTTATGCTGGATATCGATCAGGGAACGTATCCTTTCGTGACCTCATCTAACCCAGTAGCCGGTGGTGTAACGATTGGTAGTGGGGTTGGACCAGCGAAGATTGATAAAGTGGTAGGCGTATGTAAAGCTTATACCTCGCGGGTCGGTGATGGACCGTTCCCAACAGAATTAAACGATGAAGTTGGAAATCAAATTCGTGAAGTTGGTCGTGAATATGGCACAACGACTGGACGTCCACGTCGGGTTGGTTGGTTTGATTCTGTAGTTATGCGTCATTCTAAACGCGTTTCAGGGATTACGAATCTATCGTTGAATTCGATTGATGTTTTAAGTGGACTGGAAACCGTTAAAATCTGTACTGCTTATGAATTAGACGGTGAATTGATTTATCATTACCCAGCAAGCTTGAAGGAATTGAATCGCTGCAAACCGGTTTATGAAGAATTGCCTGGCTGGAGTGAAGATATTACCGGTTGTCGTACGTTAGCGGACTTGCCGGAAAATGCTCGGAACTATGTGCGTCGGGTTTCTGAACTGGTTGGTGTTCGTATCTCAACTTTCTCAGTTGGGCCAGATCGGACACAAACGAATATTCTTGAGAGTGTCTGGGCACAAATCTAACATATTGTGAGACAAGCAACCGAATATCTAGTAAAATAGAATTACTATTATAAGCGGGTATTTGGAGGACTTTAAAAATGTATCAGATTCTAACGGATTCATGTTGTGACCTGCCATATACATTATTAGATGAAATCAAGGTTGATTTTATTTCGATGTATGTGGAAGTTAATGGGACAGAGATGGCCGATGATTTAGGTCGTAATTTTAAGATTGACGAGTTCTATCAAAAGATCAAAGATGGTGCGATGCCAACGACGTCACAAGTCAACGTAGGGCGTTATGTTGAATTTTTCCGCAGCTATGCAGAGAAAAAGATTCCTGTTTTATACATTTGTTTTTCCTCTGGGTTAAGTGGCTCTTACCACAGTGCGATGCAGGCAGTCGAAATATTGAAAGAGGATTTACCTGAGGCGGAAGTCTTGGTAGTGGATTCTTTGGCAGCCAGCGGCGGCGAAGGACTCATGGTCTATGAAGCGGCTCAAAAACAACAAGCAGGCATGTCGCTGCAAGAGTTGTATGAATGGCTGGAAGAGAATAAATTGACGTATCATCATTGGGTGACTGTGGATGATTTGCATCATTTACAACGAGGCGGCCGTATTTCTAAAACCAGCGCTGCGATTGGTGGCTTAATGAATATTAAGCCGATCATCACCGTTGATGTAGCGGGCAAGCTGCAAAATGTCGAAAAAATCAGAGGCCGCAAAAAGGCGTTGCAATTAGTTGCTGATAAAATCAGCGAGGCAACGACGGATCCAGCGAACCAAACGATTTTTATTACGACTAGCGCCGATCAAGTAGGGGCAGAAGAGGTTAAGCGTCACTTAGAAGAGAATATCCAACCAAAAGAGGTTCGGATCTTTCCGTTGGGGACAACGATTTCTAGTCACACCGGACTTGGCTGTATCGCAGTCTTTACTCGTGGTGAAAAACGCAACTAATAATAAAAAAAACGAAGAAATCCTAGTTAATGGATTTCTTCGTTTTTTTTATTGATGTCGTTTGTACTGAATTCACGGATCAATTCAATTAATTGTGCGCGAATAGTGGAATCTAATATTTGCTCTCGTTGAACCAATGAGATCATAAAGGTAGGCTGTGGGCTATCGGTGATAGGGATTGTCACTAGCTTATCTTCAGGCGAGACTGCCAGCTCTGCTAAAAAGCCAATTCCAATCTGTTCTCTGATCATGCCTTTTAAAATATTCAAATTGCTATTTTGATAAATAATTTGCGGTTCAAAATGTGCCTGCTGGGCCATTTTTTTGAAGGCGGTGGGATGGACGTAATGCTCATTCAGTAAAACAAAGGGCTCATCTTTGAGTTCAGCAAAAGAGATTTCTTTGCGGGTTGCCAATGGGTGCTGCGGGCTAACTACGATCATAAATTTTTTTTCGACGAGTAGTTCACTGGTTAATTCACCGTCACGAATTGGTTGAGTAGTGCCTAAAAGGGCCAAATCAATCTTACCGCGGCGTAAAAGATCGTAGAGGTCTCGTGAACCGCCATCGACTAAATGGATGTGGCTCATCAAATTATTTTTAAAAAGGTAGGAGGATAACTTTGGAAAATAGAAATTACCTATGATCGGTGGCAGACCAAAATCCAAGGTTTCTTCCTTCAAGCGATCGATTTCAGTAACAGCGATGGTTAATTCTTTCAAGATATTCGAAATATGGCGAGAAAGGACCAAACCAGATTGAGTAATCATCAATTGTTTATGAGATTGGTCACGGTAAACGAGTTCAGTTCCCAGCTCGTCTTCTAGCCGTTTTACGGCGTAGGTAATCGTTGGCTGACTGACTTGAAAGGCTTTCGCAACTTTCGTAAAATTTTTCTCGCGAACTAAGCGTTGGAAGTATTCTAAGTCTTTAAAGTTCATAATAATCTCCTTTTGTGAAATTAGATTATCATATAAATAAAATTTATGACAACTCTTTGTTTTGGCAATAGTCGCCTATGTTGGTCGTATTGGTACGCCGCCATCGTAGCGTGACATGGGCTCGTCTTACATGATGCCAGGAGGAAGAGCGCTCGTTTTGACTGAGATACGGTCATTGCTTTATTAGGTTGATTCGTCTGAATGGATGGCCTTGATCACGATTGGCAGCTTGTAGTGTACGTAATAGCTTCTCAACTCTTTAGTGAGTGATAACAGGTAAAAAGCCCAGGCGAAAATTTTCGCCTGGGCTTTTTACGAATAAGGCGTTCCAGTAGTAGCTTCTGTCAGGGCCTCTTTGTGTTTTAAACTAATTGTTTCAGTTGCTTTTGAACTTCTGGATTCTCCAAAAATTCATCATAAGTGGTTTCTGCACGATCCACCACGCCATGTTCTGAAACGGCGATGATGCGGTTGGCGATAGTTTGAATGAACTGATGGTCATGTGAGGCGAATAAAAGCGAACCTTTATAAGCGATCAAGCCATCGTTTAATGCTGAAATCGATTCTAGGTCTAAGTGATTGGTTGGATCATCTAGCACTAAGACGTTTGATTTAGACAGCATTAATTTCGATAGCATACAACGAACTTTTTCGCCACCGGATAAGACATTGACGGGCTTCATCACTTCATCACCTGAGAATAGCATCCGTCCTAAGAAGCTACGTAAGAAGGTGTTGTCATCTTCTTCCTTGCTAGCATATTGGCGTAGCCAATCAAGGATCGGCATAGAGCTGTCAAATTCTTTCGTCGTGTCTTTTGGCAAGTAAGCTTGAGTGGTGGTGACGCCCCAACGAATACTACCGCTGTCAGGCTGTAAATCGCCCATAATCACTTTGAACAAGGTCGTCGTAATCAAGTCATTTTCAGCAACGAAAGCGACTTTATCGTCACGGTTCAAGGTGAAGGAGATATTGTCTAAGATTTTTTTACCATCGATTGTTACGCTGACATTATCCACTTGTAGTAAATCATTGCCGATTTCTCGTTCTGGTTTAAATTGAACGAAAGGATAACGGCGAGAAGAAGGCTGGATGTCATCAAGTGTGATCTTGTCCAACATTTTCTTTCTTGAAGTTGCTTGTTTTGATTTAGACGCGTTGGCACTGAAACGTGCGATAAAGTCTTGCAGTTCTTTGATCTGTTCTTCTTTTTTCGCGTTTTGTTGTGACTGCAATTTGGTTGCTAACTGGCTTGATTCTAACCAAAAGTCATAGTTACCAACGTACAATTTGATTTTACCGAAGTCTAAATCCGCCATGTGGGTACACACTTTGTTTAAGAAGTGGCGGTCATGGGAGACAACGATAACGGTATTGTCAAAATTGATTAAGAATTCTTCTAACCAGTTGATAGATTGGATATCTAATCCATTGGTTGGTTCGTCTAGTAATAGGACATCGGGTTTGCCGAAAAGTGATTGCGCTAAAAGCACTTTGATTTTTTGTCCTGCCGTCAATTCACTCATTTTTTGCTGATGTAGATCTTCAGGGATGTTTAATCCTTGCAGTAAAACGGCGGCTTCCGGTTCCGCTTCCCAGCCATCTAGTTCGGCAAATTCGCCTTCTAATTCGGCTGCGCGAATCCCGTCTTCATCAGAAAAATCTTCCTTCATATAGACAGCGTCTTTTTCCTGCATCACTTGGTACAAGCGCTCGTGTCCCATAATAACCGTTTCAAGTACGGTGTATTCTTCAAAGTCAAAATGATTTTGTTTTAAAACAGCCATCCGTTCATTAGGTCCTAAGGTAATGGAACCGGTAGAAGGTTGGATATCACCTGCTAAAATTTTAAGGAAGGTCGATTTACCGGCGCCGTTAGCACCGATCAACCCGTAACAATTGCCGGGAGTGAATTTAATATTTACGTCATCAAATAATTTACGATCAGGGAATTGTAAACTAACGTCACTTACTGTAATCAATGAATTTCCTCGCTTTATCAGTATTGGCCCAAGGCCTCTTTGCATTATATCGGGGAACATCTGAAGTTTCAAGTCAACGGTTAAGAATTTACTTGCGATTTAAAATACGCTAAACTTAAGTCTCGAAGGGATGTGTCAGTATGATCGGGCTCATTATCGCGACTCACGACCATTTAGCGGATAGTCTGTTAAAGACGGCGGAAGCCATTTTGGGTGAGCAAAGCTGTGTCGAAACAATAAATATCGAGCCGGGAGCTACCGGACTTCAAGAAAAAATAACGGATTTAGCCAATGAAGTATTAACGAAGACGGACGAACTTGTTTGGCTCGTGGACATTTTTGGTGGGACACCTTTTCGCTATGCCAGTTATTGTGTCATGAATGATGCTCGGCAAGCGTTAGTCACAGGAGTGAATTTGCCAATGGTGCTGCAAGCATTGGTAAATCGTGAGTTAGCAGCTGACGAGCTGACAGAACAATTGGAAAAAGAAACCAAATTGACCATCAGAAGAATGTAAAAAAAAGTTGTGCCACTGGCACAACTTTTTTTATTTGATGAAGCTCGTAATTATTTTAATAGTTCACGCAAGGTTGGCATGTCATGGACTTTATATTTTTCTTTGAAGGCCTGGATTTGTTCAGCTGAGAATTTTTCAGGTTCCAATTCTAGCGCTTCGACTGGTAAAGGACGTTCGTCTTTGATCTTAATATCGATTACGACCGGACGTTTGCTTTCTTTTGCCGCAGTAAATGCAGGTTCAAGCTGACTGTATTCAGTGATGGTAAACCCATCAGCGCCCAAAGCTTCACCAACTTTACCAAAGTCCGCGCCTTCTAGGAAAACACCGAATTTTTGTTGTTCGGTATCTTCTTGTTCCGCTTCGATGAAACCAAAAGCGTTGTTAGAAAAGACTACGTTGATGATTGGTAAATTGTATTTTACTTGGGTGATGATATCTTGCATTTGCATAGCAAAGCCACCGTCACCACTGAAGGTAAAGACTTGTTTGTCTGGATAAGTCAATTGTGCAGCGATTCCGCCTGGTACACCATTCCCCATTGTTGCAAACCAACCTGAAGTGGTAAATTGTTGTTCGCCGTTCATTTCTAAATGACGGATCGAATTCACTGTTACATTACCGACATCACTAACATAGACAGCATCTTTTTCAGCGATGCGATTGATTTCTTTAAAGATCGGTTCCGCTCTTAATGGCGTAGAGTCATCGTTATAGAAGCTCTTACGCCAAGCGTGCCAGTTGCGGATATTTTCTTGGTTGGCTTTCAACCACGCATCTGCTGGACGTGCTTCACCAAGTTCTACCCACCGACGTAATGCAGTCGCTCCGTCACCTAAAACGGATTGGTCAACATTGTGGCGACGACCAAATTTTGTCGCATCGATATCAACTTGAATGAATTTTGCTTCCGGATTAAAGAAGTAACGACCAAATGGGAAGTCACTACCGACAAAGACAATCAAGTCTGCGTCAGCTAACGCTTCATTGGCTGGTTTGGTTGCGACACGGGCAGCAAAACCTAAGAAATTTTCATAGAGATCAGGAATGATCCCTTTGGCAAGTACGGCTGCTGCAACAGGCATTGAGAAATGCTCTGCGAAAGCTTTCACCGCATCAAAACCGCCACGGACACCTTGACCAACGTAAAGAACGGGTTTTTTTGCTGCTGCAATTAAAGGAAGTGCGGCTTTAAGATCTTCTTCGTCAGGTAGGATGACGCCGGTTTTATGATTTTTCGCGGTTGCGATTTCCACTTCTTCGATCTCTTCAAAACCAAGGTCAACGGGAATCGTTACGACTGCGACACCCTTTTGTTGATAAGCCGCTTTGATGGCTTCATCAATGACGTGAGGCAGACTTTCGGGAGTCATAACGGTCCGATTGTAGACACTGACATCTGCAAACATCGGATTTTCGTTTAATTCTTGGAAAGAGTTGTAGTTCATAGCAGTTGTAGCAACTTGACCTAATAACGCCAAAACAGGAACATTGTCCATTTGTGCGTCATAAAGACCATTGATTAAGTGGCTGGCACCAGGACCAGCAGAACCGAAGACGGCACCGACTTTACCAGTTAGTTTTGCATCTGCTGCTGCAGCTAAAGCGCCGGCTTCTTCGTGGCGTACTTGAATATATTTTACAGATTCGCGTTCATGATATAGCGCATCCATTGTTGAATTGAATGAGCCACCGGGAATTCCATAGATATGATCGATTCCCCAAGCTTCAAAAACATTGACCATTGCAACGCCTGCATTAATTTTTGACATCTTCTTCACTCACTTTCTTTTTGTAAGCTTCTTACCCTGAAAGTATACCGCGTCTAAAAAAAACCGGCAAAGAAAGTGTCTTTTGAAAGTATACGGGCATGCCTAAGACATGATATTATTATGACAAACATTAAAAATTAGCGATAACTACTGAGACAATTCTTTGGCTAGACGTTACTTTTACGAAGTCTGTTACATAAATAAAAATTTATCGGAGGTTTCTATGACGGATTGGCTAATAAGCCTCGCTGCCTGGCAGCAAGCTTTAGTTGGAACACTATTTACTTGGGGGATGACCGCCTTAGGTGCGGCAATGGTTTTCTTCTTCAAAAATATCAACCGCAATGTATTGAATCTCATGCTGGGCTTCGCTTCGGGGGTTATGATCGCTGCAAGCTTTTGGTCCTTATTAGATCCAGCGATCGTTGCGGCGGAGGAAAATGGTTCGATTCCGTGGTTAGTGGTTAGTATCGGTTTTGGTTCAGGTGGTTTGTTTCTGTATATCGCCGACAAGCTGATTCCCCACATGCACTTTGGCCCAAATAAGGAACGGGAAGGCTTGCCTAGCCATTTAAAACGGACAATTTTGTTAGTCTTTTCCATCACCTTGCATAATATACCGGAAGGGTTAGCGGTAGGGGTAGCCTTCGGTGCCGCTAGTGAAGCCGCCAATCCTGCTGTTGCGGTATTAGCGGCAATCTCGGTCTCTCTGGGAATCGGTATCCAAAATTTTCCGGAAGGTGCGGCCGTTTCGATCCCCTTAAGACAAGAAGGATTGAGTCGGACAAAATCGTTTGTGTATGGTCAAGCATCGGGAATCGTTGAGCCTATTGCGGCCGTTATTGGGGCCTTGTTAGTTACTAGTGTTCAGCCGATCTTGCCTTACGCACTGTCATTTGCTGCAGGAGCGATGATCTATGTCGTTGTCGAAGAATTAATTCCAGAGGCTCAGGCGACAACAGACAGCAAGCATCATTTTGGCGTTTTTGGCGCGATGTTGGGTTTTATTATTATGATGATTTTAGACGTTGCCCTAGGGTAGCAAAAAAAGAGGCCCTTTCGTTGCTAGAAAGGACCTCCTTTTTGTATCAACTTTTAATTAGTAGGTTCTGCGATCCCGACGTTTGGTCAACCAGTTGACTAGAACATATGCGATCGCCAATGGAATCGCGATTTTAAAGAATAAACCGATCAAGCTGGAAATAACTGGAACAACAATACTCAAAATCAAACTAGCAACTAGGAAAAAGCCGATAACAGCTAAAATACGCACAACCATAGGATATTCTTTCATCATTTTTAATTCCTTCTTTCTACTGTTTTATCATAAACTTAGTGTAGCAAAAAAAAATTTGACTTTCGTCCAACTTAAGACGTATTTGTGGCTAAACTTTTACTTGGTTTATTTTAGGATTAATGAGAGCTAACTGAATATGGTGGCGTTATTCTTGATATTTTGGTCTTTTTTTTGTTTAATAGAAAAGATAACGGAAAACTTATTTTTTATTAGTAATAAATGCAGCGAGTTAGGGGTCAGAAAAAATGCCAAAGTCACGAATTGAAGCTTTTACCGATGCAGTCATTGCAATTATTATGACACTGCTAGTGTTAGAATTACATGAACCGAATTCACCTAATTGGTCTGCTTTCTTGGATATGCACCATAAATTTATCGTCTATTTGATTAGTTTTGTTAGTCTAGCGATTTACTGGAACAATCATCACCATCTTTTTCAGTTGGTACGAAAGGTTGATGGTTGGGTGCTGTGGTCGAATAACCTTTTGATTTTAATGATGACGATGTTTCCTTTTGTGACCGCTTGGGTCGGGGATTATCCATTCGAGTGGGCGCCTCAAGCGTTGTATGGAATAGTCACCTTGGGAACGGATGTCGCCTATTATTTATTAGTGCGGGCGCTGGTACGAGCGAATGGTGAAGATTCAAAGATCGGCCAGTTGTTCAAACATTATCCCAAATCGTATTTATCAATTGGATTAGCGCTCTTAGCGTTACTTTTAGGAAAATTGATCGCACCGATCATGGTCTTGGTTGTGAATGTACTGATCCTATTAATGTGGTTCATCCCAGAAAAAGCTATCGAAAAAAGCCTTTAGTCTGCACACGTTGCAGACTTTTTTTTCAGTTCTGCTTTAGGAGATTAGTAGAATGGGAGGCGTACGAGATACTTTTGAATTTTTACGTTAGAAAAATCGTATGCGAAATGAGAATAGAATCATTTTATTGTTTTGAAAAAATTGACTCCTTGAATTGAATCAGTCTCCTTTACATTTTTCAGTGGAAAGGAGTTTTCTTTTAGGCCGACCACTAAAAAAGGCTACATTGGCGTTTAATTGTGTGATAGAGTTTAAGCAAAGGTTTTGATGGAGGGTATTTATGTTAGAAGCAATTATTTTTGATATGGATGGCGTGTTAGTTGATTCAGAATACACCTATTTTCAAAGTAAATCAGCGATTTTAGCGGAAGCGGGGCATCCAGTTGAGGAGAGCTACCATTTTCAATTTATGGGTACCACGAGTGACTATATGTGGGCACAAATGAAGCAGGACTTCGATTTGCCGTTATCGGTACCAGAATATGTGGCTGAAATGACCGCTCGGCGTAGGGCAATGATTGAGCGTGATGGAGTCAGGGTGATTCCTCATGTTCAAAGTTTTGTCAAAAGACTGCATGCGTCTGGCTTAAAGCTAGCAGTAGCTTCTTCGTCTTCATTAGCGGAGATTAAAGAAAATTTGCGAGAAATTGGTTTAGCGGATTATTTTTCAGAAGTGGTCAGTACCGAGGAGGTCAAACACTCAAAACCAGCTCCGGATGTTTATTTAGCAGCGGCAGAGCGAATTGGGGTTGATCCTAACAACTGTCTGGGGATCGAGGATACAAAAAACGGTACCGGCGCGGTACGCAATGCGGGGATGGTCTGTATGGGTTTCGCCAATCCAGCGTTTCCTAAACAAGACTTAGCTTTTGCGGATGTTGTTGTAACGTCATTTGTTGATTTGGATCAGCTAAAATTAAACGAGATTTATCAAAAGGTGCGTGAAATAGATGCTTAAAGCAGTGATTACGAGTAAAGCATTTTTAATTGAAGGTGGCTGTAATGCTTGTGGCTTGCAAAATATGGAGACTTTGACTATTCATTTCGAAGATCATCGGTCTGCGTTGTTAGATCATGTTGATGTTCCCTCGCTTGTTCAAGTATTGGCTCAGAAAAATGGTTGGCGAGAGACGGCAATTCCAGTTGGAATCGGGGAAGAAGAGCTTGTTTTGCAAAAGGGAACGGCTGTGGTTAAGCCGCACTATTTAGGTGATCAAATTATTTATCAAGCAGGGACTGAGCGAATTCAAACAAAGCAAAGATTTGAAGCTGACGAAGAATTGTTTGATCAAGTCAATCAGATTTTAGTTCAGCTTTTTAAAACAGAACCTTATGAAATAAAATTAGCGGCAGAGTAAATCCTAGAAAATTTAGGATTTTTTTATTTTATGTTCATTTTGAGGAGTCAATTCCTTGTTATGATGAAGGAATAAACGAATGAGGAGAAACAATGAAACGAAGACTATTGATCGGATTGGGAATGGTTTTTTTGACAGGCTGTTCCGCTGTAAAAGAGCCAGACGCAATCACCGTGACTTCCAATGATCCGGTGGAGGTTCGCAAAATCATTGCAGAGGATCAGACAGAATCAGCGAAAGATAACTACTCAAATCGGACCTATGCAGAAGAAAATCAAGTCAAGTTTGACCCTCAGCAGGATTTAACCACGTTATTGCTGAGTTATTCTTGGAATGATGATTCTTATATTTTTACCTTTAAACCAGGTTCAAAAATTAGAACCACTATGTTTCGTGGCTCAAAAGAGCAGCGCTGGGATACAGAAAACTTTGCGGACTATCAAGTCATTGATGACACGACAGTCAAATACCACATCAGTGGGAATTTTAGAGCAAATGTGGTTAATGATTATACACTCACAGTCAAACGATTGGCTGAGGGTCTTCAGCTAGAGGATGCAACGGTCAATCCGCCATATCGAATGGAGCTGCGGCCGGTTAAAAGATTGGATTAAAAAATAGCTTATCAGACTACCCTGAGGCATTCATTGCTTTGGGGTATTTTTTTTGAACTTGTAAATTAGTGTATTTTTTTTACGGAGGTAAAAAAAAGAGGTTGGCGTTCCGTCTGTCTTGTATTCACGGTTCTTAAATGGTGTTCTCCGAGTGATTGTCGCGTGGCTAGCAAGTTTCAGAATACGGCTTATCTAGTACATTGTTCACGAAGGATTTGGACAAAGGAAGAACAGTGGCTAATCGGATCGAGGCGGGGATGTGTCATATCAACGGCTTGACCGTGGATGATCAACCCAACGCACCTTTTGGTGGAGAAAAAAATTCTGGGATCGGACGCTTCAATGGAAAGTGGGTCTTAGAAGAATTTACTCGAGTGCAATGGGTGACGACGAAATCAGGAAAAGGCCAGTATCCATTTTAAAGAGTGTAAAAACGAAGGGGACGAAAGAACGAGCTATGTGTTCTTTCGTGCTTTTTTTTACCTTGAAAGAAAGTATAAAATTTTCACATGAATAAATTGCTTTACAGCAGGCATATCCATGTCGACTTCACGAACTAGCGTGGTTCTATTGCTCAAAAGTTGAGCGAGTTCGCGAAAGACTTTCTTATGTAATAGCCACGATTGCTAAAAAACGGGTAAAGTCTTGCTTACATAAAGAACAGACAAATAATGAGACTCTTGTTAAAAAGGATAGAAAATTAAAGTCCCAAGTTGCATAATAAGTAGTGAAAAATCAGAACATAAAGTCGGTTTGTGGTTGATATATAGTTGATTTATGATTCTTTTTATTATTTTTTACTAAAAAGAGTATTTGTAAGTCCCAAGTTGCATAAAAAACACTGAATTATTTGGGAACAAAGAGACTATCAATGTAAGCGTTTTTCATTTAAATTAAGGATGTAAAGAGGGATGACAATGAATTTAGAAGAACGAACCAATCAAATTTTTGTTGAGCTAATCAACAACCCCCAGATTACTAGTAAGCTGTTATGTAAGAAATTTGATTTAACACGAGGCCAATTAAATTACGCCTTGAAGAAAATCAATGATTCATTGTTGGATGAGAAGCTGAGTGAGATTAAACGAACGAAAAATGGTCATTTTGTCATTACGAGTGACATTCTTTCGATTTATAAGGGTGGTGATGAAGCGCTAGGAGAGACGACCGAGGATTATGTCTTTTCAAGTAAAGAACGCGTGGCTTTGATTCAACTAATGTTACTGAGTAAAGAAGATTATCTATCGTTGAATCATTTTATTGATAAATTGAAAGTTAGTCGCAACACGGTCTTGCGAGATTTAAAAGAAGTAACGCAAACACTTCAATCCTATGAGCTGGATTTAAAGTACACCCGTCAGAAGGGGTATTTCATTCGTGGAGATGAGTGGAATAAACGCAATCTACTGTCGGATTTATTGAACAACTTAGCGACGACCTATAATGGAATTCAGATGATTATTCAGTTTGCCAACATAGACGTCCAGCAGATTCAGAGTTTTAACAAACGGGTAGAACTGGTTGAGGAAGAACTGGAGGTTCAGTTTACAGATGAACGCTTAAGGACACTGCCCTTGTTGATTATTCTAATGATTCGACGGGCACAGCGAGGAAAGTTGATTTCTTACAGCTTTAAGATCAATTATCGCGAACTAACCGACACGAAGGAATATTTGGCAGCGGATCGCGTGATTTGGGATGTCGATGGCTTAAGTGAAAA
Organism: Enterococcus viikkiensis; assembly: GCF_005405345.1. Classification (GTDB taxonomy): domain Bacteria; phylum Bacillota; class Bacilli; order Lactobacillales; family Enterococcaceae; genus Enterococcus_A; species Enterococcus_A viikkiensis. The sequence continues at coordinate 151,660 of NZ_BJDW01000003.1, read as the reverse complement.
TGAGCGAGTCTACTTAACAATGCTGTTGCTGACAACGAACTTGTCGCGAGGCGATATCCTTTCCGTTAAAGAAATCAATAAAATGAAGGAAGCACTGGAAGACGTCATTGCTAATTTTGAAAAAATCGCCGGTGTAAGTTTGGAAGACAAAGAAAAACTGTTAGATCGTCTGCTGGTTCATATGCGGCCGGCCTACTATCGGATCAAGTATCATTTGAATCTACAAACGAAGTTTTATCAGGAGAACAAAGATGCCAATCTTTTTTCACTCTTTTATCTAGTGAAAGAAGCTAGTGGTCCATTGGAACGATTTTTTGAGCAACCGATTCCGGATACCGAATTGTTTTTCATTTCTTTGTTTATTGGTAGTCATATCGTAGAAAGCAGTGAGATTATTCATCCGGAAAATCGTAAACGGGCAATTATCGTGTGTCCGAATGGTATCTCAATTGCGGTCTTGCTGGAGAATACGTTGAAAAATCTATTGCCGGAAATTGATTTTGTCGCAACCATGTCAGCGCGGGAATTTTATCGTACAGAGCATGAAACGGAATTTATTTTTTCGGCAGTACCACTAAAGACAGAGAAAAAAGTCTTTGTCGTTAATAACTTCTTATCTGAGCAAGAAAAGCGCCAATTAAGAGAGCGGGTCCTGCGTTCTACCGCAATTGTCCAATCCGAGATTGTGACGCCAGAAAAGATTTTAGCGGTGGTAAAGAAGCATGCTGAGATTATTGATGAAGCAAGTTTTTACGAAGAACTATTGAATTTATTCGCACCGAAAGAGTCGAAAATTTTAGAAAAGAAACGGCCGCATTTGATTGACCTGTTAAAAGGAGAAACAATTCAAATTTTTGAAGAGGCCATCAGCTGGAGCGACGTCTTAGATGCGTTGGCTAAACCATTGGAACGCCAGCAAATCATTACAGAGGATTATATCCAAGCACTGAAAAAAGAAATGCCGACATTGCCGCCATATACGGTTTTAAGAAATAAAATTGCCTTGCCTCATACGGTATCAGAAGCGGGAGCAATCGGTGTCGGAATCAGTTTAGGCATTGTAAAAAAAGGTATACCAACTGAAGATGGTGGAAAAATTCATACGGTCATCTTGCTAGGTTCGAATGATAAAGAGGAACATTTAGATTTGATTTTTGAAATGATGAGCCTGGCAGGGGAAGACCAGTTGGTAGCTATGGAAGAAGCAAAAACAAAAGAAGATATTCGTAAAGCGTTGGAAATATTCAACGATGACTATTGGAGGGCAAAATGATGGGAGAAGCGACACTAAGTTCGTATGTAAAGGCGCCGTTGGTTTTCACACAAGAAAATTTTTCTTCCCGAGACGAGCTATTTGAGCAGATTGCTGCCAAAGCTTCCGATCTTGGTTGGGTGAGGGAAGACTTTTTAGAACGAATTAAAAAACGAGAAGAGACTTTTCCAACCGGAATTCAATTAGTAAATTTTGGGGCGGCGATTCCCCATACAGATGCTGAGTGCATCTTAGAAGAATTCGTAGCAGTGATTACCTTGCAAGATCCAGTGAGTTTTTACAGCATGGAAGATAATAATCAACAAGTCAAAGCACAGATTGTCTTTGTCTTAGGACTAAACCAACCCCATGCGCAACTGGAGATGCTGCAATCTTTGATGGGACTCTTACAAAATGAAGCCGTTTTATCAGAGCTTTTATTAGCAACAACGGAAAATGAATTAATCACGATCATCGAAAAAAATCAGTTATAGAAATCAGCTTTTTAGCTGGAAGAAAATAAATATATTAAAAAGAAAAAGGGGATAGTTATCATGAAAAAAATTCGCGTATTAGTAGCTTGTGGAGCAGGAATCGCAACATCAACAGTCGTAATGAAAAAAGTCGAGGATTTATTTGCTAGAAATCAAATGCCAGTAGAAATTACGCAAATTAAAATTTCTGAAGCGGCTTCGAAACAAGATGACGCGGATATGTTGATTTCAACAACAATGCTACCAACGGAATACAAGATTCCAGCGATTAAAGCAATGGCATTTTTAACTGGAATCGGAGCGGATAAAGTGGAAGCACAAATTATTGAAGCCGCAAAAGCTATTTAATAAATGAGCAGTTTCCCACGTCTAACGTGGGAAATTGCACCGTTAAAACAGGGGTTTAAAAAATTAATTTATAGCATAGGAGGAAATATGTATGGATGGTTTAATGGATGTGGTACAGAGTATTTTAGGTGCCGGACCCAGTGTTATGTTGCCGATCATTATCTTTATCGTTGGTCTTATTTTTAGAGTGCCAATTAAAAAAGCAATTATTTCAGGGATAACAGTAGGTATCGGGATGATCGGGATTAACCTGGTCATTACGGTCTTGACTACAAACGTTGGTCCTGCAGCGCAAGCGATGGTTGAACGATTCGGATTGAATCTAACGATCATTGATGCTGGCTGGCCAGCAGTCTCAGCCGGGACTTGGGCGCAACCAATCGCGGCTGTGATGATTCCAGTGATTTTAATCGTGAATTTAATTATGTTGGCGCTAAACCGGACCAAAACATTAAATATCGATATCTGGAACTACTGGCATGTTAGTTCTGTAGCAGCAACTGGTTATATTGTAACAAAAAGTTTTTTCTTTGGCATCTTGTGTGGGATTTTGTTTACGATTATTATCCAAATTATCGCTGACAAAACCGCTCCAAAAGTTCAAGAATATTATGGCTTAGAAGGAATTAGTATCACAACCGGATCGGCGCAAGGATACGCTGTTCTAGCGTTACCAGTAGGTTGGTTGGTAGATAAAATTCCTGGAATTAATAAATTAGATGTAAAACCAGAAACGATTCAAAAACGTTTTGGTATTTTTGGCGAGCCAATGATCATGGGGATTATCATCGGGATGTTCTTAGGCTTGTTAGGTGGCTACGATTTGATTGGGATTTTACAAATCGGAATGAACATGGGTGGTGTGATGTTCTTGATGCCACGGATGGTTAAAATCTTGATGGAAGGCTTAATTCCAATTCAAGAGGGAGCACAAAAACTACTACAAAGCCGTTACGGCGATCGCGAAATCTATCTAGGAATGGATGCCGCGTTAGCAACAGGGTCTCCTGCGGCGTTATCAACCGGTCTTTTGATGGTACCGATCACTTTATTCTTAGCGGTTATTTTACCAGGAAACCGTGTCTTGCCTTTTGGTGACTTAGCAACGATCCCATTCTTCGCAGCGTTGGTGGTACCAAGTCGTAAGGGAAATATTTTGCACTCAGTTATTTCATTGACTGTCGTTATGGCTGCGGCGTTATTGATGGCAACAAACTTTGCACCAGTTATTACGGAAATGGCTCAAGGAATCGTCAAATTCCCAGATGGTGCCGCTGAAATCACTAACTTAGATACCGGCGGAAACTTCTTAAAATGGATCTTCTTGAAATTCTCAGAATTAGTAGCACAAGTAATGTAGGGGGCTTATTGAAATGAGTAAAATGATGAAGGGCGTCTCGAAGCAAGCGCCCGGTTATGACCAAATGGCATTTATCGACTTACCAGTACCAGAGGCAGTAGACGACAAAGTATTAATCAAAGTAGCGTACACTGGGATCTGTGGATCAGACATCCATACGTTTAAAGGGGAATACAAAAATCCAACGACGCCGGTTGTACTAGGCCATGAATTTTCTGGTGAAGTCGTTGACGTTGGCGAAAAGGTCACAAAAGTCAAAGTAGGCGATCGGGTAACTAGCGAAACAACTTTTTATGTCTGTGGAAAATGTGATTACTGCAAAGAAAAACAATACAATTTATGTCCTTATCGTAAAGGAATCGGTACACAGCAAAATGGTAGTATGGCAAATTACGTCTTGGCTCGTGAAGAAAGTATTCATATTTTACCGGATCATCTAAGTTTTGAAGGGGCAGCGATGAGTGAACCGTTGGCTTGCTGTGTCCATGCAATGTATCAGAAGAGTCACTTGGAATTACGGGATACGATCATTATTATGGGACCTGGACCAATCGGCTTGTTCTTACTGCAAATCGCTAAGGAAATCGGCGCTTTCGTTATTATGACTGGGATCACAAAAGATGCCCATCGTTTGGAATTGGCGAAGAAACTCGGTGCGGATATTATTGTGGATACAATGAAAGAAGATTTAGCGGCGGTGGTCAACGAAGTAACCGATGGCTATGGCGTTGATAAAGTGTATGATGCCTCGGGTGCCGTGCCGGCAGTGAATGCCAGCTTGCCGTTGATTCGGAAGCAAGGGCAATTCGTACAAGTCGGACTTTTTGCTAACAAAATGGTGGATCTTGACACGGAATCGATCATTCAACGTGAGATTCAATACATTGGTAGCCGCTCACAAAATCCGTACGATTGGCCGATTGCGATTCATTTACTGGCTAAAGGTGCGATTAATATCGATGAGATGATTACCAAAAAATATCCGTTGGAAGAATGGCGGACAGCATTTGATAAAGTGATGGAAGGCAACGAGATCAAAGTCATGATTGAGTCGAATCCAGGAGAATTTTAAAAAAATAAGAGAAGCAGATCAACTTAAACAGTGATCTGCTTTTTTTGTTGCACGTATCGACCAATAAATAAAAAATCTATTTAAACGATTAAAAAAATAAAAAAAGGTACGCATTTGTCCAGAAACTTTCGTTAATAGTAGTGAAGAGAAAAAAGGGGGTGACGAATATGCAAGAACAGCCCTTTACAGCGAAGCAGCTATTTAGTTTAAAGCCCCAAACGTTGGAAAAAAGAATTACGTTGTATTACCAAGTCAGCAAAAATAAAAACTGCGTGATCAAGCTGGTTCGTGTATTGCAGATTCGTGATCAATTAGGAACAGAAGCGCTTGAGACCCCGTGTCGCGAATTGATTCGCACACTTTATATAGATGCACCCACAAGCAGTATGAGACGCTATTTTTACTATTTTCGGGCGTATTTTTCCGTGGCAGAATGGGCGTTGTTACTGCTGCAGATGTTTAGTCAACATCCCGTGTTTCGTCATTGGAAACAGGTGGTAAGGATTCAAAAAATATATCGAGAAAGACGGTATTATGGAACTGTTCCGTAAGTGAAAAAAGTGAGAAGTGGGCGGATCACTTTCTCCTCTAGCTAAAAGAGGTTGCCGAGTGAAACAAAATTGCTGGTGTAGGATTCACTGTGACAAGAAACGAAACCCGGTGAAACGAAAACTGTAAGAAATAGACGTAAAAAAAAAACGCAACGAGGAGAATCCTCGTTACGCTTTATTTCACATACGTCTCCAAAAATCCAGTGACTTTTTCCTGATACATAGCCGGATCAGTACTCAAGGCTTCGGCATGTTTCGCACCGTGAACGACATATTTTTCTTTGGGTCCTTTAGTAGCTCCGTAGACTTTATCTAGCATTGAAAATGGGACAAAATCATCCTTGTCTCCATGAATAAAGAGCATCGGTTTCGTATTATTGTGGAGCTGCTTAACTGCATTGGCTTCGCCAAAGAAGTAGCCTGCACGGATTTTTGTAATTAGACTGGTTACAGGAATCAACGGAAAGGCTGGTAGGTTGAACATATCCTTTAACTGATAGCTTAACTCATCTTTCGCAGAGCTATAACCGCAATCCTCGATGAAGGCTTTGACATTTTCGGGCAACTTTTCGCCGCTAGTCATCATAACTGTCGCTGCTCCCATGCTGACACCGTGAAGAACGATTTCTGACTGGCTGTCATCCTTAACGATGCGGTCGATCCATTGGAGATAGTCTTTTCTTTCGGGCCAGCCAAAGCCGATATAATCACCTTTGCTCTTACCATGACCACGAGCATCCGGCATTAAGACATTGTAGCCGAGATCGTGATAAATTTTAGCGTATTGCGGCATATCGCTGGCTTGCCCCATATAGCCGTGAGCGATGATGACGGTTTTGTGTTGATCTTTTTGTGCAGGTAAATAATAAGCGGATAATTTCAGTCCATCTTTTGACTGCAGCTGCCATTCGCTACGGTTATTTTTATTATTGAACCAGTTTTCGGCTGCGATCAATTCAGCCGATTTTTTCTCTGAGCTTTCAGACATAAAATCTTTTTCCGTTGGAACAACGGCGTAAGAGTAAAAATAGTTTCCTGCTGCGATAAGTGCGATAATTAATAGTCCGACGATTCCTAAAATGATTTTTGTTTTTTTATCCATTCCTTCACTCCTATAAACGTGTCATAAGCAGTATAGAAAAATAATCTCGGATTGGCAAGTTTTCGATGAGTGTATTTACAGGAAAACTCTTTCGTGAGAAAATGTAGCAGAGTGTAAAGCAGGAGAGAATTAAATGACAAATAAAAAAATTACGATCAAAGATGTTGCGAAACAATCGGGTGTCTCAATCGCAACGGTTTCCCAGATTTTAAACGGAAATGACGGTAAATTCAGTCCTAAAACAGTAGAGAAGGTTTTAGCCGCGAAACAGGCATTGAATTATGAGCCGGATTATTTTGCTCGCCGTATGATCATGAAAAAAAGTAAGACCATTGGTGTGCTAGTCCCAGATATTACGAACCCTTTTTTTAGTCAATTGATTCGTGGAATTGAAGGTGTATTGTATCGGGAAAATTTCGTGACCTTGTTATGTAATGCCGATCTGGATACAAAAAAAGAGATAGATTATTTAGAAGAGTTGAGTCGTCGGGGCGTAGATGGTTATATTATTGCGAGTTCGGCAATCTCAAATCAAGCCATTAATGAAACGTTACGAACAAAAAATTTACCGTTTATCGTGTTGGATCAAAAGAAAGCAGAAGGCTTCAGCGATGCGGTCTTGACAGATGATTATACTGGCGGGAGACTCGCAGGTGAGCACTTGCAAGAGCTAGGACATCAAAAGGTTGCGGTGGTCTTACCGAAAGATGCGCCGGAAAATATCGCAACACGTTTGCTTGGTTTTCGGGAGATTTTTCCTGAAGCCACACTGATCCATAGTGAGCTATCAAAGCAAGGCGGACGACAAGCAGCTAAAAAAATTCATGACACAGATATCACAGGGATTTTTGCCATTAATGATGAGCTGGCATTTGGACTTTATTTAGGGTTAGCAGAAGCGGGCAAGAAAATTCCGCAAGATTATAGCGTGATTGGCTACGACAATATTGACATGTGTGAGTACGTCACACCGCAGCTGACGACGATTGCTCAGCCTATCTATGAGTTAGGTCAGACCACCGCAGAATTATTGCTAAAAAGAATCCAAGAACCTGAAAAGGATTGGGAAGAATTAATGCTCGCAGTTCAACTAATAAAACGTTTTTCAACAGCACGCTTGAAATAGCTTTCAAGCTGTGCTATATTTTTGGTGTCGAATTAAAACGTTTTAATAAAACGTTTTAATCAATTGCAAATGGACTCAACTTAACGACTACGAAACGGAGTGAACAAAATGAATACGATTACAGTAATTGGCAGCATCAACCTTGATCGGACGATCCGAGTGAAACAAATGCCCAAACCTGGAGAAACAATGCATACAAAAGAAATTTTTTCAGCAGGTGGCGGAAAAGGTGCCAATCAAGCCGTAGCAGCGAAACGGGCGGAAGCGAACACGAATTTCATCGGCGCAGTGGGCAACGATGAAGCAGGTGAAATGATGCTAGCGCTTTTGAAAGAAGAAGGCATCGTAGTAACTGGTGTAGAAACGTTGGAAAAGCAAGCGACCGGCCAAGCCTATATCATTGTTGATGATCAAGGGGAAAACAGCATTATGATTCATTCAGGTGCGAACAACGCCTTTACCCCTAAGCAGGTAGAAGAATATAAAGAGCTGATCAAAGCCAGCGATTTTGTGATCGCGCAATTTGAAAGCACCTTAGAAAGTACGATCGAAGCCTTCAAAATTGCTCGTGAAGCCGGGGTAAAGACGATTTTAAACCCGGCTCCAGCGTTAGAAAAAGTACCGACGGAGTTATTGGAAGTGACCGATATGATCATTCCCAATGAAACAGAAACTGAAATTTTAACGGGAATCAAAGTGACCGATGAAGCTAGTTTGAAAGCGGCAGCGGATCAACTGCATCAATTAGGTATTGAAGCGGTCATCATCACGATTGGTAGTAAAGGAGCCTTTTATGATGTGGCAGGACATAGTGGAATCATCCCAGCCTTTAAGGTTCAAGCAGTGGATACAACCGCAGCCGGAGATACCTTTATTGGTGCAATGAGTAGTGTATTAAAAAAAGATTTCAGCAATTTAGCTGAGGCCATTACATTTGGTAATCAAGCATCTTCCTTAACTGTTCAACGCTTTGGTGCCCAACCATCGATCCCTTATAAAAACGAATTAGTGTAGAGAAAGGACGTTTACTATGAAAAAAACAAAAGTCATCAACTCAGATATCTCACGGGTGATTGCCCAAATGGGTCATTTTGATCTATTAAGTATTGGCGATGCGGGGATGCCCGTCCCTCAGACAACGGAAAAAATCGATCTTGCCGTCGATAATGGGATTCCAAGTTTTATGGATGTACTAAATAATGTGTTGGAAGAACTAGAAGTTCAACGAATTTATTTAGCGGAAGAAATCAAAACAGAGAATCCGGCTATGCTGAAAAAAATCCAAGACCGTTTGCCAGAAACACCAGTGACGTTTATTCCTCATAGCGAAATGAAGGCGAATCTAAAAGATAGCCATGCCTTTATTCGAACGGGAGAAATGACGCCTTACGCAAATATTCTATTAGAAAGCGGCGTTGTTTTTTAAACAGCCTAAAAAGGAGGAAGCAACATGAATGCAACAGCAATTTTGATCGGTCTAGGACCGTTACTTGGTTGGGGACTCTATCCGACCATTGCATCAAAAATCGGTGGGCGACCAGTCAATCAAATTCTAGGATCTACTATCGGTACGTTGATCTTCGCATTAATTTTTGCCCTGATCAATGGTATGAGTCTGCCAGGTGGTATGGATCTAGTCTTCTCCATTCTCTCTGGGGTTGGTTGGGCGACGGCGCAGATCATTACGTTCCAATCTTTTACCTTGGTTGGCTCGTCACGGGCCATGCCGATCACTACCGCGTTCCAACTATTAGGCGCGTCGCTGTGGGGCGTGTTCGCGCTAGGAAATTGGCCAGGAATGAGTGCCAAATTATTAGGCGGATTCGCATTGATCTTAATCATTTTAGGTGCGTGGATGACGGTCTGGACAGAGGAGAAGACGCAAGAAAAAGCGAGTATTTTGAAAAAAGCTATCCTCTTATTAGCTGTCGGTGAAATTGGTTACTGGGCGTATTCAGCTGCTCCCCAAGCAACTTCTATCAATGGGATGCAGGCTTTCTTACCCCAAGCGATAGGTATGCTTTTAGTCGCTGTCGCTTACTCGGTATTTTTAGGCTTCAAAGATAAAGAAAAATCGGCCTTTACTGAAGTGGTGTCATATAAACATATATTTTCTGGCTTTTTCTTCGCCTTTGCGGCGTTGACCTATTTGATCTCTGCTCAACCAGATATGAATGGTTTGGCAACCGGCTTTATTTTGTCGCAAACCTCGGTGGTACTAGCGACCTTGACGGGGATCTGGTTCTTAGGACAAAAGAAAACCAAAAAAGAAATGACCATTACGATTATCGGCTTAGTACTGATTTTAGCTGCTGCGGCGATTACTGTGACGATTTAAAAATGAAAAAAGGCTTGGGAAAATCGATTTTTGTAGTGATCCCAAAAGTTAGACTTTTAAGGAGTGGAGAAATCCACTCCTTTTTTCATGCATTAAGATAAGCATTACGCAGCTGTTTGATATGCTGTTCCAAATTGAACGGCATAATGTTGATTTACTTGCTTCAGAAAATGTGCTTCCCATATTTTTTCATCTGATCTCAAATAAAAAAACTTTCCCTCATTGTAACTAAACAAATAAGGAAAAGTTTTTTATAAATAGTAGTAACTTTTTACGTTCAATCGGATTCAATATGTTGTTCAACCCAGGCATAGACTTCTTGAGGATCTTCTGCTTGATCCAACAACGTGAAAAATTCGGGTCTATCCAGAAAAGAAACTAATTCTGCTATGGCAGACAAATGTTTTTTATTATCCACAGCTGATAAGGTAAAGATATATTTGACCGGTGTCTTGCCTAAAATTACAACTTCGTCTTTTAAAGCTGTAATGCCTAATCCAACTTTTAGCGTACCGTCTTCAGGACGGGCGTGGGGTAAGGCTACTTTTTCGGTAATCACCATATAAGGACCTTCATTACGAGTTGTTTGAATGATTTTTTCAATATAATGTCTAGTAATAACTCCGGCATCCACTAAAGGGGCGGCCGCTACATACAAGGCTTCTTCCCAACTGCGAGAAGAAATTTGCAATTGAATAAACTCCGGTTTCAAAATATCTAATAAATTAAATTCAGCTTGTTTATTTCTATTAACGACTTTAGAAGCATGCTTATGCGACTTATTATTGCGACCTTGTAAATAATCGTTCAATTCTTTTTTTAAAGCTGACACTTCCGTTATCGTCCCATGTTTTTTGATAATGGCGAGTAAATCTTCTACACGATAATCTTCATACTGAGGATTGCCCTCGTTTTGAACAGCTTGAACCAGTCGATATTTTTCATCAATGGACATAATTGGATTGACGACAAAAACAGGCTTTTTCAAAGCATATAAACGAATATTGGGAACGGTGGTAAAAACCATATCATAGCTTTGACTAATTGTTTCCAGCGCATTGGTTTCCATGGGACCAATTAAAATCATCTCAGGAAAAACACTTTTCAACTCGTTATAAACAATTGCTGAACTACCAATACCGTTGGGGCAAACAATAACCCCAATTTTTTGCTGAACTTGATATTCGTCATATTCATCAATCAAAGAGGCAAAATGTAAGGTTAAAAATGAAACTTCTTCATTAGGAATTTCGGTGCCAAATAGAACTTCAATAGGCTTCATCGTCTCTTGGACAATTTGATACATATCAGGAAATTCTTGCACAATTTTTTTGTGTAAAACATTAACAATCGGCAAATGGAAAAATAAACGATAATAAACCGGCCGAAAATGGCTGTATAGTTGTTGTTTTGCAGCACGTTCATCTTTAAAACGAATACCTGACAATAATTCAAACCGCTCAAAAATTCGGTCAACTAGCTCATCAATAATCGAATAATCTGGGGAGTTTTGTTTTGCATCCCCCATGGCCATACCCAACATCCAACCACAAACATAAAGCTTAGCATATTTATTTTCAATCTGAAATTGGGCTAATAAAGAGGTTGAAAATTGATATTCTTTGGTTTCGAAAAAAGTTTGAAAACTGTAATTTTGATAAAATTCAGCCCAGGTTTTATTCAAACGGGGTAGTAAAAAAACTAGCATATAACAAAATTCATTCATGCGATTTTCGACTATATTAATGTGATAATGATTTAATTCGCTTTCAACAACTGCAAAAATCCTTTTTTTATCCACGGTACTTTCCCGATATAAAAAGTAATCATATAAAAAATGCGCGTTGTTTTTACTGAAATCTTCGAAAATAATTCGCATTAAATAGTAACGAATTTCGGCCTCGTCTCCTTGTAAGCGATAGCCTTCTTTTCGGGAATAAGAGATCTCAATATGCAATCGTTGCAGTTCTTCTTCTAGTTTTTTCATATCGCTGATTAAAGTTGTTTTCCCAACTTGCAAAGCATCGAGAAAATGATTAATCGATAAATATTCTTCATGATAATAAAGGGTCATCAAAAAAATATATTTTTTGCGTTCTTCTCCGCTTAATTCATAGACGGAAAAAACATCTTCTTTAGACAAAAAATCTAAGAAATAGTTACGACTTGACTCGGCTAAAATAAAATTATTTAAGCCGATTTCGATGGGAGTTTTTCCAGCTTCTTGTAACAAAACGTTAGCTTTAGATACAGCGTATTCCACTTGGGACTTGGACAAAGAAAGTTGTTTCATCAAATGTTGAGCCGTATTAAAGGGTCGTTCAATCATTTTTTCAATTAATTGGAATGTTCGTTGATCAATTGAAGCCATTGGTTGTTTTCCTCCCATCTCGAATTTAATTCATAAAAGCATCCACTTGTTTACGCAAAGTTTGAGCATGCTCAGCTATTTCGGCTTGACTGCCCTTTGAAAGTAGCGTACCAACACCCATACAATCCACTCCAGCTTGTAACCAGTTAGTAACATTGTCTAAAGTAACCCCACCAGAGGATAAAACTGGTACGTGAGGCATCGGCGTTTTAATAGTTGAAATAATCTTTGGTCCTACAATAGAAGAGGTTGGAAAAGCTTTAATCATATCTGAACCAGCTTCCAAAGCGGTAATGATTTCTGTCATACTTGTACACCCAGGCATATAAGGAACTTGGTAACGATGACAAACTTTAGCCACGCTCAATTGAAAATTAGGCGCGATAATAAACTCTGCCCCATTTAAAATAGCCAGTCTTGCTGTTTCGCTATCTAAAACTGTTCCAGCGCCAATTAAAATTTGATCTGCATAAATCGTTTTTAATTGTTCGATTATTTCTCCGGCATTGTCGTTCGTATAACTAATTTCCAAACAAGAAATCTTTCCGGCTAAACAACTATCAACAATTTCTTTGGCACGATCAATTGTTTCAACTCGAATAATAGCCATTAATTTTTCTTTTTCAATGCGCGATAAAACTCTTAATTTTTTCATTTTATTGTACCTCAAATCCTTCGATGGTCCCATAAGTTGTTAGGACTTCTTTAATTTCGGCCACATATTTTTCTTTTACCGGTAATACTGGTAATTTAGTTTTTCCCACAGGATACCCAATTAAACCACAGGAATATTTTAAAACAGCGGGAACAGTGGCAAATTTTAACACCCGACGAAATTCATCAATACTTGTTTGTAAAACTTGAGCTCCAGCTAAATCTCCAGACTGATATAAATCATAAATTGCAACATCTGTTTTAGTTAAAACATTAGACGTGGCTGCAACTGCCCCATCAGCGCCTAAGTTTAAAGCAGTTAATATTTTAGAATCTGAACCAACTAGCACCGAAAAATCTGCTCGCTGTCGACTATTTTCGATATACATCTTAATATTTTCGACATCCCCACTACTGTCTTTAATCCCAATAATTTTTGGATTTTTCACTAATTCTTTAAAGGCCGCCTCACTAATATTGATGCCTGTATTGCTTGGAATATTATATAAAATAATTGGTAATTGGGTTTTTTCAGAAATTTCTTGATAATGATTGATTAATTCTCGATCGCTAATTTTGATTAGAAAAGGCGTAATGATTGAGACGGCATCTACACCGACTTTGGCAAATTCATTAGCTAAATCACTGACGGCTTGGGTTGATATACCACCGGCTCCTGCAAAAACTGGCACGCGACCAGCTGCTTGTTCAACGACAGTTTTGGCTAAGGCTATTTTTTCTTCTGTTGATAAAGCATAAAATTCACCGTTTGTCCCTAAAACAAACAAGCCCGCCACACCATTTGTAATTAAATGTTCGACTAACTGACGAGTTTTTTGTTCATCAATGCCACAGTTGTCTGCTTGTAAAGGTGTTACCATAGCCGTTACAATTCCTTTAATTTTCATCATGCTTCCTCCTTCAAATCGCGAATGGATTGACCTAAAGCACCACCTGGATGCCATAAGAAATATTCATCTAATCCTAATTGCTGTTCTTCTTGAAGCAAGACTGATAAACATTGTAAAATAATTGTTTCAGCTAAGATAGAATTTCGCGGTGGTTTGTTTAAATCGTCTCCTTCTGCTTTGACGCCTGCAAATAAAAAGGCATCCACATGTTCATGTAGCCAAGAATCATTGCCCCCACTGACCCCAATTAATTTTACACCGATTTTTTGCAAGGCTAGAACCGTTCGTTTTAATTCTTCGGTTTGACCTGAATTTGAGATGGCGATCACGACATCTTCTGGTTGCACTTGTCCTGCTGATCCATGAACGGCTTCCGTTGTATCTAAAAAATAAGTTGGGGTACCGATAGAAGAGTTTAATGCGGCAATATATTCGGCTACGTGACTTGGTTTGCCTACACCGGTAATATGCACCCGGCCATGATTTTTTTTACTTGTTTGAATAATTTTATTTGCCTTTTGCAAGGCATCCTTATCAATGCACTTTGTAAAGGACAAGATTTCTCGTTCTACAGTTGCAATATAATGATCTAATTTTTCTGTACTCAAAATAGTTCCTTCTTTCTAAAAACTTCGGCTTTTATTTTTATAAGCATAAAAAGCTGAGCTACCACAAAAATTTTTCAGTCAATTTTTGGATTTCCCAGCTTAAGCGTTTCTCAGTTAATGGATAGTGGTGACTATTACATCCCAAAGAGATTAAGGATTTTGTTTAATAGAATACCCATTACATTGTAATCAATATTCGGGAAGGTTGAGCCTTCAATACCTAGTGTGCCGTATAATGGATAAAGAACCATCGGTAAGAAAGCTAATAGTAAGCCAGCTACAAAGGAACCAACCACTGCACCACGCCAACCACCAGTTGAATTACCAAAGACCCCTGCGGTACCACCTGAGAAGAAACAAATATGGGCTGCCGGAATGATGACAACTGGCGCATGCAAGGCAACCATAATAACAACACCTAATAGACCAGCTGCGTAAGAAGAAATAAAACCGACGATAACGGCTGTTGGAGCAAAAGGGAAGACCGTTGGAACATCTAAAGCGGGACGAGAATTTGGAATGAATTTTTCTGAAATTGAAACAAAGGCTGCTGTAATTTCAGCTAAGAACATTCGAACACCAGTCATTAAGATTGAAATACCAGCTGTAAAAGTAAAGGCTTGAACAAATGGGAAAACTAACCAGTGAACGCTACCAGCTAATTTTTGCGTTGCTACTGGACCAGCTTTTAATGCGGAAACGTAGAACAAAAATAGCATAACAACGGCTACACCCATTAAGAAATCACGAAAGAATGATAACCATTTGGGAAAATTAATATCTTCAGTTGTCCGGTCTTTATATTTACCAAATAATTTTCCGATATAACCTGATAAAGCATAACCAACCATATTAAAGTGACCAATGGCTGTGGAATCACTACCTGTGATTTGACGCATAAATGGCTGACAAAGTTGTGGTAAAGCGGCTGAGAAGAAACCTAGCAAAACACCACCGATAATAATTGCGGGAACATTTGCAAAATGATGTGCTTTCAAAATTAGTGACAATACACAAGCAAAGAATAAACTATGCCCGGTAGTGAAGAAAATGTTTTTGAAAGGTGTTACGCGAGCAATAACTAAGTTCATGATAAAACCTAAAATCAACGTACAACTTGTTACAAAAGCAAATTTAGTTTGAGCTAAGGCTGTTGCAGCTTCGGGTGAAGCGACAACTCCAACGATATGAAACCCTGTTTGGAATAATGAGTTGAAATTTTGTAGTGCACCGGTCATGATCGTGCCACCTGCACTAAAGATCAAGAAACCGATAACTGTTTTAAATGTTCCAGTCATTACCTCGGTACTGCTTTTCTTTTGAGCGAGTAGCCCGATCATGGCTACTGCACCCAAAAGAACCGCAGGTGTACTCAAAAAACTAATAATAAAATCCATTTTTTGTTTTCCCCCTTAATACTGGCTATTCACCTTCAAGTTCGGCAAAAGCTTCTTCTAATTTTTCTTTGATCTCCTTTTTATCGACAACGTTGCGAACGGCTACCACCTTATAAGGAACTTTTTTCTCAATTAATTCTTCGGCTACATCTGGTAAAGTGATCAACATATCGCCAGTAAATCCTGGGACACCATCTAAAGAAGAATGTTCAACTTCTAAAGGATAATTATTTTCTTTTACGACTTCGTTAACCTTGATTTTTAACATTAAACTTGATCCGACTCCGGCACGACATGCGACTAATGCTTTATGATTTTTCATTTTTTTGAGCTCCTTCATATTTTTTTAAATAATTAATAAATTCTTCTTTTGATGAAACATTTTCTAAAAATTCGATAAAGACGGGATCGCCTAGCAAATCCGCCAATTCCGATAGTAATTCAATATGGGACTGACTATCTTTAGCACTTAATGGAAATAAATATTTTACTGGGTCGTTACATTCATGACCTGAAACAATGGCGTTTTTCAACCGGGTAAAACCAATCGCCACTTTTTTCGCTCCTTCTGATACGGGAGCGTGGGGTAAGGCCACATTTTTAGTAATCACAATGTATGGTCCAGTTTCTTGATAGATTTTTATAACCGCATCTACATATTCTTGCGTAGCGGCATCATCTTCGACAAGTGGTTCTAACGCTTGACTAATAGCATCAGGAAAATCATTTGCTTCTACATCTAATTGAATATAATCTTCCTTAATTACTTTACTTAACATTTAAGATCACCTCATTTCATCTAGTACTTGTGCACATTTATAATATAGCTATCACCGTTTACATAGGCAATCACATCTAGGTTCACATTTTTTCATGGCTAAAATAAAAACTGAACTTATCTCACCCTTTTTAACTATTTTTCGCAAAATAATTTGGAAAACGGCTCAATTTTAGCGCTAAGGTGGTCCTTAAGTTCGATTTTTATAAAGGCGCTTACAAAAAAGCGAACTAAAAAGTCTAACCCCAATGTATTAATCCCAAAAAAGTTAGACATTTAAAGGGAAGAAATCCACTCTTTTTTTTTATATATTAAAATAAGTATTAAGCCGCTGTTTGATAGGCCGTTCCCAATTGAACGCCAGTTCAGTTTCTTTTTCATCCGTTATTGTAATAGTAGATATACTGATTAATTGCCATCTTAAGTTCATTAAAGCTATGATAAATTTCTTGTTTTAGAAGGCTAAAAAAGTTTTCCATAGGCGAATTATCTAAATCATTTCCTTTTTGAGACAGCTTTGAAAAATTTTATGTTGCTTCAACACTTGACCATATACTTTTATTTGATAAGCCAAACCTTGATCCGAATGAAAAGTTCGCCGATAAGGGCAATCACTCGCGAGCCGGAGGGGATCTTTCGAGTTTTCAATTACAGCTTTTTGAGCTTAAATTACCTAAGAAATACCCTAGTGAATGCTATAATAATTCTAGAAAAGAGGAGATGTTATGAAGCTGACGATTTCAATGGATCTTTTGGAAGAGGCGTTTTATTATGTTTCTCCCGTGAAGCCTGTGTCTACGGTTCCTTTGATCTATGCGACCTTTTTGGCAGGCAAGGATCAAATCGCTTATACGACGGAGAATGAAGCGAAGTTTGCGCGAAAAATTGAGCGCGTGTTCAAGGCTGCATTTCACGAGGTGATTGAAGAAAACCGATCCTATGGTGACATGCTTGATCAAGATACGCTGTTATCACCACAGGAACATGTCAATCAGCAAGGAAAATTGATCAACTCGATCATAGTCGCGCTTCAGCGCTATCCTGAGTTAAAGTTGATTCGCTTAGAATTGGCGGGAAGTTGGCCGCTGTTTCAAACCGAAGCGGGTCAGTTAGATTTAACAGAGTAAACCGATTTATTTAGTAAAGGAATGTCAGAGGATTCCGATCATTGGAAAGGGTGAAGAAAATGGAAATAACGTATTTTGAAGGACAGGCCGCTTTTTTTAAGGATTATCAAAAGGTTGCAAAAGCAGAAAAAATAGATCAGCAACAGGTGATAGATGCGGTCATGAGTGACTTGAACAAGCCGACACCAGACGACAACTTATCCTATATTTTACCGGGATCTGAAACACAAACAGGTCACTCGGTGCGTTTTCCTTTCCGCAAAGAATTAATCGCAATGGACAATGAAGCAACTGTCTCCACCCAATTTTTCTACGAAGGTTCGCCTTATGAGTATGAAGTATTGGAAGATGAACAATTATAAGCGCGGTCGCGCCGGATAATCAAAAGAGGGATCAGAGCTGCAAATCAGCTCTGATCCCTCTTTTCTTTTAAAAAATCAACCCTGTGATAATCGCGCTTAAAAAGCTGACGAGACTGGCACTTAATAGAATTTTCAAGCCGTGCTTGGCCACCAGATTGCCTTTTTCTTCATTCAAACCCTTCATCGCACCAGAAATGATGCCGATCGAAGAGAAGTTTGCAAAGGAGACTAAGAAAACGGAGACGATGGCAGTCGTCCGTGGGGTGAAATGCCAATTACCTTTGGCTAATTCGGTCATGGCAACGAACTCGTTGGTGACTAATTTAGTCGCCATCAAGCTGCCGGCATGAACGGCTTCTTTCCAAGGAATCCCAGTAATGAAGGCCAATGGCGCAAAGACATAACCAAGAATTTCTTGGAAAGTCAGTCCTGTGATCTTAGCGAAAAGGAAGTTGATCATCGCGATCAAGGCGACAAACCCAATCAGCATGGCCGCAACGGTAACTGCTACATGGAAGCCATCTAAAATATATTCCCCGAGCATTTGGAAGAAGGTTTGTTCTTTGTCCTCTTCAATCACTAATTCATCGCTCTCCAGTTGATAAGGATTAACGATGGAGGCGATGATGAAGCCACCGAATAAGTTCAAGACTAAAGCCGTAATGACATAGCGTGGTTGAATCAGAGCCATGTAAGAACCAACGATTGACATGGAGACCGTTGACATCGCTGAGATACTCATCGTCGTTAGGCGTTGTTCTGACAAGGTA
This sequence comes from Enterococcus viikkiensis, assembly GCF_005405345.1. Taxonomy (GTDB): domain Bacteria; phylum Bacillota; class Bacilli; order Lactobacillales; family Enterococcaceae; genus Enterococcus_A; species Enterococcus_A viikkiensis. The sequence continues at coordinate 133,039 of NZ_BJDW01000003.1, read as the reverse complement.
GGTAATTCCTTTTTGATGGAGATAAAGACTTCCGACTGCCCTAAAATTGCAGAAGCGATTCCGTTATAGGATTCTAGCTTGCCCATACCGTTGATTTTACTTAATGCCAGACCGACACCTTTCATAAATAACGGCAGAACCTTAATGTAACGCAAGATTCCGATGATCGCAGAAATAAAGACGATCGGCATCAGAACATTTAAGAAAAAGGGAAAGCTGCCTTTGTTGGCAATTCCGCCAAAGACAAAGTTCACCCCTGAACCGGCAAAGCTTAGTAAAGCATCAAAAACGCCAGCTAAACTACCAACAATCTTTGTTCCCACTGAGGTACGCAGTAAAATAAAACCGAATAAAAATTGCAAAATCAGCATGACCAAAAGCGGTGTAAAACGAATCTTTTTCCGATCATTACTAATTAGAAAACTTAACGCCAAGACTAAGACCAACCCAATAATACCCATTAACAAATGCAAACAATCACTCCTGTTTCTTTTTCTTTTTTTAAGCACCGAATAGATCCGTACAAAAAATAATCTGAATTAGTCTAGCTTTTTTTTAACAAAAAGGCGAAGGATAGCAGCGAAAAAAGTGCTTCTATGAAAAAAAACTAAAAAAAAAAACACTAACATCTTCATTTAAGTGCTCATAGAATGGGTACAGCTTTTCTAAAAAAAATATGCTATGCTTGAAAAGAATTCTGCAAAAAAATGTCCGTTCCATTTTTCAGAGTGTGCCGTTTTATAGGAGCGTGTCTGACGGCGTTAGCCGCTTTACCAGAAGGATCGATCCGGTAAGACTCAGACTCATTTTTTGAAAAATAGAGGACAGTTAGATGAACTTAGGAGGGGTCGAATGGAAGGGGAAAACAAGAAGCGGGTCTTACTGCCTCGGTACCAGCAAGTAGCGGTGGAGATTGCCGAGCGGATCGCGGACAATCGCTATCAAGTAGGCGAAAAAATTCGCGCGCGTTCTACGCTGGCTAGTAATTTCAATGTTTCACCGGAGACAGCTAGAAAAGCCATCAATGTCTTAGTTGACCTTGGAATCATGGAAGTTCGTCATGGCAGCGGTGCGTATGTCCTTTCGCGAGAAAAAGCAAAAGTCTATTTCGAAAAATATCAAGACGTCCAATCCGCCCAAGAGATCAAAAAGGATATCCAAACTAGTATTGAAAAACAAAAACAAGAATTAACCACTATGACACAATTATTGGACCAGTTATTTGCGCAAACCAAGCGTGTTCACAATGTCGCCCCCTTTGTTCCGTACGAGTTGACTTTGACGGAAGCAGCGGAACATTTAGAGCAGACTGTTAATGAACTAAATATTTGGCATGAGACGGGTGCAACCATTATTGCGATTCAGCAAAAAGATGAGCTGCTGTTATCACCAGGTCCTTACGCCAAAATTTGTGCAGGCGACACCTTATTCTTTGTCGGTAATGAGTTGGTGCTGCAACGTATGCAGCATTTATTTTATCCAGATAAATAAAGCAAATAGAACCTGTGACAACAGTGTTGTCGCAGGTTCTATTTCCGAATCACCGGTGTGACCAAAGCCGCTTCTTCGGCATACGCCAAAAGTTCTTGAAGCTCCCCGCCTTTGCTTCAGCTTCGGGGAGCTTTTTTTGCTTTAAAGACAAAAGATTAAGAAATGATAACGCTTTCTTTATTACGAAAGTTATTTTTTTACTATTGGCTCTCTCCATGAGACACTTTAATAACCCCTAAGAACTTTTTGAATTTACGAACGGAGGATTTACTATGGAGAAAAAGTTGCCAGAATTACCGCAGTCACTGAAGGATGTTGCCGTTTTCCCAGAAGACTCGCGCTATGATGAGGTTCGTTCAAATGATTATAAAGTAGGTCAGCCAAAAATTGTCATTTTAGCAGAGACCGAAGAACAAGTCCGGGACGCAATCAGCTATGCAACTCGGATCAAGCAAGAGGCAGACTTTCCCTTTTCTGTCCGTTGCGGAGGGCATGGATTGTCTGCGACTTCCGTAAACGATCAAGGAATGATCCTAGATTTATCCCACATGAATCAGATTCAGGTGATCGATAAAGAAAAAGGCATTGTTAAAATCCAAGCCGGCGCGCTCTGGTCAGACGTAGCGACAAAATTGCTAGCGGATCAATTAGTGATTTCAAGCGGTGACCATGGTGATACGGGTGTTGGTGGCTTGGGGGTATCCGGTGGAATGGGTATTATTCTACGTTCCTTTGGCTTGACGATTGATCGGGTTATTGGTGCGACACTAATCTCAGCGGACGGTGAACGACATGAGCTTGATGACCTGAATGAACCGGAACTTTTTTGGGGCATTCGCGGAGGCGGGGGACAATTTGGTGTAGTAACGGAATTTCTGTTTCAAGCGGACAAAGTGACTACGACAGATTCGGAACTTTCGATCCCTATGATCGTCCAAACCATCAACTATACAATTACAGATCTCTATGGCTTTACGCAAGCTTGGCATACATGGTTCAAACATTCCTCAAATAAATTGACGAGTATCCTATTGCTAAACAAAGCTGCCGATCAAACGATCACGGTACAGACGAGAAACTTTTGGTACGGCGAAGAGACTCCTGAAGCAAGAGCGGTGCTGGATGAGGCCCTTCATTTAGGCAATGTTTCCGCTAAAACCGAAGTAACGATGAACTACGCCGATTTCTTTCCCGATGAACACGCCCGCATCGATGGAAAAAATACGTCTTTTGGAAAAAATACGTTGGTAACAGATATTCCGCAAGCGATAGCGGCCGAAATGGAAAAACTGCTGGAGCCGCCTTTTGTCTATGGTGTGGAATTACGGGCGCTCGGTGGAGCAATGAATGATAAAGCCGCTGATTTCAACGCATGGTCTTTTAGGGAAGCAGAGATTATGATTGCCTATTGGGTCAATCAAGCGCATGCGGATGAAGCGCTGCGGCTTTTCCAACCAATCCAAGAATTTGGTCAAGGAATATACGGTGCCTATTCAAGCGATACGAGTACGGCAGAAAATCTTCGCGTTTGGTCCAACCAAACCGCGGCCAGATTAAAAAAATTGAAACAAGTCTACGATCCAATGCATTTCTTTACTCAAAATCGAGAGGTCTAGCGGATCTAGGTGACAAAAAATTCTAAGCAGAAATGCTTAGTTTTTTTTGCGTTAAATTTGTTTTCCTGAAAACTTTCTGCATCATTTTTGACAAAAGTGACCACACCATGTTAGTGTTGTATGGTCACTTTTTTTCAGTGAAAGCATTGTTTAATGCAGAGGATAGTTGGTTTCGCGAACGAGGTTCGTAAAACTTTTAATAAGGAGGATACATTTTGAGTAAAGTTAAGGTTGAACATTTGACGAAAATCTTTGGTAAGAAGCAACAACAAGCCCTTTCGATGATTCAAGAAAATCGTAGTAAGAACGAGATTGTCGAGCAAACGGGTGCGACAGTTGGTGTGTATGACGCCAGTTTTGAAGTCAACGAAGGAGAAATATTTGTTATTATGGGTCTTTCCGGTAGTGGAAAATCCACGATGATTCGATTGTTAAATCGGTTGATCGATCCAACTTCTGGTGAGATTTATATTGATGGTGAGAATATTGCCCAAATGGATAAAGAAGCACTGCGGGAAGTGCGCCGCCATAAAATTAATATGGTCTTTCAAAACTTTGGGCTGTTCCCACATCGAACGATTTTAGAAAATACGGAATACGGACTTGAAGTCCGGGGTGTACCGAAAGCGGAACGCCAAGCCAAGGCGGAGCAAGCTTTAGATAACTCCGGGTTGCTGACCTTTAAGGATCAATACCCTGATCAATTATCCGGTGGGATGCAGCAGCGAGTCGGTTTAGCGCGGGCATTAGCCAATGATCCAGAAATCTTATTGATGGATGAAGCTTTCTCAGCATTGGACCCATTGATTCGTCGTGAGATGCAAGATGAGTTATTGGATTTGCAATCAAATGTACAAAAAACGATTATCTTCATTACCCATGACTTGAATGAAGCCTTGCGGATCGGTGATCGGATTGCCTTGATGAAAGACGGACAAATCATGCAGATCGGAACGGGGGAAGAAATTCTGACCCATCCAGCCAATCAGTATGTCCGCGACTTCGTGGAAGATGTGGATCGTTCAAAAGTCTTGACTGCGCAAAATATTATGGTACCGGCATTGACGACCAATATCGAAGTCGATGGTCCAAATGTGGCCTTGAACCGAATGCGGAAAGAAGAAGTCAGCATGCTGTTAGCGGTTGACCGCAAGCGTAAATTAAAAGGCAGCCTGACGGCGGATAAAGCCTTAGAAGCTCGGAAAAATAATCTAACCTTAAAAGAAGTCATTGATAAAAATGTTCGCCGCATTCCTAAAGACATGCTGGTGACCGATATTTTTAATCTGATTTTTGATTCGCCAGCTCCGTTAGCTGTTGTGGAAGGCGACCGCTTAGTCGGCGTCGTGATTCGCGGCAGTGTCTTAGAAGCGTTGGCAAATACAGAAGAAGAGGTGACGACGAATGTTTAGTTTTTTACAACAAGCTTTACCCGTTGCAGATTGGGTTGAAAATGTCACAGATTGGTTAACGAGTACTTTCGCAGGACTATTTTCAGCGCTGCAACAAGCCGGACAATTTTTGATGGATGGTATGACGGGAATCTTAACAATGATTCCGCCACTCTTATTTATTTTAGTTTTGACAGTTGCTGCATTTTTCATCTCCAATAAAAAATGGGGATTAACCAGCTTTACCTTGATCGGACTATTATTTATTTATAATCAAGGTTTATGGACGGATTTAATGAGTACCGTCACGCTCGTGCTTTTATCTAGTTTGCTTTCGATCATCATCGGGGTGCCGTTAGGAATCTTGATGGCGAAAAACGAGACGGCGAAAAAGATCATTACACCGATTTTGGATTTCATGCAGACGATGCCTGGCTTTGTTTATTTGATCCCAGCTGTTGCCTTCTTTGGAATCGGCATGGTGCCAGGGGTCTTTGCGTCAGTGATTTTTGCCTTGCCGCCAACGGTCCGCTTTACGAATTTAGGGATTCGTCAAATTCCAAAAGAGTTAGTCGAAGCTTCTGATTCATTCGGTGGAACTGCAAAACAAAAATTATTCAAATTAGAATTGCCGTTAGCGAAAAGCACTATTTTAGCCGGGATCAATCAAACAACGATGTTGGCTTTATCAATGGTCGTCATCGCCTCAATGATCGGTGCTCCCGGTCTCGGACGAGGGGTTCTATCAGCCTTACAACGAGCACAAGTCGGAAATGGGTTCGTCAATGGGTTAGCACTAGTTATTTTAGCGATTATCATTGACCGCTTTACCCAAAATATCAATAAACCCAAACAACAAGCCGCTGAAAAAATGCCGAAGAGCAAGAAGAAAAAGTGGGGCATCGCAGCCGGTGTGGTCGCAGCTGTTGTGTTATTGGCGTCATTTGGTTTTGGCGGAGCATCTGAGAAAACCAAAGGTACGATCAATCTTTCTTATGTAGAGTGGGATACCGAAGTCGCTTCAACCCACGTTGTAGGAGAAGTATTAAAAGAGATGGGGTATAAAGTCAATACCACCCCATTAGATAATGCGATTATGTGGGAATCTGTTGCCAAAGGTGAATCGGATGCAATGGTTGCGGCTTGGCTACCGAATACGCACAAATCACAATATGCCCAATATAAAGATCAAGTCGATGATTTAGGCGTCAACTTGAAAGGTGCCAAAGTTGGGATCGTCGTACCGGATTATATGGATGTGAATTCCATCGCAGATCTATCCGACCAAGCCGATAAAACCATCACCGGGATTGAACCTGGTGCGGGTGTCGTCAATGCGGCAGAAAATACATTGAAGGCTTATCCAAACTTAGCGGATTGGAAGGTTTCAACCTCTTCTTCTGGCGCAATGACCGTAGCTCTAGGCCAAGCCATTAAAAACAAAGAACCCATCGTGATCACTGGCTGGTCGCCCCACTGGATGTTTGCAAAATATGGGTTGAAATATTTGGAAGATCCTAAAAATGCGATGGGCTCAGCCGAGTCGATCCACACGATGGCTCGCCAAGGTCTAAAAAAAGACCAACCCGAAGCTTACAAAGTATTAGACAACTTCCACTGGACCCAAAAAGATATGGAAAGTGTCATGTTAGCAATCAACGAAGGCAAAGATCCCTCGCAAGCAGCGAAGGACTGGATCAAGGATCATCAAAAAGAAGTTGATGCGTGGAAAGAATAGTAGAATTGGAAAAATCGTTGGTCAATTAAGACCAACGATTTTTTTGTGACTAATTAGTTCTTCCCTAACTCCTCGTCTTTTCGAATCGTCGCATCGATTCCCTTAATAACGGTTGAGATAAAGGCATTGTCTTCCAATTCCACGATCCCCGCGACTGTCGTTCCGCCTGGTGAGCTGACCCGATCGATTAAAGTCCACGGATTTTCTTGACTAGCGGCTAAGGTTTGGGCACTGCCGAGAATGGCTTGGGTGGCCATTTCTAGAGCGAGATCCTTTGGCAAACCATTCTTCACAGCGGCCCGAGCGATTGAATCGATAAATAAGAAGGTATAGGCTGGCGAGCTGCCGGCGATCGCAGTAAAGATGGAAAAATATTTTTCTTCTAAAGGCCAAGCTTTCCCCACAGCATTGAAGAGATCAATGATTTGGTTAACATCTTCCTCAGTTGCAGCGCTGTTTCGGCAGATGGCGGCTGCTCCTTCACCAACCATTGCGTTCATATTCGGCATGACCCGGACAATTCGGATCGGCTGATCGGTTTCGAAAACCGTATATAATGCCTCCGTACTGGTTCCCGCTGCGATAGAGACGATCAGTGGATCATTGGCAATGATCGCTTCTTTGGCGTCTAGCAAGACCCCTTTAATGACATTCGGTTTGACTGCTAGGATCAAGGTGTCGACAGTTTGAATAACGGTTTGCGGGTCTTTCAGCGCATGAGCACCGATTTTTCCCGCAAAGGCTTGGACTTTCTCCGAATCGATATCATATAAATAAATGTCTTCTGGCTTACTGAAGCCTTTTTGTACGATTCCCTCCACGATTGCCGTGGCCATATTGCCGGCACCGATAAAACCAATTTTCATACTAAATCCTCCTTAGAAGTGTTTGAATCAAATGTAATGAAACGCTAAAAATGCTACAATCAATAAAGAAATTATATGCTGAGAAACAGTTGTTTAAAATAGTGTAGATAAAGAAAAAAGTGTTCGATTCTAAGGCGGTGGAAAATGAAGGTAACGGAGCAGCAATACGATCAGTTTTATCAGTTTTTGGAAACATTGGATTGCTATCTGGTTGATGATAAAGAGATGAAAGCGGAGGTTCAGCAATTTGTGGAAAATCCCAAGCGTGAGATTGCGGCTTTTGTAACGCGCAAGAGCGAACAGCAGATTGAAGTTTCTTCGGATTTTATTCGGGTGTTGTATGTGCTGGAAGGGGCAGTCGTGGTGGAACTCGATGCGTCTGCAAGACCGCTTGGTAGGGGTGGATTAATCCTAACGAATGGGGCTACGGGACTTTCTTTTCAAGGAGACCGGAATGCGGAAGTCATTACTTTTTATTTTAAGGCAAGCTACTTCACCGAGTCATTATTAGGTCAATTTTTTGAAGAACCGTTGTTGTATCGCTTTTTTATCGAAGCAATAAGTACAGAATTCCTAGGCGTTAGCCGTTATTTGGTGTATGATTTTGCGACATTAACGGATGTTCATTTTTATGCGTTGCTGTTGTTAAAACAAGTGGTCAAGATGGCGTATTTCAATAACAAGGTAACGAAGGCAGCGTTTGTATTGCTGATTGTGGAGATCAGTCAAGCCGAGATGGGACATCTTGTCGCCAGAGACAGCTTCGTGTCCAGTGGCCAATTAATGGAAGAAATTTTAGCCTATATCGATGCTCGCTTGGAGCAGGTGACACTAGAAGAGGTCGCTCAGAAATTTCATTTTCACCCGAATTATTTGTCGAGCTTGTTGAAGGAAAAAACTGGGCAGGCCTTCACGGAGATCGTGTTGCTGCGTCGCATCCAGCGCTGCAAGCGCTACTTAGAGCAAACGGATCTGACCGTTCAAACCATTGTCGAACGCTTAGGCTATAAAGATAAGGCCTTTTTCTATAAACGTTTCAAGCAAATCGAAGGGCTTACCCCACGCCAATATCGAAAAATTCAGGAGGAAAAAACCAATGTATGAAGATATTTTTGCCGACGTCCAACTAACCGTCGTAGAACAGCCAATCGAGTGGGTGGGCAATTTACCCCTTTATCGCGGCCATCTGAAAGAACTGCCGTTTATTACCGGCGAAGGCTCTTCAAAAAAAGCGATGTACCGTCAATTAGCAGAGCAATATCAAGAATATGTCGCGCTAAATCAAGTAGAGGAAGAAAAGGACGAAGAAATGACGTCTTCTTTATTAACAGCAGACCAATTATTGAAATATTATGATGGCGAGACCTTTGATGGCTTTTCTTTAGGAGAGAGCTTGAAAGAAGAATAGAGCAGTTTTGTATCCCTTTTCAGTCTTATCCGCTAGACTAAAAGAAAGGACGTGAAGCGATGACATCAATCGAAGAATATATCAATGAGGCTGAAAAAGATCAGCAGCCCAAGCTAAAAGAAATGTATCAAGTAATTAAAGAAACGGTTCCACCCGAGACGAAAGAGAAAATTTCGTACCAGATGCCAACCTTTTATTTAAAAGAAAACTTGGTTCATTTCGGGGCAATGAAAAAGCATATCGGTTTTTATCCGACGCCTAGCGCTATGAGAGCTTTTGAAAAACAATTAAAGGACTACAAAACCTCTAAGGGAGCCGTTCAGTTTCCTTATGACCAAGAGTTGCCAATTGATTTGATTAAAGCAATGGTACGTTTTCGCTTGCAAGAAGTGATGGAAGATCAATAAATGAAAAGCTGTAGAGTGACTCGCAAACCAGTGTGGGTCATTTTTTTGTGTGAAGCTTAGCACTTTTTGCAAAATTTATTTGATGAATATCATCAAATTGTTAGTTAATTTCAGTCAAAAAGTATGTGAATTGTTGTACCATCTTTACAGGTAAAAGAGCTTTCATTCAATTAATTATTCAAAGGAGAGAATTATGGTACAGATTTTATTGGGACTTTTAGCAGTCCTCTTGGTTTATTATCTTTTTTATTTTATTCGCGATTTGGTTGCGGAGCGAAAAAATTTAGGCGGCGGGAATTGGCTCGTTGCTGGGTTGATCGGCTTGGTGACGGATGCGATGGATACGCTGGGAATCGGGAGTTTTGCACCAACGACGATGCTGTTAGAAACGACGAAGCAATTAGACAACGATCGTCAGTTACCGGGGACATTGAATGTTTCCCACACGGTGCCGGTCATTATTGAAGCGTTTATTTTTATTACGGTGGTAAAAGTAGCACCGTTGACTCTATTTTCGTTAGTCATTTCCGCAATTGTTGGTTCTTACATTGGTTCGAAAACGGTCAGCAAGCTACCTGAGAAAAAAGTCCAATTTTACATGGGGATTGCGTTGATCGTCACCGCCGCATTAATGGCGCTAAAACAATTAGGATTATTGGATCTATTAGGAACAGGCAATCATTTAACCGGTTTGACGGGTTCAAAATTAATCATTGGGATTATCGGTAATTTTATTTTGGGGGCTCTGATGACGATTGGTGTAGGGCTTTACGCACCGTGTATGGCCTTGGTTTATATGCTTGGCTTAAGTCCGTTAGTGGCTTTTCCCATCATGATGGCTTCCTGTGCAGGCTTAATGCCAGTTGCCGGTACAAACTTTATTAAATCGGGAGATTATGCTCGTAAAGTTAGTTTGGGAATTACAATCGGTGGGGTTATCGGGGTAATCATTGCAACGCGCTTTGTCACTGGGTTGAACATGAACGTTTTGACATGGGTTGTTATCGTAGTCGTACTTTATTCCGGCTTTACTTATATTCGTAAAGGAATGCAGGCCTTTGCGGGCAATTTAAAGAAGAACTAAAACAATGAATAAAGCCACTGAAAAGTTTACTTTTCAGTGGCTTTATTTTTTAATTAAAAACACTTCGCACAGGCGGTTAATCCACGACCTTGAGCTTCTTCTAGTGTGGCGGGGCTGTAGGTGCCATTGCCGCATTGGTGAGTGTGATATTTGCTGTCTGTCGGTGTGACATAAACGGTCTGACCTTGAGCCGGTTGGGCGGCTTGCTGAACCTGAGCTTCTTGTTGGGCACGAGTTTCAGCTTCTGCCTGTGCTTGAGCAGCCGCTTCTTGTGCGACTCGTTGTTCTTCTGCCTTACGTGCCGCCTCCGCTTCTTCTGCAACACGTTTTTCCTCGGCCTGTTTGGCAGCCTCCGCTTTTTCAGCTGCTTGTTTCTCGGCGGCAGCTTGAGCTTCTTGTTCTTTTCGTTGCTGGTCTTCTTCGGCTTTTTTCGTGTTGGCCAAATCCCTTTGTTTTTGCTCTTGCTCGGCGTTCTGTGTCTTTTCCTCCGCAGCTTTTTCTTTTTCAAAAGAATTCACAGTCTTCTCTAAAGATGAGACGGTCGCCTTTAAGTCTTGATTGTTTTTTTCAAGTGAGCTGATTGTTTGCGATTGACTTGTAGTTGTTTCATTAGTGGCATTGTCACCACAACCGACAAAAATCAAGCCTAATGCAAGAACAAGTCCTAACTTAATAATTTTTTTCATAGCCATTCCTCCAATCCGATTTTTTGTAATAGTAAACAAAAATAACAATTAGACAACTTAAAAAGTTTTTTGTAATTAAATTATACTATAATTGAGTTTTTATCAAAAATAAAAAATATTTTTTAGAATAATAAAACATAATTAAATATATTTATTTCTAAAAATAAGCTTGTATTCTACTTGAAACCGGAAAAAATTAGAATGCGTAAATAAAGTTAGAAATCTAATTTTTAGAAAACGAATCTTTTCCATTGACTTTTGTTTTGCCAGCGTGTATATTATTTTCTAACAGTTAGGTGTCTAACAGTTAGGAGGGGTTCTTTTGGATAGAATGGTTGTTTCCAATCTACTGCGCTCGATCATGCATAAATCTCGTGAATCGATGAAAGATCGCACGGAATCGTTAGGTGTCAGTCCGCAACAAGCACGAATGATTGCGTATATCGCACAAAACGAAGACAAAGGCTTGATCCAAAAAGATTTGGCTGAAGTCTTTCAACGACGAGGCGCCAGTATCACTAGTATGTTGCAAGGGTTAGAAAAAAAAGGGTACATCGAACGCCGGATTCCAGCCGATAATGAGCGGCAAAAAAATATTTATGTTTTGCCTAAAGGAAAAGCGATCATTAATGAAACCAATGAGGCGTTTTATGCAGCTGAAAAAGAGCTGATCAAAGCATTAGACTCGGAAGAAGTGCAAGAGTTAACCGAGTTACTTAGAAAAATCGATCACAGTTTTTAATGAACAAGCAGTATAGAACTGCTTGTACCTAAATAGTTAGAATTCTAACTATTATAAATAAATAGAAGAAGGTAGTATCATGAAGGAATTTGAAGTCAATGCATCGAATAGTTATTATTTAAAAGAAAGTCCCATTCGCAAAGCCATCGCCCATTTATCGATCCCGATGATGGTAGGGATCTCAGCCACAACGATCTACAATTTAATCAACGCGTATTTTATTGGTCGGGTCCATGATACGAATATGATGTCGGCGATTACTTTAGCGATGCCGATTACGATCATTTTGATGGCCGTCGGCAATATGTTTGGTGTCGGCGGTGGCAGTTTTATTACGCGGCTATTAGGTAGCGGGGATACTCAGAAAGGGAAGAAAGTCGCCGGCTATTCTTTTTACACAAGCATTATTCTTGGGTTGATTATCGGAGCAGTCGCTATTTTATTTATGACGCCGTTTGTTCACTTACTTGGCGCGGACGGACAAACACTGCTCTACACAAAACAATATTCAACGATTTTATTTGCTGGCGGATTCGCCTTTATTTTGAACTTTGCCTTGGAGCAAATAGTTCGTTCAGAAGACGCATCGAAGGAATCGATGTACGGAATGTTTATTAGTGTGGCTGTTAGTATTGTGCTAGATGCACTATTGATCTTGGTTTTTAATCTGCATGTGATCGGTGCCGGGATCTCAACGGTTATTGCCAATCTAGCTTCCACCGCTTATTATGTTTGGTTTTTAGAAAATAGAAGTGAATTCTTGAAAGGCTTCTTGAGGCATTTTAAACTTTCTCTCAGTGACCAATTAGAAGTCTATAAAATCGGTGTTTCAGAGCTATTTAAATCAGCGTTTATGATTGTGACGACCTTGTTGTTGAACAATTTTTCAGTAGAATATGGCGAGAATGTGGTTGCTAGCTTTGGGATTGCTGTACGGATTGCACAATTACCCGAATTTTTAACGATGGGCTTATTTTTGGGTGCGATGCCTTTGTTTGCGTATAGTTTCTCTGCCCACAATACCAAGCGTCTAAAAGAAGCATTGAAGGAAGTTTCTTTATGGATCGGCGGTATTTCAATTATTTTTGCGCTCGTTGTTTATTTATTCCGAGTGCCCGTATTACGTTTATTCACTAGTGACCCTCGCGTGGTACAAGTCGGACTAACGATTTTAGCAGCACAATTAGTTTCTTCCGTCTTTAACGGATTCTCTGGTTTATTTACCGGAATCTTCCAATCCTCAGGTTTTGGCGCCCAAACGGGCATCATGTCTACGATCCAAGGAACCTTTTTCATTCCAGTCGTTCTTTTGTTGCACCATTTTTATGGTTTGACCGGCTTGATTTGGTCCATGACTATTACCGAAGGGATCGCCTTTGTCGCTGGTGTGATCATGATGATTCCTTATTTGAATAAATTAAATAAAAACGAATTACCGGCGATGCAAGCATAACTAACGGTTGAATAAAAAAGAACGCGCTAGTAAAGGAAAAAAATCCTTTAGTAGCGCGTTCGCTTAAACAAATTAGTCTGTCTCGTCTTTTTTCTCTGACCAATGCAAGGCGAGATAGTATCCAGTAATTCCCATACCTAGCAAAAAGCAGACTGCATCAAAGCTATTAACGACTGGCTTAAAGAGCGTAAATAAAATAATCGCTACTAACCAATTCGTGATCGCCCACAAAACATTCGTTGGAGCGGATGCGAATGTTTTCCAAGGAACAGGCCATTTTTCTGCGGTAATCCCTTTGACAAAATGGGGGATGCCGTTTGCGAAGATCATTCCTAGAACGATACCAATAATTGAATCCATCATCATCTTCTCCTCTCATTGCTATTCAATTGTAGTATACTTCTTTCTCGCTTTTTTTTCTGCCGATCTAAGAAAAAGTTGCTCACGCTGAGCAGAGAATTTAACAAGGCCAAGAATTTGGTGGTAAGGTGGAATGGTGATGAAAAGATACACGTAAACATGAGTGTTTTTTTAGCTTGTTAAAGGATAAATAAAAATTAGGAGGAATTTGCTGATGACTGCACCATTGATACCATTGAATGACGGACATTTTTTACCGGCTGTTGGACTGGGAACCTATCAGATCCGAGGAGGTCAAGGGGTGGATCAAGTGTTGACAGCGATCCAGGACGGCTATCGCTTGTTAGACACGTCCACGAATTATGACAGTGAAGGAATTGTGGGAGAAGCGATTCGCCGTTCAGGTCTTCCTCGTTCGGAATTTTTTGTAACGACGAAGCTGCCGGGAAAATACCACCATTATGAGGATGCCTTAATGATGATTCAAGAATCCTTGTTTCGGATGGGCTTAACGTATGTTGATCTGTACTTGATCCATTGGCCATTACCTAAGCGGGGGTTGTATACCGAAGCATGGCAGGCATTGGTTGATGCGCAAAAGTTAGGATTGATTCGCTCGATCGGTGTTTCCAATTTTGAGCCAGAGCATTTGGATACAATTATCGAAGCAACGGGTGTGACCCCAGCGGTCAATCAAATCGAGATCCATCCTTACTGGGTCCAAGAACGAATGGTTGCTGAAAATAAAAAACGCGGCATTCTAACAGAAGCTTGGAGTCCGTTAGGCCGCGGCAATGACGTGCTAACGAAATCGGTGATTCAAGAACTCGCAGAAAAATACCACAAGACACCAGCGCAAATCGTTTTACGCTGGCATCATCAACGTGGAATCGTGCCGATTCCAAAATCTCGTAACTTGCAGCACCAACGGGAGAATTTAACGATTTTTGATTTTGAATTGTCACAAACAGAGCTTGAAAGAATCAATTTATTAGAAAAAGCCGACGGTCGAATTGACGATCAAGACCCAAATGAATACGAAGAATTCGATTAAAAAATGTAGCTAAGAACCTTCATAGGTTTTTAGCTTTTTTTGATTCAGTCAAAGCCTATTTATCGCGAGAGACAGCCTTTTGTGTAAAAGCGTTCTCATTTATGGCATACTAAAAGCATGAAGAACTGGTAAGGGAGGACTAGATGAAAAACTAGCAGCGCTTGTTGGTGTGTTAGTAGCCGTTTTACTCTTTTTTTGGTTTGATCAGAAGGACCAAGTGGCGGTTGAACCGATGACGGAGTTTTCGCAAACTGAGCCAGAGGAGCGGAGGGAGGAGTTTTTCACGAATCGTGATCTCAATGAGTTGGAGGCCGTGGTTTATCCAGAATACAAAGCGTCGATGGAGGATTTAAGCGGCGAAGGTGATGTAGTTAGAAAATCAACCCAAAAAGCCTCCGTAGGAGCAAAGGCCAACGAAGAGGATCGCTCTTGGATGGGGTATTTTGAAAAGTAACATTTAATAAAAAAAGGGACAGACTTCGTTCAACGAGTTTGCCCCTTCTTTTTTAGCTTCCCCCCATTAGGAAGTCTAGAATATTCCAACCATCTGATGTTGCCCCGCGGTAGAGTTCAGTGTAGCCACATTGTTTACAGCTAATCGTCGTGAATTTTTTATTTTGTACATCGAAGATCTTTGCGAAATTTCCCCCTGTTGCTTGGAATTGGTCGGATGTATACTGCTGGCATCCACATTTATCACAAACATATTGTTTTCTTTCCATCTTTCATTCTCCTTATCTTGCTGTACAGCTAACTCTTTCCTGATTGAAAAAAAGGAATGAACAGCTGTTGTTATGACTAAAAGTATAGCAAATTCTCAAAAGACGTCATCCGTCTTTAGCAGTATCTCACAAGAAATTTTTTGACAAAGAGGACTTTCTTTGATTAAATAAGAACATACGTTCGATAAAAAGGAGGACTTTTGATGGAGCTGGAAAGAAAAATTGAAATTTTGGCTGAGTCAGCGAAATATGATGTTTCTTGTTCCAGCAGTGGTGTAGAAAATAATACGCGGCAGGGAACGGTAGGAAGCACGCAAGTCTCTGGAATTTGTCATTCCTTTACCCCCGATGGACGCTGCGTATCGTTATTAAAATTGTTATTCACTAATGCTTGCATCTTTGATTGTCATTATTGCATCAATCGAAAATCGAATGCGATTCCGCGAGCGACGTTCACGCCGCAAGAGGTGGCAGATTTAACGATGGATTTCTATCTGCGCAATTATATCGAAGGCTTGTTTTTGAGCTCTGCCATTATCAAGAACCCGGACTACACTTGTGAGCTCTTAATCAAAACGCTAAAAATTTTAAGGGAAGAAAAAGGCTTTCGTGGGTATATCCACGTTAAGGCGATTCCTGGCGCGGATGAAAAATTAATCGAAGAACTTGGTTTTCTGGCGGATCGAATGAGTGTCAATGTTGAACTCCCTTCCCGCGAAAGTCTAAAATTGCTGGCTCCAGATAAAGATCCCTTTGACGTATACAAGCCGATGAAGCAGATTACGACGGTAAAAAAAGAACAGGAATTCTTACCAATGGTGCGGAATGCACCAAGTTTTGTGCCAGCTGGTCAGTCAACTCAGATGATTATCGGAGCTAGCCCTGAGAGTGATCGTTCAATCGTGAAGATTTCGGAGAATTTGTATCAAAAGTATCAATTGAAGCGGGTCTATTATTCGGCCTATATTCCAGTCAATCAAGATAAGTTATTGCCGGCAGTGACGACAGATCCGCCGCTATTAAGAGAACATCGGTTGTATCAGGCGGATTGGTTGTTACGTTATTACAAATTTACCACGGACGAGATTTTATCTGAGGACAAACCAAACTTTAATTTATATCTCGATCCTAAAGCCAATTGGGCGGTACAAAATTACCAACGCTTCCCCGTTGACGTCCAGACGGCATCCTACGATCAGTTGTTGCGCGTTCCCGGGATCGGGCCGAAGAGCGCGCAAAACATCGTAAAGGCAAGAAAATATTATCGATTGCATCTCACCGATTTAAAAAAATTAGGCATCGTGATCAAGCGGGCGCAATATTTTATCGCCTGCAACCATGAAACGCCTGCCGGATTGATCAAAGATCCGGAATGGATCATCACCTCGCTGATTTCTTCAAAGCAATATGAGGTGTTAAAGAAGCACAACACACAATCCACTAGTGAACAGCTATCCTTATTTGATGTGGAACGTTTTGAGCACGCGAAAAGTAGGTGAGTTTCATGGAAGAATCCGCGGAGCATTGGGAGTATGATGGTAGCTTTTTAGGGTTTATGACTATCGTGGATCGTAGCTTTCGGGAGAAAAAATTTCCGACACTAATCTTATCACCGGAGACAGCGGTCGAAACTTTATTTTTGGCGGAGTGGATCGAAACGGATGTGCTACGAGGGGAAAAAATTTATCGCCGTCTGCGTCAACGATTGCGATCAGAAAACTTTCAATTTATTCAAAATGGTTTTTACGCTACGCTAGAAGGGAAAGAACGCTATTTATTAGAAGCAATCGAGATTGCGTTGCAGACAAAGGATTTATTAGAAAATCATTTAGGACATCCTGCGATCCTAGCGTTAGCCAAAAGTATTCGAGCCTTGCTTGGAGAAAGCCATGCATTGACGGGGTTTGTCCGGTTTGAATATGTTGGCGACGTGTTATTCATCAAAATCCATCCAAAGCACTATGTCATGCCTTATCTGTGTCCTCATTTCGCCGAGCGTTATCCCCAAGAAAAAATCATGATTTATGATGAGACCCATGAGCTTTTGGGGATCATTGATCAGGGGGACATCCATTTGATGGCAAATACTAGCTGTCCCGAATTTTCGGAAGCCAGTGAGGAACAGGACATTCGCCAGCAATGGCAGACTTTTTTACGAGCAGTGACGATTGATGAACGAGCCAATTATCGGGCTCAACGGAATCATCTGCCCTTGCGTTTTCGTGGGGATATGACCGAGTTTAAGGCTTAGTCAAAAGGATGGATGCCTTTTTGCGCCAGATTCAGCAGACATTCTGTTAGATAATCTTCATTATGCTCGGGATAGATCGGACGAGTGAGGGGGAATGGCTGAGTCGCTGCTAAAGGAGATAAGTTTTTCCCGCGGTACAGCGGATCGAACCATAAGGAATCAGGCTTGTAGCCACGATACTTCATTTCCTCCAGAACCAATAAATGAAATTGATACAATTTGTAATAAGGATGAGTGAAAACATAATCCACCGTGGCGTGCTTTTTGCCCCAGCCTTTGCCCCGCAACGCAGCAATTTCGCGATGCTGCCCTAATAATTGTTGTCGTGGAAGTACGGGTATCAGTGCTTCATGCCATAGACGCATAAAAATCCCTCCTAGCTTTCTTTTGATTTTTCCACAATTCAGCTCTAAAGACGAGGGATTTGCTTCACGAAGGGAAAGAGATATGTTTTTATGATTTTTCCTTTCTGATTTATAATAGATACAATCAGGAAGTGAGTGAATCAAATGGAAGAGAAAAAAACGCAAGGGTCGATGGCCGTACTGGCTGCGCTGTTAGCGAATATTTTAGTCGCAGTCAGTAAGTTTGTCGGCTATATGCTTAGCGGCAGTGCTGCGATGATGAATGAAAGCATCCACAGTGTGGTGGATTGTAGCAATCAAATTTTACTATTATTCGGTAATCGCCGGGCGAATCGGGGCCAAAGTGAGCTGCATCAGTTTGGTGAAGGCCGGGCAAAATATTTCTTTAGTACCATTGTAGCAACCATGCTGTTTTTTGGTGGGGGTGCTTTAGGGATTTGGGAAGCCGTGGAAAAATTGTTCCATCCCAGCCATGAAGTAGAAAATCCTTTAATCATCTTAGCAATCCTAGTTTTCGGGATTCTAGTTGAAGGCAGCTCGTTGCGAATTGCAATCAAGGAAATTCATGAGCTGAATACGGAAAAATTGTCGTTATTCCGCTTTTTACATGAAAGTCGTCATAGTGAAATTTTGATTATTTTTACGGAAGATTTTTGTGCGGTGATCGGGTTAGTTTTAGCGATTGTCGGAACTATTTTAACGATGCTGACTGGCAATCCGATGTTTGACGCCTTGAGTGGATTGTTGATCGGGATGATGCTTTTGTTTGCCTCGATCTTTTTAGCGCGAGAATTTTACAGCTTGATTATTGGCGAAAGCGTCTCAAAAGCAGACCTGTTGAAAATTCAAACGGCCTTCAACCGCGAAGAAGTCAAAAAAGTCATCGATATCAAAACGGTGCACTTAGGACCAACTGAAGTGATGATCGCCGCCAAGATCGATATCGCGGATTCTTATGAAGGCGTCAGCTACGATGTCGTCAATCAGATCGAACGAGTGATCCGCCAAGCACTACCAGATAAAAAAGCCTATATCTATATCGAAACCGACGAATTTGATCCCAACTACGATCAAAAACGCCAAACACAATCGGACACATAACCCTTCTGTGCCCGATTATTCTTGTCAGTCCAACTTTTCGCAGTTCTTAAGTTTCAATTTCAATACTAGGATTTGAATGAAAATAATAGTATAAGCTGTTTAGTTGGATGATATGCGTACGAGGATCACCTTTCTTTTTCCGATTTTGGAAAAAGAGATACCTTAAAACGAGCTAGCGGTCAGTGGTGCTTTTATCAGTTATCAAAAGTGTTTTACTTTTAATAAGGAGGAATGCAAGGTGTCTTCACTTCGGTTTTTCTTTACCTATTCACGAGAGTTTTTACGTCATTGGGGTAGCTATATTCTTTTGATTGTTGGTACAAATATTGTCTTAGAGATGCTGGTGATTCCCGTGGTGCAATTTTTAGTGGCCTTTATTTTACAGCGAGGCAATATTCCTTATGTTTCTAATACCAATATTTTAACAATCATCACTAAACATCCAGCCGTCTTGATTGCACTGCTCTTATTGCTTGCTCTCGTTTTGACGTTGGTTTTTTTGCAATTTACGTTTCAATTGTTAGGCATAAAAAGTATTCAAACGAAGGAGAATCGGTCGCTGTGGGGTATCTTTAAGCAATCGATCTATCGCATGCGGCATTTACGTCCAGCGACATTCTTTTTCTTTCTATTCTATTTTCTCTTGATTCTGCCTTTTGCCAATGCAATTTTTCGAACCCCTTTATTAAGCAAAGTCACAATTCCGGTTTTTATTTTGGAATATTTGAGTGAAAATGTAGTTTTTGCCCTTTTACTAGTGGTGGGCTCGCTAGTAGTGTCTTATATCGGAATTCGGTTATTATTTGTTTTGCCGTTAATGATTTTTTCTGACGAAAGACCAAAGGCTGCGATTGAAAAAAGTTTGAAACTGACCCATCATCGGTTCTGGCACTACGGTTGGCGTATTTTTATTTTGACGATGTTTTTGACCTTTATCTCTTATGTTGGTTACGGATTCAGCTATCTTTGTCAAACAATCTTTGATTTATTGCCCGCACCTTTTCCAGCAGTGGGAGCGATGCTAACCTTGACGAGTATTCAATTTTTTAGTCAATTAATGCTGGCTTGGGCGACAGTCCTTTACTTCAGTGTCTTAGTACAAAAATTTTATCCGCTAATGATTAGCGGCGAACGACCTGTGCACTTGAAGCGTCTGAGTCTTTGGAGGCGAATCGCAGCCGGAGCATTGTGTCTCTTTTTTGGCGGCTCGATTCTAATCAGCAATGCCCTTTACCTCGCTGGTTTGACTGATGCGATTCCGCTGACCATTTCTCATCGAGGAGTGGATGATGGAAACGGTGTTCAAAATACGATCCCTGCGATGGCTGAAACAATCAAAGAAAAGCCGGATTATATCGAGATGGATATTCAAGAAACCAAGGATCATCAATTCGTTGTAATGCATGATAAAAATCTGAAAAATTTAACTGGGCAAGATAAAACGACTCATGATCTGACTTTGGTAGAATTACAGGATTTATTTGCAACAGAAAATGGTCACGTGGCACCGGTGGCAAGCTTTGATGATTATCTAGCTTACGCCAATCAGCATCAGCAGAAATTGCTGATTGAAATCAAAACAAGCGCTGCGGATTCGAAAGATATGGTGAAAAATTTTGTTGAAAAATATCAAAAAAATATTTTGACCCACCATCATCGCATACATTCGTTAGACTATGATGTAGTGGTGGAGTTGAAAAAGGAAGCGCCAAAGTTGTTTGTCAGCTACATCCTGCCGTATAATTTAGTATTCCCTCAAACAGCGGCGAATGGCTATACGATGGAGGAAACGACGCTGACGAGTGATTTTGTTCAACGGGCCCATCAAGAGCAGAAGAGTGTTTATGCTTGGACAGTAAACAATGCGGATTCAATGGATCGAATGATCTCGTTAAACGTGAATGGCATCATAACAGACGACTTGGGAACATTGAAGAATCAAATCAAAACGTATGAGGAAAAACCTTCTTATGCGAAGCGGATCGAGATGTATATTAATCGGATTCCAGCACTAGATCAACGGATCAGTGAAAATTAGTAAAGAAGAAAAAAATTCATTAAATTTCCCCAGAGTTTTCGTAAAAGAATGACGAATCCAAAGGCGCACTATGTTAAAATAACTATATGTTTCACAAAGAAAGAGCAGCTTATTTTGACGAGAATTTCTTTGGGTTTTCAGGTGATTTGTAAAATCATCTAAGCAATGATCAAAAAAGCATTTTTGTTTTTAAAAAAGGGAGTCCATTATGACAGTAAGAGGGTTTGAAATTACAACAGCATATCAAGCAAAAGGCATCCATTTACCGATACGAGCAACAAAAAATGCCGCTGGCTATGATTTTGAAGCAGCAGAGGATATCGTCATTCCAGCGATTTGGAAGCAAGTGATCCAACATTTCACGAAAGACGCAGAAGCTTCAGAGAAAATCCTTAAGCCGGTTTTGGTCCCGACTGGAATCAAAGCTTATATGGGTGAAGATGAGTATTTGCAGTTAGCTAATCGCTCCAGCAATCCGTTGAAACGGTTCATTACTTTAAGTAACGGAATCGGCGTGATCGATAGCGATTATTACAACAATTCAGACAACGAGGGACACATCATGTTCCAATTTTCGAATTTTGGTTTAACGGATGTAAAAATTAAAAAAGGTGAACGCATCGGCCAAGGGATTTTCTTACCCTTCCTCAAAGCGGATAATGACCGGGCTGAAACGCTTCGGACTGGTGGCTTTGGTTCATCTGATCAACAATAAAATCTATTTTGAGTGAGGCGAAAGTTTTGGCAAAAAAATCCAAGACACAATTTATCTGTCAAGAATGCGGTTATGTTTCGCCTAAATATCTGGGGCGCTGTCCCAACTGTGGAAATTGGAATACAATGGTGGAAGAAATTGAACAAAACCATCCGGAAGATCGCCGCAATCGGGTCAGTTTAACCGGTGAACGAGCACAGCCCACCAAATTGAAAGATGTGGTCTTCAAAAAGGAAACGCGTGTTCAAACAGAGTTAGCCGAATTGAACCGCGTGCTTGGCGGTGGTGTGGTACCGGGTTCGCTCGTCTTAATCGGTGGTGACCCCGGAATCGGAAAGTCGACCCTGCTTTTACAAGTTTCTCATCAATTAGCGGCAACAGGCGGTACTGTTTTGTATGTGTCAGGGGAGGAAAGCGCGCAGCAAATTAAGTTGCGGGCGGAACGTCTAGGGTCTAGCGACACTGATTTCTATTTGTATGCCGAGACAGACATGGGTGAGATCAGCCGCACAATCGAGAATTTGAAGCCAGATTATGTAATTATCGACTCGATTCAAACCATGACCCAACCAGACATTACCAGTGTGGCGGGTTCGGTCAGTCAAGTACGAGAAACGACCGCAGAATTATTGAAGTTAGCGAAGACCAATGGCATTGCGATCTTTATCGTCGGTCACGTAACTAAAGAAGGAAACATCGCCGGTCCGCGAATGTTGGAACATATGGTGGACACCGTGTTGTACTTTGAAGGCGAGAAGCATCACAGCTTCCGTATCTTACGAGCGGTGAAAAACCGGTTTGGATCGACAAATGAGATTGGGATTTTTGAAATGCGGGAAAGTGGTTTAGTCGAAGTGGCCAACCCTTCACAGGTTTTCTTAGAAGAACGCTTGGAAGGAGCCACCGGTTCGGCGATCGTCGTCGCGATGGAAGGTAGCCGGCCGATTTTAGTCGAAGTCCAGGCCTTAGTCACACCAACGGTTTTCGGCAACGCGAAACGTACGACGACGGGACTGGATTTTAATCGTGTTTCATTGATTATGGCGGTGCTAGAAAAACGGGCAGGCCTTCTGCTGCAAAACCAAGATGCCTATTTGAAAGCCGCTGGCGGCGTCAAGCTGAATGAGCCGGCGATTGACTTGGCGGTAGCGGTAGCGATTGCTTCCAGCTACAAAGAAAACGGGACGGAGGCCACCGAGTGTTTTATCGGTGAAATTGGTTTGACCGGAGAGATTCGCCGCGTCAGCAGTATTGAACAACGCGTCAAAGAAGCAAGTAAATTAGGCTTCAAAAAAATCTATTTACCGAAGAACAATCTGGGTGAATGGACACCGCCAAAAGGCATCGAATTGATTCCAGTGGCGACCTTAGGGGAAACCTTGAGAAAAGTATTTCGTTAAAATGTGACTCACGGGTGTGGAGATTTTTCTCCGCACCGTTGAATAATTTTTTAGGAGGGATGGCATGCAAAAACGTGTGTTGACAGTGATCGTTACCATTGTTGGGATGAGTTTAGGGATTACCCTATTGCCCATAGCATGGTTAGCAATCGGTTATGCAAACAACATGTGGTTGAATAATTCATTTACGAATGGCCTAATCGGTGCAATTATTTTTTATCTTATTTCTTTGGCGATCGTAGAACCAATCACAGTTGGTGTAAAGAAAATCGAAAAACAATTAAATGAACTGAGTTTAACCTATATTTTATTTGGAGTGGTCGGTGCAATCTTAGGATTGACGCTAGGATTGATTGGTACGACGCCGTTGTATCAGATCCCAATTCCATTCATTAATAGCGCGTTACCGATCTTGATTATGCTGCTATTAGGTTATTTAGGGTTTCGGATGGGAACGACCCGAATCGATGAATTGAAAAAATTCTTCGGTGGTCGGAATAAAAAAACTGAGACCAACGATGGAGAAGTGCTAGAACGTAAAGCCGATGATCATTTTCATAAGTACAAGATCTTGGATACTAGCGTGATCATTGATGGTCGCATCTACGATATTGCGAAGACTGGTTTTTTAGAAGGGGTCTTAATGATTCCGAATTTTGTCTTATATGAATTGCAATATATCGCAGACTCTGGTGACAGCTTGAAACGTGTTCGCGGGCGTCGCGGGTTAGATATCTTGAATGCTTTGCAAAAAGAAGAAGGCATCGCTGTTGAAATGTACGATGGTGACTTTGAAGATATCAGCGAAGTTGATAGTAAATTGATTAAATTAGCAAAATTGTTAGACGGTGTGATCGTCACCAACGATTACAACTTGAATAAAGTATCTGAATTTCAAAATGTCGCAGTCTTGAACATTAATGCCTTAGCCAATGCAGTGAAGCCGGTTGTGATTCCGGGGGAAAATATGAATGTCTTAGTCGTTAAAGCCGGAACAGAACGGCAACAAGGCGTCGCTTATTTAGACGATGGTACGATGGTGGTTGTGGAAGATGGTCAACATTATATGAATGAGCATATCGAAGTCGTTGTAACTAGCGCGTTGCAAACAGCCGCTGGACGGATGATTTTTGCGAAACCAGCCCATTCGAGCCGCAATATCAAAGACGATTCACCTGAAAAGAAATTAGATTATACCAATGATAAGACAGCAAAGTAACGCTGTGACTTTACTAAACAATGGATTGATTGTACAATTTGAGCTATGGAGCAAATGTTTTATTTGCTAAAAAAGCGGGAAAGAGGAACCAATTATGTCAAAAATTCGTGTACGTTATGCACCAAGTCCAACTGGACACTTACACATCGGAAATGCTCGAACAGCATTATTCAATTATTTATTCGCTCGTCACAATGATGGAGAATTCATCATTCGGATCGAGGATACTGACTTGAAACGCAACATTGAAGATGGTGAAAAAAGTCAGCTAGAAAACTTGGCATGGTTAGGGATCGACTGGGATGAATCACCAGAAAATCCAGGAGAATACGGGCCTTACCGTCAATCTGAACGCAGAGAGATTTATCAACCATTGATCGACCAATTATTGGCTAGTAATTTGGCTTATAAATGTTATTGCACTCCAGAAGAGTTAGAAGCCGAACGTGAAGCGCAACGTGCTCGTGGAGAGATGCCTCATTATGGTGGCAAATGTGCGAACTTAACACCTGAACAACAAGCTGAAAAAGAAGCACAAGGTTTAGAACCAGTGGTTCGTTTCCGTGTTCCCCGTAATACTAGCTTTGCTTTTGACGATATGGTCAAAGGCGAAATCAGTTTTGAATCGGATAATGTTGGTGGCGATTTTGTTATTCAAAAACGTGATGGCATGCCAACCTATAACTTTGCGGTAGCCGTAGATGATCACTTTATGAAGATCACACATGTATTGCGTGGGGACGACCATATCGCCAACACGCCAAAACAATTAATGATTTACGATGCTTTCGGTTGGACACGTCCAACCTTTGGTCACATGACGTTGATCATTAATAGTGAAACCGGTAAAAAATTAAGTAAACGTGACGAAAGTATTCTACAATTCATCGAACAATACCGGGAATTAGGTTATTTGCCAGAAGCAATGTTTAACTTCATTACTTTACTAGGCTGGTCTCCAGTCGGTGAAGACGAAATCTTTTCTCAAGAAGAGTTGGTTAAATTGTTCGATACAAAACGGTTAAGCAAATCACCAGCGGCCTTTGATCCAAAGAAATTAGAATGGGTGAACAACCATTACATCAAAGCAATGGACTTAGACAAATTAACTGAATTGTGTCTGCCATTCTTGATCAAAGCTGGAAAAGTTGAAGAAAATCCAACGCCTGAACGCAAAGATTGGGTAAAACGAGTAATTAGCTTGTATCAACCACAAATGAGCTACACCGCAGAAATTACGGAAGTCTCAAACTTGTTCTTTGAAGAACATCCAGTTTTGGATGACGCTGCCAAAGCAGTGTTGGCGGAAGAAGATGTACCAACGGTATTGAAGGCTTTTAAAGCCCAATTAGAAGCAATGGAAACGGTAGATGCAGCGAATGTTTTGGCTGCAATCAAAGCTGTTCAAAAAGAAACTGGCGTTAAAGGGAAAAAATTATGGATGCCGATTCGTGTCGCCGTCAGCGGTGTGACCCACGGACCTGAATTACCTGAAACGGTTGAATTATTAGGCAAAGAAAAAGCCTTAGCCCATTTAAATCAAGTTATGTAAACACATAGAAGAGAAGAAGTACCAACGATTGATTTTTCAGAGAGGCTGCGGTCGGTGCAAGCAGTCAAATCATCTGTTGTGAAATGCATCTCGGAGTGGCCTTAGCGATATGTAGCTAAGGACGATTCACAGACGTTACCTGTTTCAAGGCAAGCAATTGCAAACAAAAGTGGGACCACGTCTAAGCGTCTTTTGAGGAAACTCAAAAGACGCTTTTTTTGCCAGCTTCACTTCGCGTCTTTCGCGTGATTAGTGAACTGGTATGCGAAGCAAGAATCAGAATTATTTTTCATAGTGTACTTGGTTCAAAAATAAAAAATGAACGGTTGTTACTCAAGGAAAGGCGCGAACGTTGGAAACGTGGCGCCGCTTAGAAAAGGAGTTGAGGTTAATGGGATGGTGGCAAGAGGCGATTGTAGCAGCAAAACGCAATGATCCAGCGGTT
Organism: Enterococcus viikkiensis; assembly: GCF_005405345.1. GTDB lineage: Bacteria > Bacillota > Bacilli > Lactobacillales > Enterococcaceae > Enterococcus_A > Enterococcus_A viikkiensis. Next base: position 106,935 of record NZ_BJDW01000003.1, on the reverse strand, counting down.
CGCTCAGGTGCTGAGGTAGTCCTTACCTATCCGGGTGTCCATGCATTGTTCTTTCACAAATTTTCGCATTTTCTCTATCGACATAAGCGGTTTTTGTTGGCACGGATCCATTCACAATTTTGGCGTTTTTTGACTGGGATTGAGATCCATCCCGGTGCTAAGATTGCTCCCGGTGTTTTTATTGATCACGGAATGGGGGTCGTGATCGGTGAGACTGCGGAAATTGAACGAGATGTGGTATTATTCCATGGCGTAACTCTGGGTGGAACCGGCAAAGACGCCGGCAAGCGGCACCCTACCATTCGGCAAGGGGCGTTTATTTCTGCCAATGCTCAGATTCTAGGACCAATCGAGATTGGCGCAAGGGTCAAAATTGGTGCTGGGGCCGTTGTATTGAAAAGTATTCCAACAGATGCCACAGCTGTTGGTGTCCCCGCAAAAATAGTCAAAATAAATGGAAAGAAGGTTCCTCATGATTAAAATACACAATACACTAACACGAGAGAAAGAACTTTTTAAACCGATTGAAGAAAATAAAGTTCGTATGTATGTCTGCGGACCAACCGTGTATAACTATATCCACATAGGAAATGCTCGCAGTTCGATCGCTTTTGATGTGATTCGTCGTTATTTTGAATACCGCGGTTATGAGGTGAATTATGTCTCGAATTTTACCGATGTGGATGACAAGATTATCAAAGCAGCAAAAGAATTAGCCGTCACAGCACCGGAGTTGGCCGATCGTTTTATCGCAGCTTTTGAAGAGGATACCGCCGCCTTGAATGTCAAACCGGCGACACTGCATCCTCGAGTGATGGATCATATTCCAGATATCTTAAGCTTCATTGAAGCGTTGATCGAAAAAGGCTATGCCTATGAAGTGGCTGGTGATGTTTATTACCGGACACGCAAATTTGAGCATTATGGTGAGCTAAGCGACCAATCGATTGATGAGCTAGAAGTCGGAGCTAGTCAACGGACGGGCGTGGAGCAAGCAATCAAAGAAGATCCCTTGGATTTTGCTTTGTGGAAGAGTGCGAAACCAGATGAAATTTCGTGGGAATCTCCATGGGGTGCGGGTCGTCCAGGCTGGCATATCGAGTGCTCGGTGATGGCGACGAAGCATTTAGGCGAGACCATCGACATTCATGGTGGCGGGCAAGATTTGGAATTTCCCCACCATGAAAACGAGATTGCTCAAAGTGAAGCGAAGACTGGCAAACGGTTTGCCAATTATTGGATGCACAACGGTTATGTGACGATTGGTGAAGATGACGCTAAGATGAGTAAATCCTTGGGGAACTTTGTAACGGTGCATGATCTAGTGAAAGAGATCGATCCACAGGTTTTACGTTTCTTTATGGCGACGACTCAATATCGCCGTCCGATCCGTTATAGCGAAACGACGATGAAGGATGCACAAGCAAATCTGCAAAAATTGCGTACGGCATTTGAAAACGCGACTTTCCGTCAAGCAACGGCAGAAGATGAATTAGCGGATGATCAAGCAAAATTAGTTGAATTGCGTACCTTGAAAGATCGTTTTATTGAAGAGATGGACGATGATTTCAATGCAGCCAACGGAATCACCGTGGTTTATGAAGTGGCGAAATGGTTGAACCATTACAGTGAGCAAGAACGTGTTTCGGCAGTGGTCTTGACCGCGGCGTTGGAAGAATTTACGAAGCTTTTATCTATTTTTGGAATCGAGTTTCAAACGGCTGGTTTATTAGATGAAGAAGTTGACCAATTAATCGAAGAACGGAATCAAGCGCGAAAAGATAAAAATTTTGCCCGCAGCGATGAAATTCGCGATCAATTGAAAGAACAAGGAATTATTTTAGAAGATACCCCACAAGGTGTCCGTTGGAGAAGAGCCTAATGACTGATTACAAACAATTAAATGCCTTAGCGTTAGCCTACGTAGGCGATGCGATCTATGAAACGTATATTCGGGATCATCTCGTTCGTTCTGGCCAAACGCGTCCGAATAAATTGCACCATTTGGCGACCCATTATGTTTCAGCCAAGGCGCAAGCAATGTTGATTCAAAAAATGTTGGAAGATGATATGCTGACAGAAGAAGAAGTAGGTATTTATCGGCGCGGACGAAATGCGAAAAGCTATACTTCCGCTAAGAATACCGCTATCATGACCTACCGGATGTCTACAGGCTTTGAAGCTTTGATGGGTTATTTACATTTATTGGAACAAACAGAGCGTTTAGAAGCATTAATCGCTTGGTGTATCGAGAAAGCAGGTGAAGCAATTGAAGGATAAAAAACCACGTCGAAACAATGATCGTCGGAATCAACAAAAAAATAACCGGCCAAAAGAGCGACGGATCGAACCAATCGAACCAACAGAATCAGAAGAAAATAATTTTGTCTTTGGCCACCATGCCAGTGTGGAAGCCTTGCAGGCTGGCCGCGGCAATAAATTATTCATGCAAGAAGATGCTCATGGCGATAAAATCGATCAGTTAAAAAGCTTGGCTAAAGAGCAAGCTGTACCGGTGAAATGGGTACCGAAGCAAAAATTAGACACCTTAAGTGACGGCGGTGTCCATCAAGGCATCGTCTTAGGTATCACGCCTTATGAGTATTTAACGTTGGATGAACTATTAGGAAAAACGGCTGCCGAAGAAGCACCTTTTCTGTTGATCCTGGATAGCTTGGAGGACCCGCATAATTTTGGGTCGATCTTGCGAACCGCAGATGCTAGTGGTGTCTCTGGGGTGATTATTCCCAAGCATCGTTCTGTCGGCATTACGCCGGTCGTAACGAAAGCTTCAACGGGAGCGGTGGAATATGTACCAATCGCTCGAGTGACGAATCTCGCTCAAAGTATTAAGCAATTGAAAGATGCCGGTTATTGGATTTTTGGTACCGACATGGAAGGAACGGATTATCGTCAGTGGAAAGTGACGGGACCGATCGCGTTGATCATCGGGAATGAAGGCAAAGGCATGAGTGCCGGCTTGAAAAAAGATGTCGATGAAATGCTGACGATTCCAATGACTGGGCATGTCCAAAGTCTAAATGCCGGTGTGGCAGCGGGGCTTTTGATGTATGAGGTGTTCCGAAAGCGAAGTGAGCTCTAATGAAAGAGCAATTACTGATCGTGGATGGCTACAATATGATTGGTGCTTGGCCGGAACTTGTGAGCTTGAAAAATCAAGATCGTTTGGAAGAAGCTCGGGAAGCCTTGCTATTTCGCTTATCGAATTTTGCGAAATACCAAGGTTTGGAAATCATCATTGTTTTTGATGCACAATTTGTTCCCGGTGTGACTCAAAGCTATAAAAAATATTTTTTGACAGTGGTCTTTACAGAAGAAGGCGAAACTGCAGATAGCTATATCGAACGTGTCGCCAGAGAACTAAATGATCGGTTGACGCAAGTGACTGTGGCGACTAGTGATTTGGCTGAACAGTGGACGGTCTTTTCTCAAGGAGCCCTACGAACTTCTGCCCGAGAGTTGTATAAAACAGTGCAGCAAACCGAAGCGTTGATCGCTGGGGACACAGAAGATACGCATTATCAAAATTTTCGCCGGAACTCTCCTTGGAATAATTCCCAATTGCAAAAATTGTCGCAAAAATTGGACGAACTAAGCCGAAAAAAATAATTTTTCCGAATATGCTCCTCTCTTATTTTAGTTACGTGTATGCTTTTACGTGACGAGAGGGGTGTAAAAATGGAAAATGTTGAGTACCTGGAAACCATCGACAGTATTGTCTTTGAAGAAATGTTTCAACAGTATGTGCCGATCATTTATAAAATGGAGTCCCGTTACCTTATTCGGGATTTTGAACATGATGATTGGTTGCAAGAGGGTCGAATTGCTTTGAACAGTGCGTTGAGGAGTTATCGTGAGGATCGCGGAACCACATTTGGTCTCTACTACAAAATGATTCTAGAAAATCGGATTCGATCACTTTTACGACGTCAGCAAGCGAAGAAGCGTTTTGCCCAGCAGCAGGCTGTGTCGATTGAGAAAGTCGGCAGCGAAACCTTCAGCGAATATTTTCACTACCACCAGCAGTTGGAGGAGAGTCTTTCAATCAGTGAACTCCTGTTAAAGGGTGAAATGACCTTGTCTCAGTTAGAAACATATACGCTTTATTATTATATTAGAGGTGAAGAGCCTGTTGAAATCGCTAAGCGGTTGGGAGAAACGGAAAAAGCAATTCGTAATGCCTTGAATCGAACCAAGAATAAAATCAAAAAAGAACTAGCTTTGAAGCTTTCATAAAATGAAAGCGGATTCTTTTGGAGACAAGTGCAAATGAAGGACAAAAGAAAATCCTCATAATTATCTGCTGATGCATGTGATGGGACCAAACGTTGCTGAAGTCATCAGTTCGGTGGTAGCCGCGGCTGTGCTGTCGACCTTTTTTGGTGGGTAACGTCTCCAAGGGGAGAAAGTCGCCTTAGAATCGTTATTTTGTGCGAAAAATAATTTGCAAATGAATTTATCTTATGATACATTGAAAAGTTTTGGATTTGTGCTATAATGTATGTTGAGGTGAACTGTATGCCAACAACTTTAGCGACTATCAAGAAAAACTTGGAAGATCGTATCGGCGCTCCAATTATGCTTGTAGCTCAAACGGGACGTAAGCGTCAAACGCAACGTAAAGGGATTTTAACTGAAACCTATCCTTCCGTTTTTGTTGTCGATTTGGACCCAGAGGAAAATTCTTTTGAACGTGTTTCATACAGCTATTCCGATGTATTGACTCGCACAGTAGAGATTGAATTTTTAAGTGAAGCAATTTAAAAACCATGGAGCGTTTGCTCCATGGTTTTTATTTGTCTTCCGGTTGGTCGAAGGTTTCTTGCGTGGCTTTTTTCTGTTCGACTAAGAGATCGCGGATGTCCGCTAAGTAATCTTCGGCAGTCGGCATTTTAACTTCAGGAACCACTGCCTCTTCCTCTTTAGTACCCTTTTCTTTGGCTTTATTCGCCGCTTTAACGATTAGAAACAGCACAAAGCCGGTAATCACAAATGTAATCAGCGCGCTGACCACATCCCCAAAAGCAAAGGTAACTCCTTTAACGGGCTTCCAGTCTAAAACAGACATCGCTTCGTTTAAATCTTTTCCTTTGGTAAACAATGAGACAATCAGTCCTACCAATGGTGTGATCAAGCCGTTCACCACGTTGGTAACGATCGCTGTAAAAGCAGTCCCAATAACGACACCAACCGCTAGATCAAGGACATTGCCTCGCATCAAAAATTCCTTAAATTCTTTAATCATCGTGTCACTCCTATCTTAAATAATAGTCTCACCTGTTTCAGCCAGTGCTTTTTTTCGAGTCGGTTTTCTCGTAAAGCGTGGTCATCTGGCTCGGTGTCATTTTCTTTATAATTCAGTATAGCGAAAGAAGAAAAAAATTTGAAATAAAAGCGACTATTTGCTGAAGCTGATTTCGGTCCTTAAAGAGTGCCTGTGCTATAATTGTTCTTAACGATGAGACGAAGGAGCTTTGTGATGATCGAACTAAAAAAAGGCGTACGCTTGCACGTTATCGCCACAAAAAAATATAAAACGATTCAACTTTACGGGCGTTTTACGACTCGTTTAACGAAAGAAATTATGACCAAACGGGCACTTTTGGCCAATTTATTAGAAACCAATTCGCTGCATTATCCCGATCAAACTAAATTAAGCGGGCAATTGGCGGAACTTTATGGTGCCAGCTTTGGTTTAAATGTTGGACGCAAAGGGAATCTACATTGGCTAGATGTCGGTCTTGGGGTCGTGAACGGAAAGTATGTTGAAGATCCGCAGTTATTGCCGGAGGCGCTAGATTTTTTGCAAGAGATTTTATTCAACCCCAATATTCGTGAGGGAACATTCGATGAACAGACCTTCCGTTTAGAAAAAGAAAATCTGCAAAGCTCTATCGAGACCTTGCAGGAAGATAAACAGACACTGGCCTCTTTAAAAATCAAAGAGACCTATTTCACTGACGATGCGCAAAAATTGCCAAGCTTTGGAACGGTGGAAGATTTGGCTAATGAAACTAGTGAAGGCTTAGCAACGTATTATCAAGAGATGATCACGCAGGATCAAGTGGATCTGTTTGTGATTGGGGATGTAGAAGAAGCAGAGATGGTAGAACTGTTTAAGCGTTTGCCCTTTACTGAACGCGAAGAAAGCTTTCCATCCATCTATTATCATCAAGTCCATGACAATGTGATTCGCCAACAGCAAATCCAAGAAGCAGTGACGCAAGGAAAACTGAACTTGGCTTATGCGACAGATGTCTATTACGAAGACCTCGATCGTTTCGCACTGTTAGTCTTTAATGGCTTATTCGGTGGCTTCCCTCATTCAAAATTATTTATGAATGTACGAGAAAAAGCGAGTCTGGCATATTACGCTTCCAGCTCCTTTGATACCTTCCGAGGCTACTTGCAAGTCCAAACCGGGATCAACAGCGACAATCGTGAAAAGGTTCTGCACTTGATCGCGGAGCAATTGCTTGAATTGCAGGCGGGAAAATTCACTGAGTTGGCCTTCCAACAAACCAAAGCGATGCTGAAAAATCATTATTTGTTAGGTCTGGATAGTATGCAAAATACCATCGAGACAACTTATTTGGCGCAATGGCTGCCGCAAAGTAAACTGACAGACGAAGAATGGCTGAAACGGTTAGCGGCTGTGACACCAGAAGATGTCCAACGAGTTGCGAAAAAAATTCGTTTGCAGGCAATCTTCTTCTTAGATGGAGGACAGCAACATGGATAAAGTAGCGTATCAAAAAATCAATGAGACCTTGTATAAAGAAATTCTGCCTAATGGGTTGACGGTCTATCTTTTACCGAAAGCCGGTTACCATAAAACGTATGGGCTATTCAGCACGAATTATGGCTCGATCGACAATGAATTCATTCCCCGTGGTGGCAAAGACTATGTCAAAGTACCAGACGGGATCGCCCATTTTTTAGAACATAAAATGTTTGAAAAAGAAGATGGAGATGTCTTTCAAAAATTCGGTGAGCAAGGAGCCTCTGCCAATGCCTTCACCAGCTTTACCCGGACCAGCTATTTGTTTTCAACGACGGATCAATTGGAATTAAACTTAGGAACGTTGTTAGATTTTGTTCAAGCGCCGTATTTTACGGAAGAATCGGTGCAAAAAGAGCAAGGGATTATCGGTCAAGAAATTCAAATGTATCAAGACGATCCAAATTGGCAACAGTTTTTCGCTATTTTGAAAAATATGTATCCGGAGCATCCGTTACATATCGATATCGCTGGTACGATTGAGTCGATTGCGGAAATCACGGCGGAGGATTTATACACCTGTTACAATACCTTTTATCATCCTAGCAACATGACGCTGTTTGTTGTGGGGAACCTAGAACCCGAGGCGTTGATGGACTTTATCCGGGAAAATCAAGCGGCGAAAACGTTTGAGGCACCAGAAGCGATCCAACGACGTTTCCCGCAAGAGACACCAGAAGAGATTATCACGCTTAGTGAAGAAAACATGCCCATTACGATTCCTAAAGCGATTGTCGGTGTCAAAGGTCTGGCGGAACTACCGGCAGATGACAAAGAACGATTGATTTTCAAAGTTTCACTGGATTTATTGTTCCAACTGCTGCTGGGAACGACCTCGCAAAATTATTTGCAGCTGTATAATGAAGGGCTGCTAGATGACAGCTTTGACTATGAATTCTCGCTAGACCGTAGTTTCTATTTTGCGGATTTTGGTGGCGATAGTGAGGAGCCACAAAAATTAGCAGATCGTTTGACGGAGATTTTACTGCATTTTGCGACGGACCCAGAGCTGAATCAAGCAAATTTAGATTTGCTGAAGAAAAAGATGTTAGGTAAATATTTCCAATCCTTGAATTCCTTAGAATACGTAGCAAACCAATTTACGCAATCGTTGTTTGGTGATTGGACGTTGTTTGATATGCCGGAAATTATTCAGGAAATCGAATTAGCGGATGTGTTAGCAGCTGGAAAATTATTTATTAGAGAAGATGCCTTCACCCGTTTTTATATGAAAAAGGAGGCGTAAGATGCCTTACGCATTAGTCATGGGTGCCAGCGGAGATATTGGCCAAGCAATCTGTGAAAAATTGGCAGGAGAAGGCTGGTCCCTTTACTGCCACTACAATCAACAAAAAACAAAAGTCTTAAGTTTCGTTTCAGACTTACAGAAACGTTATCCTCAGCAAGATTTTTTTATGGTATCCTTAGACATGTTGAGGGAAGCGGAAATCCCTCATTTCTTAGATCAGCTTTTTCAAGTGGATGGGATCGTTTTTGCCTCAGGTTTTACTTTTTACGAGTTATTACCAGAGACCAAGGCCGATCAGATGGAAGCATTATGGCAAGTTCATTTAAAGACTCCGTTACTTTTGTTGCAAGCCTTACAGGAAAAATTGGCTAGAAACAATCAGGGGCGAATCGTCTTTATCGGCTCCGTTTATGGTCATCGCGGCAGTAGCATGGAGACGGTTTATAGTGCTGTCAAAGGGGCGCAGGAGGCTTTTGCTAAGGCGTATGCCAAAGAGGTTGCTACCTTAGGCATTACAGTCAATGTGGTGGCGCCTGGAGCGGTTCAGACAAAGATGAACACGAATTGGACGGAACAGGAATTAATGGAGTTAAGTGCGGAGATTCCTTTGGGACGCTTAGCCGATCCGAAAGAAATCGCAGCAGCCTGTCAGTATTTATTTTCAAAAGAGGCCAGTTATACGACCGGGATTGTTTTGCCGGTGGCTGGTGGTTGGATGGAATAAAGACACTTGTTTAGTGAATGTCCGCAGCTTCTGTGGGAAAATGATCGAAGAATGACAGTGAGAGGAATAAGCTGCCAAATTCGTTTTATGAATGGGCAAGCATAATGAAAATAGGATATAGGAGTCGAGAATCAAGTGGCTAGTATTAATATTGGAGAAACGTTACGCAAAGCCCGCATCGATAAAAAACTCAGTTTAGATGAACTGCAGCAGCGCACAAAAATTCAAAAGCGCTATTTATTAGCGATTGAAGAAAATGACTTTCATGAGTTGCCCAGCGATTACTATTTGCGGACATTTATTCGGCAATATGCCGATGAGGTAAACGTAGATGGCAACCATTTGATCGATGTTTTAGACGGGAAGGATCGGCCGTTGCCAACGTATCCGGAACTTCAAACAGTGGCGGAGTTACGAAAGAATAAACACGCAGAGAATCCTACGCAGGCTCGTTTTAGAGCAACGCTGCCGATGGTTGTTTTAGGCTTGGTGGCTTTGGCAATCATTTCGGTGGTTGGGTATATGACTTGGCTAGATCATCAAGAGACCGCTATTATTCCTGAAAATAGTTCTGTTCAAGTCGAGCGCTCAGGAAATACCGCGTCACAGCCGGAAAAAGTTTCGTCGTCACAGCCAAAACCAACGGTGGCCTCTTCTAAGCCGCCGGAAAAACCAAAAATGGCCTTGGCGATGGAAAATAATACCGTCAATGCTGCAACGATGAAGGTCGATCACGCGGAAAAACCATTAAAGCTTACTTTTACAGGGAAAGAACGCGTATGGATCGGTGTTCAAGTTAACGGTGCGTTGATTTATCAATATACCTTGCAGCCGGGTGAGTCACAGACCACCGAATTACCCGCAGACACTGCCCAAACGCTGATCACTATTGGGATGGCGAAGTACGCAGACATCAAGGTCAATGATCAAGGTCTGGATTTTCAACCGGGCGACTCTTTACTGAAAAAAGACATTACCTTAAATATCGCCTACGCTGCTTAAAAGCCGTAGGAAAGTTACATAGGAGGAATCAATGATGAATTTACCAAATAAATTAACGGTCGTCCGAATTTTTATGATCCCATTATTTATGGTTGTTGTCTTAGCACCATGGGATTGGGGCACGTTACACGTTGGCAATACGACTTTAGCGGTTACACAATTAGTCGGTGCAATCATCTTTGCGATCGCTAGCTACACGGACCATTTAGATGGGAAAATCGCTCGTGCTCGCGGGCTGGTGACCAACTTCGGAAAATTTGCTGATCCTTTAGCGGATAAAATGTTAGTGATGACTGCCTTTATTATTTTAGTTCAACAAGGCAAGACCCCTGCGTGGGTCATTGCAATTATCGTCTGTCGAGAATTAGCGGTAACCGGCTTGCGTCTTCTGATCGTTGAGCAAGGTGGCGGGGTAATGGCAGCAGCGATGCCCGGGAAAATCAAAACGACTACACAAATGGTCGGAATCGTTTTGTTATACTTAAATAATGTGCCTTTCAATTATATCGGAATTCCGATGGATCAAATCATGCTATATATCTGTTTATTCTTTACGATTTATTCAGGGTATGATTATTTCGCTAAAAATACTGGGCTGTTTAAAGGCTCTATGTAAAAAATACTTAGAACGCGCCGTGAGGGTGCGTTCTTTTTTATTTTTGAGCCAATTCTCAAAGCCTTTTTGAAATAAAAATGATATAGTTGAGAAAAATGCGTATCTTAATGTTAGAAGGAAGAGGATTACATGAGAGCAGAGATCATTGCTGTAGGAACGGAACTTTTATTAGGACAAGTAGTCAATACGAACGCGACTTTTTTATCAGAAAAATTGGCGGATATGGGGATTGAAGTTTATTTTCATACCGTTGTTGGCGATAACCCCAAACGTTTGGAGGAATTGTTGCAGCTGGCCGATTCACGCAGCGAGCTGATCCTTTTATGCGGCGGCTTGGGGCCAACCGATGATGATTTGACAAAAAATGTTTTGGCTGAGCACGTCGGCGTGTCGCTCGTGCAAAATGAAGCAGGCTTAGCAGCGTTGAACGCCTTTTTCACACAGCGTCAAAGTACGATGACACCGAATAATCTACGGCAAATTGAGACACTGCAAGACGGGATTCCATTACCGAATCGGACAGGCCTAGCCATTGGCTGTTTGTATAAAGGAACCAAGAATAATTATATTTTGTTACCAGGGCCGCCTAACGAATTGCAACCGATGTTTTTGGAACAAGCGCGCCCGCTATTAGAAAAAGAATTTCCGACAACGGAAAAATTAACCTCACGTGTCCTACGTTTCTTTGGTATCGGCGAATCGAAACTAGTGACAGATCTGGCGGAAATGATCGAACAGCAAACCAATCCGACGATTGCTCCCTACGCCAAACCTAATGAAGTTACGTTGCGTATCACAGCTAAGACAGAGGATGAAGATTCGGCGAATGCCTTATTGGATCAAACAGAAACAGAGATCCTAGCGAAGGTGGGTGAATTTTTCTATGGCTATGGCGAGGAAAATAGTTTGGTTGAAGTAGTCGTTGAGCTATTGAAAAAGGAAAAACGGACGATTACGGCGGCAGAAAGTTTGACAGCGGGTGAGTTCCAAGCAACCTTAGGAACGATTTCAGGCGTTTCAGAGGTCTTTCCCGGTGGTTTTGTGACTTATTCCAAGGCAACGAAAATAAACTTCCTAGGGCTTGATTCTGAGCGTCTAGAACAAACAGGTGTTGTTAGTGAAGATTGCGCGAAAGAAATGGCAGAAGCGGCTCTGCGTTTAGCTGAGACGGACTACGCCTTGTCCTTTACGGGTGTTGCCGGTCCTGACGAACTGGAAGGGCAACCAAAGGGAACTGTTTATATTGGCTTGGCGCAAAAAAATGGACCGACCGTAGTAACAGAAAATCACTTCACCAGAGATCGTTCTTATGTTCGTCACAGCTCTGTGATGAAGGGGTTAGACATGTTGCGGCGGGCAATTCTAAACAAAAACTAAAAATGCGAATGTTTGTTCGTTTTTTGCTTGCTTTTTTGATTTTAAACCGATAAACTAAGACTATTGAAAAAGCAATAATGATGTGCGTGCATGACCCGTTTTATTTCTTACTTTGGCAAGATCAGTGGAAGGGTTATGTGTACACGAATTGTATGTGAGAAAAATTTCCCCATTGTTAGTGAGCGAGTGCGATCATCACAAAGCAAGCTCTTTAACAGAAAATATACGTGTTGAACAGCAACTTCATTTTTCGTTTTTTGAAAAATAATTACATTATAGGAAATAGGAGGATCAGCTATTGGCAAATGATCGCAAGGCGGCCTTAGATGCTGCGATGAAGAAGATTGAAAAGAATTATGGAAAAGGCTCGATCATGAAATTAGGTGAAAAGGTTGATCAACAGATTTCAACGATCCCAAGTGGTTCTTTAGCATTAGATGTAGCGTTAGGTGTCGGTGGGTATCCAAGAGGACGAATTATTGAAGTCTATGGACCAGAAAGTTCTGGTAAAACGACGGTTGCTTTACATGCTATTGCAGAAGTGCAAAAACAAGGTGGCACAGCTGCTTTTATCGATGCTGAGCATGCGTTAGACCCGCAATATGCACAACGTCTAGGTGTTAATATTGACGAACTATTGCTTTCACAGCCAGATACTGGTGAGCAAGGGTTGGAAATCGCGGACGCATTAGTTTCTAGTGGTGCTGTTGATATCATTGTTATCGACTCTGTAGCAGCGTTGGTTCCCCGGGCTGAAATCGATGGTGAGATGGGCGACGCTCACGTTGGCTTACAAGCACGTCTGATGTCACAAGCATTGCGTAAATTATCTGGTTCGATCAATAAGACAAAGACGATTGCGGTCTTCATCAACCAAATTCGGGAAAAAGTCGGCGTAATGTTCGGTAACCCAGAAGTTACTCCTGGTGGACGTGCGTTGAAGTTCTATGCGACTGTACGGTTAGAGGTTCGTCGTGCGGAACAATTGAAAAACGGTACAGATATTGTTGGTAACCGTACGAAGATCAAAGTCGTGAAAAACAAAGTGGCCCCTCCCTTTAAGGTGGCTGAAGTGGATCTGATGTATGGTCGAGGAATTTCGCAAGAAGGCGAACTCTTAGACATGGCTGTAGAGCAAGATATCATCGACAAGAGCGGTGCTTGGTATGGCTATAAAGAAGATCGGATCGGTCAAGGTCGTGAAAATGCGAAGAAATATTTAGCAGACCATCCAGAAATGATGGCTGAAGTCGATACACGTGTGCGGGCGGCTTACGGTATCGGTGAAGCAGGCGAAGTGGCTGATTCAGACGACGCAGGACAAGAAGAACTGCCATTAGACGAATAAAAAACAAATCGACACTAATGACAAAGGCTATTTGCTCGGTCATTAGTGTTTTTTTGTAGATTTTTCAAAACAAATCAAAGCGCTTTAGTAGGAAGTCTGTCAAAAGAGAAATAAAGTTGACACACTATCAGACAAACATTAGAATAAAGTTGTGTGACACCACACATATGCAAGTAGGCATATTGATAATTTGACATTCGTTTATCAAAAAACTACAGATAGGTAAATAAGATAGTACGGAGGTGGATTTAATGTTAGTTCCGATTCTCCTCGCTATCATCGGTTTAATTGTCGGTCTTGGTTTGGGTTTCATGGTAGCAAAATCACGCCATGAAAAAGAAATTGATGGGGCACAAAACACAGCTAGAGGGATCATTACGCATGCTAATAAAGAGGCGGAGACCTTAAAGAAAGAAGCTTTGTTGGAAGCCAAGGAAGAAAACCAGCAGTATCGCGCACAAGTTGAAAGTGAGTTGAAAGAAAGCAGACAAGAATTAAAATCGCAAGAAAATCGCTTGCTTCAAAGAGAACAAACCTTAGATCGTAAGGATGATTCTCTTGAAAAGCGTGAGCACTCACTTGAAGAAAAAGAAACAAAAATCAGTGCTAGACAGCAATTAATTGACGAGCGAGAAAAAGATGTAGAACAACTGATCGATGAACAAAAAACAAAACTTGAACAAGTTGCTTCATTAACCAAAGATGAAGCAAAAGAATTGATTATGAAGACGACGGAAGAGGAACTGAACCATGAATTGAACGTCATGGTCAGAGAATCTGAACAACGGGCCAAAGAAGAAGCGGATCGCAAAGCGAAAAATCTTCTAGCAATGGCTATTCAACGTTGTGGTGCGGATGCCGTTTCTGAGACAACTGTTTCAGTGGTAACTTTACCAAATGATGAGATGAAAGGTCGCATCATTGGACGTGAAGGCCGTAATATCCGGACGTTAGAAACATTGACGGGGATTGATTTGATTATTGATGATACCCCAGAAGCAGTTGTTTTATCAGGCTTTGATCCAATCAGACGGGAAATTGCCCGCATGACTTTGGAAAAATTGATTCAAGATGGTCGAATCCATCCAGCACGAATCGAAGAAATGGTCGAAAAATCGCGTAAAGAAATGGATGAACGCATTCGCGAATATGGGGAACAAGCAGCCTTTGAAGTAGGCGCGCATACCTTACATCCAGATTTGATTAAGATTTTAGGACGTTTACATTTCCGTACCAGCTACGGTCAAAATGTTTTGAACCATTCCATCGAAGTTGCCAAGTTGACGGGGGTTCTTGCCGCAGAATTAGGCGAAGATGTTCAGTTAGCACAACGAGCTGGCTTGCTTCATGATATTGGTAAAGCATTGGATCATGAAATCGAAGGGTCACACGTTGAAATTGGGGCAGAACTTGCCGCTAAATATCGTGAAAACTCAGTAGTCATCAATGCCATCGCTTCTCACCATGGCGATACCGAAGCCACTTCAGTGATTTCCGTATTGGTTGCCGCAGCAGATGCCGTATCAGCTGCACGCCCAGGAGCACGAAGCGAATCGTTAGAAAACTATATTCGACGTTTAGAAAACTTGGAAAATATTTCCAACAGTTTTGCCGGAGTAGAATCAAGTTTCGCAGTTCAAGCGGGACGAGAAGTTCGTGTCATGGTTAAACCAGAAGAAATTTCAGATTTGGATTCTGTTCGCTTAGTCCGCGACATCCGTCGTAAGATCGAAGACGAACTAGATTATCCAGGACACATTAAAGTTGTGGTTATCCGTGAAACACGGGCAACCGATTATGCAAAATAGCCAAAAGCCTCAGAAATGAGGCTTTTTGTTTTGCCAGTTTCACTTACCACTTCAATTAGTGGAAAGGGGATGTGCACGAAAAATAGCGTCATTTGTTTGAGCTAGCTGCCAGGAGCCAGTTAACTTGTACGCAGTGGCTACAACAGTTTTTGTGCGTTTGATTTTTAGAAGTAAACAACTAAAAATAGTAGATTAAAAATAACTAATCCTATTTGATTGGAATCATTCATTTAAAAGAATAGCTTCAAAACAAGAATTCATTTAGAATAGAGTAACAAGAAAAGGAAGAATGGGAGAAGAAGGATGACGACGATTAGTCGCTGGTTCAAACGCTATGCCACATTGCTTAAAATTATTTTTTTCGGGGTTGTCTTATTTTTCGTCGCTAATCAGGTGAAAAATATTGCCCACGGAATGAGCTGGCAAACGGTTTGGCAAACAATCAAACAACAGGATCAAATCGCATTACTAAGTATGCTCGGGATTGGCCTTGGTGGCGTCCTCCCCATGCTTTTATACGATCACGTGGCGATCACGACACTAGAAGCAGCGGGACGTCCACGGATGAATCGCAGAGAATGGCTGGTGTCTGCGTGGACGACGAATACGATCAATAATTTAGCCGGCTTTGGTGGTGTGGTTGGCGTGAGTCTGCGTTCAAGTTTTTACGGCAAAGGGATGGAAAGAAAAAAAGTACTGGCAGTGATTTCTAAGATCGCCCTGTTTATGTTGGCAGGTCTTTCGATTATTGCGTTTTTTACAGCATTGGATTTATTTTTTATTCAAACTCAAAGTCCATTTGTTCGTTATCGTTTTTGGCTGTTAGTAGGAGGTGCGTTTGCGCCGATTCTTTTCGTTTTTGTTTATGGTCGGCGAAGGACAATCTTTAAAGAGTTTCAGCTAAAACAAATTTTAGAATTGTATGCCGCCTCGTTGGGTCAATGGCTGGGGGCTCTAACGGTCTTTTTAGCAGTTGGCTACTTAATGGGAGCGAAGGTGAATGTGGCTGAGGTTTATCCGATGTTTGTGATTGCCACTGGCTTAGGAATGCTAACGATGGTTCCAGGGGGCGCTGGGACCTTTGATGTGATGATGATCTTAGGGTTGGGGCATTTAGGTCTTAGTCAAAGTACGGCCGTGGTTTGGATTTTATTCTATCGAATTTTCTATTACCTTGTGCCATTTGTAACTGGTATCGCAATCTTTTTGACGAATACAAGTGTCAAAATGAACCGCTATTTTGATAATCTGCCACGTCTGCTTTCCCAAAAAATTGCTCATGTAATAATGGTCAGTGCCGTTTATTTTGCCGGGATCATGATGATTTTATTGTCAACCTTAACGAATTTATCCAATATCAGCCGCTTGTTTCAAGTGTTGCTGCCGTTCTCCTTTGATTTTTTGGATCAGACGTTGAATTTATTGGTAGGATTCTTGCTACTAGGTTTTGCTCGTGGTATCTCTCAAAAGGTTAAACGGGCGTTTTGGCCAACGATCGTATTATTAATTTTTGGGATCGTTAATACGGTGGCTCGGACCGCTTCGATTCGTTTAATCGTTGTTTACTTGGTGATTTTGTTAATCGTGTGGATGTCTCGCGGAGAATTTTATCGTCAACGGTTTGTCTACTCTTGGGGTGCCTTGCTTTTTGATGGGGTTTTGTTCGGCTTGCTATTCATTTTCTATGCGGTGGCGGGTTATCACAGCGGACAAATTTGGAGTACGGAACGACTGGCAACGAAATATTTTGCTTTTCCCTCGGAAGAGATTTGGTTCTCTGGATTACTGGGCTTAATTTTATCTATTTTGTGTTTAGCGATCTTATACCAATATTTGACGCAAAGTGAGGAGAAAATTGGGACGGTTTGGGATGAGAAGCGGTTCAACTATCTAACCAATCGTTATGGCGGGACTGCGGCCAGTCATTATTTAAGGGTCGCGGGCTATCGGTATTTCTATTATCAAGAAAATGGCAATGACCAAATCGTTTTTGGTTTCCAAACGAAGGCAAATAAATGTTTTATTGTCGGTGATCCAGTGGGAAATCCTGAAAAATGGCAAAAAGCAACATTGGCATTTATGGAGTATGCCGATCAGCGTGGGTATCAGTTAGCCTTTTATAAAATTTCAGAAGAATATGTTTTACTGTTACATGATCTAGGTTTTCATTTTGACAAAATTGGGGAAACAGGCGTTACGGATTTCACACAACACAAACTCGAAGTCTTTTCGGATCGTTTTGAATTTAAACGGTTAGCAAATGAAGGTTATCAATTCATTTATTTTGAACAACTGCCTGAAGAAGTTTTTGAGGAATTGGAAGAAATTTCGGATGAATGGCTGAATGGCGAGAAGGAAAAATACTTCTCTGTGGGGCGTTTTGATCGCGCGTATATTGAAACTAGTAATGTTGGGATCGCTCGTGATCCGCAAAATCAGATTGTCGGCTTTATTACGGAGCAACCAATCAATAAAGAACTGGCCTCTTTTGATTTACTGCGTTTTCGGAACGATGTACCGGATGAATTGCCGACATTTTTAAAATTGCATTTAATGGATGAATTGAAGAAGCAAGGCTATCAGAAGATTTATCAGGGAATGGCACCGTTAGCCAAAGTGGGCGAGACTTCCTTTGCCTTTTTCGGAGAGCGCATTATGAACTTGATTTATAAATATGGTCATTCAATCTATGCCTTTCAACAAGTTACGGAGGAAAAAACGATCTACGTGGATCAATGGCGGCCAAGGTATTTTGCTTATATGAAAGATAGCAGCTTCCTATTCTCTGCCTTACAACTCTTATTATTGATCGGCCGTGGAAAGAATAAGGGTGCGACTATCTCAGAAGAAATGATTGAAGTATAAAAGGAGCCGGGAAAATTTTCCAGCTCCTTTATTTATTGGGTAGCAGTTAATCAATTGAGATTGCTTTGCCTTTTTTTTCTTCATAATCGGTCTTCGGTAGCTTTAAGGTGAGTACGCCATTTTTAAATGTAGCGCTGATCTTCTCTTCGTTAATACTTTTAACAACAAATTGCCGGTGAAAAGCACTGCTAGAACGTTCTCTGCGCACAAAACGGCCATCATCTTTGACTTCATGTTCACTGGTGTGTTCGGCATCAATCGAAAGAAGGTCATTGTTGTACCGAACAGAAATCTCTGATTTTTCAAAACCGGGCAAGTCTGCTTTGACTTCGTAGTGATCATCGAGATCGCGAATATCAACACTCATTTTCCGATCGTCCCAAAAGCTGCTCATGAGGCGTCCCACTAAATCTTCTCCATCCAACCACTCATTTTTCGGTAGTAGATTCATAAAGCATTCCTCCTTGATTCCTATTTTTAACTTAAACAGTAACCGCATTCATCACGGATACCTTCCTCTATTATAAGGGTAAGACCTGAAAGTGAAATTTTCAACTATTTTGTAAGCCCTATGCTAGAATGAAGTATCTATACATTTTTTATAGGCTATGATAGAATCGTCTAGTGAAAAATTTGAACGGGTGAGAAAATGGAAGTTACGGAAAAAGCCCCAGCAAAAATCAATCTAGGTCTTGATATTTTAGGTAAAAGACCAGATGGGCTGCATGAGTTATCAATGGTGATGGCCAGTATTGACTTGGCTGATCGCTTACACCTGGAAGAAATTCCGGAAGATACGATCATTATTGAGACGAATAAAGCTTTTTTGCCCACGGATAAAAAAAATCATGTCTATGAGGCGTTGGATTTAGTTAAGCAGCGCTTTGGCATAAAAAAGGGCCTACGGGTCAAAATTCATAAAGAAATACCAGTAGCAGCAGGACTTGGTGGAGGCTCAACAGATTCTGCCGCAGCATTGCGGGCGGTTAACCGCTTGTGGAATCTCGGTTTATCGATTGAAGAATTGGCTAGTCTAGGTGCTGAAGTTGGTTCGGATGTTCCTTACTGTGTTTATGGTCAGACATCATTAGTCGAGGGGTTCGGTGAAAAGGTAACGCCGCTTGCTCCGATGCCACAATGCTGGGTAGTCGTTGTAAAACCTCGTATGAGTGTCTCCACCCGCACGATTTTTTCAAAAATTGTGATGGATGAGCTTTATCATCCAAATATCTCTGCCTTAGTGGAGGCGATCGAAGCTGGTGACTATCAAAAGTTGACAGAGAACCTGGGAAACTCGATGGAAGTAGTCACGATCAAAAAGCATCCTGTCATTCAACAATTAAAAGATCGAATGTTGAAATACGGAGCAGATGCAGCGATGATGAGCGGCAGCGGACCGACCGTCTACGCCCTCTGTCACAAATATTCGCGCGCGAAGCATGTTTTTAATGCACTGAAGGGCTTTTGTGATGAAGTCTATCTAGTGCGTACGTTAAAGTAGATCCTGGAGGGTCTATTTTTTTTGATTGCCGGGTATCTAAATGCTTGGGGAAAGGTGACTATCCTTAGCTTAAAATAACAAAACAACCATATGAAAGCAGATGCAGGTAGAAGCTTTCATATGAATCGGAAGTCATCTGTTTTACGGTTTAACAAACTTTATTGAACTTAAATCGTAAATTTTACGCTTTGAGTTGACGGATAGAAAAACATCTGCTAAATTAATCCTTGTCTTAAAAAGAGAAGAAGGTGTATTAATAGATGAAAAAACAAAAAGGACTACTAATAGTGGGAACTGTGCTATTATCGATGCTATTGACTGCTTGCGGTACGCAAGAAAAAAAAGAAGCATCCTCTAATGATAAGATTCAGGTGATGACTACTTTTTATCCCATGTATGAATTTACGAAACAAGTGGTAGGAAATAAAGGGCATGTTGACTTATTGATCCCAGCTGGAACTGAGCCTCATGATTTCGAACCTTCCGCCAAAGATTTGGCGAAGATCTCGGATTCGGATGTGTTTGTTTACAACAGTCCTGAGCTGGAAACGTGGACAGATAATTTGACGGATACAATCGACACGAAAAAGACGGAGATTATTCAAGCGTCGAAAAATATTCCTTTAATGGAAGGTGCCGAGCATGCTCATGAAGAAGCCCACGACCACGATGGAGAAGAACATGAAGAACATGGACATGACCATGAGTTAGATCCCCATGTTTGGCTAGATCCTGTCTTAGCTATTAAAGAAGTGGAGACGATTCGTGATCAGTTAAGCAAGAAGTATCCAGAGGACAAAGCGACTTTTGAAAAAAATGCGGAAAGCTATATCGACGAGTTGAAGGCAGTAGATCAAGAGTATCAAACAGCTTTTAAGGATGCGAAAGAGAAAACATTTGTGACCCAGCACGCAGCGTTTGGTTATTTGGCGAAGCAATATGGCTTGACTCAAGAGGCGATCGCCGGAATTTCACCGGACCAAGAGCCTTCACCCAGCCGTTTGAGCGAGTTGAAGCATTATGTGGAAGACCATCAAGTTAAAGTGATTTATTTTGAAGAGAATGCCTCATCGAAAGTCGCAGAAACGTTATCCAAGGAAACAGGCGTAAAATTAGACGTGTTGAATCCCTTAGAAAGTCTGACAGACAAGCAGATCAAGAACGGGGAAAATTATCTTTCAGTGATGCGTGAGAATTTGACGGCGCTAAAAGAAAGTATTCATTAAAGGAGAGACGAAAATGTCGTATATCGAGGTGGAAGGCCTCTCATTTTATTATGACAATGAACCAGTATTAGAAAGCGTGTCTTACCACGTAGATCCAGGAGAGTTCGTCATTTTGACAGGGGAAAATGGTGCCGCAAAATCGACATTGATCAAAGCGACATTAGGCTTATTAAAACCTAGCAGTGGGAAAATCACGATTGCTAAAAAGAATACCCAAGGAAAAAAACTAAGTATCGGCTATATTCCACAACAAGTGGCGTCATTTAATGCTGGATTTCCCAGTACCGTTTTGGAATTGGTAGAATCGGGACGTTACCCTCAAGGGAAATGGTTTAAAAAATTATCTGACCGCGATCACGAACATGCGAAGCGAGCATTGGAATCGGTAGATATGTGGAATATGCGGCATAAAAAAGTTGGAGAATTATCTGGCGGTCAAAAACAACGGATCAGTTTGGCGCGGTTATTTGCCAAAGATCCAGACTTGTTTATTTTAGATGAACCGACAACGGGCATGGATGAAAAATCCCGGAATGACTTTTATGGCTTATTGCAGCATAGCGCCCATGCTCATGGGAAGAGTATCTTGATGATCACGCATGATCATGATGATACAAAAAAATATATTGACCGTCACATTCGATTGGTGCGAAAGGAGAATTCAAAATGGCGTTGCTTTCATATGAGTTCATGAGACGAGCGTTCTTAGCGGCGATCTTCATTGCTGGAATCGCACCTATGCTAGGCGTCTTTCTTGTTATTCGGCGGCAATCGTTGATGGCGGATACTTTGTCTCATGTGTCACTAGCAGGTGTGGCGCTAGGCTTTTTCTTAAACTTAAATCCAACCGCTACAACGTTATTCGTCGTTGTAATTGCAGCGATCATTATGGAGTATTTACAAAATATGTACAGCTCCTATTCAGAAATTTCGATTGCGATTTTGATGGCGGCTGGATTAGCGGTGGCACTAGTCTTGATGAGTTTAGCACCAGGTAGTTCGGCCGTCAGCATCCAATCGTATTTGTTTGGTTCGATCGTAACGATTACTTGGCAACAGGTTGTTTTTCTAGGGGTTTTATTTGTCCTTGTGGGGGTTTTATTCTTATTGTTTAAACGCCCCATGTATGTCCTAACTTTTGATGAAGATATCGCGGCAGTCGATGGGTTGCCTGTTCGGATGATGTCCATGATCTTTAATGTGGTTACTGGTGTCGCTATTGCGATCATGATCCCGATTGCGGGTGCTTTGCTGATCTCAGCGATTATGGTACTGCCGGCGGCGATCGGCATGCGCGCAGGGAAAAGCTTTAATCTCGTGATCTTGATCAGTGTTTTGGTCGGCTTTATCGGTATGATTGGTGGCCTGACAGGGTCTTATTATTTGGATACGCCGCCAGGAGCGACGATCACTTTAGGCTTTATCATTTTATTTTTACTAGTGAATGGTATTCGACAATTAAGGTTTTTAATTCAGCGTAGGCAGCTGCAAAAATAGAGGAAAGCGAAAGCTTTTCCTCTTTTTTTGTGTAATAATTAATAAATTCCGAACTTTTTTACTTTGAAACGAGAAAATACTCGAATTTTATTCGTTAAACCCTTATAATGAGAAACGATAAATCAGAATAGAGTGCTATTTGCTTATCATAAGTTTTGTGAGCACAACGATAAGATTCGTTGAGAATCAAAATTTTTTTAATGAATAAAATAAATACTTAGGAGTGAATTATGTGAAAGTGCGTCGAAGTGAACGTTTAATCGACATGACACAATATTTATTGGATCATCCACATGACTTGATCCCATTGACTTTTTTTGCGGCCCGCTACGGTTCTGCCAAGTCTTCAATCAGTGAAGATTTAGCCATTGTTAAGAAAACCTTCAAAGAGCGAGGAACCGGCTTTTTAGAAACGATTCCTGGAGCTGCGGGAGGCGTCGTCTTTACACCGAGTATTACCGATGAAGACGCGCGGGAATACATTGAATCCTTAGCTGAACGTTTATCAGAGGAAGATCGCTTGCTGCCAGGCGGCTATGTGTATTTATCCGATATGTTAGGACAACCAGATTTATTAAGAAAAGTCGGCCGGATCATCGCTGCACAATATTTAGATAAAAAAGTGGACGCGGTGATGACGGTAGCGACAAAGGGTGTGCCAATTGCCCAAGCGGTATCCTACTATTTGAATGCGCCGTTTGTCATCGTTCGACGGGATTCAAAAATCACGGAAGGTTCAACGGTCAGTGTCAACTATGTTTCTGGCTCGTCTGAACGAATCGAAAAAATGGAGCTTTCGAAGCGAAGTCTAAAACGTGGTTCAAAAGTTTTGATCGTGGATGACTTCATGAAAGGCGGCGGCACTGTCAATGGGATGAAGAGCTTGATCGAAGAATTTGAAGCGGAGCTTGTGGGGATCACGGTCTTTGCGGAATCGAAATTCAAAGGCGAACGAGCGATCGATGACTATAATTCACTGTTGTTTGTGCAAGATGTTGATACCAGCACTAAGACGATTACAGTTGTACCAGGTAATTGCTTCGATAAATAAATTCAAAGCTAGTTTTTTCGGACTCTCTCTACTTTTTTAATAGGGAGTCTAATGAGCTAGCCTTTTTTTCGTTCAGCTAGTAAAATGGTATACGTGTTAAGAATCGAACTTCTTTTTCTCTTAGAAAAAGAAAGACATTAAAACGAAATAGGGTGTCAGTTCTACTTTGGGTTTTAGCCCATTAGTAGAAGGGGATACGTGTTGAGAAATCAAACTTATTTTTCTTTTAGAAAAATAAATCCATTAAATTGAAATAGGATGCCAGTTCTACTTTGGGCTTTAGCCCATTAGGAGAAGGGTATACGGCATGAAAATCAGAGATGATTTTTGAAAAAAATTATTTCACTAATAGGAACATAAGGATTTCAGTTTTACTTCATGCTTTAGCATGATTAGTAAAATGATATACGTGTTGAGAATCAAATTTATTTTTCTCTTAGAAAAATAAATCCATTAAATCGAAATAGGAGTGACTTCTTTTGGAAAATCGTTACGCGATTATTTTAGCTGCGGGTAAAGGAACTCGCATGAAATCAAAATTATACAAGGTCTTGCATCCTGTTGCAGGCAAACCGATGGTGGAGCATATTATTGAACGAGTGGTTGAGACGCAACCTACAGAGATCGTAACGATTGTCGGCCATGGGGCGGAAATGGTTAAAGAACAATTAGGCGAGCGCAGTGACTATGCGCTACAAGCCGAGCAACTAGGAACGGGACATGCTGTCATGCAAGCGGCTGAATTTTTAAAAGGCAAAAAAGGGACCACGCTAGTCATCAGCGGGGATACTCCCCTACTTACAACCCAAACGTTGAACAATTTATTTGATTATCATCAAGGCAAGAAGGCTAGTGCCACGATCTTGACTGCTCATGCAGAAGATCCAACAGGTTATGGCCGGATTTTACGGGATCATGTTGGCATCGTTGAAAAGATTGTGGAACAAAAAGATGCAACACTAGAAGAAGCTCGGACACAAGAAATCAACACAGGTACTTATTGCTTTGACAATGAAGAATTATTCGCAGCGCTTGAAAAAATCGGCACGAATAATGCCCAAGGGGAATATTATTTAACGGATATCGTAGAAATCTTAAAAAATGATGGTCAAACAGTCGCAGCGTATCAAACAGAAGATTTTGAAGAATCGTTAGGTGTGAATGATCGCATCGCTTTAGCGAACGCGAATGCAATCATGCGTCGCCGCATCAATCGGCAGCATATGGTCAATGGGGTTACCTTCATCGATCCAGCGACAACCTACATTGATGCCGGCATTGAGATTGGTTCAGATACGATCATTGAACCCGGTGTACAGTTGCAAGGCAAGACAGTAATTGGCTCTGACTGTGTGATTGGTGCGCATTCAAAGATCGTAGACAGTATCATTGAAGACAACGTTGAGATCAAATCTTCTGTCTTAGAAGAAGCGATCGTTCGCAAAAATGCGGATGTGGGTCCACATGCCCATCTACGGCCACAAGCGGATATCGGTGAACGTGCGCATATCGGTAACTATGTTGAAATCAAAAAAGCGACTATCGGAGAAAATACGAAGGTCGGACATTTAACCTATGTCGGTGACGCTACACTAGGCAAAGATATCAATGTCGGTTGCGGCGTGGTTTTTGTCAATTATGACGGGAAAAATAAACATCATACAACGGTGGGGGATCATGTCTTCATCGGATCAGGAACAAATATTATTGCCCCAGTCACTATCGCAAACAATAGTGTCACAGCGGCAGGTTCAACCATTACAGAAGATATCAAAGAAGGTGACATGGCCATTGCTCGGGCGCGTCAAGTAAACAAAGCTGGATATGCCAGTCACTTGCCTTTTTAAGGGAAATCTCTTGATTTCTTAAATGGAAATGACTAGTATTTTATTTGAAATGGTATATAATCGGTAGCGTATGCTTAAAAAGAAAGTGGAGGTCCCCATGTCGAAACATTATTTTGATCCAAGATTGAAAATTTTTGCTTTGAACTCAAATCGTCCCTTAGCTGAAAAAATTGCTGAAGAAGTTGGTGTAGAGCTAGGAAAAAGTTCGGTCACTCAATTTAGCGATGGCGAAATTCAAGTAAATATTGAAGAAAGTATTCGTGGCTGTCATGTCTATGTCGTTCAGTCAACAAGTAGTCCGGTAAATGATAATTTAATGGAACTTTTGATTATGATCGATGCCTTGAAACGCGCGAGTGCAAAAACAATCAACGTCGTAATGCCTTATTACGGTTATGCACGCCAAGACCGTAAAGCACGCGCACGGGAACCAATTACTGCAAAACTAGTTGCCAACATGATTGAAAAAGCAGGAGCAACACGTTTATTAACGTTAGATTTACATGCTTCACAAATCCAAGGCTTCTTTGATATCCCAGTTGATCATTTGATGGGTGCGCCATTGATTGCAGATTATTTCTTAGAAAAAGAAATTTGCGGCGATGATGTTGTTGTTGTCTCACCAGACCACGGTGGTGTAACACGCGCGCGTAAATTGGCTGAATTCTTAAAAGCCCCAATTGCAATCATCGACAAACGTCGTCCAAAAGCGAATGTTGCCGAAGTGATGAACATCATTGGGAAAGTAGATGGAAAAACTTGTGTGATCATTGATGATATGATCGATACAGCAGGGACTATCACGTTAGCTGCCAATGCATTAAAAGAAGCTGGTGCGAAAAAAGTCTACGCTTCATGTACTCATCCCGTTTTATCTGGTCCAGCAATGCAACGGATTCAAGATTCAGCGATCGAGCATTTAGTCGTGACGGATTCAATCTACTTATCAGATGAACGCAAAATCGACAAAATCGATGAAATCAGCGTTGGTGAATTAATGGGGGATGCCATCAAACGTATCCATGAAAATAAACCCGTTAGCCCATTGTTTGAAACACATAAAAAATAAGCTTATCGTTAGGCACTCCATGCGAGTGCCTAGTTTTTTGTACTGAACAGCTAGGAATTAAAAATAAAGCCGCGAATCGTCATCCAACGATTCGCGGCTTTTAAAAATTAAAGGGATAAAATTTTTAAGAAAAAAGGAGGAACGATCCGTCTACAATGAATGGAAGACACCGTTTATTCACGTTCAGGGGTTCCTTTTCACAAATAAAAAAAGGAGCTCATCGGTGGGTGGCCGATGAGCAAAGGAGTTAAAAAATGAAAAAGTGTTAGGGTTGTTTGTTGGTATGCTTATATAATAGCAACTAGTTGTGAATAAATTGTGAACGAGGATTGAGAATAAATAAGAGAATAAGTTAAGAAAAAGTAACGACACTTTATCTGAATTAGGTTGTTTTAAAATAGTTGCAAACAAAAAAAGAGCTCATCGGTGGGTGGCCGATGAGCAAAGGAGTTAAAAAATGAAAAAGTGTTAGGGTTGTTTGTTGGTATGCCTATATAGTAGCAACTAGTTATGAAAAAAATGTGATGAAAGACTAGCGAATCCGTTAACTTTAAGAAAAATAAAGTCAATAAGTACTATTAGATTAGTTTTTGATTCATAGAGTTAAAGGTATTTTGAAGCACATCCGTTATTTTATTTTAGAAAAAACCGACCAACAAGAGCAAGTAAAAACGCTTGTCGGTCGGTTCATTTTTTTATTCGTAGACGCGATTTTTCTTGTCGTAGATTCTACGTAATTCGATATATAATGGAACCAATCCATTTTTTGTATAAGGAAAATCAAGTTGATACAATGGAATATGTGGTTTTTCCTTTTTCAATAATGAAGAAGAACTAATGATTAAATCATAATCATCCTTCAGTGAAACATCGTACGGCTCCGCATTGATAAAGCGTAGATCTTCTAAAAAGCGATACAGATCGCAAACAAAGATCGCATTATGCTCCAAAGCAATACCGACACTCAAATTTTTCGCATAAGGGAATTGATTGAAGTACGGCAGCAGCAGTCGTTTGAATCCTCTGGTTAGCATCGGATGAACAGAGCTAATGAAGCTGTAAGAAGGATTGTCTTTGGCCATCTGCATAAAGTTTTGGATATTTTGGAACAGGATGTATTCGCCGCGTGTTTGCTTTTCGTTTGGATCCATCACTAACTCAATGATACTTGGGAAAGGCTGACGGAAAATAAAGTAGCCAAATGTGATGTTCAAAAGGTTTGATACAACGAGCGGATCATCCATTATTTCAGGGCGATCAGGAAATAGTGTTTTTTTAGCGAACAATCGAAACTCCATCACAAAATCATTGACCGGATTTGGCCGTGCATCAAAATCATGGATGGCTTGTTTCATACTTGGATCGTCTCGAATCGTGTAAAATGGGGAATAGTGAGCAAGGAAATAAATGAAACTAGATTCCCCTTTGATTTGACGAGTTGTTAAGGGTTCTTCAATCAGATCTCGTAATGAAGTAAAATCATAATAAGGATTGTCCTTCATTAAGAAGTTATAACGAGGATCGTATTTAACGAACTTTTTATTTTTGATGCGGATCAAATTGATACAACTAAATAATTTAATTTCTTGCGTACCAAAATAAGTCCGAGCGAGTGGGTAATAATCTTTATAAGTATTCATGACCTGCTCAAGTTGTTGTTGATCCACAACGAGCGGACATTCAATTCCCCGCGTTCCCAACCATAAAAGATCAAACAACGCGAGACGAATCAAACGTTCATCACCAGACATGCCAGCTTCTGTATATGTAAAACGGATATTGAAACGCTTCAAATGTTTTTTTAATTTATCGATTTTGCGAGAAACAGTCGAGCGGCTAACAAAATATTTTTCACAAAATTTATCGATTGTTGGATTTTCTTCATTCATGAAGTATAAAATGAATTGGAACGGAACGGCTTGCTTCAATAGATGGTAGCGGTAAATGTCTATTGTCGCAGTGAGATTCTCCAAGTTAACCTTACCTGCACGCATCATGATTGTCTCATGATTCGGACTGATCTCCGCCAATTCTTGATCAATTTCGTTTAGCTCAATCACGCTTTGTTGATAATTTAGTTCTAAATCTTCTGATAATTGACTGATCGATAAGATTTGTTTCGTAGATTGGTTTAAATATTTGAAAATAGTAAAACGTAAGAGGAGCGACGAATCCAACATAAGTTCCTCATATAACATCTGTTTTCCTCCTTTTATTAATTTACTTTATTAATATGAATTTTTTTAACCATAATACTTTTTATAATTGTACTTTATTTACATAGAACTGTCAGTTATTAACAGACAAAAAGTGAGTAATTTTATATAGTTAAAAATAATTTCATGCTATTCTAAGAAAGAAGGTGAAAAAATGACAAAATCCCGTTTAGAAGCATTTACAGATGGTGTGGTAGCGATTGTTTTAACCGTCTTGGTGTTGAATATTCAAATACCAGATGCGCCAATACTGGCTTCTTTGAAAGCTATTACGAATATTTTATTTGCGTATGTTGTTAGTTTTATTTTTGTTGCGGTTATTTGGGTGAACCATCATCGAATGATGCAGATGGCAGAAAAAATCAATTATCGAGTGATTTGGGCAAATATTTTTTGGTTATTTTGGCTAACCTTATGTCCGGCTGTGACAAGTTGGGTTGGTCGCAATCCTGGGGAATTTTGGCCTGAAATGTCCTATGTCATTATTTATACGATGTGGAGTTTTTCTTATAGCATATTGTCTGATCAATTAATCAAGGCGAATGATCCGAATAGTCATGTTGCAAAAGTATTGCGAAGAGATCGTCGCAGCAGAGTATCAATGGTTATTAATTTTGCGGTGATGGCGGGCGTCTTTATTTTTCCGCCAATCGGAATATTTGGCCGCTTTTTAGTTTCAGGTATTTGGGTGAGTTCCTATCGTACGGCGAATAAATACTATGAAAAAATCTTTCATCGAAAGAAAGCATAGTAAAAAGGCTCTGACAGAAGCAGTAATTGCTTTTCTGTCAGAGCCTTTTTTAGGTATTTACGGTTCAGGATGTAAGACACGGTGCAGGAATTCTTTGGTTCGAACTTCTTTTGGATGAACAAAGATATCTTCAGGTGTGCCTTGTTCAGCGATCACGCCTTGATCCATGAAAATCACGCGATCGGATACTTCTTTGGCAAAAGCCATCTCATGAGTGACAATCACCATCGTTAAGCCGCTTTCGGCTAATTTTTTCATGATCTGCAACACATCACCGACCATTTCTGGATCGAGGGCGGAGGTGGGTTCGTCAAATAGCATAACTTCGGGATCCATGGATAACGCCCGGGCGATTGCGACCCGTTGTTTTTGTCCGCCGGAAAGCTGTGCCGGTTTCGCATCAACGAAGCGAGCCATTCCAACTTTTTCCAAGTTCTCCAACGCGACTTTTTTCGCTTCCTCTTCTTTACGTCCCAAGACGGTTACTTGGCCGCTCATACAGTTTTGCAAAACATTCATATTGTTGAACAAATTGAAGGATTGAAACACCATTCCTAAGTGGGTACGGTATTTTGGTAAATTATATCCCGGTGTCAAAACATTCTCACCTTGATACAAAATTTTACCATCGGTTGGCGTTTCTAATAAATTGATGCAGCGGAGAAAAGTTGATTTACCAGAACCAGAGGCGCCGATAATGGTCACAACTTCTCCTTTGTTGACATTCATGCTGATATCTTTTAAGACGAGATTGTCGCCGAAACTTTTTTTCAAATGCTCGATTGCAATGATATTACTCATAATGATCCTCCTTATTCGTAGTAAAGAATTAATTTTTCTTCATGCCGTATAGTAACACCGGCATCCTTCACCCATCTCTGGTTTTCAGAGTTCCTGTTTGTGAAGGTACGGTTCATTTTATTTGTCTTCGCCAATGGCTACATCAACGTCATCTAAACGAACATAAGCGGATGGGCCGTCCATTTTTTTCTCAACTAAGCGTAAGATCCGCGTTGCGGTGAAAGTTAAGACAAAGTAAATCACACAAATAATGAAGTAGGTTTGGAAGAACATATAGTTCGTTCCGGCTGCGGATTTCCCTTGGAAGAACAATTCAGAAACAGAAATGATACTTAATACAGAGGTATCTTTGATATTGATGACTAATTCATTCCCAGTCGCTGGCAAAATATTACGCAAGACTTGAGGCAAGACGACCTTGCGCATTGTTTGCCCATGAGTCATTCCAATTGCATGAGCGGCTTCGAATTGACCTTGGTCAACGGCGAAAATCCCACCACGAACGATTTCAGACATATAAGCTCCGGTATTAATCGAAACAATAAAGAGTGCTGCGGCTGTTCGATTCAAATCAATTCCGAAGGCCATCGCGATCCCATAATAGATTACCGCAGATTGAACGATCATTGGCGTACCGCGGAAAATTTCGATGTAGGCATTTAACAACCAGCCAAACACTTTTTGTAGGCCGCGTTTTGCACCATTGTCTGATTCAGGTAAGGTACGGAAGACTCCGACGAGTAAACCAATCAAAGTTCCCACTGTTGTTCCGACGATAGCTAATAACAAGGTTACACCAGTTCCTCGTAAGAACATTGAACCATTTTGTTTTAAGATGCGAATAAATACATTTTCTTTTTTACCTGAGCTGCTAGTGGTTTCGTCTGACGCGGGTTGGTCCTTAATTGCTTTGTCCATAATTTGTACTCGCTCATCTTGCGAGATACCTGCTAAGGTTTGATTGACTTGTGCCATATCAGGATCACCTTTACGCATTCCCACGGAAACTTGCACATCTTCAGGGTTGGTTTGGAACCCATTGGCTTTGTCGAATTCTATCATTTTTAAATCAGGATTGACGCTTTCAGCAGTAACGCCTTCAGGTCGTTCACTGACGTAGCCGTCGATGGTTCCGGATTCTAAAGCGACTCGCATTGCTGGGAAATTATCCATGGCTTCTTGTTTTTTAACACCAGGGATTTGCGGGATCACGTCGTAGTGGAAAGTACTCAATTGGGCGGTGATCTTTGCACCAGAAAAATCTTTAATAGAGGTTGCTTTAGCATATTTCGTGTCTTTACGAGTAACGATAACAAGCTGTGATTCGTAATAAGGATCGGAGAAGTCGACTTCTTTCCGACGTTCAGCTGTGGGGGACATCCCCGCAATGATGGCATCGATTTTACCGGATTGCAAAGCAGGCAACAATCCGTCCCATTCGGTTTTAACAACGACTAATTTGCGGTTCATTTTATCCGCGATTTTTTTGGCCATCTGAACATCATAACCGCCAGCATAGGCTTGGTCTCCTTGGATTTGCACCGCACCATTGCGGTTGTCTTTTTGGGTCCAGTTGAAAGGGGCATAGCCGGCTTCCATGCCGACCCGTAATTCTCCTTCAGGTGTTTTAGCATCCGCGTGAGTGAGTAGCGGTGCTCCAAAAAATGAAATAAATAATGCGATAAAGGCGATAACTGAAAATTTTCTTCTATTCATAACTTTCTCCCTTTCTTGAAATCACGAGATTGGGCAAGGGTGTCTTTGAAAAACTGCAACAAAAAAAGCCGCCGATTTGTATATAAGGCCGCTTGCAGATAATAAGAAGATGGTGTTCCCTCTCACAAAAACATAGCGCAACTTAGCATCACTGCTAAGACAGTCCGCAAGTTATTTGCTTGCGTCCCAACATACAAAACTTAGAGAATTTTGTACATTTCGGCGAAACTTCCTAGTCCTATTTCATCGTGTCTCTACACTCCATAGGGTTAATAAGGTTCGCGACCTCTACCTCATTGTACTGAGGCATCTCGTATTCAGTTATTATGTTTCACAGTCTAAAGGGTAGAAATGAAAAAGTCAATGGAAATCATTTGAAATGAACAAAAAAACGGGTGTATTTTTTAATGATCACCACTTTTTTGTCGGATTGGACAAAAAGAATTGAATAAAACCATTTTTATCAAGTAAATAAATTAGAAGAGTTTTTTTATTTTACCCCGCTTTTATACTATACTTAGTCTTGAGGTGACAGAAATGGAGATCACGATTGATCAAGGGATACAAATGATTCAAGCAGCGCAAAAGATTACATTTTTGACAGGTGCGGGCGTTTCGACGCCGTCTGGAGTGCCGGATTATCGCTCGTTACAAGGTGTTTATCAAGGACTTGAAGCGCCAGAATATTTATTGAGTAACGATTGTTTGGTGAATGAGCCGCAGAAATTTTACGAATTTGTCAAACATCTGTATCATGAAGAGGCGAAACCAAATGTGATCCATCAGATGATGGTGAAATTGGAAGCGGAAAAGGAAGTCTGGATCGTTTCTCAAAATATTGATGGGCTGCACGCAGCAGCTGGAAGCCAGCACTTAGTGAACTTTCATGGTTCGCTGTATGACTGCTATTGCCGCAATTGCCAACAGCCAGTTGCGTGGCAAGAGTATTTGCAAAGTGATCACCATAAAGAGTGTGGTGGACAAATTCGGCCAAATATCGTTTTGTATGGCGAAGGCTTTGAAGAGTCGGTGATCCAACAAGCAATTTATGGGGTGGAAAAAGCTGAACTTGTAGTCATCGTCGGGACAAGCTTTCAAGTCCACCCGTTTTGTGATTTAATTTATGAAAAAAGTAGTGATGCAAACGTATTGGTGATTAATCAAACACCGATCCAATTAGCGGGTTCTTATGATTTTATCCAGACAAATGGGGTCGCGGTGTTTGAAAAATTGTAGCGGTTCACTTAGATAGAAGAGCAACGCTTCATACAAATGAGGAGGAATGTGCGTGGAGTTAACTGAAAAAGAAAAAATGATCGCGGGAAAATTATATTTTGCTGGCGATCCAGAATTATCGGCAGACCGTAGAGATGCCCGCGTAAAATTACGAACAATCAATCAAGAGGCAGATAAAGACAAGCGGGAGGTCTTTGTCAAAGCAGCCTTTGGAGGAACGAAAAAGCATGTCTACATCGAACCTTCGATTTCCTTTGATTATGGCTACAATATTTTTGTAGGGGAAAATTTTTATTGTAACTTCCACAATGTTTTTCTAGATATTTGTCCTATCACAATTGGGGACAACTGTATGTTTGGACCGAACGTCCAATTATATACAGCCAGTCATCCGATCGAACCGGCCAAACGCAATAGTGGCTTAGAGCTAGGCAAGCCGATTACAATCGGGGACAATGTTTGGATCGGTGGCTCAGCAGTGATTGTCCCAGGTGTGACGCTAGGAAATAATGTCGTCGTTGCCGCCGGAGCGGTGGTGACAAAGTCATTTCCTGATAATGTCGTTGTTGGGGGAAATCCGGCGCAGATCATCAAAACGATCGAAGAAGAATCGGAACAAGACGCACTCTTGCAAGCACGAGAAAAAATTGATCAGATCGATCAAAAGCTCGTGGCTTTGTTGGAAAAACGCATGGCAGCAGTTAGTGAAATTTCTGATTATAAAGCACAAACGAATAAAGTGGTTTTAGATCCGAGCCGGGAAGAAATGGTCTTAGCAAAGATAGCAGATGCGGTGAAGGATGAAACGTACCGCGAAGCGATCGTTGAAACGTTTAAAGACATTATGAAACAATCACGAACGTATCAAGAAGGGCGGTTGAAGACGGATGATTGAAGGCGAGCAACGTAAAGCCCAAATTTTAGCCGCCTTGCAGCAAGCAGATAAACCTATCAGCGCTACTAGCTTTGCTAAAAAATTTGGCGTTAGCCGGCAGATCGTCGTTGGGGACGTCGCTTTGCTACGGGCTTCCGGTGAAAATATCATCGCGACGGCACGAGGTTATTTATTAGAAAGAGAAACAGAAAAATTAATCAGTAAGATCGCGGTCCAACATGAGCGCTCACAGGCGGAAACGGAGCTACGCACGATTATTGATCAAGGCGGAGAAGTGATCGATGTGATCGTAGAACATCCCTTGTACGGTGAACTAATCGGTGGGTTGCATTTGACGACTCAAAAGGATGTCGATCGTTTTTTGAATCAGGCACAAAAAAATCAAGCGGCCTTCCTCTCTGAGTTAACGGATGGCATCCACTTGCATACGATTGCATATGATTCTTTGGAAGATTTAGCCAAAATCAAACAAGCTCTCTCAGAAAAAGGGATCTTATATGAAGAAAACCGTCACGCGTAAGCGTGACGGTTTTAAGCTTTCTAGTTAATCAATGACCAAGACGCCATCTTTTAACTTCAATGGATTTTTTTCATCGATGTGATCGTAGAACATGATGCCATTGATATGATCGATCTCATGTTGAACGACGATAGCATTATAATTCTTCAAGCGAATCTTGTGTTTTTCACCTTCTGCGTCGAAATAAGAAACCGTGATTCGAGCTGCTCGCACGACGTAGCCAGGAACTTCGCGATCCACGGATAAACAGCCTTCACCTTCACCTAGACAAGCTTCTTGAACAGAATGGCTCAAAATTTTTGGATTGTACATCACGGTGCTAATGCCGCTCTCTGGTTTTTCCGGATCGATGCTAGGCACATGGACAGCGATGATCCGTTTTGAAATATCTAATTGGGGCGCCGCTAAACCGACACCACCGCGTAAATGTAGTTCTTCTGCTTTCTCGGGATCTTGACTATTTTTAAGAAACTGCAGCATTTCTTTTCCAAGTTCCACGTCTTCAGCAACTGGAGGAATCGGGACTTCTTTGGCGACAGCCCGCAAGGTCGGATGGCCTTCCCGAATAATATCATCCATTGTGATCATTAAAAAAAACTCCTCTCAAGACATGATTTCATCACGTAAGTTTAACACAAAAAGTAAATCAGGTACAAAAACTGTTTTTTTCAAATTCATTCCTTAAAAAAATTGTAATGATTATAAAAGACTCGCTTAAATTGCTATACAGCTTGATTTTTTAGAGCAAATCAAGTAAAGTGTTAGAGTGTGCACAGCACACCACCTATCACTTGGTTGGGCGATTCACCAACGCTTTACTCAGTCATAGGAAAAAATCAGAAAGAGGTGAAAAACATGGCAATCTCAAAAGAACGTAAAAACGAAATCATCAATGATTTTGCACGCCATGAAGGAGATACTGGTTCTCCAGAAGTACAAATCGCTGTATTAACGGAAGACATCAATCAACTGAATGAGCATGCACGTATCCACAAAAAAGACCACCATTCATACCGTGGCCTTATGAAAAAAATTGGACATCGTCGTAACTTGTTAGCTTACTTACGTAATACTGACATCCAACGTTACCGTGAATTAATCCAACGTCTAGGACTACGTCGTTAATTCGTACAACTATGAAAGTGAGGTTCCTAGGAATCTCACTTTTTTTTGACAGTTGTGCTTTTTCCAGCTTGTCTGGTGAAGAAGAAAAGCAAGAAAGTTAGTATCAACTATTGTTTCGGCAGTATCGTGCAATGTTATGCGTGCGAGAATAAACTCATTTTTCGTGATTTTCGAAAAATGATTGCCACAAAACGAGCAAGCTGCGATTCAGTATCTTCGCCGTTTCAAATTATAAGCGGCTTAATTTAAAGAGTCGCGGTGAAAATGTATGAATTATCTGAGCTTGACTCAGACCAAATAAAACACCTTTGATTGGCGTGTTGTTCACTCTACTAACCAAATGGAAGTAGCTAAATATCCCAGTAAAAATGTTCGCTGTTTCCATTTGTTTAGTAGCGTCGCACTGGTCAAAGGGCAAAGGAGAAGTTATGTCAGAAAAACAAGTTTTCAAAACCACTTGGGGCGGACGCCCTCTGCAAGTTGAAATCGGTCAACTTGCCAAACAAGCCAATGGTGCTGTTTTAGTACGTTACGGCGATACTGTTGTATTAAGTGCGGCAGTTGCTTCAAAAGAAGCGAAAGATTTCGACTTTTTCCCATTAACCATCAACTATGAAGAAAAAATGTACGCAGTCGGTAAAATTCCTGGTGGCTTCATTAAACGTGAAGGTCGTCCAAGTACGGATGCAACGTTGACGGCTCGTTTGATCGACCGTCCAATCCGTCCGATGTTCGCAGACGGCTTCCGTAACGAAGTTCAAGTAACCAACGTTGTAATGAGTGTGGAACAAGATTGCTCGCCATCAATGGCAGCGATGTTTGGTTCTTCATTGGCGTTATCAATCTCTGATATCCCATTCGAAGGCCCAATCGCTGGTGTTGATGTTGGTCGCGTGAATGGGGAATATGTCTTGAACCCAACCGTGGAACAACATGCCCAATCAGATATCGACTTGACAGTTGCCGGAACCAAACAAGCCATCAACATGGTGGAATCTGGTGCGAAAGAAGTTTCTGAAGAAGATATGCTAGGCGCTTTGCTATTCGGCTTTGACGCAATCAAAGAATTAGTTGCTTTCCAAGAAGAAATCGTTGCCGCTCTTGGCAAAGAAAAAATGGAAATCAAATTGTTGCAAGTGAATCCTGAGCTTAAAAAAGAAATTTTTGACGGCTACTATCAAACAATGAAAACAGCCGTAATGACCATGGACAAATTGGCTCGTGAAGACGAGATCCAAAAAGTCAAAGAAACGGTCAAAGAAGTTTACGCAGAAAAATTTGCCAACATCGAGACAGAAGATTTAGTTCAAATTACGAAAGAAGTAAAACAAATCGCGGAAGATCTTGAAAAAGATGTGGTCCGTGAATTGATCACGATCGATAAGATTCGTCCGGATGGCCGTAAGTTGGATGAAATTCGTCCATTAGCCGCTGAAACAGGCTTATTGCCACGAGTTCACGGTTCAGGTTTATTTACGCGGGGACAAACGCAAGCTTTGTCTGCTTGTACGTTAGCTCCTTTAGGTGAACATCAAATCATTGATGGCCTTGGAACCGTTGAAAGCAAACGATTCATCCATCATTATAATTTCCCACAATTCTCTGTGGGTTCAACGGGACGCGCAGGTTCTCCTGGTCGTCGTGAAATTGGACACGGAGCATTAGGTGAACGTGCGTTGGCACAAATTATTCCAAGTGAAGAAGACTTCCCTTACACAATTCGTTTAGTAGCCGAAGTTTTAGAATCTAACGGGTCATCTTCGCAAGCAAGTATCTGTGCCGGAACGTTGGCATTGATGGACGCGGGTGTGCCAATTAAAGCACCTGTTGCAGGGATTGCAATGGGACTTGTCTCTGACGGGGAAAACTACACAATCTTAACGGATATTCAAGGTCTTGAAGACCACCTTGGCGATATGGACTTTAAAGTTGCCGGAACAAAAGACGGAATCACTGCGTTGCAAATGGATATTAAAATCCAAGGAATCACAGAACAAATTCTTTCTGAAGCCCTAACACAAGCAAAACAAGCGCGGATGGAAATCCTTGAAGTCTTAACAGATACAATCGCGGCACCTCGTGAAGAATTAAGCCCATATGCTCCGAAGATTGAAATGATCCAAATCGATCCAGATAAGATCAAAACAGTTATCGGTAAAGGCGGCGATACCATCAATGGTATCATCGAAGAAACTGGCGTGAAAATTGACATCGATCAAGACGGCAATGTCAGCATCGCTTCTTCTGATGCAGAGATGATCAAGAAAGCCATCAAGATCATTGAAGAATTGACCAAAGAAGTTAAAGTCGGCGAAGTTTACTTAGGTAAAGTTGTCCGAATCGAAAAATTTGGCGCATTTGTTAACTTGATTAAAGGAAAAGACGCATTGGTTCACATTTCTCAATTAGCAAACGAACGTGTGAATAAAGTGGAAGACGTGGTTAAATTAGGCGATGAAGTACTTGTAAAAGTGACAGAAATCGACCGTCAAGGCCGGGTCAATGCTTCTCGTAAAGCAATGCTAAAAGAAGAAGAAACCAAAAAAGAAGAAAAATAATTCGCTCAATGACGTTTTTCTTTGACAAATAGCTCTCTAAACCGGATAATACGGTTAAGTTTTAGGAGAGTAGCAACATAGAGTCCGCTCTATGCTTTTAGATCAACATCATTTGCTGTGTACTGGTCTACCGGACAATTTGCAAGACCTAAACAATAGTGAAAACTGTTGTTCAGGTCTTGTTTTTGTCAGTTCTGCTTTTCGTAGCATGCTTGGTTACGACGATAAGTTTATTGGCTAGAAATATGAGATAGACAGTTTGGCAGAATGCTATGTCGACGATACTGAGAATACATGTTGTTAAAAATTGATATTCTCGTTATGTTCAGAGTTCCATCGCAGGGCAAGGATAGGTTTGTTTTTGCTGTTTTTGGGGAAATAAACTCCTTGAAATAGAGGTGCTATCACTCCGACTTTTCGCCGACAACGCTACATTGACCAATAGTAATTCTTTAGCTTTAGCAATTATTCAACAAATTTTTTGAATTTTTTTTGATTATCGATCAGCATAGGAGCGTGTGTAATGGAAAAGAAAAAGAGTCATACAAAGAAATTATCAGCGGCAGGCTTGTTGATCGCGATGGGCGTGGTTTATGGCGACATCGGAACGAGTCCTTTGTATGTAATGAAGGCGATCTTGGAAGAAAACGGCGGAATCAGTACGGTTACCAATGATTTCGTTTTAGGAGCAGTATCGTTAGTTTTTTGGACAGTCATGTTGTTGACGACGGTCAAATATGTATTGATCGCTTTACGGGCGGATAATCATGGTGAAGGCGGGATTTTCTCGTTGTATACTTTAGTCAGAAAAGGCGGCAAGTATTTGATTATTCCAGCTATGATCGGCGGCGCGGCATTACTTGCTGACGGTGTATTGACCCCAGCTGTGACAGTAACCACTGCCATTGAAGGTCTGCGCGGCATTCCTGATTTTTATCAAGAGTTTGGCAATAATCAAAACATTATCGTGGTTATCACATTGGTCATCTTGCTCTTGTTATTTTTGATTCAACGTTTTGGGACCGATTTTGTCGGTAAGGCTTTTGGTCCAATCATGTTCTTGTGGTTCACTTTTTTAGGCTTGATGGGACTATTGAATATTCCCTATGACTTCAGTGTGATCAAAGCGATCAATCCTTATTATGCCGTACACTTATTATTCAACCCCGATAATAAAATGGGAATCTTTATTTTAGGCAGTATTTTCCTAGCGACGACCGGTGCTGAGGCTTTGTATTCTGATCTGGGGCATGTCGGCAAAAAAAATATTCATTTCAGCTGGCCGTATGTCTTAATGTGTTTGATGTTAAATTACGCGGGACAAGCTGCGTGGATCTTACATTCAAAAGGCAATCCGTCGATTGAAGGAATCGAAAATCTGAATCCTTTCTTCCAAATTTTACCCGATGGTTGGATGATCTTTGGCGTGTCGTTTGCGACAGTTGCTGCGGTAATTGCATCACAAGCGTTGATTTCTGGTTCTTTTACCTTAGTTTCTGAAGCAATCAAATTGAAATTATTACCAAGAATGCGGATCATGTATCCGGGAAAAAGTATCGGTCAAATGTATATCCCGGCAATCAATCTGATCCTATGGGGCGCATGTTCATTAATCGTCTTGACGTTCCGCACGTCTAGCCATATGGAGGCGGCGTATGGTCTGTCAATTACAGTGACGATGTTAATGACGACGTTCTTGTTGTATCATTATTTATTACAAACAGGGACTCCGAGAGTTTTAGCAACGGTGATGCTAGTCTTTTTCGGTACGTTAGAAGGCTTCTTCTTTGTCTCAAGTATTACCAAATTTTTCCATGGCGGGTTTGTGGCTGTGGCGATGGCGTTGCTAATTCTTGCGGTGATGTATATTTGGCATCGTAGCAATCGTGTGCAAGAAAACGCTAGTCAAGATGTGCGCTTTAAGGACTATTTACCACAGCTACAGGAGCTTCATGAGGATGATAAGATTCCTTATTATCAAACCAATGTCGTCTTTTTAGTTCCACGTTTGGAAGGAGACGAGATTCCGCAGCAATTTATTTATTCGATTTTGGACAAACGCTTGAAACGAGCGAAGGCGTATTGGTTCGTCAATGTGGAGGTAACCGATGAGCCTTACACCGAAGAATACAGCGTGGATATGATGGGAACTGATTTTATCGTGAAGGTAAAATTGTATCTAGGGTTCCGAATCGCACAAGATGTGAATGTTTATTTGCGGCAAATCATTCATGATCTGATGAAAGAAGGTCGGTTGCCAAAACAGCCGCAACATTATTCATTGACACCAGGACGCCAAGTCGGTGATTTCCGTTTCGTAATGATCCAAGAAGAACTTTCAAATACTACGAAATTGGCAAAATGGGATCGGCAAGTGATGCAGGCACGGTTGGCAATTAAACATCATACTGTTTCTCCGGAACGCTGGTTCGGCATTGAATACAGTGAAGTAACTTATGAGACGGTCCCATTAATTGTCGGTGAAACCCGCAAAACCTGGCTAAAAGAACGAAAGCAACCCTCTATTTGATGGGAACGTGACAACCATGTTTAGCTTCAGAATTTTGGTTTGTTTCTGAAAAGGGAGTTTCTTGACGAGTTATTTATAACTAAGGAGGTATGGCAGCAAAGTGCCATACCTCTATTTTTTTAGCAAAAAACGGATCCAAGCATCCGGATTTTAGAGTAGACATTGTTCGTATGGACAGTCATTTTCTATTTAGCTATTATAGATAGATAATATCTATAATAGCTAGGAGAGTAATGATGAAATTTACTAAAGCTGCCAATATGGGTTTACATGTCATGGTCTATTTTGCCCAAAACGATCAACTTGAAAATAATCTTAGCATTCATGACTTGGCGAATAAATTTGAAGTATCGTCTTCTTACTTGTCTAAAATTTTGACTCAACTAGCCAAAGCAAGTTTGGTCTCTTCAGTGTCAGGAGTAAAAGGTGGTTACTGTCTAAAACGAGATCCTATAGAGATTTCATTTTTGGACATCATCCGTGCGGTTGATGGGTTACCTGATGAAGTCAACTGTTTGGTGAATAATCAACAAAGCTGTCCGATTGGTCGAATTATCAACGAAGGCGAAAATGAAATGTGGTCCTATTTTTCCTCAGTGAAACTCAATCAGCTTTCTGATCTATAAGGGAACAACTTTTTTTGTAAGTAAAGGAGATAACTAGCTTCAATACTAGTTGGGATGAATAAACAAATAATTGAAAAGGAATGATTTTTAATGACAAAGCATCCGCATGGCCACCACCATTTAGAAAATGAGGATAATTTTAACCGAATGGTAGCTAATTTGGATAGTGAAGAGCGCGAAAAACAATTACCTGCTGAGACAATTTTAAGTTATTTGCCTGACTTAACAGGAAAGACAATTTTTGATGGTGGAGCAGGAACAGGATTTTTAACAATGCCACTCGCGAAACAAGCTGAGCGAGTCATTGCCTTTGATCAGTCAGAAAAAATGTTAGAGTTGATCGAAAAAAGAGCAGTGGAGCAACACTTGGAAAACATCACACGCATGAGTGGGGATATTAAAAAAATTGAGCTGCCGGATAACTCTGTGGACGTAGCTATCGTTTCTATGATGATCCATGAAGTAGACCCATTTCAGGAGGCTTTGAAGGAATTAACACGGATTATCAAACCAGATGGACAATTGATAATTTTGGAATTTGAAGAAGAAGTTCACGTAAATGGCGGGCATCGTATCCCCTCCCAAGTAATGAAAAAAAGCCTTGAGAAATTGCAGTTGCCGATCCTAAAACAGGCATTTCCAGCGGAAGGTATCTATTTGTTTAATGTAGGGAAAAATAAATAATTCGTTGTTATTTTTGAATAAGTTCTTTTTGTTGTTGCGAGAAATAACGACGCCTTCTGTCACATGTCCTTCTTTGTAGAAAAGCTTCAAAGATAGTAAATTTTGGAAGTAATGGAACGATGGGGTACACTAGATAAAAAGGCAACTATCTGGATTGTTTGCGAAGCGAGAAGTAACGATCAGCAATTGAATGGAGCTTAGACAAAAAGGAGACGACGAGATGGCGCTAATTATTTATGGGACACAATATGGTACGAGTAAGCAATATGCGGAGCAACTGGCGACGATTACTGGTGATTCTGTGATCGATAGCCGACACTTACCAAAGGAGCTGCCCGAAGCACATGTGATTTTTGTTGGTTCGGTGTATGCCGGACGGATGACCGGACTGAAAAAAGTCTTGCAGGTTTTAGCTCCAGAAAGAAATGAGCTGACAGTCGTGACCGTTGGGATGACGGATGCGCGTAGTGAAGAGTTAGTGGCGGGGATTCATCAGCCGATTGCGGCGAAGGTGGCGGAGAAAAAAATTTCCTTGCGAGGCTGCTATCATTTGCAAGGGAAAGTGAATTACGATGGGTTGGCACTGAAACATAAATTGGTCATCAAACCGATGGTCGCGGCTTTTAAGAAAAAGTCGGCCAATGAATTAGATGAGCAAGCGAAAATGCTGCTACGAGCTTTTGATCAAACAAACGCAAATGAGCCAACAATTGATTTTGCTGCTTTGGCAGAAAGAATGACATAGCTATAAAAAAAGACGAAATTCCCATCTATCGGGAGTTTCGTCTTTTTGATTAGTGCTCTAAACCAATTTCTGAAGTTTCGATTATTTGTTGCTGTTGATCTAATTGTTTTAATTGGCGCATCGCTTTGAAGTAAGAAGCTAATAAGACAGCGACTGAACCAATCCAAGCTAGGGGTGAAGCAAAAGCTGCACCGGCAAAACCAAAGGAATGAGTCAAAAT
This sequence comes from Enterococcus viikkiensis, assembly GCF_005405345.1. Classification (GTDB taxonomy): domain Bacteria; phylum Bacillota; class Bacilli; order Lactobacillales; family Enterococcaceae; genus Enterococcus_A; species Enterococcus_A viikkiensis. The sequence goes on along the minus strand of NZ_BJDW01000003.1, from coordinate 64,330 downwards.
AATCGCTGCAAAGGAACGCATAATCAATTCCATCATGCCAGCAATCGTTGGAATCTTTGCTTGACCTAAGCCTTGCAAAGTATAGCGCAAAATGAAAAGACCGGCCAAGACCCAGTAAAGCGAGCCATTGATATTGAAATACGTTTGCGCCAATTCAAAGACATGCGTCTCACTTGGAGCGACGAACAAAGAAACAAAGGCTCGGCCGCAAGTGATCACGAGTACCCCAGCTAGAATGCTAAAGGCACCACTCATTAGTAAGCCTTGCTTCACCCCTTGGATGATTCGGCCATATTTTTTAGCACCCAGGTTTTGTGCGGTAAAAGTGGCCATAGTAATTCCGAAGGACATCATAGGTAGTACCGCAAATTGATCGATCCGACTGGCAGCTGCTTGGGCAGCAACTACATCCGTTCCTAATGTATTAAGGGCAGATTGTAAAACAACGGCACCAATAGCGATGATTGAAGATTGGAAGCCCATAGGTAATGCCGCTTTTAAATGGATTTGGAAATCTTCTTTATCAAAAGAAAAATGTTTGCGGCTGATTTGCAACAACGGAATTTTCCGACGAATGAACCAAACACATAATAAACTAGCAAAAACTTGAGCAATGACAGTAGCGTAACCAGCACCAGCAACCCCCATATGGAAGTGAATGATAAAAACCAAATCCAAAATAACGTTGACAACAACTGCGGATGCTAAGAAAACTAACGGTGTCCGGCTATCACCTAAAGCGCGTACCATATTAGATAAAAGATTGAAGCTCATGGAAGCGAAGATCCCAGCTAATAGAACAGAGATAAACTCTTGGGCGGGCTTCAACAATTCAGGGGGTGTTTGCATCAAAAGCAACAAGGGACGTAAGAAAATCAAGCTTAAGGTCGTCAGAATAACTGTGACACCCAGACCGATCACAATGGACGTAGCAAAACTTTTCCGAACACCCTGCGCATCTTTTGCGCCAAAGCGTTGAGCCGTAATGATGGACAATCCGGAAGTCAGACCTTGGGCGAACCCGATAATCAAGAAGCTAACGCTCCCAGTAGCACCGACAGCAGCCAAAGCATCTTTACCTAATGTCTGACCAACGACAAGCATATCCACCATACTGTAAAATTGCTGAAAAACATTTCCGACAAATAAGGGCAATGTAAACAATAAGATCAATTTTGCTGGATTTCCGTGAGTCAATTCTTTCATTATTTTCCTGCTTTCTAAATAAATTTTCTGCTTGATATTACCACAAAATTTTCTGAAAGCAAGAGTCTGATTCGAAAAAGTAAAAAAAAGAGACAACCCTTAAGAAAAGGTTGCCTTCTGTATTAGCGTTGACGAATTTCACTTGGTAATAAAATGGTTTGGCGACTGCCATCATCATATGCATAGACTTCTTGTGGAAATTCATTAGAAAAACCAAACGGCAAATCAATCCCCATTTCAACATCATTGTCTTCTTGCGAGAAGTGCATCGTGACCCGACCATTATTGTTGATTAAATCAAAACTTAACATGTTGTCTAATGGGATCAAGCCCTTCAAGTCTAAGTCAATGATATACCAGATACTATCTATCAGCTCGCCGGGCAAGCTGGACACCACACCGACAGAGGCATACCGACTTTTTTTTGAATCAAAAGTTTCAAACATAGATTTTTCCTCCTTTAGTTGGAATCACTTACTTATAGTATAACTTAAAGTAAGCTTGTAGTGACTTATTGTAATTCTTTTTACCAAAAAAGACCACTCATAGTACTTGGAATCTGAAAAACTAAAAAACTTTCTTCATATGAAGAGGGCTGTGGAAAATAAAAAGAGGCGTAGCAAATGATTGCCCGCCTCATTCATTCGTTATTCTGCTGCGTCTTCACCAATTACTTCTGGTTCAGCACCTTCAGCTGCAGGTTCTTCTTCAGGAACTTCTTGCGCTTCTTGGATCGATGCGATTTGTTCTTCAGCATCTGTTACGACTGTGTAGTCCGCGTTTTTAGGAAGATCGCCGATTGAAATAGAGTCGCCGATTTCTAAACCAGAGATATCTACGTCGATTCCTTCTGGTAATTTTTCTGGTGTTGCAGAAATCGTTACGGTGTAAAGTGTTTGTGTTAAGATACCGCCTGCTTTTACCCCAGCAGCGTCACCAACTAAGTTAAGTTCTGTTTCAGCTTCTGTTTCTTCAGAAAGGTTAACAGATAATAACTCGATATGTGTTAAATGACGAGTAAAGGTATCTGTTTGGGCATCACGCAATAAGGCGTTGACTTTCTTGCCACCAAGTTCAAAAGCGAATACAGTGTTTGTTCCGTTTTCCCGAAGTAATTTTGAGAATTCACGTTCGTCGACGGCGATCGGTGTACTTTCGACCTTGTAGCCATTTACGACTGCGGGAACCTTTCCTTCGTGACGCAATTTGTTGCGTAGGGAACGGGGACGTGTTGCTCTTTCTTCTACTTTCAATGATACTGCCATAACCAAATTCCTCCTTAAAATGTGACTGTCTGTGGTTGACCAGACAGGTTTTATTCAAGTGATGGGTTATTCTCAGCACGATGGCTTTACGTAAAAATACGCAAAAGGACAGCTGTTTACGCAGCTGCCCCAAAAAAGTCTAAGTTCAACTTTCTCTACCAGGTCATTACGCTGTGTATGAGAAACCTTTGACACGTAACGTGTCGATTCACTTAATTTTTAATGCAAATCTCTGACTTGCATAATTAAATTCTAGGACTTCTGTCATTAAAAAGCAAGCGAGAGGGGTTCGAAAAAAATGTTTGGCTTCTTTTATATGAGTTAGAGAATAGGATTGCGCCTTGTGGTTAGGGGATTTAACTACGTATCTTTTAGTTAAGAAAGTTTTTTTAAAAAATCGATCCAGCCATGCATTTAAAACAATCAGCTCCCGTGTTACTAATTTTGGAAAAATCGTTCCTTTTAGCTGAGATAGCTGGGAAATTTCTGTATAATAAAGCCGATATGTTTGAAGGAGTTTAGCCATGCGTTTAGATAAATTAATTGAAGAACAATTACACACGAGCCGCAAAGAAATGAAACGACTTTTTTTAAGTAGAAAAGTTTTGATTGATGATCAGCTGGAAATGAATCCTCAGCGGAATGTGGATAGTCAACTGCACAAGATTGAAGTCGCTGGCCAGCAACTTCAAACCAAGCATGTCTATTATTTATTGAATAAACCGGCAGGGGTAGTCACTGCCAAAAAGGACGCGCGGTTTCAGACAGTTACTGAATTAGTCGCGGAACATGAACGGCCAGCGGATTTATATCCGGTAGGCCGACTAGATCGCGATACGACTGGTTTATTATTATTAACAGATAATGGCCAGTTAGGCTATGCTCTTTTGCAGCCGGGGTCAAAGGTTCAAAAGACCTATCTCGCCACTGTGAATGAAAAAGTGACGGCTGAGGATGTAGCCGCCTTTGCACAAGGAATTGTTTTTCATGGGGGGATCGTTTGTCAGCCTGCGAACTTGGAGATTTTGTCTGCAGAGGCGAATGAGTCCCGCGTTCGTTTAACCATTCAAGAGGGCAAGTTCCACCAAGTCAAAAAAATGTTCTTAGCCTGTGGTAAAAAAGTGACGGCGCTATCCCGCGTGGCAATGGGTCCTTTACGTTTGCCACCGGAACTTGCGGCAGGAGAGTATCGTGGGTTAACAGAATCAGAATTACAACGATTAAAAAAATATTTTAGATAGAAGGTTTGTTTATGCGATACGAAACAATTTTATTTGATATTGATGATACCTTATTAGATTTTAAAGCAGCGGAAGAACAAGCATTGAGCTGGCTATTCCAAGACATGGGTGTGGAACCTTCGTTGGCTGTCAAAAATGCGTATAAAGAAATGAACCAAGGCTTTTGGCGGGACCATGAGGCGGGGCTCCTTTCGCGGCAGGATTTGTTAGACAATCGTTTTCGATTATTTTTTGAACAATATGAACGAGCGGTCGATGGTCCGAAAACAGAAGCACGCTATCGCCAGTACTTAAATCAAGGCCACCAGCTGATGGAGAATAGTTTGGAAGTCGTTCAGCGATTAAGCCAAACAGAAGCGCTGTATATTGTGACTAACGGCGTCTCGGTCACACAGCATCAACGGTTGGAAAAATCTGGATTGGCCCCTTATTTTAAAAAGTTCTTTATTTCTGAGGAGATGGGTGTGCATAAACCGATGAAGGAATTTTTCGATCAAGTATTTGCTGAGATCCCTCAAATCAATAAAGATAAGACCGTGATCATTGGTGATTCCTTAACATCAGATATAAAGGGTGGACAAGTGGCGGGAATCGATACGATTTGGATGAATCCTGCGCAAAAAACGGCGACGATCATCGAACCAACGTATCAGATTAGAGAATTAACCGACCTTTATCAGATTTTAGAAGATTTTTGATATTTTGATAGTAATTTGACTGTGTTTCGCTATAATAGGACTAATGAAAAACGAAAGAGGTTTTATTTGCATGAAAAACAAGCCGATCATTATTGGTGTAACGGGCGGATCTGGAAGTGGAAAAACAAGTGTCAGCCGTGCGATTTACAATCGGTTTCCTAATCATTCGATTATGATGTTGGAGCACGATTCTTATTATAAAGACCAAAGCGATATCAGCTTTGAAGAACGTCTATCAACAAATTACGATCATCCTTTTGCTTTTGATACGGATTTACTGATTGACCACTTAAAAGAATTAACTAATTATCAATCGGTAGAAGTGCCGATCTACGATTACGTAGCCCACACTCGCAGTAATGAAGTGTATGTTCAAGAACCCAAAGAAGTGATTATTCTAGAAGGAATTTTGATTTTGGAAGATGAACGCTTGCGGGATATGATGGATATTAAAATTTACGTTGATACGGACGATGACATTCGAATCATTCGTCGGATCAAACGGGATATGAACGAACGAGGACGGACATTAGAGTCAGTCATCGAACAATATTTGACCGTTGTCAAACCGATGTACCACCAGTTTATCGAACCAACCAAACGCTATTCAGATATCATCGTGCCAGAAGGCGGCGAAAATCACGTAGCGATTGACTTGATTGCAACTAAAGTCGCTAGTTTTTTAAATCATGAATAAAAGAGAAGGTTTGACAGCTTTTGTCGGACGTTTCTTTTTACGCAAAAAAGGGTGCCTCGAGAATCATTTCCGAGGCACCTTTTTTCTAGCATTTTTAGAATGCGGCCGAGAAGACTCGAACTTCCACGGTATTGCTACCACTAGCGCCTGAAGCTAGCGCGTCTGCCAATTCCGCCACGACCGCAAATCGTAAATAAAGTACATTTCTATTCTAGCACAAAAAAATAGTCACGCCAGCTTTTGAATACGATCAAATAAAAAAACCGACTCATCTCTGAGCCGGAAAAATTTTATAAGTAGTATTTTTTAGCAACAGTTAAGTCATCGTTCAAGTCATAAACTAATGGTTGACCTGTTGGGATTTCTAAGTCCATGATATCATCATCAGAAATGCCTTCGATGTGTTTCGCTAATGCACGTAATGAGTTACCGTGAGCAGCAACTAAAACTGTTTTGCCATCTTTCAAGGCAGGAGCGATTTCGTCTTGCCAGAAAGGCAATGCGCGTTCCAAAGTAACTTTCAAGTTTTCGCCACCAGGAATGTCGCGAGGGTCTAACATTGAATAACGACGGTCTTGAGCTGCTGAACCTTCGTCAGTTGCTTCCATCAATGGAGGCAATACGTCGTATGAACGGCGCCAGATGTGAACTTGTTCGTCACCGTATTTTTCAGCGGTTTCTTTTTTGTTCAATCCTTGTAATTTACCGTAGTGACGTTCGTTTAAGCGCCAAGATTTGATTGTTGGTACCCAAAGTTGGTTAGAGTATTCTAAAATGTAGTCACACGTTTTGATCGCACGAGTTAAAACAGAGGTATAAGCTACATCAAATTCAATTCCTGCTTCTTTGATTTTACGGCCGCCTTCTTTTGCTTCTTCGACACCTTCTGGAGCCAAATCAACGTCTGCCCAGCCAGTAAATTGGTTCAATTTGTTCCATTCACTTAAGCCGTGACGAGAAAAAACTAATTTTGGCATATTATTCTCTCCTTTTGAAATTTCTGAAATTTTCAATTCCTGAATCATTGTACAATTTTTTTTGCGAGATTTCCATTAAATCGCGTGTCTTTTCGATTAATTAGGGAAGATTTACAAATTATCTGACCAAAAATATGAACCTGGTCGTTGTCATAAAAAACGATTTTTCAGATTATCGAGTAGGGACTTCTAGTGTTTTTGGTCCTTCCGGGGTGCCCACGATCACGCGTGAAATCATGTCAATAAATAAACCGTGCTCAACAACACCGACATAGTTGTCCAGTTCGTCGGCTAATGCACGAGGGTCTTCAATCACCTCTAAATGAAAATCGATAATATGATGGCCGCCGTCAGTTAATAAAATTTCTCCGTCATCTGTTTTGCGCCATGTAGGATGGTAACCTTTTGCTTCAAATAGGCGGAAGAGATTATGACTACCGAAAGGCACGACCTCCACTGGTAATGGGAAAGCCCCCAGCTTATTGACCATTTTACTTTCGTCTACGATCCAGATACATTCTTTAGAATAGGTAGCCACTACTTTTTCAAAGAGTAATGCTGCGCCACCACCTTTAATTCCTTGAAAGTCTTCGCTGATTTCGTCAGCGCCGTCGACGGTTAAGTCTACAGATTCCACTTCATCGATGGCTTTTAATGGAATGCCCAGCTCTTTTGCTTGTTCTTCAGTTCGAGTAGAAGTAACCACCCCTGTGATCTGCAAGTTTTCCTCTTTAACTCTCCGTCCTAATTCTTTTACGAAATAGTATGCTGTCGACCCTGTCCCCAGCCCCACGATCATACCATCTTTGACATACGTTGCTGCTTCAATACCAACCAATTCTTTCAAATTCATTGAAATATCCCACCTTCTAATAAGTTTACGTTTATTGTAATCGCAAAAAAAAGAAAAAGATAGCCTTTTCAGTATAAATAACTAAAAAGATGGAACCTCTTTATTCCGCTGTTTAAACGCATTTTTCTACACAAAGTAAAGGGAATAAAAATTTTCTTATTTTATTAAAAAGAAAAGAGAGGAAGGAAAAAATTTATTTGTGAGAAAAAAGTCTTTAGAGTTTGTTGACAGCTAAAACTAACCGTGGTATGCTATCAAAGGTGCTTTGTGAACAGGTCTCTCAAATGAGACGTGCTGACTGTGTCGAAGTACGCTTGATAGAGAATGCAGGGATGCATTATTTTTTATCGCTGAAAAAGAACCACCAGGATGTGTGGTACTAGACAGTGAATCGAGGAAGGAGGAAACAAGGAATGCCTACAATTAATCAATTAGTACGTAAACCTCGTAAATCAAAGGTGGAAAAATCAAATTCACCAGCATTGAACAAAGGATATAACAGCTTTAAAAAAGCTCAAACAAACGTGAACTCACCACAAAAACGTGGAGTTTGTACACGTGTGGGGACTATGACACCTAAAAAACCTAACTCAGCGTTACGTAAATATGCTCGTGTTCGTTTGTCAAACTTAATCGAAGTAACAGCTTATATCCCAGGGATCGGTCATAACCTACAAGAACATAGTGTTGTTCTTTTACGTGGTGGTCGTGTAAAAGACTTACCAGGGGTACGTTACCATATCGTTCGTGGTGCACTAGATACTGCCGGTGTTAACGATCGTAAACAAAGCCGTTCTAAATACGGTACTAAAAAACCTAAAGCTTAAATCAAACGAATAGATAAAGACATATTTTCGGAAGGAGGAGTTACGTATGACTCGTAAAGGAATGATTGCAAAACGCGACGTTTTGCCAGATCCTATGTATAACTCTAAGCTAGTAACTCGTTTGATCAACCGTGTAATGGTTGACGGAAAACGTGGTACTGCTACAAATATCGTATACAGCGCTTTTAATACAATCAAAGAATCAACAGGAAATGATCCATTGGAAGTTTTCGAACAAGCAATGGAAAACATCATGCCTGTACTAGAAGTTAAAGCTCGCCGTGTTGGGGGTTCGAACTATCAAGTACCAGTTGAAGTACGTCCAGAACGTCGTACTACTTTAGGCTTACGTTGGGTTGTGAACTACGCTCGTTTACGCGGCGAACACACAATGGAAGAACGTTTAGCAAAAGAATTGATGGATGCTGCAAACAACACTGGAGCTTCTGTTAAAAAACGCGAAGATACACACAAAATGGCGGAAGCCAACCGTGCATTTGCTCATTATCGTTGGTAAGATTTTTTTGCCGGCTTTGGCCGGCAAAAAAAGACTCAACTGTACTACATTTAATTTAAGAGAGGAGCAAACTAAGAAATGGCAAGAGAATTTTCTCTAGACAATACACGTAATATCGGGATCATGGCCCATGTCGATGCAGGTAAAACGACAGCGACTGAGCGTATCTTGTACTACACTGGTAAAATCCATAAAATTGGTGAAACCCACGAAGGGGCTTCTCAAATGGACTGGATGGAACAAGAACAAGAACGTGGGATTACGATCACTTCTGCTGCGACAACTGCACAATGGAAGGGTCACCGCGTAAACATCATTGATACCCCAGGACACGTGGACTTCACAATCGAAGTTCAACGTTCATTACGTGTACTTGATGGTGCGGTAACTGTTTTGGACTCACAATCAGGTGTGGAACCACAAACAGAAACTGTTTGGCGTCAAGCAACAGAATACCAAGTTCCACGTATCGTATTCTGTAATAAAATGGATAAAATCGGTGCGGACTTCCTTTATTCAGTAAGCACTTTACATGATCGTCTACAAGCGAATGCTCATCCAATCCAATTACCAATTGGTGCTGAAGATGACTTCACTGGGATTATCGACTTAGTTAAAATGAAAGCTGAAATCTACACAAACGACTTAGGAACTGAAATCCAAGAGACTGAAATTCCTGAAGAGTATAAAGAACAAGCAGAAGAATGGCGCGAAAAATTAGTAGAAGCAGTTGCTGATACTGATGAAGACCTAATGATGAAATTCTTGGAAGGTGAAGAAATCACTGAAGAAGAATTAAAAGCAGGTATCCGTAATGCTACTCTATCTGTAGACTTTTACCCAGTTCTATGTGGATCAGCCTTCAAAAACAAAGGTGTTCAATTGATGTTGGATGCAGTCATCGACTATCTTCCAGCACCAACTGACGTTAAAGCAATCCAAGGTTTCAACCCTAAAACAGACGAAGAAACAGAACGTCCAGCTGATGATTCAGCACCATTCTCATCACTAGCGTTTAAAGTTATGACTGACCCATTCGTAGGTCGTCTAACATTCTTCCGTGTTTATTCAGGTGTCTTGAACTCTGGTTCATACGTGTTAAATGCTTCTAAAGGCAAACGCGAACGTATCGGACGTATCCTACAAATGCACGCGAATACTCGTAAAGAAATCGAAACGGTTTACTCTGGAGATATCGCAGCAGCTGTTGGTTTGAAAGATACAACAACTGGGGATACACTTTGTGATGAAAAAGCGCCAGTTATCTTAGAATCAATCGAATTCCCTGATCCAGTTATCGAAGTTGCTGTTGAACCTAAATCAAAAGCTGACCAAGATAAAATGGGTATTGCTTTACAAAAACTTGCTGAAGAAGATCCTTCATTCCGCGTTGAAACAAACGTTGAAACTGGCGAAACTGTTATCGCTGGTATGGGTGAACTTCACTTAGACGTCTTAGTTGACCGTATGCGTCGTGAATTTAAAGTCGATGCTAACGTCGGCGCGCCGCAAGTATCTTATCGTGAAACATTCCGTGCTGCGACAAATGCAGAAGGTAAGTTTGTACGTCAGTCTGGTGGTAAAGGTCAATACGGTCACGTATGGGTCGAATTTACGCCAAACGAAGAAGGTGCTGGCTTCGAATTCGAAAATGCAATTGTCGGTGGTGTGGTTCCTCGTGAATACATCCCAGCAGTTGAAAAAGGATTAGAAGACGCAATGGCTAATGGTGTCTTAGCTGGCTATCCATTAGTTGATATTAAGGCAAAACTTTATGATGGTTCATACCATGATGTCGATTCAAATGAAACGGCCTTCCGTGTGGCTGCGTCTATGGCGCTACGTGCTGCTGCGAAGAAAGCGAAACCTGCAATCCTTGAACCAATGATGAAAGTGACGATTACTGTTCCAGAAGATTACTTAGGTGATGTTATGGGTCACGTAACTGCTCGTCGTGGACGTGTTGAAGGAATGGAAGCGCATGGTAACTCACAAATCGTTAACGCTATTGTACCGTTAGCTGAAATGTTTGGTTATGCAACAACGCTTCGTTCTTCTACTCAAGGACGCGGAACATTCATGATGGTCTTTGACCACTATGAAGATGTACCGAAATCAGTACAAGAAGAAATTATTAAGAAAAACGGCGGAAAAGCTGAATAATTCTTAAAAGGTAAATGAATTTTGATTGAATTTCTACTAAAGCATCTATATTTTTAGTGGGAATTCATGTAAAATTACTTACTGATGATATAGGGTCGTGTCGCTAATAGCGGCACGGACTTATCAGATAAAAAACTAACTCAATTCAGGAGGAACATTTTAAATGGCTAAAGAAAAATTTGACCGTTCAAAACCCCATGTAAACATTGGTACTATCGGACACGTTGACCATGGTAAAACAACTTTAACTGCTGCAATTACAACTGTACTTGCTAAACAAGGCGGAGCGGAAGCAATGGATTACGCTCAAATCGACGGAGCACCTGAAGAACGCGAACGCGGAATCACTATCAACACTGCTCACGTAGAATACGAAACAGAAAACCGTCACTATGCTCACGTTGACTGCCCAGGACACGCGGACTACGTTAAAAACATGATCACTGGTGCCGCTCAAATGGACGGAGCGATCTTAGTCGTTTCTGCTGCTGATGGCCCTATGCCTCAAACACGTGAACACATCTTGTTATCTCGTAACGTTGGTGTTCCTTACATCGTTGTATTCTTAAACAAAATGGATATGGTTGATGACGAAGAATTACTAGAATTAGTTGAAATGGAAGTTCGTGACTTATTGTCAGAATACGACTTCCCAGGCGACGACACTCCAGTTATCGCTGGTTCAGCTTTGAAAGCCTTAGAAGGCGACCCTTCATACGAAGAAAAAATCTTAGAATTAATGGCTGCTGTTGACGAATATATCCCAACACCAGTTCGTGATACTGACAAACCATTCATGATGCCAGTCGAAGACGTATTCTCAATCACTGGTCGTGGTACTGTTGCAACTGGTCGTGTTGAACGTGGACAAGTTCGCGTCGGCGATGAAGTTGAAATCGTAGGTATTGCTGAAGCAACTGCTAAAACAACTGTTACAGGTGTTGAAATGTTCCGTAAATTGTTAGACTACGCTGAAGCAGGCGATAACATCGGTGCATTATTACGTGGTGTTGCACGTGAAGACATCCAACGTGGACAAGTATTAGCTAAACCAGCTTCAATCACTCCACATACAAAATTCTCTGCAGAAGTTTACGTTTTAACGAAAGAAGAAGGCGGACGTCACACTCCTTTCTTCACTAACTACCGTCCTCAGTTCTACTTCCGTACAACTGACGTAACTGGTGTCGTTGATCTACCAGAAGGTACTGAAATGGTAATGCCTGGTGATAACGTAACTATGGAAGTTGAATTAATCCACCCAATCGCGATCGAAGACGGAACTCGTTTCTCTATTCGTGAAGGCGGACGTACTGTTGGTTCAGGCGTTGTATCTACAATCCAAGCTTAATCAACCTTACAGTTAAATTGTGCTCATACGTAAAGAGTCATCGGCTTGCCGATGACTCTTTTTTTATTAAGTGGTAATTTTTTAAATGGGTTATTGTGAAGAAGATTCGTTTATAGCCTTTGATTAATTTAGTAGGATAGAGGAAAGTTTTTTTAAGGAGAGAAATAAAATGATTCTTATACCATTACCTCGCTATGGCTTTGACCCAACGGAAGCGTCGATACCGTGGAAATATTTGTCTGAACGAGGCGTGAAGATTGTTTTTGCCACGCCAGATGGGAAGCCCGCGGTAACGGATGAACGATTGATTACAGGCAAAGGTTTCGGACCCTTCAAAAAATTCTTGATGGCAGCGCCGGAAGCAATCGCTGCATATCGAGAAATGGTTAGGGGCAGTGCTTTCCAGCAACCGATTCAATACACGGCGATTGCTACGGAAAAGTATACGGCGATTTTATTACCCGGTGGTCACGATAAAGGAATGAAGACGTATTTGGAATCGAGCGTTTTACAAGGGAAGGTCGCAGAATTTTTTGCGTACCAAAAATTAGTTGGTGCAATTTGTCATGGTACTGTTTTGGCAGCGCGGGCAACGGATCAGCAAACGAAACGTTCCGTTCTGTATGAGTATCAAACGACTGGGCTGTTGAAGAATCAGGAAATGGGGGCATATTATTTAACAGCTTTATGGCTGAAGGATTATTACCGAACCTATCCCGTGACGGTGGAAGCGGAAGTGAAATCGGCTCTAAGATCCTCAACGCAATTCCACACGGGAAAGTTTTCATTAGGAAGAGATTCTGAAACAGATGAGTCACCGGCGCTAGTCGTAGAGGATCGGAATTATCTTTCTGCTCGTTGGCCAGGAGATGCGCATACGTTCGCGAAAAAATTTTTTCAACAATTGCAAAAGATGGAATAAGTTGCTTATTTATATAGAAGGAAAATAATTTTGTTTAGCGTTGTTTTCTGAAAACAACAGGAAAAATCAGATTTTGACTAGAAAATCCTTGCAATCGTAGACCTCCTATTATATAATCATAAAGGTGCTGTTTACAGAAGTGTGAAACACACTGGGGGGTTCATAAAAGAATCCGCCGGCTTTGAAACGAGAGGTTGCGACACGCCCGGACGCTTTGCCACGAACGAGCGTGACGGAGATTTTCGTGGAGCTATGTCTACTTTTAAAATAGGCGAAGGAGGGAACAAGATGGCAAAACAAAAAATTCGTATCCGTTTAAAAGCGTATGAACATGGTATTTTAGATCAATCAGCGGATAAAATCGTGGAAACTGCAAAAAGAACTGGAGCTAGTGTATCTGGTCCAATTCCATTACCAACTGAACGCAGTCTTTACACAGTTATTCGTGCGACTCATAAATACAAAGATTCACGCGAACAATTCGAAATGCGGACTCACAAACGTCTAATCGACATTGTGAACCCAACACCGAAGACAGTCGATGCTTTAATGAAGCTTGACTTACCATCAGGTGTGAATATTGAAATCAAACTATAATAAGAAGATGGAGGTGTAATCATGACCAAAGGAATCTTAGGGAAAAAAGTGGGAATGACACAAATCTTCACTGAATCTGGCGAACTTATTCCAGTTACTGTAATCGAAGCTACTCCAAACGTTGTTTTACAAGTGAAAACAATGGAAAACGATGGTTACGAAGCAGTTCAATTAGGTTACCAAGATATGCGTGAAGTTTTGTCTAACAAACCTGCGAAAGGTCATGTTGCAAAAGCAAACACGGCTCCTAAGCGCTTCATTCGAGAATTCAAAGATGTTGAGCTAGGAGACTATGAAGTAGGTAAAGAAGTGAAAGTTGATACTTTCCAAGCTGGAGACATCATTGATGTTACCGGAACGACTAAAGGTAAAGGATTCCAAGGCGTTATCAAACGTCACGGACAAAGCCGCGGCCCAATGGCTCACGGTTCTCGTTACCACCGTCGTCCTGGATCTATGGGTCCTGTTGCACCAAACCGTGTATTTAAAAATAAAAAATTAGCTGGCCGTATGGGTGGCGATCGCGTAACAATTCAAAACCTTGAAGTTGTTCGTGTTGACGCTGAACGTAACGTTATCTTAGTTAAAGGCAACGTACCAGGCGCTAAAAAATCTTTAATCACTATCAAATCAGCTGTAAAGGCTAAATAATTCGTTATAGGAAAGGAGGAACTAAGGAATGCCAACTGTAGCATTATTCAAACAAGATGGAACTCAAAACGGTGACATCACTTTAAATGAAGAAATCTTCGGAATCGAACCTAATGAAAGTGTTGTATACGATGCAATCGTGATGCAACGTGCTTCATTAAGACAAGGAACACACGCTGTGAAAAATCGTAGCGCAGTTCGTGGCGGTGGCCGCAAACCATGGCGTCAAAAAGGAACTGGACGTGCTCGTCAAGGTTCTATCCGTTCACCACAATGGCGTGGAGGTGGTATCGTCTTCGGACCTACACCACGTTCATACAGCTACAAACTTCCTAAAAAAGTTCGTCGCTTAGCAATCAAATCTGTTTTATCAGAAAAAGTTGCGGAAAATAACTTAGTTGCTGTTGAAGCGTTAAGCTTTGAAGCTCCTAAAACAAAAGAATTCAAACAAGTTCTTACTGGCTTGTCAATTGATTCTAAAGTATTGGTTGTATTGGAAACAGAAAACGAAGTTGCAGGCTTAGCTGCTCGTAACTTGTCAAACGTAACTGTAACTACTTCAAACAACGTTACTGTATTAGATGTAGTCGCTAATGATAAAATCTTAGCAACGCAAACTGCTCTTACTCAAATTGAGGAGGTGCTTGCATAATGAACTTACTAGACGTAATCCAACGCCCAGTGATCACTGAAAAATCGATGTTAGACATGGATGAAAAGAAATATACTTTCGAAGTGGACACTCGCGCGAATAAAACTTTAGTTAAACAAGCGGTTGAAGCTGCGTTTGACGTAAAAGTTAAAAACGTAAACATTATGAATGCTAAACCAAAAGCAAAACGTATGGGTAAATACCAAGGCTTCACTAAAAAACGTCGCAAAGCTGTTGTGACTTTAACTGAAGACTCAAAAGAAATCCAGCTTTTCGACGCTGCTGAATAAGCACAAGATTAGCGATTAATACAGGAGGGAAACAGACGTGGCGATTAAGAAGTATAAACCAACCACAAATGGCCGTCGTAATATGACAAGTTCTGATTTCGCTGAAATCACAACTTCAACACCTGAAAAAACGTTGTTAGAGCCATTAAAAAACAATGCCGGTCGTAACAACAACGGTCGCATCACTGTACGTCATCAAGGTGGCGGACATAAACGTCAATACCGTGTTATCGACTTCAAACGTAACAAAGATAACGTGGTTGCTACAGTTAAAACGATCGAATACGATCCAAACCGTTCAGCAAACATTGCATTAGTTCATTATACAGACGGAGTGAAAGCTTATATCTTAGCCCCTAAAGGCTTAGAAGTTGGCATGACAGTCGTATCTGGAACAGATGCAGATATCAAAATCGGAAATACATTACCACTTGAAAACATTCCAGTTGGTACTGTTATCCACAACGTTGAAATGAAACCAGGCAAAGGCGGACAATTAATCCGTTCAGCTGGTACAAGTGCTCAAGTACTTGGTAAAGAAGGAAAATACGTATTAGTACGTTTAAACTCTGGCGAAGTTCGTATGATCTTAGCTACTTGCCGTGCAACTATCGGTTCTGTTGGTAACGAACAACACGAATTGATTAACATCGGTAAAGCGGGTCGTTCTCGTTGGATGCGCAAACGTCCAACTGTACGTGGTAGCGTAATGAACCCTAACGATCACCCACACGGTGGTGGTGAAGGTAAAGCTCCAGTCGGACGTAAAGCTCCGGTATCTCCATGGGGTCAACCTGCATTGGGCTACAAAACACGTAATAAGAAAGCTGCATCAGACAAGCTTATTATTCGTCGTAAGACTAAATAATCAATTTGACTATGTGTCGCATATTTTGAGAGGAGGTACACCATGGGTCGTAGTTTGAAAAAAGGACCTTTCGCTGATGATCATTTGATGAAAAAGGTCGAAGCGCAACAAGGTGTTGAAAAGAAAAAAGTTATTAAAACTTGGTCTCGTCGTTCAACAATTTTCCCTAACTTTGTAGGATTTACAATTGCTGTTTATGACGGACGCAAACATGTACCAGTTTACATCCAAGAAGACATGGTAGGACATAAATTAGGTGAATTTGCACCATCAAGAACATATCGTGGGCATGCTGCTGACGATAAGAAAACAAAACGTTAATACTGAGGGGAGGATATCAACATGGCAGAACAAATTACATCAGCTAAAGCAATTGCGAAGACAGTTCGCACTTCTCCTCGTAAAGCACGTATAGTAATCGATCTTATCAGAGGAAAAAGCGTAGCAGAAGCAATTTCAATTTTGAAATTCACACCAAACAAATCTGCAGGAATCATTGAAAAAGTAATGATGTCAGCAGTTGCTAACGCAGAAAACAACTTTGACTTAGATGTTGAAAACTTGGTAGTTTCTGAAGCATTTGTTAACGAAGGACCGACAATGAAACGTTTCCGTCCACGTGCAAAAGGTTCAGCTTCACCAATCAACAAACGTACAAGTCATATTACCGTTGTGGTATCAGAAAAATAAGGAGGGATAATCAGTGGGACAAAAAGTAAATCCTATTGGAATGCGTGTAGGCATCATCCGTGAGTGGGATGCTAAATGGTATGCCGAAAAAGAGTATGCTGAATTTCTACACGAAGATTTGAGAATCCGTAAGTTCATCGCAACTAGACTTGCTGATGCCGCTGTGTCAACTGTTGAAATCGAACGCGCTGCAAACCGCGTAAACATTTCAGTTCACACTGCTAAACCTGGTATGGTTATCGGTAAGGGCGGTTCTGAAGTCGAAAGCCTAAGAAAAGAATTAAATAAATTAACTGGTAAACGAGTTCACATCAACATCGTTGAAATCAAAAAACCAGATTTAGATGCAAAATTAGTCGGCGAAGGTATTGCACGTCAATTAGAAAACCGTGTTGCTTTCCGTCGTGCGCAAAAACAAGCGATCCAACGCACAATGCGTTCAGGCGCTAAAGGAATCAAAACTCAAGTATCTGGTCGTTTGAATGGTGCGGATATCGCTCGTTCAGAAGGATACTCTGAAGGAACAGTTCCTCTTCATACATTGCGTGCCGACATCGACTACGCTTGGGAAGAAGCAAACACAACATACGGAAAACTAGGAGTTAAAGTGTGGATTTACCGTGGAGAAATTCTTCCTACAAAGAAAAACACTGAGAAAGGAGGGAAATAAGCATGTTAGTACCTAAACGTGTAAAACACCGTCGTGAATTCCGTGGAAAAATGCGCGGAGAAGCTAAAGGCGGTAAAGAGATTGCTTTTGGTGAATTCGGCTTACAAGCTGTAGAATCACATTGGATCACCAACCGTCAAATCGAAGCTTCACGTATCGCTATGACTCGTTACATGAAGCGTGGTGGGAAAGTATGGATCAAAATTTTCCCTCATAAATCATATACATCTAAAGCGATCGGCGTACGTATGGGTAAAGGTAAAGGTGCTCCTGAAGGATGGGTTTCACCAGTTAAACGCGGCAAGATCATGTTTGAAATCGCCGGTGTTCCTGAAGAAGTAGCTCGCGAAGCATTACGTCTTGCTTCTCACAAATTACCTATGAAAACGAAGATCGTAAAACGTGAGGAAATGGGTGGTGAATCGAATGAAGGTTAAAGAAATCAGAGAATTAACCACTGCCGAAATGCTAGATCAAGAAAAACAATTAAAAGAAGAATTGTTCAATCTTAGATTTCAATTAGCAACAGGTCAATTAGAAAACACTGCACGTATTAAAGAAGTACGTAAATCGATTGCACGCATTAAAACTGTGTTGCACGAACAAGCTGACAAATAGTGGAAGGAGGCCATTTCCAGTATGACTGAAGAAAGAAATCAACGTAAAGTTTATCAAGGACGCGTGGTATCTGATAAAATGGAAAAAACGATCACTGTTGTCGTTGAAACCCAAAAGAATCACCCAATCTACGGTAAACGTATGAAGTATTCTAAAAAATACAAAGCTCACGATGAAAACAATGAAGCAAAAATTGGTGATATCGTGAAAATCATGGAAACTCGTCCATTATCAGCTACCAAACGTTTCCGTCTGGTTGAAATCGTTGAAAAAGCAGTGATTATCTAATCACACGAGATTTTCCTATATAGATGTTTTTTAAATCTGAAAGGAGGATACACAAGTGATCCAAGCAGAAAGCCGTTTAAAAATCGCGGACAACTCAGGCGCCCGTGAAATTTTAACTATTAAAGTTCTTGGCGGATCTGGTCGCAAAACTGCCAATATCGGTGATGTGATTGTTGCTACGGTTAAACAAGCAACGCCAGGTGGTGTTGTCAAAAAAGGTGAAGTTGTCAAAGCCGTTATCGTTCGGACTAAATCAGGCGCTCGCCGTACTGATGGTTCTTACATCAAATTTGATGAAAATGCAGCTGTTATCATTCGTGATGACAAGAGCCCAAGAGGAACACGTATCTTCGGACCTGTCGCTCGTGAACTACGCGAAGGCAATTTCATGAAGATCGTTTCATTGGCACCGGAAGTATTATAATCGAAAGATTCAACCAAAGGAGGTGCGCAACAGTAATGTTCGTTAAAAAAGGCGATAAAGTAAAAGTTATCTCTGGTAAAGACAGAAATAAAGAAGGCGTAGTTTTAGAAGCCCTTCCTAAAAAAGATAAAGTCGTTGTTGAAGGCGTTAATGTCGTTAAAAAACATCAAAAAGCCTCTCAAACTGCCCCTCAAGGCGGTATCGTTGAGGTCGAAGCACCAATTCACGCTTCAAATGTTATGGTCATCGACCCTTCAAATGGAGAAGCGACACGCGTTGGCTACAAAGTGGTTGACGGCAAGAAAGTCCGCGTTTCTAAGAAAACCGGCGAAACTCTAGATAAATAATTAAACAAGGAAGGAGGATCTTATAGATGAACCGCCTAAAAGAAAAATTTGTAAGTGAAATTACACCATCTTTGATGGAAAAATTTAACTATGATTCAGTTATGGAAGTTCCTAAAGTTGAGAAAATCGTCATCAACATGGGTGTTGGTGATGCGGTATCAAACGCAAAAAACTTAGACAAAGCTGTTGAAGAATTAGCCTTGATCGCTGGTCAAAAACCAATCATCACAAAAGCTAAAAAATCAATCGCTGGTTTCCGTTTACGTGAAGGAATGCCTATCGGTGCGAAAGTAACACTACGCGGAGAAAGAATGTATGAATTCTTAGACAAATTAGTGACTGTGTCACTTCCACGTGTACGTGACTTCCACGGAGTAAGCAAAAAATCCTTTGATGGCCGCGGTAACTTTACTTTAGGTGTAAAAGAACAATTGATCTTCCCTGAAGTAGATTATGATTTAGTTGATAAAGTCCGTGGTATGGATATCGTTGTTGTTACAACTGCGAAAACCGACGAAGAATCACGTGAATTATTAACACAACTTGGAATGCCATTCCAAAAATAATCAAGGAGGCGAAAAAATTGGCTAAAAAATCAATGATTGCTAAAAATAAACGCCCTGCAAAACATTCAACGCAAGAATACACTCGCTGCGAACGTTGCGGACGTCCACATTCAGTTTATCGTAAATTTCATCTTTGCCGTATTTGCTTCCGCGAACTTGCCTACAAAGGTCAAATTCCCGGCGTGAAGAAAGCAAGCTGGTAAAATAAACTCGCATAAAGGAGGTAAACAGTTCAATGGTCATGACAGATCCAATTGCAGATTTTCTAACTCGTATTCGTAATGCCAACATGGTAAAACACGATACAGTTGAAGTACCTGCTTCAAAAATCAAACGTGACATCGCCGAAATCCTTAAACGTGAAGGTTTCGTACGTGATGTTGAATATATCGAAGATGACAAACAAGGCATGATCCGTGTGTTCCTTAAATACGGTAAAAATGACGAACGTGTTATCACGAACTTAAAACGTATCTCTAAACCAGGCTTACGTGCTTACGTCAAAGCTGACGAAGTACCAAAAGTATTAAACGGTTTAGGTATCGCAATCATCTCTACTTCTGAAGGTTTAGTAACTGATAAAGAAGCAAGAGGCAAAAACGTCGGCGGCGAAGTCTTAGCTTACGTTTGGTAATATCAAACAATCCATGAGGAGGTGTCTTTAAGTGAGCCGTATTGGTAATAAATTAGTCGTTTTACCTGCTGGAGTTGAAGTAACTCAAAACGGAAACGATGTAACTGTTAAAGGACCTAAAGGTGAATTAACGCGTACTTTTTCTTCTGATATCAAAATGAGCATCGAAGGAAACGAAGTAACGTTCACTCGTCCAAACGACAGCAAAGAAATGAAAACAATCCACGGAACAACTCGTGCAAACTTCAATAACATGGTTGTTGGTGTTTCAGAAGGGTTCCAAAAAGCATTAGAATTAATCGGGGTTGGGTACCGTGCGCAATTACAAGGATCAAAACTTGTATTGAACGTTGGTTACTCTCACCCAGTTGAGATCGTAGCACCAGAAGGCGTTACAATCGAAGTTCCTGCGAATACGCAAGTAATCGTTAAAGGATCAAACAAAGAAGTAGTAGGCGAATTAGCTGCGAAAATCCGCGGAACTCGTCCTCCAGAACCTTATAAAGGCAAAGGTATTCGTTATGTTGGCGAATATGTACGTCGTAAAGAAGGTAAAACTGGTAAATAGTAGGTCAAACCTACTTGCGGCCTAGGCCAGCTTAAACAAAGAGGTGACAATTGTGATTTCAAAACCAGATAAAAATAAGACACGCCAAAAACGCCACATGCGCGTTCGCGGTAAGATCTCTGGTACTGCTGAGTGCCCACGCTTGAACGTTTTTCGTTCTAACAAAAACATCTACGCGCAAGTAATTGATGACGTAGCGGGTGTGACGCTTGCAAGTGCCTCTGCCTTGGATAAAGAAATTTCAGGTGGAACAAAAACTGAACAAGCACAAGCTGTTGGGAAACTAGTAGCAGAACGTGCTTCTGAAAAAGGTATTAAGAAAGTAGTCTTTGACCGTGGTGGATACCTTTACCATGGCCGTGTAGCAGCTTTAGCTGAAGCAGCACGCGAAAATGGACTAGAATTTTAGGAGAAGGAGGAACACCATTCATGGTTTATATCGATCCAAATCATTTGGAATTAGAAGACCGCGTAGTAGCGATCAACCGTGTTACTAAAGTTGTTAAAGGTGGACGTCGTCTACGTTTTGCGGCATTAGTTGTTGTCGGTGACAAAAACGGTCACGTAGGCTTTGGTACTGGTAAAGCTCAAGAAGTACCTGAAGCGATTCGTAAAGCAATCGAAGATGCTAAGAAAAACCTAGTCGAAGTACCGATGGTAGGAACAACGCTTCCTCACGAAGTTATTGGTGTATTCGGCGGCGGACGTATCTTGATGAAACCTGCTGTAGAAGGTGCCGGAGTTGCTGCTGGTGGACCAGTTCGTGCCGTCTTGGAATTAGCTGGCGTTGCCGATGTAACTTCTAAATCTTTAGGTTCAAACACACCAATCAACGTTGTTCGCGCAACTGTTGAAGGATTGACTCAATTGAAAAAAGCAGAAGACGTTGCGGCATTACGTGGCATCTCTGTAGAAAACTTAGCTAATTAAGGAGGACGAATGTAATGGCTGAATTAAAAATTACTTTAAAACGCAGTATTATCGGACGTCCTCAAAACCAACGTGACACTGTTAAAGCGTTGGGTCTGAAAAAAATGAACAGCACTGTCGTTAAACCTGCTAATGATGCAATCAAAGGTATGGTTAACACTGTCTCTCATTTAGTGGACGTAGAAGAAGTTTAATCAAATAATGATGATTACAATCTAAGGAGGTGCCCTATATAATGAAACTTCATGAATTACAACCTGCCGAAGGTTCACGTAAAGTTCGCAATCGCGTTGGACGTGGTACTTCATCAGGTAACGGAAAAACATCTGGACGTGGTCAGAAAGGTCAAAAGGCTCGTTCAGGCGGTGGTGTGCGTTTAGGTTTTGAAGGTGGTCAAACGCCTTTATTCCGTCGTTTACCAAAACGTGGATTTACGAATGTAAACCGCAAAGAGTACGCTGTAATCAATTTAGATGTCTTAAATCGTTTTGAAGACGGAACTGAAGTAACTCCTGTTGCTCTAGTTGAAGCTGGAATCGTGAAAAACGAAAAAGCCGGAATCAAAGTTTTAGGAAACGGATCATTAGACAAAAAGCTAACCGTTAAAGCAGCGAAATTCTCGAAACATGCTCAAGAAACAATTGAAGCTGCTGGTGGTTCAATCGAGGTGATTTAATGTTCAAACTTTTAAAGGATTCTTTCAAAGTTCAGAACATCCGATCACGGATTTTGTTCACCGTTTTAATGCTTCTAGTTTTTAGGCTAGGTGCTCAGATTACTGTACCAGGAGTTGACGCACATGGGTTGCAAGGCCTGAGCGAGATGCCCTTTTTCAGAATGTTGAATTTGGTCAGCGGCTCAGCTATGCAAAACTTTTCGATCTTCTCGATGGGGGTTTCCCCTTATATCACTGCTTCAATTGTCATTCAATTGTTGCAGATGGATATTGTTCCTAAGTTCGTTGAATGGTCAAAACAAGGGGAAGTTGGACGTAAGAAGTTGAATCAAGCGACACGCTATTTGACTTTAGTTTTGGCTTTCATTCAGTCTGTTAGTATTACAGCTGGATTTGATTATTTTGCGCAATTTGGTTTTGTGCCAAATCGCAATGTTCAAACCTTCGTTACGATTGGCTTGATTCTAACAGCCGGTACCATGTTTGTTACCTGGCTGGGTGAACAAATCACTGAAAAAGGAATTGGAAATGGTGTTTCGATGATTATCTTTGCAGGGATTATTTCCCGCTTACCGCAAAGTATCAAAGATATCTTCGATGATTATTTCGTAAATATCGATCCTAGTGATATTTGGAAGTCAGTGATTTTCGTGGTGATTTTATTGATTGCTATTATCTTGATTGTCGTTTTTGTAACGTACTTTCAACAAGCAGAAAGAAAAATCCCTATTCAATATACTAAGCAAGTCGCAGGAGCACCAACGAGCAGTTATCTACCATTAAAAGTAAATGCTGCCGGTGTTATCCCAGTTATCTTTGCCAGCTCGTTTATTGCGACGCCCAATGCGGTATTGCAAGCATTAGCTAGCAGATACCAAGCGGAAGGCTGGTACGATGTTTTAACGAAGTTATTTAGTTATAACACAGTCCCAGGCGCTGCGATTTATACTGTTCTGATTGTTGCTTTCACCTTCTTCTATGCGTTTGTTCAGGTCAATCCTGAAAAATTAGCAGAGAACTTACAAAAGCAAGGAAGTTATATTCCTCGTGTAAGACCAGGTAAAGGAACGGAAGAATATGTTTCTGCAATTTTGATGCGTTTAAGTGTGGTAGGTGCTATTTTCTTAGGACTGATCGCCTTGATTCCAATTATCGCGCAAATGGTTTGGAACTTGCCCCAATCAATCGGTTTGGGTGGTACAAGTCTTTTGATCGTAGTCGGTGTTGCATTAGAAACTGCAAAACAACTAGAAGGACTCATGCTGAAACGACGCTATGTCGGCTTCATGGATGGAGAATAGATTCGTGTGTTGAGGGTTTTCCTCAACGCCGGTCTTTACCAATTTTACTACTTGCTCAGGCAAGTGAGTAAAAAGTATGCGTACTAAATGAAAAGATGATTTTTCATCGGGCGTATACAAATATTTAGGAGGGAAAACAATGAACCTGATCTTAATGGGACTGCCTGGAGCAGGCAAAGGAACACAAGCAGAAAGAATCGTTGCAACGTACAATATTCCACACATCAGCACGGGGGATATGTTCCGAGAAGCAATCAAAAACGAGACAACACTCGGATTGAAAGCAAAATCATATATGGATGCAGGGGATTTGGTTCCAGATGAAGTTACGAACGGTATCGTTAAGGAACGTTTAGCTCAACAAGACACTGAAAAAGGTTTCTTGCTGGATGGATTTCCTCGTACTTTAGATCAAGCCAAGGCATTAGCTGAAATGTTAACCGACTTGAACAAAAAGATTGATGCTGTAATTGACATTCAAGTAGCAGAAGACGTGTTAGTTGAACGTTTAGCAGGACGCTTCATGTGCCGTAATTGTGGCGCAACTTATCATAAAATCTTCAACCCTACGAAAGTAGAAGGAACTTGCGACCGCTGTGGTAGTCATGAGTTTTATCAACGTGAAGATGATAAGCCTGAAACAGTTAAAAATCGTTTAGCTGTCAATGTTAAAAACAGCGAACCGATTTTAGCTTATTACAATGAAGAAGGTTTGTTATATCCAGTAAATGGAGATCGTGAAATTGATGCCGTATTTGCGGATGTAGAAAAGATTATCAATAAATAATTTGCCTACCAACTTGAGATGCAGTTTATCTTGCCAAGTTCGATGTTTTATGATAGAATTTGTCAGTCCGACTTCTAGCTATTTTAGGAGTTAGCTTAAGAATTAAGGTGGGAACTGCAGTTTCCGCCATTTTATCGTGTGAAAATGCGAAACAACTACAAGGAGGTACTCTGCGTGGCAAAAGAAGATATGATTGAAATCGAAGGAACAGTCGTCGAAACTTTGCCGAATGCAATGTTTAAAGTCGAATTGGAAAACGGACACGAAGTTCTTGCACACGTATCTGGTAAAATCCGGATGTATTACATTCGAATCTTACCTGGAGATAAGGTTACAGTAGAACTTTCTCCCTATGATTTGAGCCGTGGTCGCATTACCTATCGCTTTAAGTAAGTTGTACTCCGTAAAACTTCAGGAGGTATAATCATGAAAGTAAGACCATCAGTAAAACCAATGTGTGAACATTGTAAAGTTATTCGTCGTAATGGACGAGTTATGGTGATTTGCCCAGCAAACCCAAAACATAAACAACGTCAAGGATAATTGGAGGTGTAATTAAGTATGGCTCGTATTGCAGGAGTAGATATTCCTCGTGATAAACGCGTAGTAATTTCCCTTACTTATATTTTCGGTATTGGTAATACTACAGCGAAACAAATTTTAGCCGATGCAGGTGTTTCTGAAGATGTTCGTGTACGTGACTTAACGAACGAACAAACAGATGCTATCCGTGCTGAAGTTGATAAATTAAAAGTTGAAGGCGATCTTCGTCGTGAAACCAACTTAAACATCAAGCGTTTGATGGAAATCGGTTCTTACCGTGGAATCCGTCATCGTCGTGGCTTGCCAACTCGTGGACAAAACACGAAGAACAACGCTCGTACTCGTAAAGGCCCAGCTCGCGCTATTGCCGGCAAGAAAAAATAATTAGTGAAGGAGGTATAAATCTTCATGGTAGCAAAGAAAGTTAATCGTAAACGTCGTGTGAAGAAGAATATTGAAACAGGTATTGCTCATATTCATTCGACTTTCAATAATACAATCGTCATGATTACTGATGCTAGCGGAAACGCATTGGCATGGTCATCTGCAGGTTCATTAGGCTTCAAAGGTAGTAAAAAATCTACACCTTTCGCTGCTCAAATGGCTGCTGAAACAGCAACAAAAGCTGCAATGGAACATGGATTGAAAAGTGTTGAAGTCACTGTTAAAGGACCTGGTTCTGGTCGTGAAGCAGCGATTCGTTCATTGCAAGCAACTGGTTTAGAAGTAACTGCAATTCGTGACGTGACTCCAGTACCTCATAATGGATGCCGCCCTCCAAAACGCCGTCGTGTTTAATGAGTGCCTCTTTTCTATGAGTTTTACAGGAACGTCATTGAACAAGACACTTTTCGTTTTGAAAGGGGTAAAAGACAAGAATGATTGAATTCGAAAAACCAAGAATCACAAAAATTGATGAAGACAGAGATTATGGCAAGTTCGTTGTTGAACCTTTGGAAAGAGGTTATGGAACTACTTTAGGTAATTCTCTACGTCGTATTCTACTTTCTTCTTTACCAGGCGCAGCCATTACTAATATTCAAATCGATGGGGTGTTACACGAATTCTCAACCATCAAAGGTGTACGTGAAGACGTGGTGCAAATCATCTTGAATATCAAAGGTTTGGCGTTGAAATTATTCGCCGAAGAAGAAAAAACCCTTGAGATCGATATTACTGGACCAGCTACTGTCACTGCCGGCGATATTATCGTTGACAGCGACGTTGAAATCTTGAATAAAGATATGTACATTTGTACGGTTGCTGAAGGTGCGACATTTCATGCTCGCCTAACAGTAAAACCTGGTCGAGGCTATGTTCAAGCAGACGAAAATAAAAAGGAAGATATGCCAATCGGTGTCCTTCCGGTCGATTCTATCTACACACCAGTTCGTAAAGTAAACTACCAAGTTGAAAATACTCGGGTTGGTCGTCGTGATGATTTCGATAAATTAACGATGGAAATTTGGACTGACGGATCGATCATTGCTCAAGAAGCATTGAGTCTTGCAGCGAAAATTTTAACTGAACATTTAGATATTTTTGTTAATCTGACTGATGAAGCGAAAAATGCTGAAATCATGGTAGAAAAAGAAGAGACACAAAAAGAAAAAATGCTAGAAATGACCATCGAAGAACTAGACTTGTCTGTACGTTCGTATAATTGCTTGAAACGTGCCGGAATTAATACGGTTCAAGAATTAACGAATAAGTCTGAACCTGAAATGATCAAAGTACGTAATTTAGGCCGTAAATCACTTGAAGAAGTGAAAGCTAAATTACATGATCTTGGTTTAGGACTACGTAAAGACGATTAATATTGTTGACAAAGGAGGGAAACCTACGTGAGTTACCGTAAATTAGGACGCACATCTAGCCAACGTAAAGCAATGTTGCGTGACTTAACAACTGACTTAATTATCAACGAACGTATCGTTACGACTGAAGCTCGTGCGAAAGAAGTTCGTTCAACTGCTGAAAAGATGATTACCTTAGGAAAACGCGGGGATCTTCATGCACGTCGTCAAGCTGCTAGCTTTGTACGTAATGAAATCGCTGATGTTCGCGAAGAAAACGAAGCAATCGTTGTTGAATCTGCATTACAAAAATTATTCAACGACATCGCTCCTCGTTACGCTGAACGTCAAGGAGGATACACTCGTATCTTAAAAACTGAACCTCGTCGCGGCGACAACGCCCCTATGGTTGTTTTAGAACTTGTATAATAATCACTCTTCACTTTATAGATGATTCTTTTAGAGTGTTATGATGTTGGAGATTTTTCTCCGAGTCTAGCTCAGCGCCGCTTCCCAGATTGTCTGGGAAGCCGGCACTCATCATAAAGTGTTTTTTTATACCCAAAATTGCTGTCATGACAGATCGGTATACAAAAGCATTTTATCGAGCATCAAGGATTGATAAAATGAAGCTTTTTTGCTAGGCTTAGAACAGATTTGCAAAGAAGTGGAAAGGTGTAACCATGGAGCCAATTATTGAAATCAATCAAATAGAATTTAGTTATCAAGAAGAAACGAAGCCTGCGTTAAAAAATGTCAGCTTTTCCATTGAGCGTGGTGAATGGGTGGCCATCGTAGGTCATAACGGTTCAGGAAAATCGACATTAGCTAAAGCAATCAATGGGTTGCATCTGCCGCAAAAGGGCACGGTTCATGTTGGTGGGAAAGAATTGTCTGAAGAAACCGTCTGGGACATTCGCCGTCAAGTAGGAATGGTCTTTCAGAATCCGGACAATCAATTTGTCGGAGCGACGGTAGAAGATGATGTGGCCTTTGGTTTAGAGAACCAAGGAATCGAGCGAAGCGAAATGCAGCACCGCGTGCAAGATGCCTTAGAAAAGGTTAAAATGCAAGACTTTGCGACCCGTGAGCCTGCGCGTCTATCAGGTGGACAAAAGCAACGGGTAGCGATCGCTGGTGTGGTAGCGTTACGTCCAGATATTATCATTCTCGATGAAGCAACCAGCATGCTTGACCCTGAAGGTCGTGATGATGTCATTGCAACGATTCGCAAGATCAAAGAAGAAAGCGAATTGACGGTTATCTCAATTACTCATGATATTGATGAAGCGGCCAGTGCCAACCGCATTTTAGTTATGCGAGACGGAGAACTGTATCAAGAAGGTACGCCGGATGAAATTTTTTCTGAAGGACCAGAGCTGGTAGCATTAGGACTGGATTTGCCATTTCCGGAAAAATTGAAAGCGGCGTTAAATGCACGTGGGGTTACTGTCCCGCAAAATTATTTAGATGAAGAAGGGATGGTGGAGTGGTTATGGACATCCGTTTTGAAAAAGTAAGTTATGTTTATCAACCAAATACGCCCTTTGAACAACGTGCCTTGCATGAAATTGAACTAAATATTAAGGAAGGCTCTTATACCGCCTTAGTCGGCCATACCGGCAGCGGGAAGTCTACCTTATTGCAACATTTAAATGCGCTATTGAAACCAACGGCTGGCGAAGTTACTATTGGAGATCGCGTTATCACGCCTACTACTGATAATAAAAACCTAAAGCCTGTTCGAAAGAAAGTTGGGATTGTTTTTCAATTTCCTGAAGCACAGCTTTTTGAAGAAACGGTTGCAAAGGATATTGCCTTTGGTCCGAAAAATTTTGGGATCAGTGAGGAAGATGCCTACGTCTTAGCGAGAGAAAATTTAAAATTAGTGGGACTTGATGAAGAATATTTAGAACGTTCGCCTTTTGAACTGTCAGGAGGTCAAATGCGGCGCGTTGCGATTGCTGGGGTTCTGGCAATGGAACCAGACGTCTTGGTCTTAGATGAGCCGACAGCGGGCTTAGATCCCCTTGGGCGTAAAGAGATGATGGAAATGTTCTGGCGTTTGCATCAAGAAAAAAATATGACGATTGTTTTAGTGACTCATTTAATGGATGACGTGGCAAATTTTGCTGATTATGTTTACGTACTAGAAAAAGGACAAGTAGTTAAACACGGCGAACCGAATAAAGTTTTTGAAAATGTTGCTTGGTTAAAGGAAAAACAATTAGGTGTTCCTCAAGCGACGGCGTTTGCTGAAAAAATGCAGGAAAGAGGCGCTGAATTTGATCAACTACCTTTAACCGAAGGTGAGTTGGCAGATTGGATCCTTCAACAGGCAGGAGGAAACGCCCATGATGAATAAATTGATTTTTGGTCGTTATATTCCCGGAGATTCATTGATTCATCGTTTAGATCCGAGAGCCAAACTCGTTGCTAGTTTTTATTTCATTGGGATTATTTTCTTAGCAAATAATTGGCAAAGTTATTTATTTTTAGCCGCTTTTACACTGTTTGCGGTCTTTTTATCAAAAATTAGTCTGAGCTTCTTTTTACGAGGCGTTCGGCCGCTGATTTGGTTGATCGTTTTCACGGTCGCTTTACAGATGCTGTTTACACGTGGTGGGACATTGTATTGGTCTTGGGGTGTCTTTAGCCTTTCGTCTTACGGCATTCAAAACGGATTGTTTATTTTCTGCCGGTTTGTTTTGATTATTTTTATGTCTACTTTGTTGACGTTGACGACACCGCCGTTATCGATGTCTGACGCGATCGAGTCTTTGTTAAATCCCTTGAAACGATTCCATTTGCCAGTACATGAAATCGCCTTGATGTTGTCGATTGCTTTACGTTTTGTGCCGACATTAATGGATGAAACCGAAAAAATCATGAACGCACAACGAGCGCGTGGAGTAGATTTCAACGATGGCAATTTGATTCAAAAAGTCAAAGCAATCGTGCCGTTATTAATTCCACTGTTTGTTAGCAGCTTCAATCGAGCAGAGGATTTAGCGACAGCGATGGAAGCCCGCGGCTATCGTGGTGGTGAAGGCCGCAGCAAATACCGTAAATTAAAATGGGCTAATCGTGATACGCTTGTTTTAGTCGTTTTTGCAACGGCGACGATTATTTTAATCTTTTTACGTAGTTAAGCTTGGAGACCCCAAGCTTTTTTTGTTCTGCTCGTTGGTGGAAGTATGAGTTGAGAAAATACTTCGCGCCGTTTACACTAGTAGTAAAAGGGAACGGGTGATTGTATGAAAAAATACTTAGTACTGACACTTGTTTTATTGGCAGCGGCTGGTTGTGGCAGACAAACGTCTACGAACGAAAAAAGAGATCAGTCTTTGGGTGCGGAAAGTTCTGCCGCTCAGTCTAGTTCTAGTAACCCCACGCAGGAGAGTACCAAGACGCTTTGGACAAAGGAACAAGAAAAGCAATTGGCTCTTTTAATGGAACGTTGGGGAGAAACGATGGGGCAAAAGTATCAGCGCTTCAATGAAGGTGAATCCCTCAACTTTCAAAATAGTGAAATAACTAAAGATACTTTAACCAAAGAGGGAATAAATTTGGCGGGCCAGAATAGAGAGGTCGCTGTTTTTCCACCGACTGAGGAAACTGGAAAAGTGAATATCGTGAGTATGTATACAGATAACAGTCGGCTTTATTTATTTATTTTTGATCAAAGAACCCCCAAAGTTTTAGTGACCGAAAGCGGTAAAAATGACCAAGGAAAGCTTAGTTTTATTGAAACACAGAATCAAGCGTTAAAAGACGGTTACCAAGCGGTTGTAAAGGGACAGCCTCTGCCGGAGTTTGAAAAAAATGATGAGGGCTTTAACAAATTGTCTCCTAATTTACAGGCGTTGTTAGCAACTGAAATTTTAGATGATCGAATCAGCTTTGACCCATCATTGCACGGCTTCTTCTTACGCTATTATCAAGAAGGAAAGGATCTTTATGTGCAGCTTCATAGTGGTGTAGGTGTAGGACATCCGATTTATCATATGGTTTATGAGGGAAATCAAGTACGGCCGGTAGAAGGTTTTGTCCGTGTTTCGGCCAATCAATATGAAGCGATTGAAATGCGGTCACCCGTTTCAAACCAGACTTTGTTCGATCATTATCAAAAAAATAAAGCGGCATATGATAGTGGAGAAATGAACGTTCAAGTTGAACCGAAAATGAAACAGTATTTTAATGAAAGTAAACGAATTGTTGAGGAACAAGGAGGAGTTGGCTAGAGTGGTCAGCCACTTTGTATTGAATCGGCCTAGGAAGTGTTTTCTTCGAATGAAAGAGAAAAATGTAATGGATTAAAAAATTGCACTTTTTTTGGTAAAACGATGATTAACTGTAACTAGGCCTTACCGTCCTAAGCGCGAAATCTTAGACAACCCATTTGTGCACATTGGAATTGGCTTGAAAAGCTGTTATAATGACAAGGATTTTTATGGTTGAGGAGCGGGAGAATGGTAAGATATAAAGCAGTCATCGCGTATGATGGTACGCATTTTAATGGTTTTCAGAAGCAGCCGAATGGGCGGACGGTGCAGGAAGAAGTCGAAAAAACCTTACAAAAAATGAACAATGGCGAACCTGTAACGATTTTCGGATCAGGTCGGACGGATGCTGGGGTTCATGCGATAGGGCAGGTCATTCATTTTGATTATCCACAGGAACGTCCGTTGGAGCGGATGCGTTTTGCATTAGATACTCAGACGCCGGAGGATATTGCGGTGTCTTCAGTGGAAATCGCAGCGGATGATTTTCACGCTCGCTATCATGTAGTGGAGAAGACGTATCATTTTAAGGTTCAGATTGAAAAACCCCGGAGTCCGTTTCGGCGTTTTTACGCCGCCTATTTTCCGTATCCTCTTGATTTGAATTTGATCCGACAGGCCTTGCCGGATTTGCTTGGAACCCACGATTTTACGTCTTTTTGTGCGACGGGCGGTGCGATCGAAGATAAGGTTCGAACGATCTATCAGGCGGATCTAGTGGTAAATGAAGCAGGAACAGAACTGACCTTCATTTTTCGCGGCAATGGTTTCTTGTATAAAATGATTCGGATTTTAGTCGGGACCTTATTAAAAATCGGCAATGGTCGGATTCCGGCGGATAGTATTCCGGAAATTCTCGCGGCAAAAGATCGAAATCTCGCTGGCCCAACGGCGCATCCAGAAGGATTGTATTTGGCAGAAGTAAAATATGAATAAAAAATGAGCTGCGAATTGTCGCAGCTCATTTTTTATTTAATGTCGATAGGTCTTACGGGGTTTTAGCATCCATAAGTAAAGTAGGAACAGACCAATCGCGACGATGAAGGAGACAGCTCCTGCGATAAATCCTTTTGGTAAATAGCTAAAGGTGACTTTGTGCTTGCCCTTAGGAATAGGAATGCTGACAAAGGCATTTTGAAAGGCTTTTGTCTGCACTTTTTTGCCGTCGATTTTGGCGGTCCAGCCTTCATCGTAGGGAATCGTAGTGATCAATGTTCGAGCTTCTTTACTGTTAACGGTTCCTTCCGCACTGTGTTTACCAACCGTCATGGCAACACCGTTGTCTTTGATTTTATCGACAGCCAATTTGTAGGCAACCGTATCTAACGCCAAGACTTGCGGATTTTGGAAGCTGATGGACTTAGTACCATAGAAACTGGCGGTAAAAGTAACCATCGTCGCTTTTTGATAATAACCTAAATCATAATACTGGCCACTGATGCCGATTTGTGCTTGGCGTGTTTGACCGTTGGCGGTGACGGTGGCGGTAGAGCTCTCTAATTCGGCAAAGTCATAAGGATAGAGACTTAGATAGGCTTGAGTATTAGCAGGAATCTGTACCCGCCAAGACACCTCTTTGGCGACGTTGCTTTGCTTTTCAGTGATCGTCGTAAGATTGCCAGCATTGGTGACATTGGCATTTTTTGTGCCAACTTGGTTCATGGGTAAGAATTGGAAATAGTGAAACTGTTCTTGTGACAAGCCATTGAATAATTGAGTTTGGGTTCCCAAATTGTCGTTTGGTGAAGCCTGCAGTTTATCAATACTCCGTGGGGCCGTAAAGGCTAAAGGCAACGCGTTGTCGTTTTCGAATAGATTGTATTCGCCGACACTGTCAATTTTATTGAAGCCGTATTTATTTAAATTTTTCGTCTTGGCAATATTGTATTTAATCCCGGTGAAGGCATCCGCCAGTAAGGTATTGTTTTGATAGCGAATATTCAGGCTGGTTCCTCTTGAACGAAAGCCTAGCTGATCCATGTAACCGGAAGAATGGCGATTACGGATGGATGAGAACATGCTGATGCCACTATAACCGTAATTAAAGGTATCGTTGGAAGAAACCGGATCAAGATTTTCCATGCGATAGAAGGTTTGATTGTCCTCTTTTGTTTTATCCACTAGTGCTTTGATGGATGGGTAAGGTTCAGTATACAGGCTACGAGAGGCGTAATTCCAATCCTTCAAGATGCCGCGAGCCATAAAATCACTATTGATAAAGGCTTCAGAACTCATGATCAGCAATAAAATAATGGTCAAGGTTTTCAACGGAATCTTATTGAAATAGTGTCCGGTAAAAAGCAGCGCATAGGCCGCGACAAAACCGACAGATAAATAAAGTGAGATTGGCTTGAGATAATGATAATCTTTGCCCTTCATTCCCCAAAAAATGGCGAATACGGCAATTAAGAGTAGACAAGCCGCGACCAATTGTAACATGTTCTCACGGTCTAATTTTTCCCATCCCCAAGCCGCCAAAGTAATCACTAAGAAGGAGAGCAAGTAAGCATAGCGGAACAAGAACATATTTGGTGCATGCATACCATGCCAAAATAAATTCATTGG
The DNA here is from genome assembly GCF_005405345.1 of Enterococcus viikkiensis. Lineage (GTDB taxonomy): Bacteria > Bacillota > Bacilli > Lactobacillales > Enterococcaceae > Enterococcus_A > Enterococcus_A viikkiensis. The sequence continues at coordinate 30,869 of NZ_BJDW01000003.1, read as the reverse complement.
TTGGATATAAAAGCTGGCAATCAAAATTGCGGCGATTGTTCCATAAGCCAGTTTGTTTTTCCAAGGAATTTTTTTACAGATAAAGAAAAATAAACAAAGAGCTAAAGGCAACAAACCGATATAAATAAAGGGAATCGAGCCGTATTTGGTCGTGTCGTAAGAGCCAATCAAATTCTTGGCGATAACATCCCACCAAGCAGTCGCTTCGGTCTTAAAGGTCGTGATCTTAGTCAATTCCTCCCCATTCGTCCGCAGATCAAGGATCGACGGCAGAATCATGATCATTGAGGCAAAACCGGCCAATAAGGAAGTGATCCCGTAAGGCAGAATACTTTTTTTATAGACTTTCCAGTTGGTAAGCAGTCGGGCGATGAAATACAGGACGGAAAAAATACCGATCATAAAGCCCATATAAAAACTTGTCAAAAACAACATTAAATAGGAAACAAACAGTACCGTCGGCTTCTTCAAATCCATTACTCGATTAATGCCCCAGATGATCAAAGGCAGATAAACAAAAGCATCCAACCACATGATGATCTCAGAATGTGCGATGGTAAAGGACATCAAGGCGTAACTGACACTTAAAGCGACGCGTGACCAGTTGGGCAATTTGAAACTGCCTTTAGCATAAAACCAAAAGGCTAAACCGGCGGAGCCGATTTTCAACAAGGTCAAAAAATACAAGGCGTCCGGCATCAGCTGATTGGGGAAAAAGATCACCAACGGCGTAAAGAAGCCGCCAAGATAATAAGAGACTAGTGACAAATAGTTCAAGCCTAGCGAGGCATTCCAAGTATAAAAAAAGCCCTGCTTGCCTAAAAGCATATTGCGAAAACTTGCGTGAAAATTCGAAAATTGGGAAAAGGCATCGCTGGCTAAAACACTTCGGCTTGACCCAGGATAGATCCCAATCGTTAAATAAACGATTACCATCAGCAAAACAGGCAGCAAAAAGCTCGCCAGCAAATACCAACGGTTTTCTTTAAGGTAGTTCTTCATATAAAATCACCAAACTTCTTTCAACAGACTATCCAAATTTTACCACAGAAGCGAGGAATTATTGTGAAGGAGCTATGAAACTGAAACAAATTTTTGAATAAGTAAGTTGAAAAAGAACAACAAAAAAAGTGGGCTGGAAGGACCAGCTCACTTTCTATTCGACAATTATGTATATTTTTCTAAAAAATAAAAACCGCTCTATAAGAACGGTTTGATTGGATAGATTAAACTCGTTCAACTTTTCCTGATTTCAAAGCACGAGTTGAAACCCAAACTTTTTTAGGTTTTCCGTCGATTAATACACGAACTTTTTGTAAATTAGGTTTAACAGTACGTTTCGTAGCGTTTAAAGCGTGAGAACGGTTGTTTCCGCTACTTGTTTTACGACCAGTAAAATAGCAAACTTTTGCCATGTGTTGTTTCCTCCTTATACCTTGATTTCGGAGCGCTTCTTTGGCTCATACTAAAGTAATTTAGCACATCTTGTCTAAATTAGCAAGTGAATTTTTTTAGAAAGATTGACAAGCGCAGTGTTTGCGGGTAAATTATACTCTGTTAGCATAAAAAAATTTGTGTTTGAAGTAGTGCTTTAAAAGACAGGGAAAAAACTGACTAGTATCAGCAAATCGCAATGGAACTTTCTTTTATTTGTCATAGGGCTATGATAAACTGTTATAGTAGAAAAAGTGGGCGATTAGGCCTATTTAAGGAGGCTAACAACTATGGCTGTGAAAATTAATACACAGACTGGTATGATCGAAATTTCAAACGACGTCATCGCGACGGTTGTCGGCGGTGCAGTTACTGATGTGTTTGGTATCGTCGGTATGGCTAGTAAAAAACAAATCAAAGATAATATCACAGAAATTTTAAGAAAAGAAAATTATTCACGGGGCGTCGTTGTACGTCAAGAAGAGAACGGAATCGCGGTTGATGTCTATACGATCATCAGCTACGGCACGAAGATCTCAGAAGTGTCACGAAATGTCCAAGAAAAAGTGAAATACAATTTGGAAACGATGCTTGGGGTCAAAGCCAATTCAGTGAATGTTTATGTTCAAGGTGTACGTGTTCTGCCGGACTAAAGGCAGCGTTCTTAAGGAGGACTAAGTAAGTGAAGGTAACAGAAATCAGCGCGAGTCAATTCCAAGAAATGGTAGAGGCTGGCGCTAAACGTCTGCAAGTCAATGCAGAGTATGTCAATTCATTAAATGTTTTTCCCGTACCGGATGGAGATACAGGAACTAACATGAATTTATCAATGACCAGCGGTGCGACAGCCGTTGTGAATTCTGCTTCAGAAAAAGTTGGCGAGTTAGCCAATGTACTAGCAAAAGGGTTGTTGATGGGTGCGCGGGGAAATTCCGGCGTAATTTTATCGCAATTATTCCGCGGCTTTTCGAAGCAAATTTTAGATGTAGATACATTGAATGCCAAAGATTTAGCTGAAGCGCTTGTTCACGGTGTGGAAACTGCGTATAAAGCAGTTATGAAACCCGTTGAAGGCACAATCTTGACAGTAGCGCGTGAATCTGCCAAAGCAGGCGAACGAAAAGCAAATCAAACGGACGATGTAATTGAAGTGATGACATCGGTTGTAAAATACGGAAAAAAAGCATTAGACAAGACACCAGAAATGTTGCCAGTGTTAAAAGAAGTTGGCGTAGTAGATAGCGGAGGTCAAGGACTATTGTTCATTTATGAAGGCTTTTTAAGTGCTCTAAATGGCGAGTTCCAAGCCGATGATACGTATGAACCTAGTCCAGCTGAAATGGATGAAATGGTAAATGCCGAACATCATCGTAGTGTACAAGGCCAATTAGCAACGGAAGATATCAAATTTGGTTACTGTACAGAGATTATGGTACGTCTTGGCGAAGGCCCAACTGTCGACAGCCAATTTGATTATGATAAATTCCGTAATTACTTAGACGGAATCGGGGATTCTTTATTAGTCGTGAACGATGATGAAATCGTCAAAGTCCATGTCCATACGGAACATCCAGGGGAAGTCATGAATTATGGGCAAAAATTTGGTGCTTTAATGAAAGTCAAAGTCGATAATATGCGTCAACAGCATGAAACGATTTTGGAACATGATGAAGAAGTTACTGCCTTTGAAGCGACACCTGCGGAACGCAAGCCATATGGAATCATTGCTATTGCGGCCGGTGAAGGCGTTCAAGAATTATTCAAGAGCTTAGGAGCTGATTTTGTCATCAGCGGTGGTCAAACCATGAACCCAAGTACGGAAGATATTCTGAAAGCTATCGAAGAAGTCAATGCCGATCAAGTGATCGTCTTACCAAATAATAAAAATATCTTCATGGCAGCCGATCAAGCAGCAGAAGTTGCCGGTATCCCGGTAGCCGTTGTTCCAAGCAAAACGGTCTCTCAAGGAATGACAGCAATGTTAGCCTTCAATGGGGATCAGAGTTTGGAAGACAATAAAGTTGCAATGACAGACATGCTTGAATCCGTTGTTAGCGGACAAATCACCAACGCGATTCGTGACACTGCCATCGACGGCGTGGAAATCCACGAAGGTGACTATCTAGGAATGATCGATGGTAAAATCGTTCTTTCTGAAGCGGACAAGTATCAAGTAACTTTAGATACTTTGAACAAAATGATTAGTGAAGATATCGAGATCATCACGATCATTGTCGGTGAAGAAGGAACACAGGCAGAAGCCGAAAAATTAAGTTCAGCCATTGAAGCAAGCTATCCAGACTTAGAGGTTGAGATCCACACAGGAAAACAACCCGTCTACCCATACTTGCTTTCAGCAGAATAAATCAACGTAGTCGGAGGGAGTGAGCCAAGAATATCTGGCTCACTCCCTCAAGTATTTCTCGCGGGAAAAACGTATTTTAGATTATGAAATGCTGCCAGTTTTTCTTCGCACGTTAGTGTGATTAGAAAAATGGTATGCGTACGAAGGTCGACTTATTTTTTCGGATTTTGAAAAAATAATTTCAAACCTATTGAGTTAGCTGCTAGTTTAACTAAGCAAAAAACAATTTTAGCGATAAGTTAAACAGAGGCTTAAGGAACTGGTGGAATGGTATACGGCTCGACAATCAACCAAATTTTTTGCTAGTTGAAAAATTTAGTCAAGAATAGGAGAAAGGAGTGTGGCCTTGATGATTCAAGAGACGGTATCGGTCTTGCCGGGTGTAGGACCCAAGCGAGCCCAAACCTTAGCGGAGCTAGGTATTGTTACGATCGAGGATTTGTTAAGCTATTATCCTTTTCGCTATGAAGATATCCAAGAAAAAAATCTATTAGAAATTAATGATCAGGAAAAGGTGACGTTAAAAGGTGTGATCGTTTCGGCACCAGTCGTGAGTCGCTTTGGCTACAAAAAAAGCCGTCTGCAGTTTCGTATGATGCAGGATCACGCGGTCTTCATGGTCTCCTTTTTTAATCAGCCCTATTTAAAAGACAAAGTAGAAGTCGGAGAAGAATTAGCCGTCTATGGGAAATGGGATGCGAAGCGGAAGTCAATGACAGGTATGAAAATCTTAGGCGGCAAGCAAACGGAAGAATATGCGCCGATTTATCATGTTACGAAAGCGATCCGCCAAAGTACGCTGGTGGATTTGATCAAGGTCGCCTTTGAAAAATTTGGCGAGCAAGTCACAGAAAATCTGCCAGATTATCTGATTGAAAAATATCGTTTGATGCCGCGTAAACAAGCGATGCGGGCGATGCACTTTCCTAAGAGTCCAGCAGAAAGCCAGCAGGCCAAGCGACGCGTTGTTTTTGAAGAATTTTTCTTGTTTCAAATGCGGATGCAAGGGTTGAAGCAAAGCGAACGCAGTGAGAAAAATGGGATCGCGATTCGTTACGACGTGGCGCGGTTAAAGCAATTCACCCAGAAGCTGCCTTTTGAATTAACGGATGCCCAAAAGCGGGTGACGAATGAAATTTGCTATGATCTCCGAAGCAAAAAGCACATGCAGCGTTTACTGCAAGGAGACGTTGGGAGCGGGAAGACAGTCGTTGCGGCGATCGCTTTATACGCAACAATGACCGCAGGGTTTCAAGGTGCACTAATGGTGCCCACCGAAATTTTGGCTCAGCAGCATTTGGAGAGTTTGAATCAATTATTTGATCCGTTAGAAATGACAACGGCGCTATTAACTGGCTCGACGAAAACCAAAGAACGACGAGCGATCTTAGCAGGTCTGCAAAACGGGGAGATCGATGTGGTAATTGGGACCCATGCTCTGATCCAAGACGATGTGCAATTTGCCAAGCTAGGCTTAGTGATCACCGATGAACAGCATCGCTTCGGCGTTAACCAGCGCCGGGTTTTACGAGAAAAAGGCTTGCATCCGGATGTCCTCTTTATGACAGCGACGCCAATCCCCCGGACACTGGCGATTACAGCTTATGGCGAGATGGATGTTTCGATCATTGATCAAATGCCGGCTGGACGGATCCCAGTTAAAACTAGTTGGATCAAGCCGAAGCAATTGGAACATACATTGGATTGGGCAAAGCAGGAATTGCAGCTGGGCCATCAACTTTACGTCATCTGTCCTTTGATTGAAGAATCTGAAGCGTTAGACGTCAAAAATGCGACGGAAATTTATGAGCATTTGAGCGAATATTACGCACCAGATTATCAGGTCAGCCTCTTGCATGGGAAAATGAAAAATGCCGAGAAAGAGACGATCATGGAGGAATTTAAAGACAATCAAAGTCAAATCCTCGTTTCTACGACGGTGATTGAAGTAGGGGTCAATGTGCCCAACGCGACGGTGATGTTTATTATGGATGCTGATCGTTTTGGTTTAGCGCAGCTTCACCAATTGCGAGGCCGAGTTGGTCGGGGGTCTGACGCGTCGTATTGTATCCTAGTCGCCAGTCCGAAAAATGACATGGGGAAAGAGCGCATGATGATCATGACTGAGACGAACAATGGTTTTGTCTTAAGTGAAAAAGACTTAGAACTACGTGGGCCCGGGGAAGTGTTTGGCTTCCGCCAATCAGGCTTGCCACAATTTCTAATTGCTGATTTGGTCAACGATGCCACGGTGCTAGAAGTCGCTCGCGATGAGGCCAATCAAATTTGGCAAGTTGAGAATTGGCGGCAGCAGCCAGCCTTTGCTCCTTTAGCTCAGGTACTAAAACCAACTGAAACCGGGGAAACATACTTTGATTAGTGTGCTATACTGTAAAAAAAATATTATAGGTTAACAATGATATGAAGAAGGAGAACAATTTCATGAAAATTGCTGTAGATGCAATGGGCGGCGACTTTGCACCAAAAGCCATTGTCGAAGGCGTGATGCTTGCCCAAAAAAAACACCCAGAGATCGAGTTCCAATTGTATGGAAAAGAAGACGCGATCCGCGAATATCTGACAAACGAAAAAAATATCACAATCATTCACACGGATGAAAAAATCAATAGTGATGATGAACCGGTGAAGGCAATCCGCCGTAAAAAGACCGCTTCGATGGTTTTAGCGGCACAAGCAGTTAAAGAAGGAAAAGCCGATGCGATCTTTTCTGCCGGGAATACCGGTGCATTGTTAGCGGCGGGCTTGTTTGTGGTAGGACGGATCAAAGGGATTGAACGTCCCGGCTTGATGTCCACCTTGCCCGTTTTGAACGGTGACCAAGGCTTCGATATGCTGGATTTAGGTGCCAATGCGGAAAATAAAGCAGAGCATCTTCATCAATACGCGATCTTAGGTTCTTTTTATGCGAAGCACGTTCGTGGAATCGCAAAACCACGAGTGGGTCTGTTGAATAATGGAACAGAAGAAACGAAGGGCAGCGAATTGACAAAAGAGACCTTCAAGCTGTTGCAAGCTGAAGATAGTATCAATTTTGTCGGCAACGTTGAAGCGCGTGAACTATTAAATGGAGTAGCCGATGTTGTGGTGACAGACGGGTTTACCGGTAATGCGGTGCTAAAAACAATTGAAGGAACTGCGATGGGCTTAATGAGCTTGTTAAAAGGCAGTATCAATGAGGCAGGTGTCAAAGGTAAAATGGGCGCCTTGATGTTGAAAGATACGTTATATGGCTTAAAAGACAAATTGGACTACTCTGCTCATGGCGGTGCAGTGCTCTTTGGTTTGAAAGCACCGGTGATTAAAACGCACGGTTCAACAGGTCCTGAAGCAGTAGCCAATACGATTGACCAGATCCACACGATGCTAGAAACCGATGTTGTAGGGCAATTGGTCCAATTTTTTGAGGCACCAAAAGGCGAATAGTCCCAAGTTTATTTTCCCGAAAAAGGTAGACAAAGTGGGGAAACATCAGTAAAATGAACTGTGACCTTCTGGTAAAACATAAACGCATAATAGTTGATCAAGTGGAGGTGAATGTTGTTGACTCGTGAAGAAGTATTTAGCAAAGTTGCTGAAATAATTTCAAATCATTTTGAAATTGACAAAGATAAAGTGACTCTTGGATTGAGTATCAAAGACGACTTAAATGCAGATTCAATTAGTATCATGGAATTTGTCTTGGAATTAGAAGATGAATTCGGAACTGAGATTTCAGATGAAGACGCTGAAAAAATTGAAACAGTTGGAGCTGCGGTTGATTACATTATGGAAACCAATCAAGCTTAAGCCAATGGACGTGAAATCATTTGATTTCACGTTTTTTTTTTAGGGTGTGCCAGCAGTACTTATTTCCGGATAAGTTACTTCTGGGACACCTCTTTTTCTTTTCGGAATTTTCTGAAACAAAAAGGTTGACAATGTGTCGGAAAGACCTATAATAGAAAAGCTATATGTCGAAAAGACTGATGAAGGGAGTGGCGGAAATGTATGATCTTTTGATTTTAGGCTCGTTGTTGACAGGGGATAAGACGGGCTATAAGTTGCAAAAAATCATGAGTCTTGCGTTATCACCAATGCGAAAAATTTCTAACGGTATTTTGTATCCGGTCTTGGATAAATTAGAGGAACAAGGGCTAGTGACTTCTCAGCTGCATGAGGTTGGGCGTAAATCAAAGTTGTTGCATCTAACGGAGAAGGGGCGCGAGCATTTTTTTACCTTGATGCGCGAGCCAGTACCTCAAGATGCTAAGCGAGAAGATGTCTTGCATTTCAAATTACGGTCCATTGATAGTGTACCAGTGGTGGATCAAATCACGATTTTGATGCAGTACCGTGAGTTTATGCAAAAGGATTTAGCGATTTACCAAGCAGCCCAAAAAGAGATGTCAGAACATGCGGAACGTTTGCCTGATTATGCCCAAAGATTTCAAACGTTAGTGGCCGTTTATGACTTAGACATCAAAGTGGCGGAAACGAAAATTGCATGGGTAGATCAACGCCTTAAGGAGATAGAGAGAAAGTAGGAAGAATCAATGAAAGAGAATAATTATCGCAAGTGGCTGTCACTTGTAGCCATGTCTTTAGGAGTGTTTATGGGGCTGTTGGATGTCACTGTTGTAAATGTGGCTTTACCAACAATGCAAAAAGCGTTCAATGAAAGTTTTAATTCATTACAGTGGGTCTTAAATGCCTACACCTTAGTCTTTGCTGTTACCTTATTAATCGTTTCAAAAATGGGGGATATGTACGGGCGTAAAAAAGTTTTTATCGCAAGTTTGATTTTATTCGTAGTTGCTTCCGTGGTTAACGGAATGGCGAGCTCGTTAGTGATTTTAAATATTGGCCGTGGGGTACAGGCAGTTGGAGGAGCCGGCATGATGTCGTTGTCTATGGCATTAGTCGCTTCGAACTTCGATGGGAAACAACGAGGTGTCGCCTTGGGGATTCTCGGGTCAGTGATCGGTTTATCTTCGGCGTCTGGTCCGTTAGTCGGCGGCTTGTTAGTCGATGCCTTTGGCTGGCCTTCGATCTTTTATGTGAATTTACCTGTGGGGATTATTGCAGTCATTATGACAGCAGTTTTCGTAAACGAAACGCCAAGCTATGGTCGGGACCAAAAGATTGATTTTCTAGGCATGCTTTTTTCTGCTGCAACGTTATTCAGCGCCATTTATGGCCTGATCCAAAAAGAAACAAATCCAAGTTGGGCGTGGACAGATATGCGAGTAGCTGGCTGGTTGATTTTGGCAGTCGGCTTATTGATTGCCTTTATTTTCATCGAAACTAACGTATCCGCACCGATGATGAACTTAAAAATGTTTAAGAATATCAATTTTGTCGGTTCGGTGATCGTGGCGTTTGCATTGGGTTCAGGAATTTACGCCTTCAGCACATATTTGACGGTTTTAATGCAAAACTATATCGGCTGGTCGGCTTTTGATACCGGCGTGCATCAATTAGCGATGTCTGTCTGGTCATTGGTTTTAGGTCCGGTGGTGGGGATCTTAGGCAATCGTTTCTCTAAAAAATGGATGATTGTCACGGGGATGATCTTAGGCGGCATCGGATTTATTTTATTGATTAACAATTTATCCGTTGATATGGGCTTCAAACAATTATGGCTGACCTTAGTTTTTGTCGGGATCGCAAATGGGATCGTGAATCCGGTCTTGAACTCAGCGGGACTTGAAGGCGTCGCCCCTCACGAAATGGGCATGGCTTCGGGCTTATTGAACGTCTTCCGCCAATTCGGCACGTCTTTCGGGGTGGTTATTTTAGGAATGGTGGAAGCCAGTCGCTACAATGCTTACTTCGAGGATCATTTATCTGATATAAAAATGCCGGCACAAGCAGCGGCTGGGCTGCACAAGGCAATTATTGATGCGGGGCCTTTTTCAGGTCACCAAATCGCTTTTAGTGAGCGACTAAGTAAATTGCCGTTTGCTCATGATTTTCAACAAGTCATTATTAAAGCCTTTGACCACGGCATGGTAGGCGTTAGTCTAACCGCAGCGGTGATCGTGTTGCTTGGTGGAGCAGGCGCCATCTTCTTTATGCGTGATACTAAAACGACAGTATAAGGATAAAAAACGTAGCACCCGGTATGGGTGCTACGTTTTTTTATCGCAATTGCAAGAAGCGCTTATTCCAAATTTTTTTCATAACATGTAGCGACAGATGGGTGAGATCAATTCATTCAGGTGAGCAATCAGTTTTTTGTCCCTTTTTTAGTAGTGAAAGCAAAGCTAAAGGTTGAAAATTTCTTACTATCATCACTTCTGATTTAAAATTCTAGTAAAAAACAGTATAATAAAGCGTGATGGAAATCTCAAAAAAAGGAATGAGCCCATGGATACACAGTTGATCAATGAATTGAAAGAAAATTACAGCATCGTCTTTCACGATGTGAACTTATTAGAACAGGCGTTTACCCACTCTTCATACGTGAATGAACACCGTAACATGAATATTTCAGATAATGAACGGTTAGAATTTTTAGGGGACGCTGTCTTAGAAATTCAAGTATCGGACTATTTGTATCACCATTATCCCAACTTGCCGGAAGGTCGGTTGACCCGCTTACGTTCGGCGATTGTACGGGAAGAAAGTTTATCAAAATTTGCGAAGGAATGTCATTTTGATCAGTACATCCTATTAGGCAAGGGCGAGGAAAATTCTGGCGGCCGAAGCCGCGCAGCGCTTTTGTGTGATTTATTCGAATCTTTCTTAGGGGCTTTGTATTTAGATCAAGGGTATGAAGTAGCATTGAACTTTATTAAAACGGTCGTCTTTCCGAAAATTGAAGCAGGTGTCTTTACGCGGGAGATGGACCATAAAACCCGCTTGCAAGAAGTCTTGCAAAAAAGCGGCGACGTAACCATTGAATATCGCTTAGTTGACGAAGAAGGTCCCGCTCATGAACGGATTTTTTCAATTGATGTCTACGCAGACGAGCGCTTGATTGGGTCCGGACAAGGGAAATCAAAAAAATTGGCGGAGCAAGATGCGGCTGAAAAAGCTTTGATTAAGTTGGCTAAAAAGTAGTGGGAATTTCCTAGGGGAATTTTAGGAGGAACATTTTGTATTTAAAACGAATTGAGATTGCGGGCTTCAAATCCTTTGCGGATCGTACGAAGATCGAATTTGAGCAAGGTGTGACTGCGGTGATCGGTCCAAACGGTAGCGGAAAAAGTAATATCACCGAAGCAATCCGCTGGGTGTTGGGGGAGCAGTCTGCCAAAAGTTTGCGAGGCGGCAAGATGCCGGATATTATTTTTGCCGGTTCAGAATCTCGCAAGCAGCTGAATATCGCGGAGGTGACGGTGGTCTTAGACAATGCGGACCATTATTTACCGCTGGAATTTAGCGAAGTCAGTGTGACTCGTCGCTATCGCCGAACGGGCGAGAGCGATTTTTTCATTAATAAAAAGGCTTGCCGATTAAAGGATATCCAGGATTTATTTATGGATTCCGGATTAGGGAAGGAATCGTTTTCGATTATTTCCCAAGGAAAGGTCGAAGCAATCTTTGCTAGTAAGCCGGAAGATCGCCGGGGAATATTTGAAGAAGCGGCTGGTGTACTGAAATATAAGCAGCGAAAACGGAAAGCGGAACAAAAGTTGTTTGAGACGGAGGACAATCTAAGTCGCGTCCAAGATATTATTTACGAATTAGAAGATCAGCTGACTCCTTTGGCTGCTCAAAGCGAAGCAGCGAAGGAGTTTTTGGCGCTAAAAAAAGAATTGACGACAACGGATGTCAGTTTAACAGTCACTAAGATCAAACAAACTCGGGCAGCTTGGGAAGCAGCTAAAGTCGATTATGAATCGTTGTCGCAGACTGTGACAGACAAAGGTCATTTTATTCAAGCAACGGAAGAACAGCTAGGCGAACTGCGGGAAAAACGCAGTACCCTTGATGAACAAATTGAAAATGGTCAACAGCAGTTGCTGCATTTATCAGAAGCGTTGAAACAAGCGGAGGGTCAAAAGGAATTACTTAGTGAGCGTTCTAAGAATACCCAAAAAACCAGCGCCGAGTACCAAGGGACATTGATGGAGCAGCGAGAAAAAAAGGTCAGCTGCGAACAAGAGCTGCAAGCTGTCAAAGTGCAGTTGGCCAGCAAGCAAGCCGAAAAACTCGAGTTGGATGAAAAAATCCAACGATTAACTGAAGAAAGTGTCAAATACCAAAAATCGCCGAAAGAATTGTTGGAGGATTTGCGGGGAAATTACGTTGAATTGATGCAGGAGTCGGCCAATGTCAGCAATGAGCTGAAGTATTTGGAACGGCAATACAATCAAGAAACAGCTAAGAATCAGCAAAGTGTTACTCGCTTTGAAGCCTTGCGGGAACAGTTGCAAACATTGACAGCAGAACAAGCTGACGCGCAGCAGGCTGTGATCGAGTTGGAATCCCGCTTACAAACAGAGCAAGGGGCCTATCGTCAACTAGTCGAAGAAAAAAATGCGACGCAACAACAACTGCAAAAAGAACAACAGCTGATGTACGATTTAATGAGTCAAGTCCAACAAGCACGTGCACGACAAAAAAGCCTGCAAGAGATCCAAGAAAATTACAGCGGCTTTTACCAAGGTGTCCGCAGCGTGTTGCAGCACAAAGAGCAACTAAGTGGAATCGTCGGCGCCGTTGCTGAATTGATCCAAGTACCCGAGGAATACACTTTAGCGATTGAGACGGCTTTAGGGGCAGCGGCTCAGCATATCATTGTCGAAACTGAAAAGGATGCTCGTCAAGGCATTACCTTCTTAAAGCAGCAACGCAGTGGTCGAGGGACTTTTCTACCGTTAACCACCATTAAGCCGCGGAGTTTGGCTGCCCATCATTTGCAAGCAATCCAAGAGACGGAGGGCTTTTTAGGGGTAGCTAGTGAGCTGGTTGCTTTTCCAGAGAGTGTCGCCCCTGTGATGCAGAATTTACTAGGCGGGATTGTGATCGCTCGCGATTTGAATAGCGCCAACCAATTGGCTCGCCAAGTCCGGTATCAAGTGCGGGTCGTGTCGCTAGACGGAGATGTGATGAACGCTGGTGGTTCCATGACCGGTGGTGCGACGAAGCAAGGCAATCGCGGAAATTTATTTAATCAAAGTCATGAATTGGCGGAATGGACTAAGCGCTCCGCGGAGATTGATCAGGCACTGCAGGCCAAAGAAAAATTTGTTCGTCAGCTGCAGACCAAAGTGACTGAACAAAATGAAGAGCTAGAAACCATTCGGACACAAGGTGAACAGACCCGCTTAGCATATCAAGAAGCGCAAAGCGGTGAAAAACGAGTGGGCTCGGAACTAGCACGATTGGAGAAAGAACAAGCGCTGTTTTCTTATGAAGCCAAAGAGCTGGAAAGCTTCTTGACGGATTATCAAAAACAAAAAGCGGACTTAGAAAGACAGCAAGCGACCTTGCAACAGCAGCAGGCAGACGTCAACCTTGAAATTCAGCAGTTGAATCAAGAAAGCGATCAGTTGGAAGAAAAACGTCAGAAAATCACCTTTGAGCTGAGTCGTTTACAAGCAGACTATGCTGTCTTAGAAGAACGTTTGATGTATTTAGAACGCCAAACCTTGAATCTTGAAAGTCAGTTGCAGGAGCTGGATAGTCGGATCCGTAGTTTGGAGAATCAATTATTGGCCTTATCTAGCGATTCTTCGGATCATGAAGAGACAGAAGAGAGCTTAAACCAGCGTTTAGTTGAACTACGCGCGGCGCGCAAACAATTACAAGAAGAATTAGTTGACTGGAAGCAAGCGCGTCAAATCTTACAACAAAAAGTGGACCAAGCCGATAATGCATTGACTGCAGCCAATCGGGAACAGAAAAATTTATTGGCCCGTCAATCCCAAGCCGATGTTCAGAAAAATCGCTATGAGTTGAAACTGGACAATGCGCTGGCTTACTTGCAAGAGGAATACAGCTTGACCATTGAAGGGGCCCAAGCCCAAGCCGATGAGGAAATTGATCAACAAGCTGCTCAGCAAGAGGTGGCTCGCTTAAAACAAGCGATCGAAAAATTAGGGCCGGTGAACTTGAATGCCATCGAGCAATACACGCAAGTTGAAGAACGCTACGATTTTTTAACAACACAGCGCGATGATTTGCTGTCAGCGAAGGAACAATTATTTGAAACGATGGATGAGATGGATGACGAGGTTAAAAGTCGTTTTTACGAGACGTTCCAAGCGATTCGCGAGAAATTCAAAGTCGTCTTTCCGAATATGTTTGGCGGCGGCCGTGCGGAGTTAGTTTTGACGAATCCTGAAGATTTGTTAAATACCGGGATTGAGATTGAAGCCCAACCACCGGGTAAAAAGTTGCAAAGCTTGTCCTTACTTTCTGGTGGTGAACGAGCCTTGACGGCAATCGCATTGCTATTTTCAATCATCCAAGTCCGCCCTGTTCCTTTTTGTGTATTGGATGAAGTGGAAGCGGCGTTGGATGAAGCCAATGTGGCCCGCTTTGGTCGCTATCTGAGTGCCTTTCAAGAGGATACACAATTTATTGTGGTGACTCATCGAAAAGGAACGATGGAAGCGGCGGATGTATTGTATGGGGTCACAATGCAAGAATCGGGCGTTTCAAAAATTATTTCGGTACGACTGGAAGAAGTCAAAGCTGACGGGGAATTTCCAGTTAAGGAAGGAGAACTTCGATCATGATAAAATTAATTGCCATTGATTTAGATGGCACACTATTGACGGATGCAAAAACAATTTCTGATACGAATAAAGCTGCCTTGGCTCAAGCAAAGGCACAAGGGGTCAAGATCGTGATCTGTACGGGCCGTCCGCTGATCGCTATCAAAGAGTACTTAGCGGAATTGAATCTGCTGGATGCGGATGACTATTCTATCACTTTCAATGGTGGCTTGATTCAAACCAATACGGGTGAAATTTTAGGCAAGACCGCGATGGATTTGGCCGATGTCAAACACATCTATCAATTATTTGTGGAACTGAATTTGCCGACAGATGTGTTGTCGGATGCCTTTAGTTTCCAACTTGCGTCCTCAATGGAGCATCCTTCGCTTTATCCGACGATGAATAAAGCACTGACCTATGTTGAAAAAACAGTCGAAATCTTAGAAGAAAATGCCCTATATAATAAAGTTGTTTCGGCAACCGAGCTAGACTATTTAGATCAGCAGATTGCTTTGATACCGGAAGAGGAATACGAACGGTTTGAAATCTTTAAAACGCGCCCTAATTTATTAGAATTTATGCCTAAGGGTGTGACGAAAGCATTTGGTCTTTCTGTTTTAGGTGAACATTTAGGAATTGCGGCCAATGAAATGATGGCCTTAGGGGATGAGGCCAACGACCTTTCAATGATCACCTATGCGGGTGTTGGTGTGGCGATGGAAAATGCGACCGATGGTGTCAAATCAGCTGCTAACTTTGTGACTGGCACGAACCAAGCAAATGGCGTTGCACAAGCAATCCAAAAATTTGTATTTGATGAAGGAGGGTTTTAGATGGGATTATTCGACCGTATAAAGAAAGCTTTTACCGGAGAAACGACGGAAGAACCTGAAAAGAAAACGGATGAGCTAGACGATCAAGCCAGCCTTACTTCTGATGAGGTGCCAGAGTCTAGTTCGGTTGAAGCAACTGAAGAAAAGACGGCTGTCAAAGAGGAAATTTCAGAAAAAAGTGCTGAAGCCATCGAGGAAGCGCTGGAAGAAGCCAGCCAAACGATCGATGTGCCGACACAAGAAATGCCATCACCGGAAGTAACGGAACCAGAGAAATCAGAATCAGTGGAATCACCAGTTACTGAGGAAGCGCCGAAGGAAGGCATCGAAGTACCGACGGAAATACCTGGAGTAGAACCAGAACAGATTAAAGCGGAAGAACCAGCAGAAACGAGCCTTCCGACCGAAACAGTCGAACCTGCCGAATCAACAGAGCCAGTTGCAGCAGAGACGATTGAAACGGAATTGCCTGAAGCAGAACCAGTTCAAGCAGAACCAGTTCAAGAAGAAACAGTTCAAGAAGAAACAGTTCAAGAGAAATATGACAAAGGTTTGGAAAAAACCCGTAAGTCTTTTGGCGAGCGAATGAATGAATTGTTTGCCCGTTTTCGTCGAGTAGATGAAGATTTTTTTGAAGAGTTGGAAGAGACCTTGATTGGTGCCGATGTCGGTTTTGATACAGCTATCCAATTGACGGATTCTCTACGACAAGAAGTGAAATTGAAGAATGCGAAAAAACCTGCGCAGATTCAAAATGTCATTATTGAAAAATTAGTAGGCATTTATGAAGCAGAAGGGATCAATGAAAACAATCAAATTAATCTCCAATCTGATGGCTTGAGTGTGATTTTATTTGTTGGCGTCAATGGTACCGGTAAAACTACTAGTATTGGGAAATTGGCGAACCAATATAAAAATGAAGGAAAGAAAGTCCTATTGGCAGCAGCCGATACTTTCCGAGCAGGGGCAATCGATCAGTTAGTCGTTTGGGGCCAGCGCTCAGGTGTGGAAGTCGTTCGTGGTAATGCTGGCGGTGATCCGGCGGCAGTGGTGTTTGATGCAGTGGATAAAGCGAAAAATGAAAACTACGATATCTTATTGATTGATACTGCCGGTCGTTTGCAAAACAAAGTCAATTTGATGAACGAGTTGGAAAAAATCAAACGGATCATTCAGCGGGAATTTCCCACGGCCCCACATGAAGTCTTATTGGTAGTGGATGCCACTACCGGTCAAAACGCTTTGGTCCAAGCTCGTCAGTTTAAAGAAACGACAGACGTAACTGGGTTAGTGCTGACTAAGTTGGACGGCACAGCCAAAGGCGGGATCGTCTTAGCGATCCGCAATGAATTGCACTTGCCAGTGAAACTCGTCGGTCTAGGCGAAGGAATCAATGATCTGGAAGCCTTTAATCCAAATGATTTCGCAGAAGGGCTATTCAAAGGCTTACTGAAAGCAGAATAAAAAAACTGTTGAGCAGTCTAGCGCCCCCAAAGGTTCGAATCTTTGGAAAAGGCGCGACGAAGGCTCAACAGTTTTTATTTATTTTTGAAGCCGAGAGGGGCAGATCAGCTGACAGACGTGTGGCGATCAGGGATGCCTATTTTCTCGATCATTCAACGAATCTTTTTGTTTCCCTTAATTAATTTTCATTCTATAAATAAAGCGAATTTTTTTTCTAAGCATTTCCGTTCTGTTTCCGTATTTTTTTCTATATAATGTAGCGTGGGAGGCTTCAGACAAATGAATATTAAAAAAATGATGGCACAAGAAAAGGTACAGCCTTTCTTGCTGCAAGCACGTTATGGGATTGAAAAAGAAAGTCAGCGAGTTACTTTGGCTGGCGATTTAGTACATACCGACCACCCGCAAAATGTTGGGGATCGCAGCTTTCATCCTTATATCCAAACAGATTTTGCGGAGACGCAGTTAGAATTGATCACTCCAGTGACGGAATCCGTGGCTGAAGTGTTGGCCTACTTGGAAGCCGTTCATGATGTGGCTCAGCGCAGTATGAACGAAAATGAAATGATGTGGCCATTCTCGATGCCGCCAGCTTTACCAGAAAAGGAAGAAGACATTCAAATTGCTAAGCTCGAACGTCATGCGGATGTGTTGTATCGTCGTTATTTAGCTCGTGAATACGGCAAGCGGAAGCAAATGGTCAGCGGGATTCATTTCAATTTTGAGTACGGCTTGGATTTGGTCCATCAATTATTTTTGGCTCAAACAGAAGAAGCGTCGTTAGAAACCTTCAAAACCCGCTTATATATGAAAATCGCACGGAACTTTTTACGTTACCGTTGGCTGCTGACGTATTTATTTGGCGCTAGCCCATTGAGTGAAGCGCGTTACTTTGATGAGGAAGATCGTCCGAAAGAACCGGTCCGTAGTATTCGGACAAGTCACTATGGCTATGTCAATAAGCCAGATGTGCAGGTTTCTTATGAATCCTTGACCCGCTACAGTGAGGATTTAGCGGAAAACGTCGCCCAAGGACGTTTGTCAGAGGAAAAAGAATTTTACGCGCCGATTCGAATGCGTGGCGGGAAAAAAGTCGCGGATCTATTTCATACCGGCATTCGGTATGTTGAGCTACGAAACATTGACTTGAATCCCTTTGATCGTGTCGGAATCAATGCCGAAGAGATCGAATTTATTCATCTATTCATGTTGTACTTACTTTGGACGGAAGAAAAATTATCCGCTGATGAGTGGGTAGCGGAAGGCAATCGGATCAGCGATGCCGTTTCCTTAGAACATCCAGCAGAACCGACTGCTTATCTAGCAGAAGGTCAAGCAATTTTTGCTGAGATGCTGGAAATGATCGATGAGCTGGATCTAACCGGAAAAGAGTTAGTGAAATCATATCAGACTTGGTTAGAACATCCGGAAGAAACGTTAGCTGCTAAAATTTTAGCGCTGGATGAAGCAGAGGGCCAAGCAGCGGTAGCAACGAAATTGGGTCGTAAATTTTACAATCAAGCCCACGCGCATCCGTACCAGTTGGCGGGTTTCCAAGAAATGGAACTATCGACTCAAAACTTATTGTTCGATGCGATTCAAAAAGGGATCGAGACAGAAGTGTTGGATCGTCAAGATCAATTCGTCAAGTTGCAGCATGGTACCCACCAAGAATTAGTTAAAAACGGCAACATGACCAGTAAAGATACGTACATTGCGCCGTTATTAATGGCGAATAAAACCGTTACAAAGACGGTCCTTGCTCGAGCTGGCTTCCGCGTACCTGAGGGGGAGACCTTTGGTTCAATCGAGCTGGCCAAAAAAGCCTATCCCCGTTTTGCGCAGAAGGCTTTCGTGATCAAACCAAAATCAACTAATTTCGGTTTAGGGATCACGATTTTTAAAGGTGCGACCTCGATCAATGATTTTAATGCGGGCTTGACACTGGCTTTTAGCGAGGACAGCGAAGTGATCATTGAAGAATTTATGCCGGGAACGGAATATCGCTTCTTTGTGATCAATCAAAAAGTCCAAGCCGTGTTACTGCGGATTCCCGCTAATGTAATTGGGGATGGAGAACGAACGATTGCAGATTTAGTTGCTGAAAAAAATGCCGATCCGTTGCGAGGAAATAATCATCGCTCGCCATTGGAAAAAATCCAATTAGGTGAGATCGAGAAATTGATGCTGAAAGGCCAAGGCTTGCAAGTCGATAGTGTCCCTGAAGAAGGCCAACAAGTTTTCTTACGGGAAAATTCTAATGTATCGACTGGGGGCGACTCGATTGATGTGACCGACGAGACCCACGAAAGCTACAAGCAATTAGCAATTGATGCGGTAGCGGCTTTAGGGGCTGCAATCAGTGGGATCGATTTGATTATTCCAGACATCCATAAGCCGTATGAAACGAAAGCAGATTATGGCATTATTGAGGCTAACTTCAATCCGATGATGCATATGCATATTTACCCTTATGCCGGAAAGAGTCGGCGTTTGACTTTAGACGTACTGCGCTTTTTATATCCAGAGATGACCATCTAAGCGTGAAAAAGGACCTGTGACGAATTGCGTCACAGGTCCTTTTTTTATAAAATGATTTGTCACTATTCCGCTTCACTTGGCGTAATACTGTTGAATAAATAGTTCAATCTCTGTTAAGGAAGGGCTGAATAAGACTAATTGCCGATCGGCTTCAGAAAGAAATTTTTGAGTGACCATCTGATCAAAAAAAGCACGCAGTAGTTGATAATAGTCGTTAGCGTCAAAGAAAATACACGGCCGATTATTTTGCCCAACACGGGCCCAGGAATAAGCTTCAATGATTTCTTCTAATGTGCCTATTCCACCTGGCAAAGCAATACAAACATCCGCGTTTTCCATGATTCTTTTCTTTCGTTCATCCAAATCTTTTACCGAGATCAGTCTGGTCAAGTCGGTGTGGACTCGTTCAGGCTGGGCCAAAAATTCTGGCATGACACCCGTAACTGACCCGCCGGAGGCTAACACTCGGTTTGCCACGACACCCATCAATCCCAGTTTTCCGCCGCCATAAATTAAGTCATGATCTTGCTCAACGATCCATCGTCCAAGTTTCTCGGCAGCTTCTTCATAGGCGGGATCGATTCCTAAGTGTGCACCGCAATAAACCGCGATTCGCATAGGCTTGCCTCCTGATTCGTTTATTCGTATGAAGCCGCAGGTTAAAAATCTCTCACTTGTTCAATCGTCTGTTTGGTTTCTTCGACTACGAGCCCCGTTTTGTCTTCCCACCAAACTTTCATTTCTGCTTCGTACGTTTCTGGGAAGGCATTTACTTTTTCTAAAAGCGGTTCGCCTTGCCAGCGGGCGTAAGGGAAATTCATCGCTAAATTGAATTTCAATTCAGTCAATAAACTATAATATTGGAACATCATATAATACATTTCTTCGTCATCATTGCTGGCTAAAACTAAAGGTGCTCGATCCAGCATGAAACCTAAACTGCGCATCATAAAAAGAAAGGCCGGCAGCTGTTCCGTTTCGATATCCTCGACCTCCTTTAAAACATCAATGTGTAAATCAAGCGCTTGCAATAAATCGGTTTGAAGATTCTGATAAGTGACCATGTGCATGACCTCCCGCTTCTTTTCTTTCATTATATCACGTGTAGCTTTTGATTCGCATTATTACAGTGAGTTGCGTAAAATAGATGAGAAGGAGACGGTCAGATGGGGAAATTAGCAGTCATCACGGATTTACATGCCGATATTAATCACTTAGGAGCTGCGGAATTGGCAAAGCTGTTCGACTTATTGCGGGAGCAAGCGGTGACTCGTTTGCATTTTGCAGGAGACAGCGCCAATAAAATTCAGCAGACGTTAGCAGTTAACCACTATTTTAGGGATCAAGGTCTGCCGACCACCTTTAATCTTGGCAATCATGAAATGGGGAATATCAAAGGGGAAGCGATGATCGAGCATTTTCCAGATAGCCATTTTTTGAATCTCCGCTATCTGCCTTTAAACGAGCAGACCGTTTTGTTAGGCTTTAACGGCTGGTATGATTATGGGTTTTCTGAATTAAAGGACCCACAAAAGATTCGTTCCATGAAAAATATCTATTGGTTTGATCGGATCATTGAACGATTTGCCGATGATCAAACGGTGGATCAATTTGTGCTGGGAGAATTAAAAATGATTCTAGACGACTTAGCACAGAAACAATATCAAGTCATCTTAGTGACCCATTTTGTTCCTAAAGCTGAATTTATCGTCCAGCTAAGTGGAAAATATCAAATATGGAATAAGTTAAATGCTTTTCTCGGTTCACAGGCATTAGGCGAATTATTGGATCAATACAGCAATGTTAAACAGGTCGTTTTTGGTCATACCCATCGCCGCTTTGATGATCTAGAAATCAATGGGACGCGGTATAGTTGCCGACCACTGGGGTATTATTATGAATGGCAGATCACTAGGGATTTTGTATTGGATAATCATTTGGCTGACGCTTTTATTCCCATGAAGATGCGCAGTTTATTAAATAAACACCAAGCGGAATTCGCACAATATAAAGAAGAACATTTAATAGAGGAATTTCAACAAGCTATCACGTTGATTCCTTATTAGTGGAAGGGATTTTTATGGAAGCAATTAAGCAGTTTTTTCGTCAATTTACCCGCACTACGCCGTTTGTGTTAGCCAACATTATGATTGTGGTGCCTTATTTATTATTTATCCATTTACTGGATTTTAGTAGCAGTATCTCAGCCCTGCCCTTTGTTTTATTTTATACTTTTCGGATGACCGGAATTTTTTTGATTCGCGGACTTCATCGTGCGATTGATCAATACACGCTGTTGATGGTGGCACTATTGCTCGGTGGAGTGGGTTCTTTTTTAACTTTAGCTGGGGCATTCCACGCCAATTTCTATTTGTTAGGCAGTTCTTTTTTAGGGCTCAGTGCCTCTTGGCTGGCACCAGCCAATACGAGTGTCACCTATTTGGAAAGAGAAAAAGGCTATCAAACGATGACGATATCGTTGTATTTGGTCGCGCTAATTGTTTTATTGCCGCTCTTTTTAGCATTGACCTTAGCATTACCCGTGCAAACGATTCTTGTACCGATCATTTTAGGCTTTTATTATATTTGTGCGTATCACACGGTCAAGCATTACCCTCACTATGAACTAGATTTTAAAGAACTGACGAAAAATGTTTTTTCAGTACCAGAGCTGATGTGGTTTCTATTATATTTTGTGGCGCTCTTTTTATTGCGCAGCAGCCGTGCATTCGTGGATGAAACATTACTAGGTACGGGAATTTTCTTGTTCGTCGGGATTTTTATTTTGGCATTGCTAGTGATCCATCGCCAGAAGGATCGTTTGAAGGTACCGCTGTGGCAAAATGCACTGACTTTTTTAAACGGTATGTTTGGCAATTTTATTTTTTTATTTGGTACTTTTTATGTGACTGTCTTTAAAGGGATTCCCGCTCAAGCGACTTTATTATTTTTACCCTATTTGTTGGGGGTCATTGCCTCGCTTTTATTTGCGAATAAGCTACGAAAAAAATTTAGCAATCCTTTCATTGTTCAATTAGTTGGCTTGGCAGCTGGGCTCGTGCTATTAAGTTTGCCGCAGCTATTCCCCATTGCGATTTTTGTTTTGACTTTTTTCCAAAATGGGACTAGTAGCTGGTTAAGCCGCATGTATTATCAAACGGCAGGGATCGAGAAAAAGCAACGAATTACCGCAAAGTTTTCGATGTCAAATAAGGGTAGTATTACCCATCAATTTTTATTAATGATTTTTATGCTAATCGCCTTACAGTGGCGGGGAATGCCTGCAAAGGATGTATTATTGCTGAATACATTACATAATTCCGCCGTTTTTGCTATGATGAATGAAGTGAAATTCACCTCGATAGTCCTATTGTTGCTGGGACTGTTAGTGGTGGGAAGGATGGGGAAAAATGCGTTTGGTGATTGATGGCGATGGTTCGCCAGTGAAAGATACGACGATCGAGATCGCGCAGAAATATTCCTTACCAGTAGTGATTGTGACCAGTATCGATCACTACTCAAAAAAAGAATATCCGGCGTTTGTCGAATTTGTGTATGTCGATCGCGGCGCTGATTCCGCCGATTTTAAAATTGTTTCATTGATCCAGCCACAGGATTTTTTGATTACGCAGGATTATGGCTTGGCTTCATTAGTTTTACCAAAAGCGGAGCATG
Source organism: Enterococcus viikkiensis (assembly GCF_005405345.1). Taxonomy (GTDB): domain Bacteria; phylum Bacillota; class Bacilli; order Lactobacillales; family Enterococcaceae; genus Enterococcus_A; species Enterococcus_A viikkiensis. The sequence goes on along the minus strand of NZ_BJDW01000003.1, from coordinate 7,881 downwards.
TGCTGCATCAAACGGGGATGGAATATACGCAGATGAATATCGACAGCTTGCTGACTCAACGATTTATCGGGAGTAAAATGCGACAAGCAAAGCAGCGAACGAAAGGGCCAAAACCCTATACGAATGAGGATCGACAGCATTTTATCACCACGCTGGAAGGCTTGATCCAGCAGTCACAACTGTCATCAAAATGATAAGCTTCGTAATACTTGTAAAATTTCTTTTTGGGGATTATGATTTTTGTGCTAAAATATGAGGGATCAGAAAGTAATGGAGGATACTCAGTTGAAAATTATTTTACTTTATGGTGGGAAAAGTCCAGAACACGATGTAGCGATTTTATCGGCTTTTTCAGTTATTTCTGCGGTTTATTTTGATTATTATCAAGTGCAACTTGTTTATATTGATAAAACCGGTCAATGGGTCAAAGGCCCTTTGTTAACGGAAGCACCAGAAACAGATGAAGTGTTGCGCCTGACTTGGGATACAACTGGAAATGTTGTTGAAGGATTTAGCGGCAAAGTTATTGCTGCAGGAGATATTAAAGAAGATAATGCGATCGTTTTTCCGGTTTTACATGGCCCTAATGGTGAAGATGGAACGATTCAGGGCTTTTTAGAAACGTTAGACATGCCTTATATCGGGGCTGGTGTAATGACGAGTGCTTGCGCGATGGACAAGATTATGACGAAATATATCTTGCAAGCTGCCGGTATCCCGCAAGTTCCTTTTGTGCCGGTCTTGAAAAACCAATGGAAAGAAAATCCAAAACAAATTTTTGATAAATGTGAAGGCACGTTGTTGTATCCAATGTTTATCAAACCAGCAAACATGGGATCAAGTGTCGGCATTACGCGCGCTGAAAACCGTGAAGAATTACAAAATGCCTTACAAGAAGCCTATCGGTATGACTCTCGTGCCTTAGTTGAGCAGGGTATCGACGCCCGTGAGATTGAGGTTGCTGTACTAGGAAATGACGACGTGCGGACGACCTTGCCAGGTGAAGTCGTGAAAGAAGTCGCCTTTTATGATTACAATGCGAAATATATCGATAATACGATTCAAATGGCCATTCCCGCTGATGTCCCAGAAGACGTGATGCAAAAAGCTCGGGAGTATGCTAAATTAGCCTATACGATGTTAGGTGGCACTGGCCTTAGCCGTTGTGATTTCTTCTTGACCAACAAGAATGAATTGTTCTTGAATGAATTAAACACGATGCCAGGCTTTACTGAATTTAGTATGTATCCTTTATTATGGGAAAATATGGGCTTGAAATACGGCGACTTGATTGAAGAGTTGATTCAATTAGGGATGAAGCGCTATGAACAGCAAGCTGCTTTTGAATAATACACAAATAATTAAGCACCAATGATGTTAAATCAGAACTTGAGACCTGATTCTCTAGGAATTAGTCTCAAGTTCCTTTTAACCATGTCCGGCTTTCCAACACAATAGAGCTTTTTGAGAATCAGCAAAAATAATTGCAAAATAAAGCAGGTTGGCAAAGTCTTTCTTAATAGTCTGAAACAAAAATTTGGGAGGAACACCATGAATTTTACAACGACAATCATCAAGAAGGCCGTTCAAGGTGAAACATTGACGGAAAATGAGGTGACCGTTACTGGTGTCGAATTTGATTCACGAAAAATTTCTGCTGGCGATTTATTTGTTCCGTTGAAAGGGACAAATGATGGTCACGAGTTTGTGTCAAAAGCGATTGAAAATGGCGCAACTGCTACTTTATGGAGCAATGATCCAGCGACAGCACCGGAAGGAATCGCAGTGATTTTAGTGAAAGACACGCTACAGGCATTCCAAGCTTTAGCTAGTTATTATTTACTGGAAGAAAATCCAGATGTGATTGCTATCACCGGTTCAAACGGAAAAACCACTACCAAAGACATGACCGAATCCGTTCTTAGCCAAAAGTTTCGGACGTATAAAACGCAAGGGAACTATAATAACGATATTGGCTTGCCTTATACTATTTTACATATGCCAGAAGGAACAGAAAAACTGATCCTTGAGATGGGCATGGATCACGCAGGTGAAATCAGTGTTTTATCTGAGTTGGCAGAACCAGATGTAGCGGCAATCACGATTATTGGGGAAGCCCACATTGAAAATCTAGGTTCAAGAGAAAAAATTGCGGATGCGAAAATGGAAATCACCACCGGCTTAGCTTCGGATGGACTGTTGATTATTCCAGCGGATGAACCGTTGCTGATGGAACGCGCACAGTCTCTTTCGCAAACAATTGAAACATTTGGCATTCAAACCGGTGAATTATCAGCGTCGATTTTAAACGAGGCTAAAGGTGCGACTGTCTTTTCTGTCGATGACAACGGCTATCAAATTCCGCTGCCCGGCAGCTACAACGTGCAAAACGCCTTGATTGCGATGGCGATCGGACGTTGGTTTGGACTAGGAACGGATGAAATTTTCCAAGGACTGGCGTATGTCCAAGTGACACAAAATCGGACGCAATGGTTGAAAGCTAGAAACGGCGCAGATATTTTAAGCGATGTGTATAACGCGAATCCTACAGCGATGGGTCTCGTATTAGATACCTTTGCAAAATTACCGACGGAAGGCCGCCGCTTGGCTGTTTTAGCGGATATGCTTGAATTAGGCGAAGAGTCGTATGCACTCCACGCGAGTATGGTGGAACATATCAACGACCAAGACTTTCAAGAAATCTATTTATACGGTGAAGAGATCAAAGGCTTGAAGGTCGCTTTAGCTGATCGTTACCCAACGTTAGCGGTTCACCACTTCAATCAAGAAGCAAAACAGCTACTGATTGCGACTATCAAAGCGAGTTTACAAGCAGAGGATAGCATTGTTCTGAAGGGCAGTAATGGAATGGGCTTGATTGAAGTTGTGGAAGCTTTACAAAAATAGTGAAAACTTGCAGAAAACGTAAGGATATGTTAGAATGAGCCATTGCCGAGAAATGAAGTAATGATTGAATGAGTCATCCAATAAATTAAAGATTCGCCAGTAGCAGGTAAAACTGGCTTACCAGTTATTTTGAGAAGGGTTGGAGCATTTTTCAGATGAAGGATGTTTCAGCCACTTTTTGTGAGAGGTGATCCTTCCGCGTGACTTCGCGGAGCGGTTTTTCGGTAGTATCGCCAGGAACATCAGCTTGTATTTACAGCTGCAGACTGCGAATGGATACCAAAACATACGCTCTAAATGATAAGGTCAACAGACATTAGGAGGATATCATTTGAAATTCAAAGAACTAAAATTAGCACCAGAACTATTAGTAGCGATCGAACGCTCAGGTTTTGAAGAAGCGACACCGATCCAAGAGCAAACTATTCCTTTAGCATTAGCCGGAAAAGACGTGATTGGACAAGCACAAACGGGAACAGGGAAAACAGCCGCTTTTGGTTTGCCGATGTTAGATAAGATCGACACAACTAAAAATGTTTTACAAGGTCTTGTCATCTCACCAACTCGTGAACTTGCTATCCAAACGCAAGAAGAATTGTTCCGTTTAGGCCGCGACAAAAAAATTCGTGTCCAAGCCGTTTATGGTGGCGCAGATATCGGCCGTCAAATTCGCGGATTGAAAGATCGTCCACATATCGTTGTTGGTACACCAGGACGGATGTTGGATCATATCAACCGCCACACCTTGAAATTAGAAACCGTTGAAACATTAGTCTTGGATGAAGCAGACGAAATGTTGAACATGGGCTTCTTAGAAGATATCGAAAAAATCATCAGCAAAGTCCCTGCTGAACGTCAAACATTATTGTTCTCAGCAACAATGCCTGACGCAATTAAGAAAATCGGCGTGAAATTCATGAAAGAACCTGAACACGTGAAAATCAAAGCGAAAGAAATGACAGCTGATTTGATCGATCAATATTATGTTCGGGCAAAAGATTACGAAAAATTCGACGTAATGACGCGCTTGTTTGATGTTCAAACACCAGACTTGGCGATCGTTTTCGGCCGTACAAAACGCCGTGTTGATGAATTAGCTCGTGGTTTAGAAGCGCGCGGCTACAAAGCTGAAGGAATCCATGGGGATCTTTCACAACAAAAACGGATGAGCGTGTTACGTTCATTCAAAAAAGGCGATCTTGATATTTTAGTAGCGACCGACGTGGCTGCACGTGGACTAGATATCTCAGGTGTCACACACGTTTACAACTACGATATTCCACAAGATCCAGAAAGCTATGTTCACCGTATCGGCCGGACTGGTCGTGCTGGTAAAGGTGGTATGTCCGTAACTTTCGTGACACCAAACGAAATGGGTTACTTGCATGTCATTGAAAACTTAACGAAAAAACGCATGAACCCAATGCGTCCGCCAACCGAAAAAGAAGCCTTCAAAGGTCAACTTGGTGCGGCGATGGAAGAAATCCAACGTCAAATCGGCGAAAATTCTGATACGTTGGAAAAATACAATGAATCCGCTCAAGAATTATTAGCCGCTTATTCTCCAGAAGAACTAGCAGCATTATTATTGAAGACGATCGCCAAAGATCCTTCAGATGCGGTTCCTGTAAAAATCACACCAGAACGCCCATTGCCTTCAAATAAAAAAGGTGGCTTCAATCGTGGCGGTGGCGGTAAACGCAATAATAATAACCGTGGCGGCGGACGTGGTAAAGACAACTACCGTAAAGATCGCGACCGTAACAGCTCTAGCCAAAAAAATAAAAACTACGGCGGCAACAAATCACGTAGCAATAGTAACAACAAAAACACGAACCGCAGCAACGACAAAAAACGCGGCTTTGTGATTCGGACGAGTTCGAACGATTAATAATCAAACCATCAATCTTTTTGATTGATGGTTTTTTTATTCGTTATCAAAGTTTTTATAGAGATTCTTTGAAAAAAACATAGCATTTAAAACAGTCTTTGGTAAAATAAAGATGTTACGCGAGAGGGTTGAGAGTATGATCAAAGGAATCGGGATTGATGCGACAGAGTTAGATCGAGTGGCAAAAATCATAGAGCGGCGGCCACATTTTGTGGAACGGATCTTAACGCCTGCTGAACTGGCCCTTTTTGCTAGTCATTCTTCGCATCGTCAGGTAGAATTTTTAGCAGGACGGTATGCATGCAAGGAAGCTTTTTCCAAGGCTTGGGGAACTGGGATTGGAAAAGTAAGTTTTCAAGAGTTAGAGATTTTACGAGATGATAACGGTGCACCCGCCTTTACAAAATCACCTCACCAAGGGAAAGTGTTTGTTAGCTTGACCCACACTGAGGAACTAGCGATCGCCCAAGTATTGCTAGAAGAATAGAAAGAGGGAAATTCAGTTTATGGTTGTAACGTATCATCGGCCTACTAGAGCTATTATACATAGAAGTGCAATGAGAGAAAATATAGAGCATGAGATTGCGCGCCTGCCAAAAGGGAATGAACTTTTTGCCGTTGTTAAAGCGGATGGTTACGGCCATGGGGCGATTGCTACGGCACAAACCGCCTTGGCTGCCGGAGCAACGGGTTTTTGTGTCGCCACACTGGACGAAGCAATCGAGCTGCGTGAAGTGGGGATTACAGAGCCAATTTTAGTGTTAAGTGTGGTTTTTCCAAGTTATTTATCGTTGGTCGCTGATTATGATTTGTCTATTACCGTAGCGACACAGGAATGGTTGGAAGAAGCGCAAGAAGTATTGAATGATTTATCAGAAACCACTGCACCAATCAAAATTCATATCAAAGCGGATACTGGTATGGGCCGGTTGGGTTTTCTGTCACCACAGGAAGTTAAAACAGCTGCGGCTTTTATCGAAGCTTCACCCAATATGATTTGGGAAGGGCTCTTTACACATTTCGCTACGGCAGATGAAAAGGATGAAAGCTACTGGCATAAACAGGTGACACGATTTAAAGCTGTTACGGACGCATTGGATCATTTACCTCGTTATGTCCACTCAAGTAATAGTGCAACGGCTTTATGGCATGATCACGAGATGCCTGGTAATATGATTCGTTATGGGGTTGCGATGTATGGCTTGAATCCATCCGGGCATGAATTGGTAGAACCTTACGTTTTGAATCCTGCGATGGAACTCGTTTCAGAACTGATCCAAGTCAAACAATTAACTGCCGGTGAAGGGGTTGGCTATGGCAAAACCTATGACACTCCTGAAGCTGAATGGATCGGTACTGTTCCTATCGGGTATGCGGACGGCTGGTTGCGAAAAATGCAAGGTTTTTCATTGTTAGTTGAAGGTGAATTTTGTGAGATCGTTGGTCGTGTTTGTATGGATCAGCTGATGATTCGTTTGCCGCGAGCGTATACAGTTGGGACAAAGGTGACCTTGATCGGTAAGAATCACGGACAAGAGATTCCGATGCAAGCAGTAGCGGATCATTTAGGAACCATTCACTATGAAGTTTGCTGTACGCTGTCAGAACGGGTACCAAGGATTTATCAAGATTAGAATAAAAGCAATTATTTTAGGTTTTGGGAGGTAAAATATGGTTAAACGTGGTGATATCTATTTTGCAGATTTATCGCCAGTTATTGGTTCTGAACAAGGAGGGATTCGCCCGGTGCTTGTGATCCAAAATAATTTAGGCAATCATTTCAGTCCAACGATTATTATAGCGGCGATCACAGCCAAAATGGCGAAGCCTAAATTACCTACACATATTGGAATCAAATCGAATGGCACTGGAATTGAACGGGATTCAGTGATTTTATTGGAACAAATACGAACGATTGATAAATCAAGATTGAAGGAAAAAGTCTGCCATTTGGATCATTGCTCAATGGCGGAAGTCGATAGAGCACTACGGATCAGCGTTGGGATTGACACAATGTCAGCAGTTACTCCGAATTTTACATAAGATCAATCGGGATGCATGTATGCTATGAATGTTTTGCCTTTTAGTGGTTAAGGTGAGAGGTCCATGGCATATTTTTTTGTTCAAAAGTTTGTAAAATAATAGACTAAGATAATTAGATTACGAGTAGCGCTCTGAGACAAATTTATAAGGTGAGGCGCTGTTCACCGCCACTAGGAGAGGTGATTGGATCTTAGTAAGCTGATCTTGAGTGAATATCTCTACCGGTAGTGAGATTTCCTTGCCGACTTCTTTGTCCCACATTTTGATAGGGCAGCGGGTGTCCGTGGAAGGAAAGGCGATTCGGCTGTTTTTTTTGCGGTGGGGTAGTTGTTTCTTTTGGCTCTCGTCCCTATGTTATGATTTTGTGAATGACGGTTTTGTTATATAAAGTTTTGTTATATAAAGCTTTATTATGTAAGGTCTCTTTTGGAGCTGTTTTGTTTACTTTTGATGAAGTTTCTTCCGTGTTTTCCGAATGCACTTTTTATTGGAAGATTTTTATTTTTTGAACAGCGATGAAGACGATTCGATCGTCGTAGTCTTTCCCATCTTTCGTAGGTAAAATAAGAACGTGTCTACCGATTTTACACGTACTAGTAGTGATCTTGGTGCAATTTAATTTAAGCAGTTGGGATGAGAAGAGTTACAGGGACTGGTGGTAAGCCTATCTATGCCATCATTTTTAACGAACTGTTCTTCTAGCTCATTTTGCTAAGCGCCGGAAATAGAGAAGAAACGTTTTGGGACAATTGTTAAGAGCAGGCATGCACGAACAACCAAAATAATTAATTGCTCTTTTTCGCTATCTTCAAAAAGATATCTTTTTGAAGATTTGTCTAGATAAAGGATAGATGAATCATCGAAAATACAAATAACAAAATTATTATTTGAATTTGTTATTTACGAATTTAGATTAGATGAATATCAAGATTCCACCGTTTTTAAAAGGTTATTTTATGATATCGCCGATTGTAAAATTAAGCTAGACAACTAAAAAAGCCATTTGTGCTACACTCAAAATAGTTCTGACCAAAGAATTA
>NZ_BJDW01000002.1 GCF_005405345.1 Enterococcus viikkiensis | reverse complement strand
TCCGGCATAGCTCAGTTGGTAGTAGCGCATGACTGTTAATCATGATGTCGTAGGTTCGAGTCCTACTGCCGGAGTTTCTCGAAAGAGAAAAAAGAGTATTGGGCCTTTGTGCTCCTATCTTGGAGAGTTGTCCGAGTGGCCGAAGGAGCATGATTGGAAATCATGTAGGCGGGTATTCCTGTCTCAAGGGTTCGAATCCCTTACTCTCCGTTACAATGTTTTTACTGGCCCGTTGGTCAAGCGGTTAAGACACCGCCCTTTCACGGCGGTAACACGGGTTCGAGTCCCGTACGGGTCATTTAATTAAATATATGGGGGTTTAGCTCAGCTGGGAGAGCATCTGCCTTACAAGCAGAGGGTCAGCGGTTCGAACCCGTTAACCCCCATTCGGTTCCGTGGTGTAGGGGTTAACATGCCTGCCTGTCACGCAGGAGATCGCGGGTTCAAATCCCGTCGGGACCGCCATTTGATTAAAAACTTTAAACTATTATATATGGCGCGGTAGCTCAGTTGGTAGAGCAACGGATTGAAGCTCCGTGTGTCGGCAGTTCGATTCTGTCCCGCGCCACCATGGAGGAGTAGCGAAGTGGCTAAACGCGACGGACTGTAAATCCGTTCCTTAGGGTTCAGTGGTTCGAATCCACTCTCCTCCATTTGTTTCAGGGGCATAGTTTAAAGGTAGAACAGCGGTCTCCAAAACCGTTAGTGTGGGTTCAATTCCTGCTGCCCCTGTTTTTTATTGATATGGCGATCGTGGCGAAGTGGTTAACGCACCGGATTGTGGCTCCGGCACTCGTGGGTTCGATTCCCATCGTTCGCCCTTTTTATTATTGGGGTATAGCCAAGCGGTAAGGCAAGGGACTTTGACTCCCTCATGCGTTGGTTCGAATCCAGCTACCCCAGTTTCTCAGAAAATATCAAGAAAACTTCTTGTAAAACTTGTTCTGAGATTAAAACAATAGTATAATGGCGGTATAGCCAAGTGGTAAGGCAGAGGTCTGCAAAACCTTCATCACCGGTTCAAATCCGGTTACCGCCTTAGTACTAAAATTATTATTATTGACATGCCGGCGTGGCGGAATTGGCAGACGCGCTGGACTCAAAATCCAGTGCCCTCACGGGCGTGCCGGTTCGACCCCGGCCGCCGGTATAAAGAGCTAAGATGTTATTTCATCTTAGTTTTTTGTTTGAAATTAAATAGTAACATGGCGATCGTGGCGAAGTGGTTAACGCACCGGATTGTGGCTCCGGCACTCGTGGGTTCGATTCCCATCGTTCGCCCTAACTAAGACTCAACAGAAATGTTGAGTCTTTTTTTGAATATAAATATAGGTTTAGGATAAGTTATCTGAACCCATCATTCAGATGAGGTACATGAACAGCGTACGAGCAGGTGTTATGTCAGATTTGCATTTTATTAATGATTGGGAACAGTACCCACTACCTTTAAAAAATATTCACCAGGTAGATTTTAATAAAGAGTGGTCAGAGAATCAGCCAGCATTTTATCACTATAACTTTGAAGTCGATGTCTTAAAGGATACGTACCTTGATACATCCGGTTTTGGGAAAGGCGTAGTCTTTGTTAATGGTTTCAATGTAGGACGATTTTGGGAGAAGGGGCCTACATTGTCACTTTTCATCCCCCGCGGAGTATTTAATGTAGGGTTAAGTGAAATAATTATTTTCGAAACAGAAGGGACGTATCAATCTAAAATTAGTTTAAGAGAACATCCTGTTCACATGGACATAGAGAGCTTAGAAGAAAAATGAGGTTTAGGGAGGATGTCAGAGAGAAAAGCGCTGGATTAGTTTCATCCTAACTATTTTAAAAAAGCTACTCTGTAATGTTTCTTAGAGGATGAATGGTTGCCTAAAAGCAGTCCCCCATTGAAATTGAAAAAAATGAGAGGTATGGGTTCGAGTACTCATATTCATTTAGAAAGAGAGGCTAAATAAATGTTTAGTCTCTCTTTTTGTGTTTCACGGGAATTAATACTTCAAACACTTGGTCTTCGGGCTGTTCAGAAGTTGCTTCATCTTGCCACAGTAGTTCCCAAATATCGCCATTTAACTCTAAGTCATTTTCCTTTAGATAATTTCTAAACCGGTTATTGAACGTATTAATGTGATGAATTTCGTCTTTCATAAACCCTGAGACATAATAGCCGGCAGGTCGTTGGACAACCCGCTGTTCATCATAAATCTGTAAGCGGTCCGCGGGAATTTTCACTAAGGCTCGGTAAGGTGCGGCATGGAAATTTTCTTCATAAAATGCGGTGCCATCAACTAAAAAGCCGATTGGATAACCACTGAATAAATCATTGCTTTCGACAGATGAGTAAAAGCGTCCATAAATTTGTACAGAGTCGATATCATCAAAATGCTCGATTGTTTCTGAGATGACAAAAGATTCTGCTTCGCGATACGAATAGGTGATGGACTCTAAATCAAAGTCCTTTAGGGTCGAGTATCGTTCAATGTAGCTGTCAAGGGAATGACGAATGGTGTTCAACGTAGCAATCTGCTCGTCTACTTTCTGTTTTTGTCGTATAAAACCAGAAAGTACATAATCCACATTTCGATTCTTCAGAAATATATGGATATCTTCTAAGGCAACATCGAGATTTTTCAATAAAAGAATGACATCCAACTCGAAATATTGATCGATTCCATAATAGCGATAACCATTATCGCCAATTTTTGCAGGTTTAAATAAGTCTATTTGATCGTAGTAAATCAAGGTACGACGACTGATTCCAGCGTATTTTGCCATCTCACTAATGGTTAAATATTTTTTCATAAAAAGTTCTCTCTTTCTGCTTGACTGTGACGTTACGTTACAGTTTATCCTATCATAAGAGAAGGAGGGAAAAAAGATGAAATTATTCAAAATCTTTTTCAAAGAATACCAGAAGATGTTCTTCATCACCTTCATCTTAATGATTGTACAGGCTGTTGGGACGTTGATGATTCCATTCTATGTCGCTGAAATTATTGATGAAGGTATTTTAACGCAGGACCAAGGAGCAATTTGGCGAAACGGGGCATTCATGCTTGGGATTGCTATTTTAACGGGAGTTGTTTCAATTATCGCTAGCTATTTTTCTGCCATTCTAGCCGGACGTTTTGGCTATTTTTTGCGGAAACGATTAGTGAACAAGACCCAGCAATTATCGATTGCCGATATGGATGAGTTTGGCACGCCGACTTTGCTAGCTCGGACAACGAGTGATATTACGAATATTCAGCAAATTATGATGATGGTCTTTCAAATGATTATTCCCGCACCACTGATTTGTCTTGCTTCCATTATTTTGACTGGAGTCATATCCTGGCGCTTTATTTGGATCCCGATCGCATCGATCGTCTTATTTTCAGTGGTCTCGTTCTTAGTAATCAAAAAAGCGATTCCTTTGGCTGACGTGATGCAACAACGGATGGATAAAATGATGCAGATCTTGAGAGAATTTTACACTGGCGTACGGGTGATCCGTGCGTTTAATAAAACGAACTTTGAAAAAGAACGGACGGATCAAACGTTTTCTAGCTATGCGGATGTCATGATTCGGGTAAATAAATTATTTGCTGTCTTAAACCCAACTGTCAATTTAGTAATGGGAATTGGAATGACAGCTGTGTTAGCTTTTGGTGGCGTGTTAGTGCTTCAAGGAAACGTGCCAATTGGTAGTTTAACAGCCATTAGCGAGTATACTATTTTAAGTTTATGGTTTTTGACGATGGCTGCAATGGTGATCGTGATGATCCCCAAAGCGTTGGCTTCACTAGAACGGGTTGGTGAAGTGCTAGCTAAGGAGGAAGAAATTGTTGATGGTCAGAAGGTCTCTTTTGAACCAAAAGCAGATTCACCAATCGCTGTCTTTGATCATGTTGATTTTGCCTATAGTGGTGCTGAAGAGGCTGTATTATCAGATATTACTTTTGAAATTCCGAAAGGGGTGACGGCGATCGTCGGTGGAACAGGTTCGGGTAAAAGTACGATTGCCAAAGCATTGTTGCGTTTGAAGGATACTACAAAAGGTGAAATTCGCTTCTTAGGTGACTCAATCCAAGACGTTACGCAAGAGGCGCTGAGAGCAAGGATCAGCTATGTTCCACAAAAAGCCTTTCTATTTAGTGGAACGGTCAAGGATAATTTTCTTTTTGGCAATCGGCAAGCGACAAAAGAAGAAATGAAACAAGCTGCTAGAATCGCTCAAGCCGAAGACTTTATCAATCATTTAGATGGACAATATGATGCTTTCGTGGCACAAAAAGGAAATAATTTTTCGGGCGGTCAGAAGCAACGACTAAGTATTGCTCGTGCATTAATCAAACCAGCTGATCTGTACTTTTTTGATGACAGTTTTTCGGCTTTAGATTATCAAACAGATGCAAAATTACGGAAAGCCTTAGAACAAGAACTAACGGAGGCCGCAATCGTGATCGTTGCTCAACGGCTCTCTACTATTAAGGATGCGGATCAGATTATTGTTTTAGATGAGGGCAGGATCGCAGGTAAAGGAACACATGAGGAATTACTGAAGACTTGTCAAGTGTATCAGGAGTTTGCGAAGTCTCAAGGAATGGAGGGGAAGAAGCATGAGCATCAAGCAAGTTGAGGAAAAACAACAAGCAACGGAAACGCCAAAAGAATTCAAAAAAACGGGCGTTCGTTTGTTGAAGTTATTATTTGAACAAAAAGGTCGTTTTTTGGTGATTATCACATCGGCTGTGTGTTTTGCGACTTTGATGGCCATCACGCCGTTAATTTTAGGTTGGGGGCTAGATGCGATCATTGCACTAGTTCGTAACAACCAAGTGAATTTAGAAAATTTATTTGCTTCACTTTTTCGCCCCGTTCTCCTTCTATTTCTAACTTGGGGTGGGGTGGCAGTATTCTCACTTTTGCAAGAATACACCATGGCTAGTGTCGCTGAAACGTTGACCTTGCGTTTGAGAAAATTATTGACGGATAAATTGAATCGTTTACCAATGAAATTTTTTGATCAATACAAGACGGGCGATGTTTTAACACGAGCCACACTGGATTTAGATAAAGTGTCCGAAGTATTACAAGTAGGGTTGATGCAACTGATTTCAGCCGTTTTATCAATTGTGATTGGGTTAGGATTGATGTTCTATTTGAGTCCCTTATTAACACTTTCAATCATCGCTATTTTGATTATTAGCCTTACGTTGACGAATTATCTCGCGCACAAGAATCAAGCTTATTTTTCTCAGAATCAAGCGGCTTTAGGGGCTGTTGGAACCAAAGCTGAGGAAAACTATTCTGGGAATCTTTTGATCAAAGCCTACAATCGTCAACAGCAAACAATGGCAGAATTGGATGAATTAAATGAAGCTCAGTTTCAAGCGTTCAAAAAAGCGCAGTTTGTCAGTTTCGCTATCAATCCTTTGATTCGCTTAATCAACCAACTAGGTTTTGTGACTAGCGCGGTTGTGGGAGGAATCATGGTGATTAACGGTCAATTATCGATTGGTCTAGTACAAGCCTATCTCCAATATGTGAATCAAGTCTCTGAACCGATCACTCAGGTTTCATACGTGATCAATAGTCTGCAAAGTGCCTTTGCAGCTTTAGAACGCATCTTTGAAATATTGGATCAAGAAGAAGAAGTAGCAGATGGCTTGAATCTTTCGGTTCCAGAAAAATTACGTGGCGAAGTTCATTTTAAGCAAGTTGCCTTTGGTTATACACCTGAGCGGTTATTGATGGAAGAGGTCAATTTCAAAGTGAAGCCTAAACAAATGGTAGCAATCGTTGGTCCCACCGGTGCTGGAAAAACGACGATGATCAATTTACTGATGCGTTTTTATGAATTAACTAATGGTCAAATCGAAGTGGATGGTAAGAATATTACGCATTTTTCACGAGCAGCGATTCGTCAGAAATTTGGGATGGTTTTGCAAGATACTTGGTTGTTTGAAGGAACGGTGGCAGAAAATATTGCTTATAGCCGACCTGATGCGACACGACAAGAGATCATCCAAGCAGCCAAAGACGCTCAGTGTCATCATTTCATTCGAACCTTGCCAAATGGGTATGACACAGTCATTTCGTCAGATGGTACTCAGATCTCGCAAGGTCAGCAGCAGCTATTAACAATTGCTCGGGCGATTTTAGCTGATCCGCAATTGTTAATCTTAGATGAAGCGACATCAAGCGTCGACACACGGACGGAAGGGATGATCCAACAAGCAATGGATCAATTAACTTCGGAACGGACAAGTTTTGTAATCGCCCACCGGCTGTCTACCATTAAGAATGCAGACTTGATTCTGGTTATGAAAGATGGAGCGATCATTGAACAAGGAAGTCACCGGAGTTTAATGAAGAGAGGCGACTTTTACGCGAATCTTTATAATAGCCAGTTTGCTAGTTAATAGCCTGTGACAGAACTGTTTGGTTTATTTCCGAAGAGAGGCTACTATTGGAACACCGTTTATTCGTAAAAAGGACCTGTGACAAGAATTTTGTCACAGGTTCTTTTTTTCTTTGGAAAAAAAATAGTGAGAAAACATTCTGAAAATTCATTGACTTTTAATCTTATCAACTGTATAGTATAAAAAAATGATTAAGATATTATTAGAAGATTAAGGAGCCGATTTTCATGCGCAAGAGTAAATACACTAATTTTGATGGCATCGTCTTATTAATTATTGAGTTCAGGACTTAGAACGCGGAAACGTACAATCCGTTAGTTTGAGTCCTGTTTGCGTTAGAAATGGGATTCTTGCAAGAGCATCCCATTAATTAATGGGGTGCTCTTTTTTATGAAACACTGAAAAATCTGATACTACTATTTTGGCTTTTTGACAATCAATTGAAAGCCTCTATTACAAGCAGGGAGATGTGACTATGAGAAGTGATCAAATTAAAAAAGGGATTGAAGCGGCACCCGCCAGAAGCCTATTGTATGCGACTGGCCAAGTTAAAAATATTCACGATATGGACAAGCCCTTTATTGCAATCTGCAATTCTTATATCGATATTGTACCAGGGCATGTTCATTTGCGGGAGTTGGCAGATGTAGCGAAGGAAGCGATTCGTGAAGCTGGTGGAATTCCCTTTGAATTTAACACAATCGGGGTAGACGACGGAATCGCGATGGGGCATATCGGCATGCGTTATTCTCTCCCAAGTCGTGAGTTAATTGCAGACGCAGCAGAGACGGTAATTAATGCTCATTGGTTTGACGGCGTTTTTTACATTCCTAATTGTGACAAAATCACACCGGGAATGATCATGGCAGCTGTTCGGACAAATGTTCCTTCAATTTTTTGTTCAGGCGGACCGATGAAGGCTGGGACGGATCCTCACGGCCATCAAACCACACTTTCCTCGATGTTTGAAGCAGTGGGGGCTTTTAAGGAGGGGCAAATGTCGAAAGAAGATTTTCTCTTTATGGAACAAAATGCTTGTCCAACCTGTGGGTCTTGTGCCGGGATGTTTACCGCTAATTCAATGAACTGCTTGCTCGAAATTTTAGGGCTGGCTTTACCTGGTAACGGCACCGTCTTAGCGGTCTCTGATGAACGGCGGGAGCTGGTCCGTGAATCTGCGAAGCATTTAATGAATCTTGTGAAAAAGCAAATTAAGCCGCGAGACATTGTGACTAAAGAAGCGATTGACGATGCTTTTGCTTTAGACATGGCGATGGGGGGCTCAACCAACACTGTGCTTCATACGTTAGCAATCGCTAATGAGGCGGCAATCGATTACGATCAAGCAGACATCAATCAGATCGCCAAACGAGTTCCCTATCTTTCTAAAATCGCTCCTTCTTCTAGTTATTCGATGCACGATGTACATGAAGCGGGTGGTGTACCGGCGATTATTAATGAATTAGTCTCAATCGACGGTGCGATCCATTCTGATCGAATCACCGTCACTGGGAAGACGTTACGTGAAAATGTCGCCTCGGCCAAAATCATGAACGAGGAAGTGATTCATCCGAAAAGCGCGCCTTATAGTCCGGTCGGTGGTCTTTCGATTCTTTATGGCAATATCGCACCAGAAGGCAGTGTTATCAAAGTCGGCGGAGTTGATCCAAGTATCAAAGTCTTTAAGGGCAGAGCCATCTGTTTTGCTTCTCACGATGAGGCAGTTGAAGCAATTGATAATCATACTGTCACGAAAGGCCATGTTGTGGTGATTCGTTATGAAGGACCAAAAGGCGGACCGGGAATGCCGGAGATGCTGGCACCGACCTCTAGTATCGTTGGACGAGGCTTAGGAAAAGATGTGGCGTTGATTACCGATGGGCGTTTTTCTGGGGCAACGCGCGGTATCGCAGTGGGGCACGTTTCTCCGGAAGCCGCTGCAGGCGGACCGATTGCTTTGGTTCAAGACGGCGATGAAATTACGATCGATTTGACCAATCGAACATTAGATGTGGCTGTAACTCCAGAAGAATTAGCGAAGCGACTAGAAACATTGACGAAATTTCAGCCAAAAGTCAAAAAAGGCTGGTTGGCACGTTACTCAGCCTTAGTTACGTCAGCACATACCGGTGGGGTCATGAAATTACCGGAAGAATAAGTGGTATAGTCAGATCGCTATCATGGGAACAACAAGCATTTCTTTAAAAAATACATCATATACGGAGTTAGGGGGAATAGGGGTGAAAGAAATGAAGCAAGAAATCGCAGACGAAGAGCTGCAATCTGGAGCCGATCTATTGATCAAATGTTTAGAAAATCAAGGAGTCGAATTAATTTTCGGCTATCCTGGCGGGTCTGTCCTACCGTTGTATGACGCACTCTATGATGAGCCGATTCCTAACATTTTGACACGCCATGAACAAGGAGCCGTACATGCGGCTGAAGGCTATGCGAAAGCGACTGGCAATCCCGGCGTCGTCATCGTAACAAGCGGACCTGGAGCCACTAATGTTGTAACGGGAATCGCTGATGCGATGATCGATTCTGTACCATTGGTAGTTATTACGGGGCAAGTTACCACACTGGGAATTGGCAAGGATGCCTTTCAAGAAGCGGATATGTTAGGAATCACTGTACCGATCACGAAAAACAATTATCAAGTTCGGGATATTGAGGAATTGCCACGGATTATCAATGAAGCTTTCCACATTGCAACGACTGGCAGAAAAGGTCCGGTGTTGATTGATTTGCCAAAGGATATCACAGTATTGAGGGCCAATCCTAAGATGGATCAAGCCGTTCATTTAGAAAGCTACCAGCCGACCAAAAATCCTTCTGTCTTACAAATCGAACGGTTAATGAACTTATTGAAAAAGGCGAAGAAACCACTAGTTTTAGCAGGTGGCGGTGTCGTGGCCGCAAATGGCGGAAACGAATTACGGCAATTTGTTGAAAAATATCAATTGCCGACGGTGACCACCTTGCTAGGTTTAGGCTTACTGCCGCATGAACATCCGAGTTTTCTTGGCATGGGAGGAATGCACGGAACCTATGCCGCCAATATTGCCATGATGGAAACCGATCTATTGATCAATATCGGTAGTCGCTTCGATGATCGCTTAGCTTGTTCACCGGAAGCCTTCGCCCCCCATGCCAAGGTCGCTCATATCGATGTCGATCCGGTAGAAATCGGTAAGATCATCAAGACGGATATTCCAATCGTAGGCGATGCGAAAATCGCTTTGCAACAAATGCTTGAAATCAAGTTGGATTCACCTGATTACGCAGAATGGCGAATCGAGTGTCAAGCCCGCAAAGAGAAATATCCCTTGAAATACAAACGGGATGAACAAAAAATCAAACCGCAAGAAGTGGTAGAAATCGTTGGTCGGATTACTAAAGGGAAGGCATATGTCGTAACTGATGTTGGGCAGCATCAAATGTGGGCGGCGCAATTTTATCCCTTCCAATTTCCTAGACAGCTGATTACTAGTGGCGGCTTAGGAACGATGGGCTATGGAATACCCGCGGGCATCGGCGTGAAATTTGCCAAGAAAAAGGAAACGGTTGTGGTTTTTGTTGGCGATGGAGGCTTCCAAATGACCAATCAAGAATTGGCGATTTTAAACCAAAATGATTTAGACATCAAATTTATTCTATTGAATAATCGTTCCCTGGGAATGGTTCGCCAATGGCAAGAAACCTTCTTTAATGAACGACGCTCTCAATCGGTTTTCAATGAACAACCGGACTTTATGAAAATGGCGGAAGCTTATGGCATTGCCGGTAGAAAAATCTCGAACCCGACCACTTTGGAAAAAGAGTTGAGAGAAGCCTTTACCACAGACGGGCCGATGCTGATCGAAGTGATGATCTGTAACCGAGAACACGTGCTGCCAATGATTCCTGCAGGGATGCCAAATGATCAGATGTTGGGGGTTGATTAAATGAGACGGATGATTACAGCGATGGTTCACGACCAAGTAGGGGTACTTAGTCGGATCACCAGTGTGTTAAATCGGCGGCAGGTAAATATGGATAGTGTTTCAGTTGGGCGAACGGAGAAAGATGGCGAATCTCGGATGACGATCATTATCCAAGCCGAGACCTTAGCTGATGTAGAACAAGTAACCAAACAACTGAACAAGCAGATCGATGTAGTGAAGGTATCGGATGTGACGGATGAACCACATTTGGAAAGAGAATTGGCTTTGATTAAAGTCAATGCGCCAGCCGTGGCTCGTTCAGAAATTCAAGCGATGATTGAACCTTTTCGTGCAGATGTAGTGGATGTCGGGTTGAAAACAATCGTCGTCCAAGTGGCTGGATCGAGTGAAAAAGTCCATGCCTGTATCGATGTTTTAAGACCTTACGGCATTAAACAGTTAGCACGAACCGGTGTGACCGGATTTAACAGAGGTTAAACGCAAATTCTTTTTTGATTTTGCTCTATTAATATAGTTTAAAAAATTGGAGGAAAAATTATGGTTAAAGTTTATTATGATGATGCAGTAGCGAAGGATGCTTTAGAAGGAAAAACAATCGCGGTTGTGGGTTACGGCTCACAAGGCCACGCCCACGCTCAAAATCTTAGAGACACAGGTCACCAAGTCGTGATCGGGATTCGCGAAGGGAAATCTGCTGCAGCGGCGCGAGAAGATGGATTCGACGTGTTGCCAGTCGCCGAAGCAGCCAAGAAAGCCGAAGTAGTCATGATTTTAGCTCCAGATGAAATCCAAGGAACATTATACGAAAACGAAATCGCACCGAATTTAGATGAAGGCGATGCGTTGGTCTTTGCCCACGGCTTTAATATTCATTTTGATGTTATCACTCCACCTAAAAATGTGGATGTTTTCTTAGTAGCGCCCAAAGGTCCCGGACACTTGGTTCGTCGCACCTTTACAGAAGGCTTTGCGGTACCAGCCTTATTCGCTGTTTATCAAGATGCAACAGGAACGGCTCAAGAGTTGGCGCTGTCTTATGCTAAAGGCATTGGCGCGACACGAGTAGGTGTTTTGGAAACAACTTTTAAGGAAGAAACGGAAACCGATCTATTCGGTGAACAAGCAGTGCTTTGTGGTGGTTTAACAAGTATGATTGAGGCGGGCTTTGAGACCCTAGTCGAAGCAGGCTACCAACCTGAATTGGCTTATTTCGAAGTATGTCATGAAATGAAGTTAATCGTTGATTTGATCTATGAAGGTGGTTTTGCAAAAATGCGTAACTCTATCTCAAATACTGCTGAATACGGTGACTATGTCTCTGGTCCACGAGTAATCACAGAGACGGCCAAAGCGGGGATGAAGGATATTTTAACAGATATCCAAAATGGTCAATTTGCTAAAGGGTTTATCGATGACAATAAGGCCGGTTTCCCTGAATTCAATCAGATGCGTAAAGAAAGTGCCGGTCATCAAATTGAAGAAGTCGGTAGCGAATTAAGAAAAATGATGCCATTTGTGAGTCGCAAAGATTAATAGGGGGTGCAACGATGGAATTGATCAATGATACAGAGGTTCGTAGTGCCTATCAATTATTGAAGAACGCTGTGAATCATACGCCGTTGCAATATGATCGCCATTTATCTGAAAAGTACCAGGCAACTGTTCTGCTGAAACGGGAAGATCTGCAAAAGGTTCGTTCATTTAAATTACGCGGGGCCTATTATGCGATTAAGAAGCTTCCTGAGTCAGAACTAAAAAAAGGGGTCGTTTGCGCCAGTGCGGGCAATCACGCACAAGGGATCGCGTATACTTGCCATGAATTACAAGCAAAAGCCGCCATCTTTATGCCGACCACCACGCCGCAGCAAAAGGTGTCGCAAGTAAAATTTTTTGGTGGCGAGTTTGCGGACATTCATTTGGTAGGTGATACCTTTGATGCTTCTGCTACGGCTGCAAGAGCGTTTTGTAAAGAAAAGAATATGACTTTTATCGATCCCTTTAATGACAAAAATATTATTGCTGGTCAAGGAACGTTAGCATTGGAAATGATGGCAGATGCTGAAAGTGAAGGCTATAAACCTGATTACGTGATCACAGCGATCGGTGGTGGGGGATTGATCAGTGGTGTTTCCGCTTATGTGAAAAGTACTTCGCCCTTCACTAAGGTGATCGGGGTAGAACCAAAAGGCGCGGCTTCCATGCAAGCGGCGCTTGAAGAAGACCAACCCGTCAAGTTAGCTGAAATCGACAAATTCGTTGATGGTGCAGCGGTTCAGCAGGTCGGGGATATTACCTACGCACACAGTAAAAAGTATGTTGATGACTTAAAGTTAGTAGATGAAGGACTGATCTGTTCAACGATTTTAGATTTATATGGTAAACAAGCGATCGTGGTTGAACCGGCCGGGGCGCTGAGTGTGGCGGCTTTAGAATTAATGAAGGATCAGCTTAAAGGAAAAACGGTGGTTTGTGTTATCAGCGGCGGCAACAACGATATCAACCGCATGGCAGAGATCGAAGAACGGTCATTAATCTATGAAGGTTTGAAGCATTATTTTGTAGTGAATTTTCCGCAACGTCCCGGAGCACTGAAAGAATTCGTCTCGGATATTTTAGGGGAGGGCGACGATATTACTCGTTTTGAGTATACAAAAAAGGGCAATCGGGGAACTGGACCAGTGGTTATCGGAGTGTTGTTGGAAAAACCAGAAACGTTGCCGGAGTTACTGAATCGATTGAAAGAATTTGATTCAACGTATATTGAATTAAGTCAGAACAAAACACTCTACAATTTGTTAGTCTAAACACTGGCCCCCAAATATTCTTTTGGGGGCCAGTGTTATTTTACAAGGTTAATTGATGATCGGAGTTGAAATAGTTTTTATATGCAAAATAGCCGGCAATGATCGAACCAAGACTCGTTGCAGATAGTAGCATAAAGGTGACCATAATCTGATATTTTATAGCATGAACAGGATCGAGACCCGCAAAAATCAAGCCCGACATCATGCCAGGCAAACTGACTAATCCAACTGTTTTTGCGGAATCAATCGTTGGCTGCATCGCAGTCTTAATACTTTGTTGAAGAAGTGGCTTCGACGCGAGTTTGATCGATGCTCCCAATGCTAACTTTTCTAACGTTTGTTGGCGGAGATCATGAAACTGTGTATTTAATCCACGATAACATAACCCGATAGCGATCATCGAATTGCTGGCAATCATCCCAGTAATGGGTACGATTTGAGAAGGTACAAATTTGATAGCTCCTGATAAAATCAACACTCCAAGTGTGATCGAGGTGCTAATAAAAATCGCTGCTAATGAGTGGATATATTTTTTGTTGCGAGCAGGGTTTCTTTTATGAGCGTTCCAAGCGGCATTTAGCACAATGAAAAGGCTCATTCCCAACGTCAATAAGTTGTTGTTGACTTGAAAAATGTATTTTAACAGATATCCTACGATAATTAATTGGACAATCGCTCGTAAAATGCTAAAAAAAATATCTTTCGATAAATTTAATTTTTCTTTAGCACTTATAACTACTGCGATTAGAACCAGTGCAAAGGCTAGAAACAAGGAAAGATTATTAACTGTTAATGGATTCATTGATCTAAACTCCCCCCTTTAATAACTAATAATTGTTCAGCCGTTTTTATTTCTGATTCATCATGAGTTACTTGTATTATCGTACAGCCCTTTTGCTGAAGTTGTTTAATCAGACGATGAATAATAGTTTTTGTCTGTTCATCCAAACCAGCGGTTACTTCATCTAATAACAAAACTTGCGGTAAAAATAAAATATTACGGAGTAGAGCTACTCGCTGTCGCTCACCACCAGAAAGTTCGGTTATTTGTTTAGTTAGATACTCTTTTGGCAAGTCAACCAGTTGAAGGTGAGTGAGCATGTTCTCTGTATCAGGTTCTTTGTCGCGAATTACATAAGGAAATGCAAGATTGTCTAACACGGTTTCACCGAATAAAGAAGGTTGCTGAAAACAATAGGATACTTGTTGTCGGTATTCGGTGTAATCATAATTGCTTTGTTCTTTGTCGTGAAAAAGAATAACACCGCTAGTCGGGGTTAGTAATGACGCTATGAGACGGAGTAAGGTGCTTTTCCCTCCTCCAGAGGGTCCGGTTAACGTTAAAATTTCTCCTTTAACAATTGATAGAGTAATTTGATCTAAAATTAGACGTGGTCCCGTTTGGTAACTAACAGCATTTAAATCTAGTAAAGTCATATTAATCATTATCCTCTCTCGGAGTATAGGGAATGACAATAAAAAGATCGGGTTGTTCCTCAATCACGAAATGTTTTAATTTTTGCTCAGGATAGAAAACGAAATGTCCTTCTTGAGCAAAGCGCTCAAAAAAATAATTCTTCACTTGGCTGTCGGTCCATTGCCTAGCAGGAAAGTGCCAGAAATGGCCGTTTTCCAACACAAAAACGAAACCAGGACTAAAAGCTTTTTTTATTTCATTCGGAAACCGAGTTAATTGTTTTTGAAAATCATTCATCTATTATTTTCCTCCATTCTCCATGTTTTCATTCGTGTTGCAATGTCTGATATTCCTAGTATTTACTAAGTATACCTCATTTGACCAGGAGTGCCAGTATTGGAATTTTCATAAGTTATGAAAATGAAAGCAAAATAGTTGGAGTTTGACCAATTCTGATGTATTATACTGTCAGACGGTTACTTACAAAAAGTAAAAGTGTAAATCTTTTTCATTTTGTTAAAAATGTTTTACACTATATCCGTAAGAATTTTTACACTTTCTAGGAGGTTTGTTTATTATGGCAAAAGAACATTATGATAGAAGTAAACCACACGTTAATATCGGTACCATCGGTCACGTCGATCATGGTAAAACGACATTAACGGCAGCAATCACTACGGTATTAGGTAAAAAAGGTCTAGCAAACCCTCAAGACTACGCTAGTATCGATGCTGCACCAGAAGAACGTGAACGTGGTATCACTATCAATACCGCACACGTAGAATACGAAACAGAAAAACGTCACTATGCTCACATCGACGCTCCAGGACACGCGGACTATGTTAAAAACATGATCACCGGTGCTGCTCAAATGGACGGCGCAATCTTAGTTGTATCAGCTACAGATGGCCCAATGCCACAAACACGTGAACATATTTTGTTATCACGTCAAGTAGGTGTTAAATACTTGATCGTCTTCTTAAACAAAGTTGACTTAGTAGATGACGAAGAATTGATCGATTTAGTTGAGATGGAAGTTCGTGAATTGCTTTCTGAATATGGTTTCCCAGGCGATGATATTCCTGTTCTTAAAGGATCTGCTTTGAAAGCTTTAGAAGGCGATCCAGAACAAGAACAAGTTATCCTTGACTTAATGGATACGGTTGATGAATATATCCCAACTCCAGAACGTGACAACGACAAACCATTCTTGTTACCAGTGGAAGATGTCTTCTCAATTACAGGTCGTGGTACCGTTGCATCTGGTCGTATTGATCGTGGTGAAGTCAAAGTCGGCGACGAAATTGAAATCATCGGGATCAAACCTGAAGTTCAAAAAGCGGTCGTTACTGGACTTGAAATGTTCCGTAAAACATTGGATTATGGTGAAGCCGGCGATAACGTTGGGGTTCTATTACGTGGTATCACTCGTGATGAAATCGAACGTGGCCAAGTTCTTGCTAAACCAGGTTCAATCACACCACATACAAAATTCAAAGCTGAAGTTTACGTATTGACCAAAGAAGAAGGCGGACGTCATACACCATTCTTTAACAACTATCGTCCACAATTCTACTTCCGTACAACCGACGTTACCGGTAATATTTTATTGCCAGAAGGTACTGAAATGGTAATGCCTGGCGATAACGTAACCATCGACGTTGATTTGATCCATCCAATCGCAGTAGAACAAGGTACAACCTTCTCTATTCGTGAAGGTGGTCGGACTGTTGGTTCAGGTATCGTAACTGAAATCGAAAAATGATACGATTTATTGAACACGTGGCCTTTTGGTCGCGTGTTTTTTTCGCAGCTCTTTTTGCTAAAGTAAAAGCAATGTGACCTGCTATGATTGTTTCAACAAATTGATTGAAGGATAGAGTGTCGGGTACGGAGCAAGTCTTCGCAAGCCCTACGACCTATCATCAAGGAAAGAATATTGTATGGAGTTTTGGGGAGTTGTCACTTTTTTCATCAGCTGAGGGTTAAAAAGAATGACTGATCTGGCTTTTTCACTTGAGGAGGGAGTCATTCGCTGTCAGTCATCCGTGACGAAGGAAAGGATTTATCGAATCTTATTAGAGTATAGAAAAACCCGAGAAATCTAAAGTTGATTTCTCGGGTTTCTTTTTATACGTTTAAGACTTTATTCAAGAAGTCTTGCGTTCTTGGGTTGTGAGGATTGTTGAAGACTTGTTCTGGTGTACCGTCTTCTAAAATCTTGCCGCCGTCAGTAAAGATTACACGGTCGGCCACTTCTTTGGCGAAGCCCATTTCGTGGGTTACGATAACCATCGTCATTCCTTGTAGCGCCAGATCCTTCATTACTTGAAGGACATCGCCAACCATCTCGGGATCGAGCGCGGAAGTCGGTTCGTCAAACAGCATCACGTCGGGGTTCATCGCTAACGCACGAGCGATCGCCACCCGCTGTTTTTGTCCACCGGAAAGACTACCAGGGTAATCGTCCTTTTTCTCTGCAAGCCCAACTTGAGTCAATAATTCAACAGCTCGCTTCTCCGCTGCATCTTTTGCTTCGCCTTTTAAATCTAATGGGGCTAAGGTGATATTTTGCAGCACAGTTAGGTGAGGGAATAGGTTAAAATGCTGGAACACCATACCAATATGCTGACGAACTAAGTTGATATCCGTATGGGGATCCGTCAAGTCTTGCCCATCAATAATAATTTCACCCGAAGTTGGATCTTCCAGACGGTTCATACAACGTAGGAAGGTACTTTTTCCTGAACCAGATGGGCCGATAATACAAACAACTTCACCTTCGCTGATACTAATATTCAAGTCATTCAATACCGTGTTATCACCGAATTTTTTTACTAAATGATTAACTACTATTTTTTTATCCATCTTATTTCACCTTCTTATCTAAACGGTTCGCTAACTTCGTTAAGATCGTAATTAAAATTAAGTACATAATCGCGATGATTAAATATACATACGAACTTTGTGTGGTCCGTGCCACGATGATTTTCCCAGTTTGCAATAGTTCCACAACACCGATAGCAGAAATAATCGTGGTATCCTTCAGACTAATAACGAATTGATTGATGAAAGAAGGGATCATAATCTTCACGGCTTGCGGTAAAATAATTTTTTGCATTGTTCTGTTGTAGGAAAGCCCTAAGCTTCGTGAGGCTTCCATTTGGCCAACTGGTACAGCGTTGATCCCGCCCCGGACGATCTCAGCGATATAGGCGCTAGCATTCAAGGTTAAGGTAATAATCCCAGCGGCAAAGTCAGGAATTTTTATCCCCGTAATCCCCGGTAGACCGAAGAAAATGAAGAAGGCCAATACCATCATTGGGATTCCGCGGATAATATCAATGTAAATGCCTGCGATGGTCCGCAATGCTCTTGAAGGAGAAACTCGGAACAATCCGAAAATGACACCTAAGATCAAGGCTAAAGCAAAGGAAACTAACGCTAAGACGATGGTTTTCCACAAACCTTCTAAAAGGGATTTGTAGTTATTTTTAATCAGACCAGTAATGGTGGATTCATCGACTGTTTCTTTCTTTTCTTCGCTACTTGAACCGATATACTGATTCACGATCTTGTCATATTCGCCAGTTCGTTTTAATTCTTTCAAGCCTTCAGTGAACATTTCTCTTAGTTCAGGATTTTGACCTTTTTTCACTGCAAAGCCATATTCGCCGCCGACCTCGCGTTTAATTGGTGTTTTTAAGTCTTGCCCTTGTTTGACTGCATAACCGATAACCGGGTAGTCATCCATCATGGCATCGATCGAGCCGATTTTCAAGGCATCATATAATTGATCAGCTGCATCAAAACTTTTAATTGTGTAACCATATTCGTCTTTGTGGGCTTCCAAAAAGTCCGCGCTTTCTGTTCCAACTTTCGCACCAACTGTTTTGCCATTTAAATCTTTGTAAGCTTTAATATCTTTGTTGTCTTTTGCGACCGCTAATTGAATACCACTTTGGAAGTAGGGGTCAGAAAAGTCGTAGTTGGCTTTTCGTTCATCGGTGATTGTCATGCCGGCGATCATGCCGTCTGCTTGGCCGGATTCCAACGCTTGCATCGCAGAGGAGAAGCCGATGAATTTGAAATCGAGCTTGAAGCCTTGCAGCTCGGCAATCCGTTTCATTAAATCAACGTCAATTCCTTTGTATTCACCGTCACTGTCTTGATATTCAAACGGCGCGAAGGCTGAATCGCTAGCAATCGTGTATACGTCTTTCTTTGGTTCGATTTTTTTCATTTCCGAAGAGGCGGCTGCTTGATCACCGGAACCACTGGAAATATATTCACTGACGATCTTGTCATAACCGCCGTTTTTCTTTAAATTTTTTAATCCTTTGTTGAATTTTTCTAACAATTCTTTATTTTCACCTTTTTTTACAGCAAAACCATAAGAACTACCTTCTTCAGGGTCCCCGACCAATTTGAAAGGCTGGCCATTGGTTACCGCGTAACCAATGACGGGATAATCATCAAAAATTGCTTCGACGTTTCCGTTTTTCAACGCGTTGTACATCGCGTCAGCAGCTTCATATTGTTTTACTTCATAGCCATATTTTTCTTTATTATCATTCAAGAAGGTCGCGCTTTCTGTTCCAATTTTAGCAGAGACCGTCTTACCCTTTAGATCATTGTAATCTTTGATATCTGTAGTATCATTTTTGACGGCCATTTGAATCCCACTATCAAAGTAAGGATCAGAAAAGTCAAAAGTCTTTTTCCGCTCATCCGTAATACTCATACCGGCGATCATGCCATCAAGCTGATCCGATTGAACGCCTTGAATCGAACTGTCAAAGCCTAATGGGCGCAGATCAACTTTGAAGTTTTGATCTTTGGCGATTTGGTTTAGTAAATCCACATCGATTCCAACATATTCACCGTCAGAGTTTTGAAATTCAAAAGGGGCGAAGGTTAAGTCGGTCCCGATTTTATATGTTTTTTCCGCGGCGTGTGTTTTGCTGGCAAAACCAATTGTAAAAAGACTTGCCATTAAGCAAACAACGAAAGGAATTAATTTGTTTTTTCTCATAATAATCCTCCTAATTACTTATCATTCATTTATTATATGTTAGTTTAATGTCAAAACACAAGTAGGTTCCTTGTTGGAATGAAAAAAAGCTGAATATTCTTCACACGATGTGTAAGAAAATCTGACATAAGATTTTTTGACATCTTTTTAGTTAAGAACAAAAAATAGCGAAAATATGTTCGGTATGCTATAATTTTAAAATGAGAAAAGCACAGATTATTAATTGAAAAAGGGGGATTTTTGTATGATTGAAAGAGTCACGGACAACACGTTTGACCTTCATTCAAAATATCAGCCTGCTGGCGATCAGCCTGAAGCAATTGCGCAATTATCAGAAGGCATCGTCAATGGAAAGAAAGCACAAATACTTTTAGGAGCAACAGGTACAGGGAAGACATATACCATTTCAAATGTCATCAAGGAAGTCAACAAACCGACCTTGATTATCGCTCACAATAAAACATTAGCAGGTCAGTTATACGGAGAATTCAAAGAGTTTTTTCCTAACAACGCGGTGGAATACTTTGTCAGCTATTATGACTACTACCAGCCTGAGGCATATGTACCTTCCAGTGATACATATATTGAAAAAGATTCTAGTATTAATGATGAAATCGATAAACTACGTCATTCCGCTACCAGCTCATTGCTAGAAAGAAATGATGTAATCGTTGTTGCTTCTGTTTCTTGTATTTTTGGTTTGGGTTCGCCCAAGGAATACATGGAGCAGGTAGTTTCTTTGCGTGTCGGAATGGAAATGGATCGTAATCAATTGTTGCGTAATTTAATCGATATTCAATTTGAGCGCAACGACATTGATTTTCAGCGGGGGCGTTTTCGTGTACGCGGAGATGTTGTCGAAATTTTCCCGGCTTCTCGTGACGAGCGTGCACTGAGAGTTGAATTTTTCGGCGATGAAATCGAACGAATTCGCGAAGTCGATGCCTTGACAGGCGAAATAACCGGAGAGACCGAGCACGTAGCGATTTTCCCAGCCACTCACTTTTTGACAAATGAAGACCATATGGAAGTTGCCATCAGCAACATTCAAGCTGAGTTGGCCGATCGTTTAGAGGTTTTACGCAGTGAGAACAAGCTGTTAGAAGCGCAACGTTTGGAACAGCGGACAAACTATGATATTGAGATGCTGCGAGAGATGGGGTATACCTCAGGAATCGAAAATTATTCCCGTCATATGGATGGCCGTAAAGAAGGCGAACCACCTTACACGTTGATCGACTTTTTCCCAGACGATTTTCTAATGGTGATCGACGAATCTCACGTGACGATGCCACAAGTTCGCGGCATGTATAACGGTGACCGCGCTCGTAAACAAATGTTAGTAGATTATGGTTTCCGTTTGCCCTCTGCTCTAGACAATCGGCCGTTACGGTTGGAAGAATTTGAAGAACGGGTCAATCAGATTACTTATGTTTCTGCCACGCCGGGACCTTATGAACATGAGCAGACCGATACGGTAGTAGAGCAGATCATCCGTCCAACAGGACTATTAGACCCTGTGATTGACGTTCGACCGATTATGGGGCAAATAGATGATCTGGTCGGAGAAATCAACGAACGAGCGGAACGAAACGAACGAGTCTTCGTTACGACCTTGACGAAAAAAATGTCAGAAGACTTGACCGATTACTTCAAAGAACTAGGAATCAAAGTCAAATATCTCCATAGTGACATCAAAACATTGGAACGAACGGAAATTATCCGTGACTTACGTCTAGGAAAATTTGATGTCTTGATCGGGATCAATTTGCTTCGTGAAGGAATCGACGTACCGGAAGTATCGTTAGTAGCGATCCTAGATGCCGATAAAGAAGGGTTCTTGCGGAGCGAACGCTCCCTTGTCCAAACTATTGGACGCGCTGCCCGAAATTCTTCTGGTAAAGTCATCATGTACGCTGATAAAATGACTGATTCGATGCAACGGGCGATTGACGAAACCGCTCGGAGACGTGGAATCCAAAATGAATACAATAAAGAGCACGGTATCGTGCCAACGACGATCATTAAGGAAATTCGGGATCTGATTTCTATCAGCAAAGTGGCTGAAGATAAGGGAACGTATGAAACGACTTCATATGAAGACTTAACGAAAGCGGAACGAAAAGAATTAATCGCGAAAATGGAAGATGAGATGCGTGAGGCCGCGAAGACGTTGGACTTTGAAACAGCCGCAACTTTGCGGGATACGATATTGGAGCTAAAAGCAGCAGAGTAAAATGGATGAATGTCCGTGATAAAAACGAATACAATGAAATTGAGGTTATTAAATGGCAAATGATAAGATTGTAATTCATGGAGCGCGTGCTCATAATTTGAAAAATGTTGATGTTACGATTCCTCGTGACAAGATGGTCGTTGTTACAGGGTTGTCTGGATCTGGGAAAAGCTCGTTGGCGTTTGATACCTTATACGCCGAAGGACAACGGCGTTATGTTGAAAGTTTGTCTGCTTACGCTCGTCAATTTTTAGGTCAAATGGATAAGCCAGATGTAGATAGCATCGATGGGCTGAGTCCAGCGATTTCGATTGACCAAAAGACGACTAGCAAAAACCCGCGTTCAACCGTGGGAACGGTGACCGAGATCAATGATTATTTACGGTTATTATATGCGCGTGTTGGGCATCCAATTTGTCCCAACGACCATATCGAGATTACTTCTCAATCGGTTGAACAAATGGTAGATAAGGTGCTGGAATTACCAGAACGAACCAAGATTCAAATTCTTGCGCCAGTTGTCGCTAAGAAAAAAGGACAACACAAAAAGGTTTTTGAAATGATCCAAAGAGAAGGTTACGTTCGTATGCGTGTGGATGGAGAAATGTATGATGTGACCGAAGCACCAGAGTTAACGAAAAACAAAAAACATGATATTGAAATCATCGTTGACCGAATCGTGGTTAAAGAAGGCATTCGTTCACGTTTGTTTGATTCTTTTGAAGCTGCTTTGCGACTAGCTGATGGGTATGCGATAGTTGACGTAATCGGAGAAAAGGAAATGCTCTTTAGTGAACATTATGCCTGCCCTTATTGCGGCTTCACTGTCGGTGAACTTGAACCGCGACTGTTTTCGTTCAACGCTCCTTTTGGTGCCTGCCCAGATTGTGATGGCTTGGGGATGAAGTTGGAAGTTGACGTAGATTTAGTGATTCCTGATCAAAGTAAGACATTACGTGAAGGAGCCCTGATTCCATGGAACCCGATTAGTTCGCAATATTATCCGCAAATGCTGGAGCAAGCTTCGTTAAGCTTTGGGATTGATATGGATACACCCTTTGAAGACTTGCCAAAAGAACATCAAGAGATTATCTTGAACGGCTCGAATGGTGAAAACTTCCATTTCCATTATGAAAATGATTTTGGTGGCGTTCGAGATGTTGAGGTTCCCTTCGAAGGAATCATTAACAATATTAACCGTCGTTATACAGAAACCAACAGTGACTTCACGCGAGATCAAATGCGTCTGTATATGACGGAGTTAACCTGTCAAACGTGTCACGGCTATCGTTTGAATCCACAAGCGTTATCGGTTCAGATTAATGGACAAAATATTGGGAATATTAGTGAAGATTCAATCAACGAGACGTTGGATTTCTTCGGTACGGTTGTTTTAAGTGAACAAGAAAAAGTTATTGCTAAACCTATTTTAAAAGAAATCAAGGATCGTTTGAGCTTTTTGCAAAATGTCGGATTAGATTATTTAACATTGAGTCGAGCATCAGGCACCTTATCAGGTGGTGAAGCACAACGAATCCGTTTAGCGACCCAGATTGGTTCAAATTTGTCGGGAGTTCTTTATATCTTGGATGAACCATCGATTGGGTTGCATCAGCGAGACAATGATCGATTGATCCAATCATTAAAGAAAATGCGTGATTTAGGCAATACCTTGATTGTCGTGGAGCATGATGAAGATACGATGCGAGCAGCTGATTACTTAATCGATGTCGGTCCTGGCGCTGGAGATCAAGGGGGAGAAATCGTTGCGGCAGGGACACCACAAGAAGTAGAAAACAATCCAGCTTCTTTAACCGGTCAATATTTGTCAGGAAAACGCGAAATCGCCGTGCCGACTGAACGCCGTAAAGGCAATGGAAAGAAACTCAAAGTGACCGGTGCCGCGGAAAACAACTTGAAAAATATCGATGTTGAGTTTCCTTTAGGGAAGTTCGTCGCTGTGACAGGTGTTTCCGGCTCAGGAAAATCTACCTTAGTGAATCAAATTTTGAAAAAAGCCTTGGCTCAAAAATTAAATCGTAATTCTAATAAGCCTGGGAAGTTCAAAAAAATTACCGGCTACAACAATATTGAAAAGTTAGTCGATATTGATCAAAGCCCAATTGGCCGAACCCCACGAAGCAATCCCGCCACTTATACCAGTGTGTTTGATAATATTCGTGATTTGTTTGCGCAAACCAATGAAGCGAAAATTCGCGGGTACAAGAAGGGGCGTTTCAGCTTTAATGTGAAGGGCGGACGTTGTGAAGCTTGTCGTGGAGACGGGATTATTAAGATTGAGATGCACTTCTTACCGGATGTTTATGTGCCTTGCGAAGTTTGTCATGGCAAACGTTATAATTCTGAAACGTTGGAGGTTCATTACAAAGGAAAGAACATCGCGGATATTTTAGAAATGACTGTGGAAGATGCGGTAGAATTCTTCAAACATATTCCTAAGATTCATCGGAAGTTGCAAACAATCGTTGATGTTGGACTCGGCTATGTTACGATGGGGCAACCGGCGACGACGTTATCCGGTGGAGAAGCTCAGCGGATGAAGCTAGCCAGCGAATTGCATAAGAGTTCTAACGGTAAAAATTTCTATATTTTAGATGAACCAACAACGGGACTTCATACGGATGATATCGCTCGTTTGCTAAAAGTTCTTGAACGATTCGTTGATGCTGGAAACACGGTGCTAGTAATCGAACATAATTTAGACGTGATTAAATCGGCTGATTATGTGATTGATCTTGGACCAGAAGGCGGTGAAGGCGGCGGTACGATTCTAGCGACTGGGACGCCTGAAGAAATCGCTGAAGTACCAGAAAGCTACACCGGTCATTATTTGAAACGAGTCCTAAAAAAATAAATTACTACTAAGGCTTGATGCAAGTGAAGGATTCTCCTTTGCTTGCATTTTTCTTTATGGTATGATTATCAAGGATTTAGAATGAGAAGGTGTAAGAAAATATGAATGAAAATCAAAAATTTGTACCGATTCTACTGGGAAGCGATATCAACGTCTACGGCATGGCTCGTTCGTTTCACGAAGCCTACGGAATCGTTTCTGAAGCTTATGCTGGCTTACAGCTAGCACCAACAAAATATAGCAAAATCGTGAATGTTCATGTAGTTCCGGGATTCGATAAAGATCCGGCATTTATGGAGCAAATGCGTGAACTTGGTAAGAATACGTATAACGATCCTGCGACGAAGTATTTATTGATCGCTTGTGGCGATGGGTACGCAGAATTGGTTTCGCAACACAAAGAAGAACTTTCTGAATGGTTTATCTGCCCTTATATTGAGTTTGATTTATTGCAACGTTTAATCAGTAAAGTCAGCTTCTATGAAATTTGTGAAAAATATGAACTGCCTTATCCAAATACCTTCATTATTCGTGAAGAAATGCTGGAAGCCGGCAAATTGAAACAAAATTTACCATTTGATTTTCCAGTGGCCTTGAAACCAGCCAATAGTGTAGAGTGGCTATCCGTTGATTTTGAAGGACGGAAGAAAGCCTTTATCTTGGATACACGAGATGAGTTTGATGTGATCATCGAACGGATTTATCAAGCGGGTTACACCAGTGAAATGATCGCCCAAGATTTTATTCCAGGTGACGACAGCAATATGCGCGTACTAAATGCGTATGTTGATCAAAACCATCAAGTTCGCATGATGTGTCTAGGTCATCCCTTGTTAGAAGATCCTTCCCCAGAAGCGATCGGCAACTATGTAGCAATCATGCCTGAATACAATGAAAAAATCTATCAAACTATCAAAGGCTTTTTAGAAAGAATCAATTACACTGGCTTCGCTAACTTTGATATGAAATATGATCCTCGAGATGGAGAGTATAAATTATTTGAGATTAACTTGCGTCAAGGCCGCAGCAGTTTCTTTGTGACGTTAAATGGCTTCAATCTAGCCCAATACGTAACGGAAGATCGTGTCTTTGAAAAACCATTTGAGGCAACAATCTATGGGAAAGCTGAACCAGCAACCTCAATGTTGTGGATGGGTGTACCTAAGGGCGTTTTCGAAAAATTTGCTCGAAATAACGACGATAAGGAAAAAGCCTTAGCTTTAATCAAAAATAAACAATGGGGGACAACGGTCTTTTATAAAAAAGATATGTCCTTCATGCGTTGGGTCTTAATGAAATACATGTTTAGTAAATACAAAGGACGTTTTGACCTATTCTTTAAAGAGAAAGAAGGGTAATTATGGAAAATTTCTTTAGTATCTTGGGGGGAATGGGGACCATGGCTACGGAAAGTTTCGTTAGAATCCTAAATCAGCGAACTCATGCCCATAACGACCAAGAATATTTAAATTACGTCATGTTTAATCATGCGACTGTCCCAGATCGGACAGCTTATATCTTAGATCATCACGCGGATAGTCCGTTGCCGTTTTTATTAGATGATATTGAAAAGCAAAATTTATTGCAGCCAGATTTTATTGTCTTGACGTGCAATACCGCCCATTACTTTTTTGAGGAATTACAAGCGGCAACGAAGATTCCGATCCTACACATGCCTCGGGAAGCCGTCAGTGAAGTGGTGAAACATCATCAACCAGGAGAAAAAATCGCCGTACTGGCGACCGCTGGAACGATGAGTGCTAAAGTTTATCAAAATGAGCTGGAAGCAAAGGGCTTTGAAGTTTTGGCTCCTGACCAAGAATTACAAGCGAAAGTAAATCATTTGATTTATCACGATGTGAAAGAAAATGATTTCATCAATAGCGAGTTGTATTTAGAAATCCTTTCCGATGTTTTCGAAAAATATGGCTGTCAAAATGCGATTTTAGGCTGTACTGAGCTGTCTTTAGTGCATGAGTTGACTAAAAACGATCCGTACCCTGTAATTGATGCGCAATCTATTTTGGCGGACCGCACCATTGAAATAGCTTTAACCAACAGATCTTCTAAATAGAAGGTCTGTTTTTTTGATTTCAGATTATAGAAATTGCTCTATGGGTAGTTATGATTCTATAAAGAATGATAAAAAAGTGGCCAAGACACGCCAGGAATGTTATAATTATTTAGATAGCGAAAGAAGCTACAGTTAGTTTCTTTGGCGTCTTTTTATTTGAAAAAATATGACTATCCTCGTAATCATGTGGTGAAGGTCAATATATGTAACGAAAACAAACATTTATTTTTTTAAAATAAATTACTTTAAATTTGAGAGAGGAGTGACACGAATGACTGAGAGTTTGCATTTAGTTGTCATTACTGGGATGAGTGGCGCAGGGAAAACTGTCGCGATTCAAAGTTTTGAAGATATGGGCTATTTTTGTGTGGATAATATGCCGCCAGGATTGATTCCGAAGTTTTGGGAGTTGATTCGCGAGTCTGGCAAAGTAACCAAAATTGCATTAGTAGTTGATTTACGTTCGCGTTCATTTTTTGAAGACATTCAGAATATGTTGGTAGAAATCGAGAATACCGGATTTATCGATACAAGCATTTTATTTTTAGACTGTTCTGATGAAGAACTAGTTTCTCGTTATAAAGAAACACGACGGGCCCATCCATTGGCGATGGACGGTATGATTACCGAGGGGATTCGCAAAGAGCGAGCGATCTTGGAGGATTTAAAGGCTCGGGCGACGTTGATGATCGATACGACGGATTTGACTCCTCGCCAACTGCGGGAAAAAATCAATCAATCTTACAAAGGAAATGATGATGCTGGATTTCATATTGAAGTGGTTTCATTTGGTTTCAAATATGGCTTGCCAATTGATGCAGATATCGTCATGGATGTTCGTTTCTTACCAAATCCCCATTATATTCCTGAATTACGACCACAGACAGGGTTAGATAAACCGGTCTACGATTACGTGATGTCTTTTCCTGAAACAGAAAGCTTTTATACGACCTTCGTGAAATTATTGATGGACATTATGCCTGGCTACGTTAAAGAAGGGAAGAGTTCGTTAACGGTGGCGATTGGATGTACCGGGGGCCAACACCGCTCGGTCGCGTTGTCTGAACGAGTGGGCAAAGCGTTGAAGGACGCGGATTACAAAGTCAATATTACTCACCGTGACAAAGATAAACGGAAAGAGACGGTGAATCGATCATGAAAATGAAAACGTATCGTATCCGCAAACCTAAGATCGTCGTGATTGGTGGTGGTACTGGCTTGCCGGTTATTTTAAAAAGTTTACGCAATCAAAGTGCGGATATCACAGCGGTGGTGACAGTGGCTGATGATGGTGGTAGCAGTGGCGAATTGCGGGATTCGATCGATATGGCACCGCCAGGAGATTTGCGAAATGTTTTGGCTTCATTGTCTGACATGCCGAAACTATATGAGGATCTCTTTCAATATCGTTTTCATGAGAACGATAAATTTTTAGCGAATCACACGATTGGTAATTTATTAATTGCAGCTTTGTCTGAGATGCGTAACAGCACCTATGAAGCGATTCAATTACTTTCTTTGATGCTGCATGTGGATGGCCATGTCTATCCTTCTTCTGAGACACCCTTAGTACTGCATGCCGATTTTACGGACGGTACAAGTGCTGTGGGTGAATCAAAGATCGCGCTGGATCGTAAGACGATTGAAAAAGTCTATGTAACAGAAAAAAATGGTGACAAAGCGACTCATGCTGCTCGTAAAGTGGTTCAAGCGATCCAAGAAGCAGATATGGTGGTACTCGGCCCAGGCTCTTTATTTACCAGTATTTTGCCGAATCTAGTAATTGAAGAATTAGGCAATGCGGTGAAAACAACGGAGGCCGAAGTCGTTTACATCTGTAACATTATGACTCAAAAAGGTGAAACAGAACATTTTAGTGACGCTGATCATATCCGTATATTGCATCAACATTTGGATAGTCAATTTATCAATACAGTATTAGTAAATACGGAAAAGGTTCCTGAAGGGTATATGGACCCAGAAATCTACGATGAATACTTAGTCCAAGTGACCCATGATTTTAATGGCTTGCGGGAAGAGGGCTGTCGTGTGGTCTCAACGGACTTTTTAAAATTACGTGATGGCGGTGTCTTTCATGATGGCGAAAAAGTTGTCGATGAATTGTTCCGAATCGTTTTTGGGGCAAAGATTTAAGTGAAATTTGAAATAAAGGAGGGCTCGTCATGTCTTTTGCAGCAGAAGTAAAAAAAGAATTAACGGGTCTGGCAGTCCAAAAAAATCTAGCTCAAGCTGAGCTGGCCGCGCTGATTCGGATGAACGGCTCATTAAGTTTGAGTAATCATCAATTTGTTTTGAATGTCCAAACGGAGAATGCCGCGATCGCTCGACGGATTTTTACCTTATTAAAGGAACACTACGGCGTGCGCAGTGAATTATTAGTTCGTCGTAAAATGAAGCTGAAGAAAAACAATGTGTATATTGTACGATTGAAGCAGGAAACACAAAGTGTACTATTAGATTTAGATATTATGGATGGCATGATGTTTCAAGCCCATATTTCTGATGAAATCAAACGCTCTGATGAAAAAACACGAGCCTATTTGCGTGGCGCTTTTTTAGCCTCAGGGTCAGTTAATAACCCCGAAACGAGTCGCTATCATTTAGAAATTTCGTCGATTTATGAGGAACATAATCAAGATATTTGTGATCTGCTTAATCAATTTGATTTGAATGCACGTACTTTGGAACGAAGAAACGGCTATATTACTTATTTAAAAGGTGCTGAGAAGATTGCTGATTTTCTTACTTTGATTGGTGCGACTAATTCGATGCTGAAGTTTGAAGATGTTCGAATCGTGCGGGATATGCGTAATTCAGTTAATCGTCTAGTTAATTGTGAGACGGCTAATATGAATAAAACGATTGATGCAGCCTCGAAGCAAATCAATAATATTCATTTCATTGAAGCAACGGTAGGCTTACAGGCGCTACCTGAGAAATTACAAGAGATTGCTGAGCTGCGGATTCAAAATCCAGAGATCAGCCTGAAAGAGCTAGGGGAGATGATTCCTTCTGGTGCGATTTCTAAATCAGGCATTAATCATCGCATTCGAAAGATCAATGATTTTGCAGACAATCTAAGAAAAGGAACCGTTTGATTTTCAAACGGTTCCTTTTTAAGTGGCATTATTCATTAAGATAATTCGCTAAAGATGCTTGATCAATTGATTCATCAAAGATGCGTTCCCCTAAAATAATCGTCGGAACAAACTGAATGTTGGCTTGCTGAGCTTCGTTACGAATTTCTTGTTGCAATTCTTGATTGGCTTGTTGCGACAGGTGCAATGTTTTTTCAGCGTAAGTGGCAACAGCTTCTAATTCAAAATCTTTCCAAATGTCTTGGGTCTCGTAGGCTTGCTGAATCTGCAGCAAGGCTTTATTAGGGTCTGCATTGATATACTCATGCATGACGTTGCCTCGTTGTAAGCTGACTTTGTCTTTGTCCAATAATTTAATGATCCGTTGAACTTTGCCTTCAGCAACCGCTTGTGCCAAAGTTGTTTGAGAGTCTTCAAACCATTTTTTACAGTAGGGACAACGAAGATTAATAAATTCAATGATCCGCTTTGGTGCGTTAGCGGAACCAATTTTGATACCGTTGAAGTCATTGACTAGCTTTGCATTGATAACAGTAGTATCCATTATTATTCACATCCTTTGCCTGTTAGTTTACAAAATATTTCTTAGAAATCAAACTCTTTTTAATTAGAAAAGTTAAAAAGAGTAGAGGGTAGGTTTAAAAATAATAAATGTTAGTTTATAATGAAGCCGTTGTTAGAAAGATTATAAGAAGTACGAGTGCAACTGGAACAATTATCTTAAACAGAAAGCTTATTTTTGCTAGAAAATAAGTTGGTTGTACGTTTCATGACAAAATTGCGGGGACAAAAAATCCGCTAAAGATAGAATATGGGGGAGAAACATGCGTAAGAAAAAAACGATGGATGGAAATACAGCTGCGGCGTATATTTCATATGCCTTCACGGAATTAGCCGCCATTTATCCAATTACTCCTAGTTCAACCATGGCTGAACTTGTTGACCAATGGGCGTCACAAGGAAAGAAAAATATATTTGGTCAGCCAGTTTCAATTACAGAAATGCAATCGGAGGCAGGGGCGGCAGGAGTCGTTCACGGAGCTTTAAAAACCGGCGCATTAACGACGACCTATACAGCGTCACAAGGATTACTATTAATGATTCCTAACATGTATAAAATCGCTGGTGAATTATTGCCTGGGGTCTTTCATGTTGCCAGTCGAGCCGTCACCACTAACGCGCTAAATATTTTTGGCGATCATGGGGATGTGATGGCCGCTCGTCAAACGGGATTTGCAATGTTACAAGAAAGTAGTGTTCAAGAAGTTATGGACTTGTCCGCGGTGGCGCATTTAGCTGCAATCGAAGGCAGTGTACCTTTCATGAACTTTTTTGATGGTTTCCGAACGAGTCATGAGATCCAAAAAGTTGAAGTCTTGGAGTATGACGAGTTGGCACCCTTGATCGATCAAGAAAAACTGAAAGCTTTTCGTAAGCGCAGTATGAATCCTAATCATCCGACGATTAGCGGGACCAACCAGAATCCAGATGTCCATTTCCAACAACGAGAAACGGTCAATCGCTATTACGATGAGCTACCATCAATTGTTCAAAAATATATGTTTGAAATCAATCAATTACGTGGCACCAATTATGACCTCGTGACTTATTATGGGGCTGAGGATGCTGAAGAGGTCATTGTGGCCATGGGCTCGGTGGCTCAAACGATTGAACAAACGGTGGACTATTTGAATGCTAACGGTCGTAAAGTCGGCTTTTTGAACATTCATTTGTACCGTCCGTTTCCGACAGAAAACTTTCTAGAGAAATTACCTGATTCAGTCAAATCCATTGCGGTGTTAGATCGTTCGAAGGAACCTGGCGCTGATGGCGAGCCGTTATTGTTAGATATTCAAGGTGTGATGTATGAAGCCGATATTCGTCCGAAAATTATTGGTGGTCGCTTTGGATTAGGGTCAAAAGACGTGACACCAGATCAGATTATCGCCGTTTATGATGAAATGTTGAAGGATAAACAGCAAGCGAAGAAACGTTTCACAATTGGGATTGTGGACGATGTTACGCATATGTCGCTAGAATCGAAAGGGATCGTGGATTTAACGAATCCGAATACCTTCCAAGCAAAATTCTGGGGATTTGGTTCTGATGGAACCGTCGGCGCGAACAAGTCTGCAATCAAGATCATTGGGGATCATACTGATAAATATGCACAAGGCTATTTTAGTTATGATTCGAAGAAATCCGGTGGACTGACGGTTTCCCATCTACGATTTGGCGATACGCCGATCCGTTCAACCTATCTGGTCGAAAGCGCAGATTTTATTGCTTGTCATACACCGGCGTATATTCATACTTATGATTTGTTGAAAGGATTGAAGCCCGGCGGAATCTTTTTAATGAATACAATGTGGAATGACAAGCAGATGGATAAACTATTGCCAGCTAAAATGAAACGCTATATCGCGGAAAATGAGATTCAGTTCTATACGATTAATGCGGCAAATTTGGCGATGGAAGTTGGATTAGGTTCACGAATCAATACAGTAATGGAAACAGCGTTCTTCAGTTTGACTGGAATTATTCCTTTTGATGAGGTATTAGATATTTTGAAAGCCGAAGCGGATAAAAGTTATCGCCGCAAATCGATAGAGATCGTCGAAAAAAATATCGCGGCAATCGATCAAACCGTTGAATTATTGCATCAAGTACAAGTTCCTGAGGCATGGAAGACTGTTGAAGTTCCGAAAAAAATGCGGAAGACGCCAGTTTCTCAATATGTGGAGGAAATTGTTGAACCAATTAATTCACAACGAGGCAATGATTTAACGGTCAATGATTTAGTTGCTAATGGGATGACCGACGGAACAATTCCAACGGGAACGACTCAATTTGAAAAACGCGGAGTTGCGTTGG
This sequence comes from Enterococcus viikkiensis, assembly GCF_005405345.1. Classification (GTDB taxonomy): domain Bacteria; phylum Bacillota; class Bacilli; order Lactobacillales; family Enterococcaceae; genus Enterococcus_A; species Enterococcus_A viikkiensis. The sequence continues at coordinate 191,577 of NZ_BJDW01000002.1, read as the reverse complement.
AAGTTCCCCATTGGCGTAGTGATCGCTGTACGATGTGTAATGAGTGTTCCTTTGTCTGTCCGCATGCGGCGATTCGTCCGTTTTTGGCAGATGATGAAGAGATGACTGAAGCGCCGGAAGGTTACATTGTTCGTGAAATGCGTGGAGCAGACGGATTGAAATACCGGATTCAAGTTTCGGTAGAAGATTGTACCGGCTGTGGACTTTGTGTTGAAGCTTGTCCAGCAAAAGAAAAGGCTTTAGTTATGAAGCCGTATGAAGAAGAAAAAGAACAAGCGATCAATTGGGCATTTTCAATGACGTTGAAACAAAAGGCCAACCCGGCTAAAGTGAATTCTGTTTTAGGTTCCCAATTTAATAAACCTTTGTTAGAATTCTCTGGTGCCTGTGCAGGATGTGGCGAAACACCTTACGTAAAATTAATGACGCAAATGTTTGGTGACCGAATGATGATCGCTAATGCGACTGGCTGTTCTTCTATTTGGGGCGCGGCAGCACCCGTTAGCCCATATACAACGAATGACAAAGGACAAGGCCCTGCTTGGTCTAACTCGTTATTCGAAGACAATGCCGAGTATGGCTATGGAATGTTCTTGGCCAACCAAACCCGTCGAAAAGAATTAGCGGATAAAATCAATGATGTCTTAGACCTGGTTTCTGATGAGTTACGAGAATTGATGGAAGACTGGATGGATCACATGTTTGAATCTGAGGGGACGCAGCAACGGGCAACCAAACTAACTGCGGCTCTTGAAGCAGAAGGTCTAACAGATGCTAAATTGGCGGATATCTACGACAATCGCGATCTATTTGTCAAAACGAGTCAATGGATGTTTGGTGGCGATGGCTGGGCGTATGATATTGGCTTTGGTGGGATTGATCATATCTTGGCTAGTGGTGCAGATGTTAATATTCTAGTTATGGACAATGAAGTCTATTCTAATACTGGGGGACAAACGTCTAAAGCAACACCAGCATCAGCCATTGCAAAATTCTCGGCTGGTGGGAAGTATCAATCGAAGAAGGATTTAGGAATGATGGCTATGACTTATGGGAATGTCTATGTGGCACAAATTGCCTCAGGCGCGAACCAAATGCAAACCATTAAAGCTTTAGAAGAAGCAGAAAAATTCCCTGGACCATCATTAATTATCGCCTACACACCATGTATCAACCACGGCTTACGCGGTGGAATGAGTCAAACCTTGCGAGAAGCAAAAGAAGCAGTTGAATCTGGCTATTGGTCTTTATATCGTTACAATCCGGCTCAACGTGAGAAAGGCAAAAATCCAATGACTTTGGACTATAAGAAACCGAATTTCGAGACGATGATCAGTTTCATGAAACAGCAAGTTCGTTTTTCTGCCTTAGAACGAGTGCAACCAGATGATGCGCAACGGTTATACCAAAAGACAGTCAATGATGCGGAGACACGTTTTTACAACTATGCCCGTTTAGCTGGGCAAGAAGAGAAAATCCGTGCAAAACTTGCAGGGACTCCAGCAGAAGCGAATACAGCAACAGTAGAAAAAAAGCCAAAGCGAGAACGGACAGTGGATCCTGAAGCGGAAGCGCGTCGAGCGGCTAGGAGAGCGGCTCGCGCTGAAAAGCGAAACAAGTAAATTTTTTTAAGAAGAGTCTTAGCTTAGCTAAGGCTCTTCTTAAATTTTATGCTGGAGCTGTACCATTGTGGTATAATTGTAAAGAATTTTGTATAGAAAGAGAGGTTATCTATGCCTAATCGTCTAATTGAATTATTCAAACCAGAATATTGGCTTAGCTTTTTTTCTGAGAATCTTTCAACTTGGGATATTATCGTCAACCTTTTAGATATATTTGTCGTATGGTTTTTGATCTATCGTTTGTTTGAATTGGTTCGCGGTACAAAAGCCGTCCAATTGATCAAGGGCGTGGCGATCTTTATTGGTATTCGAATCTTGGCTGAACTCATCGGTCTGCATACCTTGTCATGGCTCATGAATCAGATCATTACTTACGGGGTGATCGCGGCCATCGTCATCTTCCAGCCGGAAGTTCGACGAGGCTTGGAGCATTTGGGGCGAAGTTCTTTTTTCAAAACATCGAAAAAGGAAGAGCGTGATGATGAACGGATGATTTTAGCTTTCGATAAAGCCATCCAATACATGTCTAAGCGAAAAATCGGTGCCCTGGTCACAATTCAACGTTTCACCGGCTTGGAAGAGTACATTGAAACGGGGATTGCGTTAGATGCGGATATTACAGGGGAATTGCTGATTAACATCTTTATTCCCAACACACCGTTACATGATGGTGCCGTCATTGTGAAAAATGGCAAACTCGCTGTCGCTTCCGCTTATTTGCCATTGTCCGACAGTATGCTGATTCCAAAAGAATTTGGAACTCGCCATCGTGCTGCAGTGGGTATTAGTGAAGTCAGCGACGCGTTGACTTTTATCGTGTCTGAGGAAACTGGTGGGGTGAGTATTACCTTGAACAATGATTTTCTCCATGATTTGTCACAAGAAGAATACTTGGCTGTCATGCGGCGGGAATTATTGCCGGATGAGAAGAACATGAGCAAAAAGAGTCTCTTACAAACTTTTTTAGAAGGGTTTACTAAAGGAGGCCAAAAATGATCATCAAGTTTAAAAAAGGCAATCTACCGTATATTTTAATTTCACTGGTGTTTAGTTTGATCCTTTTTTTCAATGTGAATAGCCAAAACTTCAGTCGGTTGATTTCTTCTGAAACGAATTACGAAGAAGCTATTCAAAATGTACCGATCAACGTTTTATATGATTCTGATGAATATTTTGTTCATGGCTTTTCCTCAAACGTTTCAGTGAAATTAAGTGGAGCGAATCGAATCCAATTAAATAAAGAAATAGACCCTGATACAAGAGATTTTAGTGTCGTAGCTGATTTAACAAAACTTTCTGCTGGGACCCACGAAGTCCGCTTAAAGACCAAGAATTTGGCAAGTTCACTATTCGCGACGATCGAGCCGGAGACCATTTCAGTAACGATCGAGAAAAGAGTGACAAAGCAATTCAATGTGTCACCAGTGTTAAGCAGCACGACCAGCAACAATGGGTTAAAGATTGGCGAGATGTCAGTAGAACCTGCTAAAGTCGAAATTACCACCGGAGAAAACACGATGAAGGAGATTGATCGTGTGGTGGCATCGGTGGATACGAGCAAACTTTCCGCGGATCAAGAGAGTGCTCAGGCGCGGATTCAAGCTTTAAATTCCAGTGGGGAGGCTTTGCCAATCCAATCAGATCCACAAAATGTGACGGTCTCATTTGAAATTCAAACACCTAGCAAAGAGGTGTTGCTTTATCCGATTCAAGAAGGACAACTGCCCGCGGCGGTAGAGAGCGTGAAGATTGATCTGAGCCGAACAAAGGCAACAATAACAGGTTTACAGTCTGCTATTGATCAGATAGACAGTATTGGAGTACCAGTAGACGTTAGCCAAATCCAAGGAACGGTAAAGAAATTAATTGATGTTCCTGTTTCCGATAATTATCAAGTGAATCCAAAAACGGTTAGTGCACAGGTCACGCCAGTATTTAAAAACACACAAGCATCAGAATCAAGTAATGCAAATCATTCTAGTTCATCAGAAAAAGAAGATTCAAGTGAAACAGCTAGCTCTGTCGAAACGACTCGTTCACAATCGAGTACAACAGAATCGTCTGCTGAATCAACAACACAATCAACGAATTAGATGAAGAAGGGAAATAGAATTTAATGGGTAAATATTTTGGAACAGATGGAGTACGTGGAATCGCAAATAAGGAGTTAACACCGGAATTAGCTTTCAAGTTAGGACGCTGCGGAGGTTATGTTTTAAGCCAACACCAAGAAAGTGTGGAACGGCCGCGGGTTTTAGTTGGGCGCGATACGCGGATCTCAGGAGAATTGTTGGAAACAGCATTGATTTCAGGCTTGCTTTCAGTAGGGATTGAAGTCTTTCAATTAGGCGTCATTTCAACGCCGGGAGTTGCCTATCTAACCCGCTTGCAAAAGGCTGCAGCGGGTGTCATGATTTCTGCTTCACACAATCCAGCTGAAGATAACGGCATCAAATTTTTCGGAGCCGATGGTTTTAAATTAGTCGACGAACAGGAAGCGGAAATCGAAGCATTGTTAGATGCGGAAGAAGATAAATTACCGCGTCCTTCTGCTGAAGGCTTAGGAACATTGGATGAATTCCATGAAGGTTTATTAAAATACTCACAATTCTTAGTTCAAACCATCTCAGGAGATTTGTCTGGTTTAACAGTCTGTGTAGACGCTGCTAATGGTGCGACTTCAACGAGTGTTAATCGCTTATTTGCAGATTTGGAAACAGATTTTTATACGATGGGGACTTCACCCAATGGCTTGAATATCAATGACGGTGTTGGTTCGACGCATCCTGAAAAATTAGCTGAAATGGTTGTTGAAAAGGGTGCTGATGTCGGCTTAGCCTTTGATGGTGATGGTGACCGAGTCATTGCAGTGGACGAATTAGGAAATATCATTGACGGCGACCGGATCATGTTTATCTGTGCGAAATATCTAGCTGAACGTAAACGTTTGAAGAAAGACACCGTTGTGACGACAGTTATGAGTAATCTAGGTTTCCATAAAGCAATCGAAGAAATTGGCTTGTCTGACGTCATCACCCAAGTCGGTGACCGTTATGTTGTGGAAGAAATGCGTAAAAATGACTACAATCTTGGCGGTGAACAATCAGGTCACGTCTTGTTCTTAGATTACAATACGACTGGTGATGGTATGCTGACTGGTGTTCAATTATTAAATATCATGAAGCAAACGGGTAAGAAGCTTTCTGAACTAGCTGGGGAAGTAACGATCTACCCACAAAAATTAGTCAATATTCGCGTGAGCGATAAATACGGTGCGATGGATGTTCCGGCAATCAAGCAAGCAATCGATGAAGCTGAGGCTGAAATGAATGGCGATGGACGCATCTTGGTTCGTCCTTCTGGAACAGAACCATTACTACGTGTGATGGCGGAAGCACCGACTGATGAAAAAGTAAACTATTACGTCGAAAAAATTGCGGCAGTTGTCCGTGCGGAAATTGGGCTGGATTAACGAAAAATGCCCAATTTACCATTAAGAAGCAAAAACACCTGGTGGCATTCCTAAATGAGAATGACCACCAGGTGTTTTTCCGTGTTAAAAAGCATCCAACCTGAATAAAAGGCTGGATGCTTTTTTGTTTATCGACTGATTATTCAACAGTGACCGATTTTGCTAAGTTACGTGGCTTATCAACGTCAAACCCTCGTAATAAGGTTGCGTAATAAGCAATCAATTGTCCAGGAATTACAGAGACTAACGGACGTAAAAATTGATGAACAACAGGTAGAATAATTTGGTCCCCGTCTTTGCTTAATTCTTCAGAAACAATCACTAAGGTGTGCGCGCCGCGACTTTCCACTTCTCGCAGATTTCCTCGTGTATGAGGCGCGGTTACGGCTTCGGTGATAATACCAATTACTGGTGTTCCTTCTTCCACTAAGGCGATCGTTCCGTGTTTCAATTCTCCTGCAGCAAAGCCTTCTGCTTGAATGTAAGAAATTTCTTTCAATTTCAAAGCAACTTCCATTGAAACATAGTAGTCTTCGGCACGGCCAATATAAAAGGCGTTACGTGTAGTTGCTAAATATTCTGCAGCAATTTCTTCGATCATGGCTTTTTCAGCAATCATGGCATCCATTGCGTTGGCTGCAATGCCTAATTCTTTCGTTAAATCGAATGCTTTAGCGGCTGCCACGTCTTTCGCTTCACCGACTGCTTTGGCTAAGACTGTCAAAGCGGCAATTTGTGCTGTATAGGCTTTAGTTGAGGCGACAGCGATCTCTGGTCCAGCATGTAGAAGCATTGTATAAGTCGCTTCACGAGATAAAGTTGAACCGGCCACGTTCGTCACTGTAAGAGAGGGATAGCCTAATTCATTTGTCTTCACTAATACCTGGCGGCTATCAGCAGTCTCGCCACTTTGAGTTAAATAAATGAAGAATGGTTTCTCTGAAAGCAACGGCATGTTATAACCAAATTCACTGGATAGGTGGATCTCTACTGGAATGTTGGCTAGACCTTCAATGATTTGTTTGCTAGCCCAGCCAGCATTATTGCTCGTTCCACAAGCAACGATATAAATTCGATCACTGTTTAATAGACTTTGTAATAACTGATCTTCGATAACAACGGTTCCTGTTTCATCGGTGTATTCACTGATGATCCGTCGCATCGTAGCTGGTTGTTCGTCAATTTCTTTTAGCATGTAATAAGGATAGGTTCCTTTTTCCATGTCAGAAAGATCAATTTTCGCTTCATAAGGTGCGCGTTGGACTTCGTTGCCTGTTTGGTCTTCGATTTCGACGTGGTCTTTAGTTACGATTACCATTTCGCCGTCATTGATCTCAACGAATTGATTGGTTTGTTCCAGCATCGCCATGGCGTCGCTACAAACAACGTTGAAGCCGTCGCCTAAGCCAATCAATAAAGGACTTTTGTTTTTCGCAACATAAATGGTTTCGCGATCTTCTTTGTCGATCAAGCCAAAGGCGTAAGAACCGTGGATTTCCGCTAATGCTTTACGGAAGGCTTCCTTAGTCGAAAGCCCTTGTTCAACAAAGTATTCCACTAAATGAACCGCGATTTCTGTATCGGTCTCACCATAAAAAGAATCCTCCGCTAAAAAATTGGCTTTTAAATCGTCATAGTTTTCGATTACACCATTATGAACTAAGACGAACCGTTTACTTTGTGAGGTGTGGGGATGGGCATTTTCTTCACTCGGTTCACCGTGGGTCGCCCAGCGTGTATGACCGATTCCGATTGTGCCATGGACATTGGCACTAATCTTATCTGCTAATTCTTTGATCCGTCCTTGTGACTTGATTAAATAGTCGTCTTGTTGATCGGCTACGAAAACTCCGGCAGAGTCGTACCCGCGATACTCCAATTTTTCTAATCCCTTCACTAAAATACTAGTTGCTTGCTCGTTTCCTACAATTCCTACGATTCCACACATAATGTCTTCCTACTTTCCTGTCATTATATGTTTCCGAGCTGTCTGACCATTTTTTTGTTTTTTTTATAAAAATTTTGTAATGATCTTTAGAGCACAGCTGCCCTGAAGCCACCCGCCGAATATTTCGATAAGCTTCTTCCTCGTCACCTCTATTAAAGGCCTGGCGCTATCTCGTTGGTGTAGCTGAGATTTTTTTATTTTAACATCGGAAACAATGAATAATATAATATAAACTCGTCATGTAGTCAAATATTTTTTTATTTTTAACAAATTGGTATATATGTAATTTGTGAAAAGCCCGTTAATAAAACAAAAAAACTTTCTGCGTTTCATCTAGTGAGAGAATAAGGTAAAATGAGGAGGTACCCTTCTAAGGGAATTTTTTTATCGAAAGCGTTTAGTGAAGAGACGTGGAAGTTGAACGAGTATTTTCTTCACAGATTTGATTAAGGAGGAAGTAGCATGAATCAACCAGAAAACTTAACCGTCGGCCAGCTCCGTCAATTTTTGACACAGCTGAATGGCAACCCAGAAATTGATGATGAAACGAAAATATTTTTAGATACAGGTTGGGATAGTATCCAAGAGATTACACCGGATGCTTTAAGTATCGAGGAGGCGCAATCCTTTAAAATCGAAGATCCCTTAACCCATGAACTTTTCGGTGGCTATTCTTTATTAGAAAAAGCAGAAAAAATGAAGGGTGAGGGACCCATTGAAAAAGTATTGGTCATTCGGAACCTATATTAAGTAAGGAGGAATCAAATGAATAAGAGACGCTGGGTTGCAGTTGGGATCGCGGTCGTACTTATGGCGCTTTCTGTCTTATCTTCGACGCTGAGCCGAAAAGCTGAGGACAAACAAGAGTTGAGCCAAGTTAACGAACTATTGTATGGCACGAATGAGCCGCAGGAAAAAACAGAAGTCGAGGGCTCTAATAAAGAAAAAATCGTTAAATTAATGGTGGAAGGAGCGATTGTCAACGACGGCACCAGTGGTTTGTTTTCAACTGGTGGATACAATCATGAAGCATTCATGAAGCAACTCGCTAAAATCAAAAAAGATAATACGGTAAAAGGGATTTTGTTAGAAATCAATTCACCAGGTGGCGCTGTTTATGAGACGGCAGAGATTACCCGAGCATTGAAGGAGTTGCAAAAGGATAAAAAAATTCCAATCTATGCCTCGATGGAGAGTCAGGCAGCTAGTGGCGGCTACTATATCGCAGCAAATTCGGACCGAATTTTTGCGACCGACGATACTATGACCGGATCAATCGGTGTGATTATGTCTAGTATGAATTATTCTGGCTTGATGGAAAAGCTGGGCATCACAGATACGACAATTAAAAGCGGTGCTTTAAAAGATATTGGCTCAGCCTCCCGTCCTCAAACAAAGGAAGACAAAGAAGTGCTACAAGCGTTTGTTGATAGCATGTATGGCCGTTTTGTTAAGACAGTGGCTGAAGGCCGGAAAATGAATGAAGCAGATGTTCGCAAGCTAGCGGATGGTCGGATTTATGATGGTGCTCAAGCAGTAGAAAACGGCTTAGTTGATGCGATTGGCTATCCTGATCAGGCGTTAAAAGCATTGCAAAAGGATCATGGGTTAAATGGTGCGAAAGTGATTACCTATACTACTGGATCAACCAATTTTATGAATACTTGGCTAGGCAATAGTTTGGCAGAATTCCAAGGAATCAAACCGAAGCAAGAAGATTTAGTAAGAAATATTGTTGAAAGTGTCGGCACTCCGCAAGCCCCTAAAGCGATGTATCTTTATGGAGGTGAGTAACGATGACAAAAGAAATAACTCATCGACCAGCAGTAGGACCTGTTCAACAATTACTAAAAAAATCAAAGCAAGGGCCAGTCTTCAATCATTATCCCGATTATTTTTATAGCGGCTTTTGGATTCGTTTTTTTGCTTATTTGATTGATCTGCTTTGTATCTCGGCTATTACCGGCATTTTGTTAGGGCTGCCGGCAAATCTGTTAGGTTGGAATAAAAGTACAGATTTAATAAGTATCTATGGCATTTCGGCGTTAGTCATTTACTTAGCGTATTTTATTTTATTGACGAAATTAAATCAGGGTCAAACAATCGGCAAGATGATTTTTGGCATCCGAGTAGTTTGCTTTACAGAAGTAGCACTTAGTTGGAAAACGGTTTTGGTGCGAGAAGGCGCTTGTCGGTTTATTCTACGAGGATCATTTTTTATGTTAGGCTATTTAGTCACAATTTTTACACCAAACAAGCAACACCTCGGCGATTATTTCTCCGATACGAGTGTTGTGACGATAAATTTAGTAACAGCTAGAGAGGATTTTTCAGAAGTATGAAGCCAATCGATTTTCCATACAAAGATCACTATTATTTAACCTTAGCCGAGGAAGCTTTTTCTACCGGTGACTACGTAGCGGCATTAGAAAATTATAAATTGGCATACGAAGAAGCACCCTCAATCAAATTGAATCATTTAATTGCTAGTCTGGCATTGGAACAGGGAAATTTTACTGAGGCGCTGGAGTATGCCGAAGATGAACAAGATAGCTATTTAGAAACTCTTGAGAGATTGGATCTATATATACAGATTCAACTTTATACACACCAGTTTTTTGCTGCTCGCGAGTTTTTATGGCGGGCACAAAAAAGAAAAATGCTCACCGAGGAACAACAAAATCTTTGGACCGTGCGAATCGATGATCAAGAAAATTTTTATCAAAAGCAGCAACAAGCGGCGATCAAAAGGTTGGAGACAGAATTAATCAAGTTGCCGGAATTGTCTTCGGTGGAGCAGTTACAACTGGTACGGAAAATCAAGGGCTTATCTGACGAACGGTTGAAAAGCTGGACAGAAAAATGGATGATTGACCCAAACGTTGCGCCGCTAGTTCGCAGCTATTTATTTGAAAATTTAGGTCGTGTTGGCGTAACTGAAAAAGTCCGCTATTTGACCATTCAAGGTGAAATCGTAGAACTTTCACCAGCTGAGACTGCTTTTGATGACCGTTTGCAACAAGCGATTGAAGCTTGCTTGACGAAACGCTTAGAAGACAATGACCCGATTCTTTTGGCGAATTTATTGGAGCAGTTGAAGCTGGAGATGGCCTTTTTGTATCCTTTGCAGTATTCCTTCATGAAGCCAGATGCATGGGCGGAAAGTTATTTAGCGGAATATTCAGGCAGTTTTGCAGTGTTAGATGAACAGGTGGAAGCAATTCGACAAAAAATTAAACAAATGATGTTTGATTATCATTAAAAAATGCCGAGAGTAAAAGCTTTATATTTACAATTAAGAACCAGTAGTGTACTATTTAAAGGTATGCAAAATGCAAGTATATTAGTATTCGGAGGGAACAAACGTGACTGCAAATTTTGAAAAAACAGGCACCAATGATGGTGTGTTAACTTTCTCGATTGAACAAGCAGAAATTCAAAAGGGATTAACAAATGCATTCAACAAAGTAAAGAAAAATCTTAATGTACCTGGCTTCCGTAAAGGAAAAGTATCTCGCCAAGTATTTAACCGGATGTACGGCGAAGAAGCATTGTATGAAGATGCATTAAACGATGTATTGCCAGTTGCTTATGAAGCAGCGGTTAAAGAAGCAGGTATCGATCCAGTTTCTCAACCAAAAATCGATGTAGACAGCATGGAAAAAGGCGAAGCTTGGGTTATTAAAGCTGAAGTAACCGTGAAACCTGAAGTGAAACTAGGCGACTACAAAGAACTTGAAGTTCCTAAACAAGAAGTTGAAGTATCTGAAGAAGACGTGGATGCACGTGTGAAATCAGAACAAGAAGCACAGGCGGAATTAGTCATCAAAGAAGATGAAGCTGCTGAAAATGGCGATACAACTGTAATCGATTTTGAAGGCTTCGTTGGTGAAGAACCATTTGAAGGCGGTAAAGGCGAAAATTACTCACTTGAACTAGGTTCAGGCTCATTTATCCCTGGCTTTGAAGAACAATTAGTTGGACACAAAGCTGGCGAAAACTTAGACGTAACTGTGACTTTCCCAGAAGATTATCAAGCAGAAGATCTTGCGGGTAAAGAAGCGATCTTTAAAGTAACAATTCACGAAGTAAAAGCGAAAGAACTTCCTGAATTAGACGATGATTTTGCCAAAGACGTTGATGAAGAAGTCAATTCTTTAGACGAATTAAAAGCAAAATACCGTGACGAATTAACAAAACAAAAAGCAGAAGCTGCGAAAGAAGCAAAAGACGAAGCGGCTATCAAGCAAGCCGTTGAAAATGCTGAAATCGTTGAATTGCCACATGTAATGGTTCACGATGAAGTACACCGTTCAATGGATGAATTCTTAAATAACATGCAACGTCAAGGAATTTCACCAGAAATGTACTATCAATTAACTGGTTCAACAGAAGAAGACTTGCATACTCAATTCGAAGGCGAAGCGGATAACCGCGTCAAAACAAACTTGGTAATGGAAGCAATCGTTGAAGCAGAAAAAATTGAAGCATCTAAAGAAGATGTAGAAAAAGAAATCAACGAATTAGCTGAAATGTATCAAATGCCTAAAGAACAAATCAGCCGTGTTTTAACGGAAGATATGCTTGAACATGATATTAAAATGAAAAAAGCTGTTGAATTAGTAACAGGAACAGCTGTTGAAAAATAAACTTATGGTAAAAGCACCCTTATAAAAGGGTGCTTTTTTTCTTTAGAAATCCTTTCTATTTGTTCTCGGTTTCTTTGTCTTTTTGGGTCTTTGTGGTATTATAGATAAAGACTGCAATCGTGGAAACACTTGTAGAGAAAGAAACAAGAGGTGACAGCTATGTATGAAAGCACAGGCGCAGGTGAGACAGTTCGCTGTTCATTTTGCGGTAAGACCCAAGAAGAAGTAAAAAAAGTTGTTGCGGGTCCCGGAGTATACATCTGTAATGAATGTATCGACCTTTGTAAAGAGATTATCGACGAAGAGTTCCACGAAGAAGCGATTCGTGAATTTATCGATGTACCGAAACCAAAAGAACTATTAGATGTTTTAAATCAATATGTCATCGGACAAGATCGAGCGAAAAAAGCTTTGTCAGTTGCGGTATATAACCATTACAAACGGGTAAATACTGAAAATGATGGAACCGATGACGTTGAGTTGCAAAAAAGTAATATTTGTTTAATCGGACCAACTGGTTCTGGTAAAACGTTCTTAGCCCAAACGTTAGCTCGGACCTTGAACGTTCCCTTTGCAATTGCCGATGCGACAAGTTTGACGGAAGCTGGTTATGTAGGGGAAGATGTTGAGAATATTCTTTTAAAATTACTACAATCAGCAGATTATAATGTTGAACGTGCTGAAAAGGGAATTATTTATATCGATGAAATTGATAAAATTACTCGTAAAAGCGAGAATGTTTCAATTACACGTGACGTTTCCGGTGAAGGGGTTCAACAAGCGTTATTAAAGATTCTTGAAGGAACGGTTGCGAGTGTTCCGCCTCAGGGTGGACGGAAGCATCCACATCAAGAATTTATCCAAATTGACACAACGAATATCTTGTTCATCGTCGGAGGGGCCTTTGATGGGATTGAAACAATCGTTAAGAACCGTCTAGGTGAAAAGACGATCGGTTTTGGAACGAATAATAAAAAAGTCGATGAGGATGAGAGTATTATGCAACAAATCATCCCTGAAGATTTATTGAAATTTGGATTAATTCCAGAATTCATTGGACGGTTACCTGTTACAACCGCTTTGGAAAAATTAACAACGGAAGATTTAGTCCATATTTTGACTGAACCTAAAAATGCGTTAGTTAAGCAATATCAAAAATTACTTTCTTACGATGAGACGGAGTTATCTTTTGATCCAGATGCCTTGAAGGCTATTGCAGACAAAGCAATTGCACGGAATACGGGGGCACGTGGACTACGTTCCATTATTGAGGATGTCATGATGGATGTTATGTTCGATATTCCTTCTGACGAAACAATTGCTAAAGTCGTTGTTACGAAAGATTCAGTCGACGGTTCTGGTAAACCAGTGATTGAATACCAAACGGACGAAAAAAAAGCCGGTTAATAGGCGAATCCGAAAGTAACAGCCGAAACACCAAAATAGATGTATGAAGGAGCTGCGACAGATTCGTGTCCCAGCTCCTTTTTGAAAGGCGTGAAAGAATGAAAGTTCATAATGCAGAGATCGTGATTAGTGCGGTCTCGCCCAAACAATATCCAGAAACAGATTTACCTGAAATTGCCTTGGCTGGACGTTCCAATGTTGGCAAATCTTCCTTCATCAATACGTTAATTGATCGTAAAAATCTTGCACGGACTTCTGGCAAACCTGGTAAAACCCAAACGTTAAATTTTTATTTGATAGAAAATGCCTTGCATTTTGTAGATGTACCTGGCTATGGGTATGCCAAGGTTTCCAAAACAGAGCGGGCGAAATGGGGCGAGATGATTGAGACGTATATCACTAGCCGAAAACAACTGCGAGCCGTTGTTTCCTTAGTTGATGTTCGTCACGATCCGAGTAAAGAAGATATTCAAATGTATGAATTTTTGAAATATTATCATATTCCAGTGATCGTCGTAGCAACGAAGGCTGATAAGATTCCTCGTGGAAAATGGAACAAGCATACTAGTGCCATCAAGAAAAAATTGGATTTTGATCCAAGCGATACCTTCATTCTTTTTTCTTCTGAAACTAAGCAAGGAAAAGAAGAAGCTTGGCAAGCGATCGAAGCCGCAATCAAATAAAAAACTGCAGGCATGCGTGTAAGCAAAGGCTGCAGTTTCAAGGGATCAGCATTAAGCTTGATCCTTTTTTTTGTTTGTATCGTCGTTCTTTGGTTTTAAAAATTTTTGAATGTCCGCATCCTTCTTGACTTCTTTATCAGGATCCACTGCAAACGATTCAAAAAGCTTGTCCAAATCATCGGCTCTTTCGAATTTTAAACCCATGTGAACACCTCCGCTTTATTTTTACCATAGTTTATTCTAGTATACAATTTTTTGAAAACTTAATGGTCAATTTCTTAGTGATTTTTAAATCTTTAAGATATAATTAAAATAGAGAAAGAAGAAAGGGGAAGGCAATGACAAAACAGCAAAAATTGTATGGCATCAGCCAACTTTGCGATTTAAAGCAAGCCGATATTCAATCACACTTAGCTGACTGGTCGATTATGAGTCGTTTATTGCTGGAACCGGATAAGATGTCAATCAATGGCTCAGAACAAGCATTTGATGCTCAAGAATTACAACAGGTCGTTGAGCATCTTGGCATGGAAGAAGATTTTTGGTTGCAACTAAAAAATACAGACGAGGAAACGACGATTCATTTAGTGGGAGAGACCCTTTTTGAAAAATCAATTATTTTAGAAAAAACGTTCCATTATTGGGAAAATGTTTACCTAGATTACTTAAAGGCACGCTTAATCAAACATGGCTTATTTGCCTACCTACGTTCTTATGACGAGTATTTATATCACAATACGAGTGAACTAGAAAAACGGCGTTCCTTGGAGTCCATGGAAGAAACACAAGCATTGCCAAAAATGAGAGGGCTTAACGGCGATATCATGGTGGATTGTAATAAGTTTCCAGGCTACGATGTTTTTTATAAAGGCGTTTGTTTAACGTCTTGTTGGTGGTTGTTTCTAGGAGAGTCCTATAAAAAATTATTTGCCAAGCCCTTATTGCTGGACCTCCAGCAAGTTGAACAAGTGGGTGAACTTGGTGGCGGCGTCTTTTTTGAATTGTATAAGGATCCATTTCAGTGGCATGAAGAAGCGAACTTGCGGTTTCAGCAGTTATTTCGTGATCAATTAGGGATCTCGCAACTGTCTTATACGAATGGAATTGGATTGTTGAAGCAACCGTATATAGAATTTGCATTTGAAGATACGGTTGTTCAAACGGTTCAGTATCAAAATGAACAGTTTCAACCAACCGAAAAAAATAGGGCCTCTTATTTTGTTACACGGACCTATAATTTTTTAACCAATCAATACCGCGTAAATCGAATGAAGGGCGGACTAAATGCACTCGCCTATTTCCCTTGGATTGATGATGAAAGTGAACGAATGATGAACTATCACATTTTATATCCTGAATTGACGTTAGACAAGGGATTAGCGGCTTTTGAGTATTATATCCGGGATTCAATTGAATTCAAAATTCAGGATGCCCAGTATAAGGATTATACGGCTGTTTTACAATTGTTTATTCCTAAAAAAGCCTTTTTGGATTTTCCTTTAGAAGAATTGAAAGTTGCGTTAAACGACATGACAATCCATCAAATCAGTCGGAAAAATGATTCTTTAACATTTTCCTTAGAAAAAGAAGCGAAGCATTTGGTTGTGTCATTTATTGATCAAAAAAAAGTGTCGGCGAAAAATCAATTGGACATCCTAGAAATTTAAAACTTAATACAAAAAGGGAGAGGGTAGTTATGAATTTAAGATACATTAAGATTATGGGGAGTTGCTTATTAGTCGTTGGAATGATTTTTGGATTGCCGCTTGCATCATTAGAAATTCCTTTGTCAATCGCAGTGTTCTTTATCGGAATGATTCTTTTTTCAATTGAACCGAAACCTCAGCCCGTTCGTGTTCGTAGAAAAGACCGCTGGTTATAAATGATAGTGAAGAAAAAAACCACTTTCGAATGTTTTCGAAAGTGGTTTTTTCTTTGTTACCTAAGATTAGTTAGCAATAGGCTTTTTCACTAAGCCATAAATAACGCCTGAAACAATTGCGCCAATCGCAATAAATACTAGATAAAGTAGTGGATGGCTCAGTAATAAAACTACGAAGATTCCACCATGTGGGGCCAATAATTTGATACCAACCGCTCCGACTAAGCCGCCAGCTAAAGCTGAACCTACAACGAAGCTTGGGATGACCCGAATAGGATCGGCAGCCGCAAATGGGATTGCACCTTCAGTTACGAAAGATAAGCCCATCACGATATTGGTCAAACCTGCGTCCACTTGGTCTTTTTCGAATTTATTTTTGAATAGGCGAGTAGCGACAAAGATTGCTAATGGAGGGACCATCCCGCCGGCCATAACGGCTGCCATAACGATTGATCCGCCTTGAGCGACGCTTGAAGCAAGCGTTGCGGTACCAAAGACATAAGCTGCTTTGTTGATAGGACCACCTAAGTCAACAGCCATCATCCCACCAAGTAATGCACCAAGTAAAATCGCATTTGATCCACTAAGGCCAGTCAAGAAACCATTCAATGCATCGTTGATCGCTTTCATAGGGATATTAACTAACAGCATCAAGAAACCGGTGATTAATAGTCCAAAGAAAGGATAGAACAGAATAGCTTTGATTCCTTCAAGTGATTTAGGCAAGTTCTTAAATAATTTCTTCAAGAAGATAATGACGTATCCAGCGATAAAACCACCAAGCAATGCACCTAAGAAACCAGCGCCGCCAGTATTAGCCAAGGCACCTGCTGCAAAACCAGCGATCAAACCAGGACGGTCAGCGATACTTGAAGCGATGAATCCCGCTAAAACAGGAAGCATGAACCCGAATGCGGCACCACCGATTTGATTGAACCAACTAGCTGCTTGGTTGTAATTTCCCAAATTAGCAAGTTCTGAATGGGGAACGCCAATAAATTGGTCGATCATGAATGACAATGCGATCATGATCCCGCCACCGATCACGAATGGTAGCATATGAGAAACACCGTTCATTAAATCTTTATAAATCCGTTGTCCGACGGTTCCGTTGTCACTTTTTTCTTCATCTGCTGACGAAGCAGCGCCATCGCCATGATAGGTTGGGGCATTGCCGCTTAAGGCCAAATTGATCAATTCTTCTGGCTTGCGAATCCCGTCGCTAACTGGACGATTGACTAATTCTTTTCCATTAAAACGATTCATTTCAACTTTTTTATCCGCCGCAACGATAACACCGTCTGCACGAGCGATATCTTCGGCTGTTAGGCGATGTTTGATTCCTTCAGAGCCATTGGTTTCGACTTTGATATCGACACCCAATTCTTTTGCTTTTTTCTTTAATGCGTCCTCCGCCATGTAGGTGTGAGCGATACCGGTAGGGCAGGCTGTTACAGCTACAAGATAGCGACGATTTTCATCTGTGATGCTTTTTAAAGCGGCGGCTTGTTCTTCCGCTTTTTCTTCTGCTTCTTTGGCCTTTTCGGCGATATCAAAGGTTTCTTGAACTTGTTCAGGGGTTTCTGCTGATTTTAGTTTCGCAACGAAATCAGGATCAATCAATAGTCTTGAAAGAGCAGCTAATGCTTGTAGGTGGGTATCATTCGCGCCTTCTGGAGCAGCGATCATGAAGAAAAGGTAAGTAGGTTGACCGTCTAATGATTCATAATCGACACCTGCTTTACTTTTTGCAAATAAAACCGTTGCTTCCTTAACCGCGCCGTTTTTTGCGTGGGGCATTGCGATGCCGTCGCCTAAGCCAGTTGAAGTCTGTGCTTCACGATTTAAAATTCCTTCTTTATAAACCTCAATGTCAGAAATACGGCCAGCGTCGTACATCTTTTGAACCATTTCATCAATCGCGGCTTTTTTAGTCGTTGCCTGCAAATCCATGATCATGGCTTCTTTGATCAATAAATCTTTAATATCCATGGTAGTTCCTCCATTTTTAACTTTTTTCAGAAGTGGTGAGAATAAACTATTTTACTTTTGTGATCTCAACTTCTGGTAATAATTCTTGGATAAAATCCGCAGTGGCTAAATCATCAGAGAAAGTTGTAGCACTGCCGCAAGCTACGCCCCATTTGAATGCTTCAACTGGGTCTTGCGTTTTCGTATAGTTACCAACGAAACCTGCAATCATTGAATCGCCAGCTCCAACAGAGTTTTTAACGCTTCGCGTAAGGACGTTGGAGCGGTAAATGCCATCCTTTGTAAATAACAACGCACCGTCACCGGCCATCGAAACTAATGCATGTTGCGCACCTTCGTCCAGTAGACGTTGGCCGTAAGGATAGATCGCTTCAACGGAATCAAAAGAAGTTTGATATAAATCGGCTAATTCATGATTATTTGGTTTGACTAGTAGCGGTGCTTGTTCTAAAGCATCCATTAAATCTGCACCGGTGGTATCGATCACAAATGAAGCGCCTTGCGCTTTGACGATTTCGATTAATTCTTGGTAGAAACCAGTCGGAACACTTGCTGGCTTGCTGCCAGAAAGAACAACGATATCATCAGCATTGAGATTGTTTAAAACTTTTTTCAATTCAGTCCTTTCCGCTAAAGAAACAGCAGGGCCTTGACCGTTGATTTCAGTTTCTTGATCGGCTTTTAGTTTGATATTAATCCGGGTGTCGTCAGCAACGGTGGTAAAATTTGTTTTGATGGCTTCTTTAGTCATCCAATTTTCAATAAACGATCCAGTAAATCCGCCAAGAAAACCTAAGGCAGTGGAGTCGTTATTGATGCGCTTCAAAATTCTTGAAACATTGATGCCTTTACCACCGGGTAATTTTAAATCGTTTTTCATTCGATTGACATCGCCGATCGCTAATTGGTCGACATGCACGATATAATCAATCGAAGGATTTAGTGTCACTGTATAGATCATACAGAAACCTCCTTTAAGGTAGTTTGTTCTGTGATTTGATCATGGATAACCAAAGGACAGGTATCGGTGAGGATTGAAGCTGCCGATAATGGAGCGACACTGACAAAACTCGTCTGATTGAACTTGCTATGATCGACTAAAACAAACGCTTTTTCGGATTGCTGGATGGCTGCTCGTTTCAAGATGGCTTCTTCTGCATCAGGGGTTGAGTAGCCGCTATCCAAATGGACACCATTCATACCCATGAAGGCTTTGTTGAAACGATATTGGGTTAGTTGTTGCAGCGCTTGTGATCCTATCACGGCATCAGTAGTCAATTTAATACGACCACCTAAAACAATCGTTGCGATTTGCGCTTCTACCAACCGTGCGGCTAGTCCAACGGAGTTCGTGACAACGGTGACGGTTTTATTTTTCAAGAAAGGAATCATCTCAGAGGTAGTCGTTCCGGCATCCAGATAGATCACATCGCCTTCAGCAATTTGCTCAGCGGCGTATTGGGCAACCAATTGTTTTTGTTGAATGTTTTTGGACGATTTCTCGACCATTCCCAATTCTTGTTCAAGGTGTTGAGGGCGTTTGGCTCCGCCGTGAACACGTTCTAAAACACCTAATTCTTCCAATTCGTGTAAATCGCGTCGTACGGTGGATTCTGAAGAGTCCAACCACTGAATTAACTCTTGTGATTTCACAACTCCGTCACGTTCTAACCATTCGATTATTTTTTTTCGTCGTTCTTCTGTAAGCATTTTCAACCCTCCTTCAATGAAATAGTACCATAGTTAATTTAATAATTCAATCATAAACATCCAAAAACGTTCAAAACCATTTATCGATTCTTTACAGGTCATCTTATTTTGATGGATCGTTCACATTCTGTATGATGGATATAGAGGTGATGGCTATGGAAAAACAAACAATTTTACAAGGATTTGAATGGTATCTTCCTGCTGATGGCACACATTGGAAAACACTCGCCGAAAAAGCAGAAGAATTACGTCGCTTTGGTATTAACGCAATCTGGATGCCTCCTGCTTATAAAGGATCAGAGGGAGCCAATGATGTTGGCTACGGGACTTATGATCTTTATGATTTAGGTGAGTTTGATCAAAAAGGCAGCGTTAAAACAAAATATGGAACAAAAGATGAGTATTTAAGCAGTATAGCTGCATTGAAAAAAGCTGGGCTAAAAATTTATGCGGATATTGTTTTTGATCATTTCATGGGGGCGGATGAGACAGAGATTGTCTCGGCTGTCTCTTATCAATTCGACGATCGAACAAAACCAGCTTCCGGTGAAGAAGAGATTGAAGCGTGGACTAAATTCACTTTTCCTGGACGTCAGGGAAAATACAATGAGTATCAATGGACGTGGGAAAATTTCTCTGGTGTTGATTATGACGCTCGGGAAAAGGACCATGCGATTTTTAATTTTGCCGATAAAGGCTGGGAGCCAAAGGTCGATGACGAAAATGGCAATTTTGATTATTTGATGGGCTGTAACTTAGACATGGAAAATCCAGAAACGGTAAAACAGTTAGACAACTGGGGTAAATGGTATCAGGAATTAACTGGGGTTGATGGGTATCGTTTGGATGCGGTGAAACACATTCGTTTTGATTTGTTTGTTGATTGGCTCTTGCATCGCCGGGAAGAGAAGGGGTCTGATTTGTTTGTGGTCGGCGAATATTGGTCGGATGAATTAGAAAAGCTGCAAGAGTATTTAGGGTCATCTGGCAATTTGATTTCACTTTTTGATGTACCACTACATTTTAATTTATTTCAAGCGGCTTCGACGATGGGAAAGTTTGATATGCGAAAAATTTTTGCCGGGACTTTGATTGAGACACGGCCAGATTGGGCAGTACCCTTTGTCGATAATCATGATACGCAACAAGGGCAAAGTTTGGAATCATGGGTAGAAGGTTGGTTCAAGCTTCAGGCCTACAGTCTGATTCTCCTACGTAATGAAGGAACGCCGGTCATTTTTTGGGGCGATCTTTATGGAACAGAAAATGCTGAGTCCGTTGGCGCCGGTTTGAATGCGTTGATTAAACTACGTGAAGAACTGATTTTTGGTGGCCAAGCTGATTACTTTGATGATCCTGATGTTATTGGTTGGACCTGCACGGGTGATTTTTCTCAAAAGGATTCTGGTATGGCAGTCATTATGACCAATGCTGGTGGTGGTGAGAAAGGGATGACGATCAGTGCGATTCATGAGGGTGAAATCTTTGTTGATCTGTTAGGAAACAATGAAGCAAAAATTACGTTAGATGAGAACGGACAAGGAGTATTTCCTGTTAATGACGGTCAAGTTTCAGTCTATGTAAATGAAAAAATGGCAAAAAAAATAAGAGGTTGAGCATAGCTCAGCCTCTTATTGATTTATCTTGTTTTTTCGCGACGGCTGCATGAGAACGTTCGCGTATCGACTTTTTTATTTTTTGTGTGTATCCTTCATCGGTTAAAATCATCAATAAATCCCCAACCTTCATAACGGTATCGCCATGAGTCAGAATTTCGGAAGAGCCACGACGAATCGAGATCAGTAACATCTCCTTTGGCCAGTTGAAATCACGAACCATCGTACCGTCTAATGTACTTTCTGCGGTGACAGGAAATTCAATGATTGTTTTATTTCCGGTAATGCTAGGTAAATAGCCTTTGACTAAACGCTCAAGCAGCGATTCATAAATTGGATTGCCGCCTAAAAGATCATTGATAACATAGGCAGTTAGTGAACAAACCGCCAAAGGCATCAAGTGAGTGATGTTTCCCACCATTTCGGTCACTAAAATAATGGCTGTCAAAGGCGCTTTCCCAATGGCAGTAAAATATCCGGCCATGGCAAAAATAGCAAAATCACGAATGAAATGACTATCTAACCCAAACCACTGCTGTAAAATGGTTCCGTAGATCGCACCAATCAAGGCGCCAAGGGTAAGGATCGGTAAAAAAATTCCTCCGGGAAGATTCGCCCCATAAGAAACCATTGAAAAAATGAAACGTAAAAGAAATAGACCAAGCAACAAGGTCAACGATAAATTTTGCTGTCCAATCATTAGGACAATCTGATTTCCGCCACCTAAATAATGCGGCAAAAAGAAAGCAATCGGAATAATCAATAGAAAAGGAATGAGTCCGTAAAGATGCTCTGGCAAATGTGTGTGCTTGTACCAACGTGGTAATGACAATAAAACAATTTGATAGACATAACCCAAAACACCTAATATAACGCCTAAGACAACGAGCCAGCCATAGTATTTTAATGGCAGCGAAGGGACGTCTGCAATGAAGAGTACCGGTTTTAAGCCAAAGAAATTCAGCGAAACAAGATTCGCAGTTAGTGCTGCTGTCAGTGAAGTCAGCCAAATCAAGGGTGAAAAATGATGGTGGATTTCTTCGATTACAAATAATAAACCAGCAATAGGTGCGTTGAAAGCCGCTCCTAAACCGGCTGCTGCACCGCTAGAAATAAAGATTTTTTTCTCCGAAGTAGAGGCGTGCGTATACTCGCTAAAGCCTTGCCCCACCATGGCTCCTAATTGAATCGAAGGGCCTTCGCGACCCAGAAACAATCCTGAACCAACGGAAAGGACACCGCCGACAAATTTTTTCCAAAGAATTGAGAACCAATTTAATTTGATCTCACCTTGGAGTGTGCCTTCAACTTGCGGAATTCCACTGCCTTTGATGTTCGGATCAGACTTCATCAAGGCGCCAATTGTAACGGCAAAAGCGATCATCACAAAAGCCCAAGGAATTAGCCAAAGGGGATTGTCGTGAAACCATAAGTAGAGGTTCACCACATGCTCCATCATCTTTTCAATCAGTAAGCGAAACAGACTGACGACAATTCCTGCAAGTGTGCCAATTAGGACCCCTTTTAAAATAAAAATAACTTTTGTACTATCTAAACGTTTGATTTCGTGTTCGTTTTTCATGAATTCCCTCCATACTTCTATTAAATTTAGCGCGAAATTAAAAGAAAAACAAGGATGAATCAATGAATTCTTGTTTTTAAATTGTTGCTAGTGTCGCGAAACTTTCTGAGATGCTATAATAAAAAAGATTGAAAAGAGAAAGGACGTTTTGCATGCCAAACAAACAGGAGTTGTTAGCAGGACTAAACCCTAAACAACAAGAGGCGGTACTTCACACGGAAGGCCCGCTATTAATTATGGCTGGAGCAGGAAGCGGAAAGACCCGGGTCCTGACTCATCGAATTGCTTATTTAATAGAAGAAAAAAATGTAAATCCCTGGAATATCTTAGCGATTACATTTACCAATAAAGCCGCACG
Organism: Enterococcus viikkiensis; assembly: GCF_005405345.1. Classification (GTDB taxonomy): domain Bacteria; phylum Bacillota; class Bacilli; order Lactobacillales; family Enterococcaceae; genus Enterococcus_A; species Enterococcus_A viikkiensis. The sequence goes on along the minus strand of NZ_BJDW01000002.1, from coordinate 168,656 downwards.
AGAAATGAAGGAACGAGTGAATGGCATCTTAGGCCAAGGGGGGCAAGATGTTTGGGTTTCGACCTTTCACTCCATGTGTGTCCGAATTTTGCGCCGGGATGTAGACGCGATTGGTTATGATCGAAATTTTACAATCTTAGATGGTTCTGACCAATTGACCTTAATGAAACGAATTCTAAAAGAATTGAACATTGATCCGAAAAAATATGATCCACGTTCGATTTTAGGTGCCATTAGTAACGCGAAAAACGAATTATTGACACCGGAAACCTATGCCGAACGCCAAGGCTCTTTTTTTGAAGAAATCGTTGCTCGTTGCTATGACGCGTATCAAAAAGCGTTACGGAATAATCAAAGTATGGACTTTGATGATCTGATCATGAATACAATTCGTTTATTCGAAGAGAACGAACAAGTCTTGACCTATTATCAAAATAAATTCCATTATCTTCATGTGGACGAGTATCAAGATACCAATCATGCCCAATATACGTTAGTCAATATGCTGGCAGTGCGTTTCCGCAACCTATGTGTCGTGGGGGATGCGGACCAAAGTATTTATGGTTGGCGTGGAGCGGACATGCAAAATATTTTAGATTTTGAGAAGGATTATCATGACGCGACGGTTATTTTGTTAGAACAAAATTATCGTTCAACTAAAAGTATTTTAGATGCCGCCAATCAAGTCATTAAAAACAATAGCAACCGTCGCGACAAAAATCTTTGGACTGACAACCAAAGCGGCGAGAAAATCACATATTATCGTGCCGATAGTGAACGAGATGAAGCACAATTCATCGTTAGCAAGATCAAAGAAGAAATCCAAACCAACAATCGTAGCTATAATGACTTTGCCGTGTTGTATCGAACCAACGCCCAATCACGGGTGATTGAGGATACGTTAGTAAAATCAAATGTGCCTTATACAATGGTGGGTGGACATAAGTTCTACGATCGGAAAGAAATCAAGGATATTATTGCTTACTTAAATATTATCAATAATCCTCGCGACGGTGTCAGCTTTGAACGAGTAATCAATACACCGAAGCGTGGAATTGGTGCAGCTTCTGTTGAAAAATTACGGAATTTTGCGACGATGCACGATTGGTCAATGGTCGAGGCGGCTCAAAATGTCGACTTAGCCAATATTTCTGGAAAAGCAGGTCGTATGATCGGCGAATTTGCGATGATGATCACGCAATTTCAAGAAATGATCGCGTATTTGCCAGTGACGGAATTAGTCGATCAAGTATTAGAACGAACAGGCTACCTAGATGAATTAAAAAATCAACGAACCTTAGAAGCCGAATCTCGTTTAGAAAACTTGGAGGAATTTCGTTCCGTCACACAAGAATTTGATAAACGTAATGCTGTGGAAGAGGATGACGCAGCCAACGCGCCAGAAGAAAAACTGGCGATTTTCTTGAATGATTTAGCCTTAGTTTCTGACTTAGATGATTATCAAGAAGAAAGCGCCCAAGTTACGCTAATGACTCTCCACGCTGCAAAGGGACTTGAATTTCCGATTGTCTTCTTGATCGGTATGGAGGAAAAAATCTTCCCGTTGTCTCGTTCTTTGATGGAAGAAGCGGAATTAGAGGAAGAACGGCGTTTGGCTTATGTGGGGATCACGCGGGCTGAAGAAAGTTTATTTTTAACCAATGCCTTTTCGCGGACACTATACGGAAAGACTCAATACAATCAGCCTTCACGTTTTGTGGCGGAAATTGATGAAAGTCTCTTAAATCCGGTTGGAATACAGCCGCAACCAAAAGCTGCGACTTTTGGTAGTCCATTTAACATCAATAGGAATCAAATGAAGCCTAAGTATCAACAGGCCACTCGGGAACCGGTCATGAATAAAACGGCATCTGGCGGTGAAAATGAAAGCTGGAATCCCGGCGATAAAGTCCAGCATAAAAAATGGGGCGTCGGCACTGTAGTGAAAGTCAGCGGCAATTCAAAAGACGTGGAATTGGATATCGCCTTTCCACAGCAAGGTGTCAAACGTTTGTTGGCCGCTTTTGCACCGATTGAAAAAATCTAAAGATGACTATTTTTTAAGGGGGGATCTTCTTGGAACCAATGCCTTTTCAAACGGCGGAATCGCGTGTAGCGGAGCTACGAGCGGAATTGAATCAATATGCCCACGAATATTACGTACAAGATCAGCCTTCAGTGGAAGATTTTGTTTATGATAAGAAATATCAAGAATTAGTCGAAATCGAAACAGAATACCCAGACTTGATTACACCGGAATCTCCAACTCAACGTGTTGGAGGAAAGGTCCTAGAAGGATTTGAAAAGGTTGTTCATGACATTCCTTTATACAGCCTGAACGATGTTTTTAGTAAAGAAGAACTGATTGCCTTTGATGAACGGGTTAAAAAGGCGGTGGGACATTCAGTTTCTTATTGTGTTGAGTTGAAAATTGACGGGCTTTCGATTTCATTGAAATATGAGAATGGTATTTTTGTCCAAGGGGCTACTCGTGGCGATGGCTCAGTCGGTGAAAATATCACAGAGAATTTGAAAACCGTCAAATCGATTCCAATAAGACTAAAAGAACCATTATCAATTGAAGTACGAGGTGAATGTTACATGCCTAAGTCTTCATTTGTTAACTTAAATCAACAGCGGGAAGAAGAAGGCAAAGATGTTTTTGCTAATCCCCGCAATGCCGCGGCTGGAAGTTTGCGGCAATTGGATACGCGAATCGCAGCCAAACGGAATTTAAGCACGTTTTTATATACGTTAGCTGATTTCGGACCATTAGAATCAACGACCCAAGATCATGCTTTGAATGAAATGGCTCGTCTAGGGTTTCGCACCAATCCCGAACATCGCGTTTGCGAAACGATTGAAGAAGTTTGGGAATACATTGAGAAATTCCATGAAACACGAAATCAATTGCCGTATGAGATCGACGGAATCGTCATTAAGGTTAATGAGTTCAGCGTACAAGATGACTTAGGTTTTACAGTAAAAGCCCCACGTTGGGCAACGGCCTATAAATTTCCGCCAGAAGAAGCACAAACAACTTTAGTCGCTATTGATTGGACAATTGGGCGAACGGGTGTCTTAACCCCAACTGCGATTATGGAGCCGGTTCGCTTAGCAGGAACAACGGTCGGACGGGCAAGTCTGCATAATAGCGACTATATCGAGAAAAAAGATATTCGCTTAAAAGACACAATTTTAGTTTATAAAGCCGGGGATATTATACCAGAGGTCGCGCAAGTTATTTTGGAAAAGCGTCCGGCAGATAGCGAACCTTATCCAGTACCAACCCGTTGTCCCGTTTGTGAGAGTGAGCTAGTCCATTTAGATGAAGAAGTCGCTCTTCGCTGTATCAACCCCAAATGTCCGGCTCAAATCAAAGAAGGCTTGAGTCACTTCGTTTCACGCAACGCCATGAACATTGACGGTTTAGGACCGAGAGTGCTAGCACAAATGTTTGATAAAGGGTTGGTCTCAGATGTAGCGGACCTTTATGCCTTAGATAAAGAACAGCTATTGACCTTAGATAAGATCAAAGACAAATCAGCAGAAAATATTTTGCAAGCGATCGATGCCAGTCGTGAAAATTCAGTTGAACGATTGATCTTCGGTTTAGGTATTCGTCATGTAGGCGCAAAAGCGGCTGGAATCTTAGCAGAGCACTTTGGCAGTTTAACTGCACTAAGCAAAGCGGAAAAAGAGGAAATCGTGTCATTGAATACAATGGGTGAAACGATCGCGGATAGCGTAGTCACTTATTTTGAAAATGAGGAAGTCCACGAATTGATGCAGGAACTCGAAGATCGTGGAGTGAATTTAGCATACAAGGGCATTCGGGCGAGCCAATTGGAAAACGTCGAATCTCCTTTCAAAGATAAGACGATCGTTTTAACAGGCAAACTAGTGGAGTATACTCGTGAAGATGCCAAAGAAAAAATCCAAAATCTTGGTGGTAAAGTCACCGGCAGTGTTTCTAAGAAAACGGATATCGTGGTGGCCGGCGAAGAAGCGGGAAGTAAATTGACAAAAGCTCAAGGTTTAGGGATCGAAGTCTGGGATGAACAGCAAATGATCCAAGCAATCGAAGAAAGCCATCAGGAATAAGTATCTTCAATCAGAAGATTGTTGACGATTCTATTAATGAACGAGTATTATAAACAAGCGTAAAGTCTGAAGAAATCTGTCTTTTTATACATTTTTTTTGAATTGTACAACTTTTCAAAAAATTTCAAGAAAAAAGACGTGAATTCTAACAGAGTTATGATAAAATGATTGAAAATTGACAAAAGAAAGAGGGATATTATGGCAATCAATGAAGAACAAGTGAAACACGTAGCAAAACTTGCGAAACTTTCTTTTTCAGATGATGAATTGACCGGTTTTACCGATCAATTAGGAAAAATAATCGATATGGTGGAACAACTTGGGGAAGTGGATACAGAAGGTGTAGCCTTTACTTCAAACGTGTTAGAAACAATTAACGTCATGCGAGAAGACGTAGCCACAGAAGGCTGGTCACGTGATGAATTAATGAAAAACGTCCCGGAAAGTGAAGATGGGTTCATTAAAGTTCCGGCAATCATTGACAACGGAGAGGCTGGTGCATAATGGAAAAATTATTCGATAAATCAATTGAAGAACTACACAGTCTGCTCGTTTCCAAAGAAATCACAGCGACTGATCTAACAAGCGAAACCTTTGATCGAATCAAAGAAACTGAAACAGAAATCGATGCTTTTATTACATTGAATGAAGAAAAAGCGATGGAAATAGCAAAAGCTGTCGATGCGAAGGGGATTACTGAGGAAAATCCATTAGCGGGTATTCCAATCGGAATTAAAGACAATATTGTAACTAAAGGGATCTTAACGACTGCCGCATCGAAAATTTTATCAAACTTCAATCCAATCTACGATGCGACCGTCATGGAAAAAGTTTATAGCTCTGACTTGATTCCAGTTGGGAAATTGAATATGGATGAATTCGCGATGGGTAGCTCTAGCGAAACTTCTTATTTTAAGAAGACAAAAAATGCGTGGGATCAAACAAAGGTTCCCGGTGGTTCTTCAGGCGGTTCTGCAGCAGCAGTGGCCGCTGGTGAAGTACCGGTTTCTTTAGGGAGCGATACCGGTGGTAGTATCCGCCAACCCGCTGCCTTTAACGGAGTCGTTGGGTTGAAACCAACCTATGGCCGCGTGTCACGTTTTGGTTTGATTGCCTTCGCTTCATCATTAGACCAAATTGGACCATTCACTCGGACTGTGAAGGACAATGCACTGGCTTTGAATGCAATCAGTGGCTATGATGCCAAAGATGGCACTTCTGCTGGTGTTTCAGTTCCTGACTTTGCGGCAGGGTTGACTGGTGACATTAACGGCATGAAAATTGCGGTTCCAAAAGAATTTATGGCTGAAGGAATCGAACCAGGGGTCAAAGCAGCGATTGTTAAAGCAGTTGAGACCTTTAAAGCTTTAGGTGCGACGGTTGAAGAAGTCAGCTTGCCTCACTCAAAATATGGGGTAGAAGTTTACTATATTATTGCTTCCTCTGAAGCGAGCTCAAACTTGCAACGCTTTGACGGCATTCGTTATGGATTCCGCTCAGAAGACGTGCAAAATCTAGAAGATGTTTACGTGAATACACGGACAGAGGGTTTTGGGGATGAAGTTAAACGTCGGATCATGTTAGGGACATTCTCTCTTTCTGCCGGCTATTACGATGCCTACTTTAAGAAAGCCGGACAAGTTCGGACGTTGATCAAACAAGACTTTGACAAAGTATTTGCAGATTACGATCTAATCATCGGCCCAACCTCACCAACGGTTGCTTTTGGTATTGGTGAGAATATCAATGATCCAATCACGATGTACATGAATGATATTTTGACGATTCCCGTCAACTTAGCCGGTCTGCCAGGGATGTCTGTTCCAGCTGGATTTTCAGAAGGATTACCAGTCGGCTTACAAATCATCGGAAAACACTTTGATGAATCAACCATGTATAAAGCAGCCTATGCATTTGAACAAGCAACTGATTTCCATAAACAAAAACCAGTGATTTTAGGGGGGGACAAATAATGAATTTAGAAACAGTCATTGGACTTGAAGTCCATGTGGAATTAAAAACAAACTCTAAAATCTTTTCACCAGCGCCCGCTCACTTTGGTGCAGAAGCCAACACGAATACAAACATTATCGACTGGGGTTATCCAGGTGTTTTACCAGTTATGAATAAAGCGGCGATCGAGTTTGGGATGAAAGCAGCACTAGCGTTAAATTGTGAAATCTCAAAAAATATGCACTTCGACCGTAAAAACTATTTCTACCCAGATAATCCGAAAGCCTACCAAATTTCTCAATTTGATGAGCCAATCGGGCATGATGGCTGGATCGAGATTGATGTGAACGGTAAAAAGAAAAAAATTCGGATCGAACGGGTACATTTAGAAGAAGATGCCGGAAAAAATATGCACGGGATCGGCGGCTATTCCTATGTCGACCTGAACCGTCAAGGAACACCCTTGATTGAAATCGTCTCTGAAGCAGATATGCGCTCACCAGAAGAAGCGAACGCTTATCTAGAAGCGTTACGCTCAATCATCCAATTTACTGGTGTTAGTGATGTGAAGATGGAAGAAGGCTCCATGCGCTGTGACGCCAATATTTCTTTACGCCCTTACGGACAAGAAGAATTTGGAACGAAAACCGAATTAAAAAACTTGAACTCCATTAGCTTCGTGAAAAAAGGTCTTGTTTTTGAAGTTCAACGTCAAACGAAAGTCTTACTTTCTGGCGGGACGATCCAACAAGAAACACGCCGTTATGATGAAGGTACGAACAAAACTATTTTAATGCGTGTCAAAGAAGGATCAAGTGACTATCGTTACTTCCCAGAACCAGATATTCCACGTTTTGAGATTGATGATGAATGGATTGAAAAAGTTCGGGTATCACTACCGGAAATGCCAGCGTCACGTCGCAAACGTTACGTGAATGAACTTGGGTTGCCTGAATATGATTCAATGGTTTTAACGCTAAGTCGTGAAATGTCGGACTTCTTTGAAGATACATTGAAAGAAGGCGCCGATGCTAAACAAGCTTCGAACTGGTTGATGGGTGAAGTATCCGCTTATTTAAATAGTGAAAAATTAGAATTAGCAGAGACAAAATTAACGCCGAATAATTTAGCCGGCATGATCAAATTAATTGCTGATGGTACGATTAGCTCAAAAATTGCGAAAAAAGTCTTCCGTGAGTTGATCCAAAACGGCGGCGACGCAAAAGAAGTTGTTGAAGCAAAAGGCTTAGTTCAATTGTCCGATCCGGCTCAACTGTTGCCAATGATCAACGAAGTGCTTGATAACAACGAACAATCCGTGGAAGACTTCAAGAACGGGAAAGATCGCGCAGTTGGTTTCTTAGTCGGACAAATTATGAAAGCAACGAAAGGAAAAGCCAATCCTGGTGTCGTAAACAAATTACTTCAAGAAGAATTAGCAAAACGGTAAAGAATTTAGTTTTATTTCAAGAAAATAAATAGCTTAATATGAACAAGGATGTCAGTTCCACTTTGGGCTTTAGCTCATTTAGCGGAATGATATACGGCGTGAAAATATGATTGATTTTTCGTAAGAAAAATGAATACCTTAATATGAACAAGGATGTCAGTTCCACTTTGAGCTTTAGCTCATTTAGCGGAATGATATACGGTGTGAAAATAAGATTGATTTTTCGTGAGAAAAATGAATACCTTAATATGAACAAGGAGCGAATCATGGAAAGAGCACGATTGATTTATAATCCAGTTTCTGGAAAAGAGATCATGCGCAATAATTTGGCGGATATCTTGGATGCCATTGAAAAAGCAGGCTATGAAGCCAGTGCTTTTGCTACGACTCCGGAACCCGATTCAGCAAAAAATGAGGCGACCCGCGCGGCGAAAGCTGGTTTTGAACTAGTAGTAGCCGCAGGCGGAGATGGCACGATCAATGAAGTGGTCAATGGGATCGCAGGCCTAAAAAAACGTCCCAAAATGGCGATTATACCTGCCGGCACGACCAACGACTACGCTCGGGCCTTAAAAGTTCCTCGCAGCAATGTAAAAGCCGCGGCGGAAGTCATCCAGAAACAGCAGACAGTCAAAATGGATATCGGTAAAGCGGCGGACACCTATTTTATTAATATCGCAGCTGGTGGTTCTTTAACCGAGTTAACCTACGAAGTCCCTTCTGAGTTAAAAAGCATTTTTGGCTACTTAGCGTATTTGGCGAAAGGCGCTGAAATGTTGCCTCGAATCAAGCCGACTAAAATGCGGTTAGTTTACGAAGGCGGCGAATACGAAGGCAATGCTTCGATGTTTTTCTTAGGCCTGACGAATTCTATCGGTGGCTTCGAAACGATTGCCCCAGATGCAAAATTAGACGATGGAAAATTTTCATTGATCGTTGTTAAAACAGCAAACCTGTTCGAAATCGTTCGATTGATTACCCTTGTCTTAAATGGTGGTAAGCATGTGAATGATTCGAAGGTTCTTTATGTTAAAACCAGCTTTTTAGATGCTAGTCTGATTGATACAGACAAAAAAATGATGATTAATTTAGACGGCGAGTATGGTGGCGATGCACCAATGCGTTTTGAAAATCTGCATCAGCATATTGAGTTTTACGCGAATACCGATGAGATCGATGACAACGCCATTTTAGGAACCGTTGATCCAGAGGAAAAAGAAGCGGGAATTGAATTCGTTAAGGAATTTGAGAAAATTAAAGACGAAGATCTTAATCAAGATGAATAGATAAGAGGAGAACCTGTGACAAAAGAATTGTCACAGGTTCTCTTTACGAATAAACGGAGTTCCGTTAGTGGCTTCGGCGTATTAATTAAAACCAAAATTTTTGTCACGACTTCACTGATTATTCTTGTATGAAGAATAGAGCCTGAGTGAGGTTTTGCGAGAAAAGAAAACTGTTAGATTCTTACAAAACTCTTAATGAGGAAAAATAGCATGTTACCTTGCTTTTTTTGCTTGAATTCATTATGATAGGTGAATCAGTCTTAAAGGAGAATACAATGACGATAGAAAAAAATCAAACCTACACAGTGACAATCGATGACCTGTCTTACGAAGGGTTAGGTGTTGCACATATCGAAGGATTCCCACTCTTTGTTGAAAATGCGTTACCAGATGAAAAGGTGACGATCAAAGCAGTCAAAGTCGGCAAAAAATTCGGCTATGGAAAAGTTATGGAACGTTTCAATGACAATCCTGAACGGCAAGAAGTAAAAGACTTAGACTTATTAAGAAGCGGAATCGCACCTTTGAGCCATATGACCTATGACTATCAGCTGCGTTTCAAACAAGAACAAATTCAAAATGTGCTGAAATCAATCGCTAAGATGCCAGACCTTCCGGTTGAAACTACTTTAGGGATGAAAGATCCTTTTGGTTACCGTAACAAAGCACAGATCCCAGTCCAAAAAGTTGAAAACAAATTGACGACGGGCTTTTATCGTAAAAATTCTCATACGTTGCTACCGATCGAAAACTATTTGATCCAAGATCCAGCGATCGACCAAGCAATCCTCACTGTGCGAGACATCTTGCAACGTTTTAACGTAAAGGCCTACAACGAACGAGACAATACCGGTTTCATTCGGCATATTGTAATTCGCCGCGGGCATTATAGCCATGAAATGATGGTGATTTTAGTGACGCGCACCGAGCGTTTCTTTAAAGGTGTGGAAATCGCAGAAGTGATCAAAAAAGAATTGCCTGAAGTCGTTTCAGTTATTCAAAATGTCAATCCAGAAAAAACCAATGTCATTATGGGACGTGAAGAAAAAGTCTTGTTGGGCAAGACGACGATCGATGATACATTGCTAGGAAAAACATATCGGATTTCGTCCCAGTCATTTTATCAAGTCAACACCGAGCAAACCGAAGTATTGTACCAAATTGCAATTGATTTGGCTGATTTGAACAAAGAGGACATTGTAGTAGATGCTTATTGTGGAATCGGGACGATTGGGTTGTCATTAGCGGAAAAAGTCAAACATGTTTACGGCGTGGAAATCGTTCCTCAAGCAATCGAGGATGCGAAAGCCAATGCGAAACGCAATGGGATTGAAAATGCCAACTATGAAGTCGGTAAAGCTGAAAAAATTATGCCGCGCTGGGCTCGTGAAGGCATTGAACCCTCTGTTGTGTTTGTGGATCCACCAAGAAAAGGCTTGGATGAAAAATTCATTGAGGCTTCCGTGGCTGCAAATCCAGAAAAAATTGTTTATATCTCTTGTAACCCAGCGACATTGGCGCGGGATCTGAAAAGATATGAAACGTTTGGTTATCAGGCAGTAAACGTTCAACCAGTTGATTTATTCCCTCAAACCCATCATGTGGAATCAGTCACCTTATTAGTAAAGGCGGTGTAAGGAATGAATCAAAAAGAAAAAATGTTAGAAATCATTAAAAATAAACAAGGCGGCGGACGTTCGAAGAAAATGGAAACACCTAAGAACGACCGCAAAAACATGCGCAAAGGGCCGAAAATCTTTAATAAGTAAGCAATTTTGAAGGGAGCATTTTTGTTGGGAAATCGTTGGATGCAGCGCCTAGTCAATGTGTATCAAAAGTACGCGTATTTGATGCGGGGACGCTATGGTAGGCTGGACCAAATCAATAAAGCATTGCTGATCGTTTGGGCAGTCTTTACGATCTTTGATCATTGGATCCCTTATTCTATCGGAAACATCATTGCTTTAGTAGCATTGGTACTCATCTTTTATCGCTTCTGTTCAAAGAAAATTTACCCTCGCAGCAATGAAAACCAAAAATTTATTCTGTGGCTCAATCGAGTGAAGGATTTTTTCAAAGGCAAGAAAAGTCCCTATACGTATTTTAAGTGTCCAGAGTGCAAACAAAAAATGCGGGCACCTAAAGGTCGCGGAAAAATTAAAGTGACGTGTAAAAATTGTCATACGCAATTTGTTAAAAAGGTCTAGTTTCTAAAACTAGGCTTTTTCTGTTATCCTAACAAAGAGAAGGTGAGTAGATGAACTTAATTTTGGTTCGCCACGGCGAAAGTGAAGCAAATTTTGAAAATTATTGGACAGGCTGGTTGGATGTTAATTTAACGGATCGAGGGATTCAGCAAGCTAAAGACGCAGGTAAGAAAATCAAGGAAGCTGGTTTACTAATCGACGTCGCTTATGAGTCCGTTCTGAAGCGCTCTATCAAAACGGCTAAAATGATTTTAGCTGAAGCGGATGCCAGCTTTGTTCCGGAATATAAGACATGGCGCTTAAATGAACGGCATTATGGCGCATTGGTAGGGAAAAATAAAGAGCTGATTGCCCGTGATTTTGGGGCTGTTCAAGTTAAAAAATGGCGACGCGGCTTCGACGAGGTGCCTCCTTTAACACAGGATAATCATTTTGATCGTCGCTATGATCAGCTGGATCCGCGTTTGATTCCTACCGGCGAAAGTTTGCATATGACTTCAAAACGTGTTCGTCCGCTGTGGTAAGATCAGTTGGCGCCGGAGTTATTAGCGAAAAAAACAGTTTTGGTGTGTGGACATGGCAATAGTCTGAGGGCACTCGTTCAGTTTTTAGAGAATATTCCAACTGATCAGGTGGATCAGATCGATATTCCCAATGCTACACCGCTGGTTTACAGATTTGATCGAAACCTACAAATCGAAGAAAAAATAATTTTATAAAAATATTATGTTAATTAGGAAGGCGCAACATGAATTATATTTGGGATTTTGATGGGACGTTGTATGATACATACCCGATGATGATTAAAGCATTAATGAAAACGTTCAAGGAGTTTAATTTACCGCAAGAAGAAGAGAAGGTCTATCGGAAAATCAAGGAAGACTCTATTCATCAAATGATTATCGATTGGAAGCTGCCGGTACCGACTTTTGATGAAACCTATCATTTATACGAGGCGCAAAATATGGATCAATCCCTTCCTTTTAAAGAGACAAAGGAAGTGTTAACAGGGTTAAAAGCGACTGGCGGTCAGCACTTTATTTTGACTCACCGACAAATTTCCGCAACATGGAAATTGTTAGAGCGAGATGGCCTAGATTCATTGATCACTGAGGTGGTAGGCAGTGATTCTGCTTTTCCTCGTAAGCCAAATCCTTCGGCAATTAATTATTTTATTGAAAAGTATCAGCTGGATAGAAAGCAGACCTTTATGATCGGTGATCGGAAGCTAGATATTGAAGCAGGAAATAATGCTAAAACTAACACTGTTTTTTATGATTTAGATCATTTTAAGCAAGAGATTAACGCTACGTATCGGATAAATAATTTGAAAGAAATGCTATAAATTTATGTCGGTGAAAGCTATAATTAAATGAAAGATGGTTGCTCCAATCTAATTTTTAACATAAAAATTAGATGAACAGCTTTCATACTGATAGGAGGTGCGAAATGGAATTAAAACGGGATCAAGAGGTTGTAGAATCCTTTAATTATGGATTGCCTCCAAGGGATCAAAAAGTCGAACAGAAATTATTAATCAATTTTAGCCCATTGGAGGCAACGGATCCGGCCTATCCTGCCGAAAATAGCATCATGGGCGTTCGAATCGAATTTGTTCTTCCGTTTGAAGAATTTATTATTGGCGGTGTCTTGTCGCAAGTGATTCATGTGATTGGTCGTAAAGTCAATCAAAAGAGTGATTTGACTGAAGCGGAAGCCAATGAGATGATTCGACCTATTTTAAATTTGATTGAGCGAATGGTCTATGAGATTACCGAGATTGCTTTAGATAAACCCGGCGTTAAAATTAATTTTTCGTCTAATACAATTTAATTAGTCATTTTTTCCGACTGGAGGGATGTTTAAGTTTCTTAGATATCCTTCCAGCCGGAATTTTTCTTGAAAATTTTCTTGTAATAGTACTTTTTATAAGACAGATTATTTTATCTGAGTTATACTAAAAAAGTCACTAAAATATTGGACTTGCGCAATCATATTTTAGGGTGTTTCATTGAAGAATGGACACCGGGAACCTTTACTTCCTTTGACAGACTTGTCATTATAGAAAGTTATTTTAAGGAGGAATACAATGACAACTCTGTTCACTGTATTAGTGATCTTAGTATTCGTTGCGTTGCTTGTGGCTTTCTACCAAATGCAAAAAAGACATGTGAAATTTTCGAATCGAGTGTTTGCTGGATTAGGCGCCGGAATTATTTTTGGCGGAATTTTACAATTACTTTTAGGTAATGGTAGCAAAATCATTTCTCAAGCGATGGAATGGATCGGGATCGTCGGTAATGGTTATATTTCTTTATTACAAATGTTAGTTATGCCGCTAGTTTTCATTTCTATCGTAGGTGCTTTTACGAAGATGAAATCCAGTAAGAAACTGGGTAAGATTAGTGTGAACGTTCTAGTTACACTATTAGCAACGACGGCAATCGCTGCTTTGATCGGTATCGCAGCGGTGATGCTCTTCAATTTAGACGGAGCAACTTTCACTAAAGGAGCAGCAGAAACTGCTCGGATTAAAGAGTTGGCTGATCGTCAAGAGATGGTTCAAAACTTCTCAATTCCGCAACAAATTTTATCTTTCATTCCAACAAATGTTTTTGCTGACTTCGCAGGAACACGCCCAACAAGTACTATCGGCGTGGTTATTTTCGCGGCTTTTGTAGGGATCGCCTTTTTAGGAGTTCGCCGCAAGGCACCGAAGGAAGCAGAATTTTTTGCAAACTTGATTGAAAGCTTATATAAAATCGTCATGCGTATCGTTACGTTAGTTTTGCGCTTAACTCCTTATGGGGTATTCGCCTTAATGACCAACGTTTTAGCAACAAGTGATTTTGAAGCAATTGTCAACTTAGGGAAATTTATTTTGGCTTCTTATAGCGCTTTGATCGTCGTTTTACTTGTTCACTCACTTATTTTACTAGGTGTTAGAGTCAATCCAATTAATTTCTTTAAAAAGGCTTTTCCAGCTTTGAGTTTTGCCTTTACATCACGTTCAAGTGCCGGAACGTTGCCGATGAATATTGAGACACAAACAAAAGCATTGGGCGTAGATGAAGCAACCGCAAATTTTGCCGGAAGCTTTGGTATTTCGATTGGTCAAAATGGCTGTGCCGGGGTTTATCCAGCGATGTTAGCTACAATCGTGGCACCAACCGTTGGTATCAACGTGTTTGATTTGAAATTCATTATTATGTTAATGGCAATTGTAACGATCAGTTCATTTGGTGTAGCTGGAGTCGGTGGTGGTGCAACCTTTGCATCATTGATCGTACTGGGAGCCATGAACTTGCCGGTTGCTATCGTAGGATTAGTAATTTCAGTTGAACCAATGATTGATATGGCTCGGACAGCAGTCAATGTCAGCGGCAGCATGGTCGCCGGTGTGGTAACCAGCTCGCGGATTCATGACTTAGATCGAGAAATATTAGAAGATAAAGACGCTTCAATCGAAGTGAATCAATAATAAATTATCAAAAGCTTGGTATGCGCGACCAAGCTTTTTTTGTTAGTCCGACTTTTCACCGTTTAGGTTAGTTTGGGATGAATGGCCCACTTTATAAGTAAAACTGTAGTAAAAGCTAGTTAGTTCAAAATGTTCAATGAAGAATTCAATTTTTTCTTACTAAGTATTCGCATCAAAGCGCGCACTTTGTTATATTGAGTGTATTAGAATTTAAGATTAATTTTTGGGAGTGAATCATTTGTTTAACGAACAAGTAAAAGTGATTTTATATGCGGATGATGTGAAAAAGGCGAGTGCTTTTTGGCAAAGCTTAGGTTTCATTGAACTAAGTTTTGAAGAGTTGGATGGTTCGCAAGTAGCGGAAGTGGCAATGAGTGAGACGAGTACGACGCATTTAGTCATTTATGATCGTGCATTTATTCAAAAGAATGACGATGAAGCGACGGAACCTTCGCCAGCATTAATTTTTGGTAGTGATGATATGATTAGTTTGTATAAAAAATTACAAACGGTGGGTGTTCAACTTGGCGATTTGACACAAATTGGCGAGGAATACATTTTCAATTTTGTGGATACAGATGGAAATTATTTTGTGGTCTCTGGTAACTAAAGCGGTCTTCGATTGAGAGGGGCGAATGGGAATGGATCAAGTATTTGTGATTGGTGATGTTCACGGAGAATATGAGTTGTTTCAAGAAATTTTGAAAAAGTTTGAGCCAGCCAAACAGCAGTTGATTTTGATTGGTGATTTAAATGATCGCGGACCGCAAAGTAAAGAGTGCTGGCTTTTAGGGATGGAACTTGTTGAGAAATACCATGCAGTTTATTTACGAGGAAATCATGAAGAATACTTCTTAGATTTTATGGAGAAACCGGAAGATTGGTTTCCAAGTTATCTCTATAATGGCGGAAAAGAAACGATTGAAAGCCTATTACATACGGGGGCGACGCAGGAATATTCTCCGACTGAGATTGCTATGATGATCCGTAGCCGCTACAAAAAGTTACTGACCTTTTTAGCAGAGCGGCCATTTTACTGCGAATGGGGAAAGTATCTGTTTGTGCATGCGGGAGTGAATTTAACTAAAGATTGGCATGAGACTTCCTTGCAGGATTTTTTATGGATTCGCGAGCCTTTTCACGAAGGAAAAAACAAAACTGGTAAAACAATCGTCTTTGGACATACGATCACTCCGATGCTTTACGGGGACATGCAGACGACAGCTTTGTGGCAGTCGGATAATAAGATCGGTATTGACGGTGGAGCGGTTTTCGGTGGGAGTCTTCACGGGGTTATTTTTGATCAAACAGGCTTGGTGGCTGATTATGAATTGCCTAATTTAAAAGGACCGTGGCAGCCTGATTTTTAATAGTGGATTATTAAAGAGGCGAGATTCGTTTTGAATCTCGTTTTTTTCTGGATTTAGACTAATGATGGGTGAGGTGAAGTAACTCCTCAGAGGTGGTTGTAACTCACCCACTTAGATGACATAGTATTTTATTAAAGGAGGAGCGTATGTCAGAAACAGTGAAAGGGCACTTGTCGGCGGGGGTAACGGTAGTTATTTGGGCGCTGACATTTATTTCTACTAAAGTGTTGCTGGTAAATTTCTTGCCGATTGAGATTTTATTTATTCGTTTTCTGATTGGTTTTTTCATCTTGACCATGGCGTCACGGAAGTTCATTCCTTTCAAAGGCTGGAAGCAAGAATTTCTTTTTATGACAGCGGGTTTGTTTGGGGTCTTTTTATATTATTATTTAGAAAATGTGGCGCTGACGTATACCTTAGCGATGAATGTCGGCGTGATTGGTTCCATCAGTCCATTTATGACGGCTTTGATCAGCCGGTTTGTTTTGAAGGAAGGAACGATCCCGCGTGTTTTCTTGTTAGGTTTTGTTTGTTCCATGATTGGTATTTCGTTGATCAGTTTTTCGGGTTCATTAAATGTCAACCCGATTGGAGACGGCTTTGCACTGCTGGGGACTGTTTGTTGGGCGTCATATTCGTTATTGATCAAAAGAATCAGTGGATCGGGCTATTCGACGATTTCGATCACACAGCGGGTCTTTTTTTACGGCTTGTTGTTTATGTTACCAGTCTTTCTTTTGAGTGTGGATCATTTTAAGGTTACGCGGCTGACGGAAGTGACTAATCTTGGCAACCTTCTATTTTTAGGGATTGGGGCATCCGCTTTATGTTTTGTCACGTGGAATTTTTCGGTGAAAAATTTAGGGGCTGTACGAGCAGCAGTGTATATTTATACGATTCCGATGTTAACGACTGTTGCTTCAGTCTTGCTTTTAGGGGAAAAATTAACGATTAAAACGGCTACAGGAATTTTGTTGACCTTAATGGGTCTGGTTTTGTCAGAGTTGCCGAACTATTTGCGACAAAAAAGAAAGGGATGAGTCTTGCCCTAGTGATTCAAGGGACAAAAAGCAAACTTCGACGAAATATGATAAAATAGATAAGATTTTGCATGAAATGAGGAAATGAAATGGCAGAGAATTTAAACCAAGAAATCATTCAACTACTGAATAACGAATTGACGGGCTATCGTCCGCAGCAGATTAAAGTAGTATTAACCCTTTTAAGCGAAGGAAACACAGTTCCTTTTATCGCCCGCTATCGGAAAGAGATGACCGGGACACTTGACGAGGTGCAAATTCGTGAAATTGAAGAACGCTATAATTATTTAGAAAATTTAGAAAAGCGCAAGCAGGAAGTTCTACGGTTAATTGACGAGCAAGGCAAGTTGACGCCGGAGTTGGCACAAAAAATCCAACAAGCGGTAAAAATGCAAAAAGTTGAAGACCTCTATCGTCCCTATAAACAAAAACGACGGACAAAAGCGACGATCGCCAAAGAAAATGGCTTAGAACCGTTAGCCGAATATTTGATGAGTTTCCCTCAAACTGGCGATGTTTATGGCAAAGCGGGTGAATTTATCAATGAAAACGTCGCAAGCGCAGAAGAAGCGTTGCAAGGGGCTCATGAGATCGTTGCTGAGCAAATCAGCGACAATCCTGACTTTCGGACGTGGGTTCGTACCTTTACCAAAAATAAAGGGGTTTATCAAAGCAAAGTCAAAGATGCTGAGAAAGATGAAAAAGGCGTCTACGAAATGTATTATGATTTCAATGAACCAATCAACAAGATGGTTTCTCATCGAGTGCTAGCTTCTAATCGGGGAGAAAAGGAAGACGTTTTAAAAGTAGCGATCGTTGTGGAAGAAGAAAAAATCTTTGATTATTTGGAACGTCAATTGATTCAAAACAGTCGCTCGATTACCTCAGAATTTGTCCGTGAAGCATACAAGGACAGCTATAAACGTTTTATTGGGCCTGCGATCGAACGGGAAATTCGCAATGAGCTGACGGAGGAAGCCGACGAGCAAGCCATCAATATTTTTGGCGAAAACTTGCGAAATTTATTGTTGCAACCACCATTGAAGGGCAAAGTTGTCTTAGGTTTTGACCCGGCGTATCGGACAGGTTGTAAATTAGCGGTAGTAGATGCCACAGGGAAAGTCTTAGCAATCGAAGTGATCTACCCCCACAAGCCGGCAGCACAAGCAAAACGGCAAGCCGCGGGTCCAGCTTTCCAATCCTTAATCAAAAAGCACGGTGTTGAAATGGTCGCTATCGGGAATGGGACAGCTAGTCGTGAATCAGAATTATTCGTAGCAGAACAATTGAAACAAATTCAGCAAGAAGTTTTTTATGTGATTGTTAACGAAGCGGGTGCATCGGTTTATTCTGCCAGCGATATCGCTCGAGGGGAGTTCCCGGATCTGCAGGTTGAAGAACGGAGTGCAGTCAGCATAGCTCGCCGCCTGCAAGACCCATTGTCAGAATTAGTTAAGATCGATCCGAAAGCGGTCGGTGTCGGTCAATACCAACATGATGTTTCCCAAAAACGTCTGTCTGACCAGTTGGATTTCGTCGTCGAAACAGCGGTCAACCAAGTGGGGGTCAACGTTAATACAGCGAGTCCGCAATTATTGGCGTATGCTTCTGGTTTGAACAAGACTACGGCTCAAAATATTTTGAATTACCGCGACGAAAATGGCGCCTTCACCTCACGTCCGCAATTAAAGAAAGTGCCACGCTTAGGGCCTAAAGCATACGAACAGGCAATTGGATTCTTACGGATTCCGGACGCAAAAAATATTTTAGACACGACAGCGATCCATCCGGAAAGCTATGCTAGTGCGAAAGAGATTTTGGCTTTAGCCGAGGTTGACTTAAAATCATTAGGTTCACCAGAAGCCACCGAAAAAATTAGAGCCTTAAATGTTGACGAGTTGCAAAAACAATTAACGATTGGGAAAGAGACGATCAAAGATGTTTTGCAAGCCTTATTACAACCTGGTCGCGATATGCGTGATGAAATGCCCGCTCCATTATTACGACAAGATGTCTTGACGATGGAGGATTTACAGACCGGTATGGAACTGCAAGGAACGGTTCGAAATGTAATTGATTTTGGTGCCTTTGTTGATATTGGCGTAAAACAAGATGGCTTAGTGCATATCTCCAAGCTAAGCAAGAACTATGTCAAGCATCCAACCGACGTCGTTTCTGTCGGTGATGTGGTAACCGTTTGGGTCGAAGGTGTCGACACTAAAAAAGGCCGCATCAGCTTAACGATGATCCAAAGTGAAAAAAATGACTAATCAAGAATTGCAAGTGCTCGTCGAAAAGATTTCGCAAGATTCTTTTCGACAGCCTTTCTGTCATAAGGCCAGCTTCAATCGTCGGTTAAAAACCACGGGTGGCCGGTATCATTTGAATAGCCATGACTTAGATTTCAATCAGCTGGTGTATGAGAAGTATGGAGTAGCCGAGTTGATTAAAGTGATCAAGCATGAGCTGTGCCATTATCATTTACATTTGGCTGGGCGAGGGTTTCAGCATAAAGACTTGGAATTCAAGCAGTTATTGAAACAAACGGGTGGATCACGCTTTGCGCCACCATTGGCTGCGGCCACGTATCACGTCTACCAATGCAAAGGTTGCCAGCAAAAAATCAAACGACGTCGCAAAATTAATACCGCTCGCTATGTTTGTGGAAGTTGTCAAGGGAAGCTAGAATTTTTGACTACAATTGAACAATAATGAGTGAGACGCCGGTATAGAGAATAAAAGATTGCTATTTTCAGCGTTTTATATGATAATGTGAACCGCAAACAATTTTGTACATATAAGGAAGAGGATTAAAATGAATAAAAAAGACACACTTTATCATTTTGTTGGAATCAAAGGCTCCGGTATGAGCTCATTGGCTTTAGTTTTACATGAAAAAGGCTTTGATGTACAAGGTTCTGACGTCGAAAAATATTTTTTCACACAACGTGATTTAGAAAAAGCTGGCATTACGATTCTGCCATTTAGTAAAGACAATATCAAAGAAGGTATGACGATTATTCAAGGAAATGCGTTTCCTGATACGCATGAAGAAATCGCTCGTGCGAAAGAATTAGGTCTTGAAATCATTCGTTATCATGACTTCATTGGACAATTCATCCAACCTTACACCAGTATCGCGGTAACAGGGTCTCACGGGAAAACGAGTACGACTGGTTTGTTGGCTCACGTATTAAACGGCTTGGCACCTACTAGCTATTTAATTGGAGATGGTACAGGACACGGTGTTCCAGATGCGACATTCTTCGCCTTTGAAGCCTGCGAATACCAACGTCACTTTTTAGCCTATGCTCCTGATTATGCAATTATGACAAATATTGACTTTGATCATCCTGATTATTTCAAGAGCATTGCCGATGTATTTGAAGCGTTCCAAACGTTGACTTCACAAGTGAAAAAAGGAATCTTCGCATACGGTGATGATGAATACTTACGTAAATTGAAAGCTGATGTACCGGTTTATTATTATGGTTTATCTGACAATGATGACATTCAAGCTCGCAACATCGTTCGTACGACGAATGGTTCTGCTTTTGATGTATATCACGATGAAAAATTCATCGGCCGCTTCGCTGTTCCATCATTTGGTAAGCACAACATTTTGAACGCGTTGTCTGTCATTGCAGTCGCTTATTTCGAAGAGTTAGACATGGATAAGGTTCGAGAAGAAATGTTGACCTTCAATGGCGTAAAACGTCGCTTTACCGAGAAAAAAGTTGCGGACATGATCATTGTTGATGACTATGCCCATCATCCGGCAGAAATCAAAGCAACGATTGATGCTGCACGTCAAAAATATCCTGAAAAAGAATTGATCGCAGTGTTCCAACCTCATACGTTCACTCGGACGATTGCTTTGATGGACGAATTCGCTGAAGCGTTGGATCGTGCCGACCGTGTCTATCTTTGTGATATTTTCTCTTCAGCCCGCGAAACAGCTGGCGAAGTAAAAATCGAAGACCTTGGTGCGAAGATCCAAAAAGGCGGACAAGTTCTAAAAGAAGAAAACATGTCACCACTATTGGACCATGAAAATGCGGTAGTCGTTTTTATGGGTGCTGGAGATGTTCAAAAATTTGAACGGGCGTACGAAGACTTACTAAGCAATACCACCCGCAACGTTTTATAATCTGACTTAAAAAGCTGAGACAAATTGCTGTCTCAGCTTTTTTACAAGTTTTAGTAGGTTAAAACAATCAAATATAGGCTGATGCTAAACCTTTCAATGGTTTTTGAAAATAGAGGGGACAGTCAGCTTTATTGCTGTTTCCAAAAAGAGTTTACGAAACTATTTAAGCCGAAGTAACCCGCTTGTGTTTTCCTTCTATTCTGCTAAAATATTGATTAGAACATATATCGGAGGGAATGAATTTGTATAATATGAAGGCTCGGAAAGTAGGCAAGACGATCGAAGAAATCGAAGAAGGTGACTCGTTATCGTTAACGGAATCAATCGAGGATAATCAGATTCTTTTATATCTTGGTTTGACAAATGACGCAAATCCTTTGTACATCCAACACGACTATGCGAAAGAAACTGAGTATGAGCAACCGCTTGTACCGTCAATCATGTTGATGGGGATCATTACAAGTGCGATTTCTAAACATTTACCGGGACCGGGTTCTCATGTAGTGAATTTTTCGATCAATTTTATTGATCCGGTATTTCATTATGAAACATTGACGTTTGAGTTTGAAGTCATCAAAGTCGATAAAATGAAAGATGTTGTGACAATCTCTGTTGAAGCTGTCGAATCGACGGACAATGAAGAAAAGCGCATTTTAGACGCGGTAGTGATGGTGAGACCGCCACAACCGCAAATAGGAGATGATCTAGATGATGAATAATCAAGAAACACGTGTAGGTGGGTTGAACCGCTTCTATGGAAAAATTTATGCCTTTCTAGCTTTAGGAATCGGAATTAGCGCAGTCATTTCCTATCTCGCATTAGGACCATGGATGCTACCGGTGGAGAAATTTATTAATAATTTTCCCTTAGGATTTTGGGGGATCTGGATTGCTGAGATCGCGTTAGTGATTTTTCTTGGTGTGAAGGCTCAAAAAAACCCTACATTAGCAATTAGCGGTTTTATCGTATATTCCGCATTGAATGGTTTAACGCTAGCAATTACTTTAGCGATGTATGACATTGGCACAGTGACTCAAGCCTTTGTGACCGCCTCAGCAACGTTCTTAGTGATGTCCCTCATTGGTTCATTTACGAAGCGAGATCTGTCAGGGCTTGGTCGAGCGGCATTAAGTTGTTTGTTTGGAATCATCATTGCGATGTTGTTAAACGTCTTTTTACTTCACAGTGGAGCGGTTGACTTCTTTATTTCAATTTTAATGGTAGTCGTGATGTCAGGAATTACTGCCTATGACAATCAAATGATCCGCAAAATTTATCAAGGAACTAATGGTGAAGCTGGTAATGGTGTGGCAGTCTTCATGGCTTTACAGCTATATTTAGACTTTATCAACCTATTCATTTCATTCCTTCGAATCTTTGGAAGCAGCAAATAGAGACGATTTCTCGTCTCTATTTTTTTCGTTTCATTGAATGACAATTAATTTGAAAAAAACTGGCGCATTCTTTTCTTTTCATAAGAGACTTTGTTAAAATGAAGGGCGAAGGAATTACAGAATAGTAGTCTAAACAATATCTAATTATTTTTTTATGAAAAATAAATCCACTAAAACGAAGTAGAGGTCGAGTATATGAGTGAAAAGAAATTATTACTAGTTGACGGAAACAGTGTAGCTTTCCGAGCTTTTTTTGCCTTGCATAATTCTTTGGAACGTTTCAAAAATAAAAATGGTCTTCACACGAATGCCATCTATGCATTTAACAATATGTTTGAAAATGTGATGGATCGTGAAAAACCAACCCATGTGTTAGTGGCTTTTGATGCGGGCAATACGACATTTCGAACAGCGATGTATTCAGATTATAAAGGTGGACGTTCAAAGACTCCAGGAGAATTTCGTGAGCAGATGCCGTATTTACGTGAGCTGTTAGTTGGGCTCGGCGTGAAACATTACGAATTAGATAATTACGAAGCAGATGATATCATCGGAACATTGGCGCATCGAGGGGAAGAAGCAGGCTTTGAAGTAGTCGTCTTATCTGGAGATCGAGATTTGACGCAATTAGCGACGGACAAAGTTAAAGTTGACATTACCGTCAAAGGCGTTAGTGAGATTGAATCTTACACGCCTGATCATGTGGCCGAAAAATATGATGGTTTAACTCCGAATCAAATCATCGATATGAAAGGTCTAGCCGGCGATACCTCGGATAACTATCCTGGTGTGACCAAAGTCGGAGAGAAGACTGCGATTAAATTATTGAAACAATTTGGCAGTGTCGAAGGGGTATACGAACATATCGATGAGCTGAAAAAAAGTAAAATGAAAGAAAATTTGATTAATGACAAGGATCAAGCGTTTCTTTCTAAAGAATTGGCCACCATCAAAGTGGATGCGCCAGTCGAAATTTCGATTGATGAACTGGTGTATAACGGAAAAGACTTGGATAAATTGATCCCGTTCTTCAAGGAAATGGATTTCAAAGGCTTTTTAAGTAAGCTGAATGTGGAAGAAGAGGACGTGGAGCTAGAAGATATTCATTTTGAAGTTGTTAATAGCTTCAATGAAGAGATGTTTGCGGCTGATTCCGCTTTGTATGTTGAGATGCTGGATGACAATTACCATCTATCTGACATTGTGGGAGTTGCTTGGGGCAATAAAGAGAAAATTTATGTGACGACTGAGTTGGAGCTTTTTGAAAATGCAGCGTTTAAGAATTGGTTAGCAAAAGCGGATGGAAAAAAAGTTTACGATGCGAAACGGACATATGTCGCGTTGAATCGGTATGTTGGCAAAACGGAAGGAATCAATTTTGATGTTCTCTTAGCAGCCTATTTGCTAGATACGAATGACAACAGCAATGACATCGCTGGCGTGGCTCAATATTATGGCTATACCGAGATTCAAACCGATGAGCAAGTTTACGGCAAAGGGGTTAAAAAGGGTTTGCCGGAGGACGAAGAGGTATTCTTCGGACACTTGGCTCGTAAGATCAAAGCGATTCAATTCCTTAGTGGAAAATTAGAAAAAGAATTAGAAGAAAAGCAGCAAGACAAATTGTTTTATCAAATGGAATTGCCCTTATCGCGAATTTTAGCTGAGATGGAGATTGCTGGAATTACCGTGGATGCGCAACGGTTGCAAAATATGCGAGGAGAATTCTCCAAACGACTGCAAGACATCGAAGAAAAAATCTATCAAGATGCCGGGGAAGAATTTAATATTAATTCACCGAAACAGCTGGGTGTGATTTTATTTGAGAAAATGCAACTACCTGTAATCAAGAAAACCAAGACGGGCTATTCGACGGCTGTCGATGTGTTAGAACAACTTCGGGAGCAAGCACCAATCGTGGAGCATATTTTGGATTATCGTCAGCTAGCAAAAATCCAATCGACCTATGTTGAAGGACTTTTGAAGGTGATTCAAAGCGATAATAAAATCCATACCCGCTACATCCAAACTTTGACTCAAACGGGCCGCTTAAGTTCAGTTGATCCGAATTTACAAAATATACCAATTCGCTTAGAAGAAGGTCGTAAAATTCGGCAAGCTTTTGTGCCACGAGCTGAAAACTGGTTAATTTATTCTTCCGATTATTCACAAATCGAATTACGTGTGTTGGCCCATATATCTGGGGATGAGCATCTGAAACAGGCTTTCCGAGATGGGATGGATATTCACACCAGTACCGCGATGCGGGTCTTTAATGTCTCAGAAGCTGAAGTTACGCCCAACATGCGACGCAATGCGAAAGCGGTGAATTTCGGAATTGTTTATGGTATCTCTGACTACGGGTTATCGCAAAACCTTGGCATTACTCGAAAGGCTGCCCAAGAATACATTGACACGTATTTTGAAAATTATCCAGACGTAAAACGTTATATGGAAGAAAGCGTTCGTGAAGCAAAAGATAAAGGGTATGCTGCAACACTGTATAATCGTCGTCGCTATTTACCAGACATCAATGCTCGGAATTTTAATTTGCGTTCTTTTGCGGAGCGGACCGCGATTAACACACCCATTCAAGGCAGTGCGGCAGATATTTTGAAGCTCGCAATGATTGAGATGGCGAAGCGTTTGGAAGCGGAAAAACTGCAAGCAACGATGCTGTTGCAAGTACACGATGAATTGGTCTTTGAAGTGCCAGAAAGTGAATTGGAGCAATTAGATCAATTAGTCAAAGAAGTGATGGAAAATACCGTCCAATTAGATGTGCCGTTGCTAACTGATAGCAATTGGGGCAAAACTTGGTACGAAGCAAAATAAGCGGAGGCTGGGAGAGATTCCAGCTTCTTCTTTTAATGATATCAGGGAGGAAAAGGAATGCCTGAATTACCAGAAGTGGAAACAGTTAGAAAAGGATTAATCTCTTTAGTTAAAGGCAAGACGATTGCAAAAGTCGATGTTTATTGGCCACGAATCATTGAAATGCCGGAAGTGGAAACATTCCAACAACAAATGATCGGTGAAACGATTGAAGACGTGGAGCGCCGTGGAAAATATTTGATTTTTCAATTATCCCATTACGAAATGGTGTCTCATTTGCGAATGGAAGGCAAGTACGAATACTTTTCAGTTGCAAAACCGTTAGATAAGCATAGCCATGTTCGCTTTATTTTTACCGATGGATCAGAATTAGTCTATCATGATGTCCGAAAATTTGGTCGGATCGCCTTATTAAAAAAAGGTGGTGCGAAGCAGTATAAAGGACTGCTACAGTTGGGACCAGAACCAACAGATGAAGAGTTTTCATTAGCGGATTTTAAAGAGCAGTTGAAAAAATCATCGACTATGATTAAGCCGTTATTGTTAAATCAAAAAGTTGTAGCAGGTTTAGGAAATATTTATGTGGATGAAGTATTGTGGTTAGCGAAAATCCATCCGGAACAACCGGCGAATTCTTTGAGCCCCCAAGCCGTAAAAAAATTACGGGAAGCCATCATCGAAGTCATTGCCAAAGCAAAGGAAGCTGGCGGAACAACAATAAGAACCTACTTGAATGCCTTAGGAGAAGCGGGACATTTTCAACAGGAGTTGCATGTCTACGGACAGACGGGAAAACCGTGCCCTCGCTGCGGAACGGCAATTATCAAAATAAAAGTCGCACAACGAGGAACGCATCTATGCCCTCACTGTCAGAAAGTAAAGAAGGTATAAAGATGAGCTATGTATTAGGAATAACCGGTGGTATCGCGAGTGGAAAATCAACCGTGGTAGAGGTCTTTCGTAAGGCGGGCTTTCCGATTGTCGATGGTGACGTTGTGGCGCGAGAGGTCGTTGAACCCAATACTGCTGGCTTAAAGGCGCTGACAACAACTTTTGGCTTGGAAATTTTACAAAAGGATGGTCAACTGGATCGAAAGAAACTAGGTCAAATTATTTTTTCGGATGAAAAGAAACGTCAGCAGCTGAATCAAATCCTAGATCCTTTTATCCGCAGCGCAATCAACCTGCAGGTGGAAGAAGCGAAAGGCCAATCAGCTCTAGTCATCGTCGATCTACCGCTGCTTTTTGAAGGACATTATGAAGGCTTGATGGATGCGATAGCCGTAGTTTATGTGACATCAGATATTCAATTACAGCGTCTCATGAACCGTGACGGCTATGATCAATCGGAAGCTTTAAACCGGATCAATAGTCAACTTTCGTTAGAAGAAAAGAAAAGTCGAGGAGATATTGTATTTGATAATTGCCAGTCAGTAGAAAAAACACAAGAACAAGTCAGAAAGTGGTTGAAAGAAAATAATTTTGTTTCTTAAAGTTTTCGGCGTCGTAGCGTTACGACGCTTTTTTTAGCTGGCTGGTTATGGTAAACTCATGTTATATAAAGGATTTTGCATTATTTATTAACCGCTTAAAGCAGTTTTCAGATAACAGAATAAATGATTCAGCAAATGGCTGATTACAAAGAATAAAATAGAAAAAAGAATGAAAGAGTGGGGTGAAGGGATGCGTTGTCCTAGATGTAATCATAATAATTCTCGAGTGATTGATAGCCGCCAAACTGACGACGGACGAGCGATTCGCCGACGCAGAGAATGTGAAAGCTGTGGCTTTCGTTTTACAACCTTTGAACGGATCGAAGCAGCACCGCTATTAGTAGTTAAACGCAATGGCGACCGGGAAGAATTTAGTCGCGATAAAATTTTACGGGGACTGATCCGTTCCGCTGAAAAAAGACCTGTGGCGATGGAACAAATGGAGCAAATCGTGGATCGAGTAGAAAACCGCGTTCGCAGTATGGGAGAAAATGAAGTCCTAACGAGCCAAATCGGAGAATTCGTCATGGAAGACTTAATGGACGTGGATGAGATTGCGTATATTCGCTTTGCGAGTGTGTACCGCCAGTTCAAGGATATGTCTGTCTTCTTGAAAGAATTACAAGAAATCGTCGATAAAGCGAAGACGCCGGACGAAGAATAGGGAGGCTTTTTTAGTGGCAGATGAACTTAAACCCAATACCTTTTATACGGTTTACGGTGAGCCACAATTGGATCAGAGTAAACAAAATGCGCTACTGTACCTCTATCAACCAATCATTGGTAGCAGTGCTTTAAGCCTATACTTAAATTTAGTCAGCGATTTAATGTTGGAAGGGAAAAGCCCTAGCCTGATGCACACTGATTTATTGGCGGCTCTTGATACAGGTTTAATGAACGTAGTCAAAGCCCGCCACAAACTAGAAGGCATTGGGCTGTTGGAGACGTATCAAAAGGAAGATCAAGAAATCGGTATGAACTTGCTTTATCAGCTGCGGGTACCCTTAGCACCTGATAAATTTTTTCAAGATCCATTGATGTCTTTTCTTTTGATGGATAAGGTAGGCAGCCGGCGGTATGAACGATTAGTCAATCGTTTCAAACCAGTAATCATGGATAAACAAAAGGCTCGAAATATCACAAAACGCTTTCGCGATATTTATCGACTCGATGAATCGGCTTTTGCCAGCCATAGTGATGTGTTAGACCAAACGGCGGAAAATTTTGCAGAAAAGGAAGACTTCGATTGGACACTGTTTACACAGCAATTGAAACGTTTCAATCTGTTTATCACCCTTGAGGAACGAGAGAAACTTCAGACATTTTATACGCTTTATGGTCTGAATGAATTGGATCTGGCTGAATACGTGGCAAAAGCATCGGCTGGTGAAAAAAAAGGCTTGAATTTTAATTATTTGCGTCAACTATTGAATAAAGAAAAGCGTCCAGTTATCACTGCTGTAAAATCAGTGGAACAAGAGCCGGCAGACAGTAGTGCTAATTTTTCTCAGCAAGAACGGGAAATTATTAATCAAAGTAAAAAAATTCCACCGGTGACCTTTTTACGCGCCATTAAACGGGAAAAAGGTGGTTATGAGACCAACACGGAAGTTCGGTTGCTAGAAGAATTGATTGGCCGTAATTTATTACCGAAAAGCGTCATTAATATTATTGTCAATTATATTTTAGTAATTCAAAATCAAGCGGTGATCAATGCGAATTATTTAAATGCAATCGCTAACGATTGGGCTCAAAAAAAGATTACGACTCCGGAAGCGGCAATTGCCCATGTTCGAGACAATAATCAAAAGCTGGTACGGAAAACACAGCCAAGCCGACCGAACTATCAAAAACGCGGAACTGGGCGTAAGGAAGCTTTACCGGAACACATTAAACAACCGCCGAAAGAAACTAAGCTTAGTCCTGAAAAAGAGGCGGAATTGAATCGCAAATTGGCGGAATATCTAAGTAAAGAAGGTGATGACTAGTGGAAGATGTAGGAAAAGAATTAAATCGCATCATTAAAAGTCGTGGTGTCGATGGTCGTTATCGTCAAATGATGGAAGAAGTCTTAGCTGATACGGATGTTCGCGATTTTATAGAAAACCATAAAGAGAAGCTATCGCAGGCAGACATCGAAAAATCTTTCGCCAAGCTCTATGAATTTGTACAAGAAAAGAAAAAATATTTAGCCGGCGATCCAAGCATGATTGCACCAGGCTATGAACCGCAGTTGAGCTTGAATTTCCACTTCATCGATGTGACGTATGTACCAACAGATGAGCTGTTACGACTGAAACGAGAAGAGGAGATTCGTAATCGAGTCAATTCTTTAGACATGCCCAAGGATATTCGCAAAGCCTCTATTCGCACCTTTGAAGTCACTTCCGGTCGCAGTGAGGCGTTAGAAGCGTCATTGGACTTCATTAATCAATACGAGAGCAGCCCCAAAGCCTTTCATAAGGCGCTATTCCTTGTTGGTGATTTTGGTGTAGGCAAAACCTATTTACTGGGTGCGGTGGCTCATGAATTGGCGGTCAAGGGATTTGAAACAACTTTACTGCATTTTCCAACCTTTGCTGGCGAAATGAAACAAGCAATCTCAAATGATAAGGTCGGCCCAAAATTGGATGAAGTCAAACGTTCGCCGATTTTAATGATTGATGATATCGGGGCAGATTCAATGAGCGCCTGGATTCGCGATGAAGTGTTAGGTGTTATTCTGCAGCATCGTATGCAAGAACAATTACCAACATTCTTTTCATCAAACTTCAATATGGATCAGCTGGAAAAACATTTATCCGTCACGCAACGCGGCGATGAAGAACCTTTGAAGGCAAAACGGATCATGGAGCGGATACGCTATCTGAGTCAAGAGATTTGGGTGATTGGCGAAAATCGCCGAAATGGTTAAAAAAAGAAATTTTTCTTAGAAAAAAACAAACGCCCTATTAAAAAGCGCTGTCATTCAGCTCTTTTTTAGGGCGCTTTTTTTAAGGAGTGTTATAATAAAGTTTAGGATGTGAAAAAATGAACGCGAAAGATTTATCAATTCGTCTACAAAAAGCAGCAGAATATGTCCCACAAGGCGCCCGCTTAGCCGACATAGGGTCGGATCACGCGTATTTGCCTGTGGCCTTGATGTTGCAAAATAAAATTTCTTATGGGATCGCCGGCGAAGTCGTGTTGGGACCCTTTAAATCTGCACAAAAGCAAGTCGCAAAAAATGGTTTAGAAAAGAAGATCGATGTTCGCCTAGCCGATGGATTAGAAGCAGTTGAATTGGCGGATGAAATTTCTGCTATAACAATTTGCGGTATGGGGGGCGTATTGATTCGCGATATCTTGCAGCGAGGCAAAGAAAA
Source organism: Enterococcus viikkiensis (assembly GCF_005405345.1). GTDB lineage: Bacteria > Bacillota > Bacilli > Lactobacillales > Enterococcaceae > Enterococcus_A > Enterococcus_A viikkiensis. The sequence continues at coordinate 138,527 of NZ_BJDW01000002.1, read as the reverse complement.
AAATCGGTTGTCTGGCAAGGAACGCTTAATCCTACAACCAAACGTTGGTGAGCAGCAATTGCGTCATTGGTTAGTCGCTGAGGGTTATAAAATTACCGAGGAAGCAATCGTTGCTGAAAATCATAAAATCTATGAAGTTCTAGCGGCGGAAAAAGCCTCATCCATACCGAAGTATACAGAGAAAGAACTTTTTTTCGGGCCCATTTTGTTACAAGAGCACAGTCCGATTTTTATCGAAAAATGGCAACACAAATTAGCAAAAAGTGAAAGAATCTTAGCTAGCCTGCATCAAAGCGGCCAAGATGTGGTAGATAAGATTCAAGCAGTCAGTCAAGAAATCGAATGGATCAAGGAGGTACTTGCAGATGCAGGGAAATGAATTTATCCAACGCTTCAATAAGTATTGTCCAGAATGGTTAGCAGAAGATGGCGATCCGGTTGGTTTGCATATCGGCACCTTGAATAAAGAAGTCAAACGGATCATGATGAGCTTGGACGTTCGTCCCAATGTTGTAGCCGAAGCCATCGAAAAAAAGATTGACTTATTGATCGTCAAGCATCCGCCGATTTTTCGTCCAGTGTCACGATTGACAACAGAGGATGTACAAACGAAGATGTACGCAGATTTGATCAAGCATGATATCGCAGTTTTTGCAGCGCATACCAATATGGACATTATTCATAATGGGTTGAATGATTGGTTTTGCGAACTGTTGGGGGTTGTTGATACCAATTATCTGATCCATACCCATACGGTTAAAATGAAAAAATTAGCTGTCTACGTCCCTCAAGCTGATGCAAAGAAACTACGAGCGGCTTTGGCTGAAGCCGGTGCTGGCCAGCAGGGCAATTACCAAGGAACTTCTTTTACCGTGAATGGTACAGGACGTTTCACGCCCAATGAGCAAGCAAATCCAACAATCGGCGCTGCTAATACACCGGAACAAGTGCAAGAAAGTAAGATCGAAGTGATTTTCCCAGAGATGAAGCAAGTAACCGTAGTGGCAGCAATGCTTGCGGCTCATCCTTACGAGGAGCCAGCTTATGATATTTATTCACTTGATAATTTGGCTGAAAACTTCGGCATTGGCCGAGTTGGAGAATTAAAAGCGGCTATGCCTACTGAAGCGTTTATCGCGAAAGTGAAGCAAGTTTTTAATTTGGAAGGATTACGAGTCGTTTATCCTCATCAATCAAAAGAAAGTATCAAACGTGTAGCCATCTGCGGCGGTAGCGGTGAGAAATTTTATCGTGATGCGCTAGCAGCGAAGGCGGACGTTTATATTACCGGAGACGTGTATTACCACACTGCCCACGATATGCAAGAAACAGGGATGCTTGTGATTGATCCGGGACATTATATCGAGTCACTCTGTAAAGAAAAAATGGTGGCTCTGTTTAACCAATGGAAAAATGAAGAAGACTGGAACGTCGATTTCTTTGTGTCTGAGACGTCTACCAATCCCTTTTCATTTAAATAAAATAGCATTAAAGGAGAGAGTAAGATGTACGAAAATTTATTACCACGTTTTTTACACTATGTAAAAACAGAAACTCGTTCTGATGCGACAAGCACCACAACACCTTCAACCCAAACTCAGGTAGCTTTTGCTCACGAGCTGATGAAAGAGCTTGAAGAAATCGGTATGAAAGAGATTACCTACAATGAAAAGAACGGCTATGTGATCGCTACTTTGCCAAGCAATACTGACAAAGAGGCACGGACGATCGGTTTTATCTCTCACATGGATACTGCTGACTTTAACGCTGAAGGCGTGAATCCACAAATTGTTGAAAAATATGATGGCGAATCAACGATTAAATTAGACGCTGACGGAAAATATACATTGAATGTCAAAGATTTTCCTAACTTAAAAAATTATAAAGATCAAACATTGATCACAACTGACGGCTCTACATTACTTGGTTCAGATGACAAATCAGGGATCGCTGAGATCATGACAGCGATGGAATATTTGATTAACCATCCAGAAATCAAACATGGAGAAGTTCGTGTCGGCTTCGGTCCCGATGAAGAAATCGGAATCGGCGCAGACAAGTTTGACGTGAAAGAATTCAATACTGATTTTGCCTACACAATGGATGGCGGCCCAATCGGTGAATTACAATATGAAACCTTCAGTGCTGCTCAAGCTGAAATCACGATGCACGGTAAAAATGTTCACCCAGGAACAGCGAAAAATACGATGATTAACGCATTGCAAATGGCGATTGATTTCCATAATCAATTACCAGAAGGCGACCGTCCTGAAAAAACGGATGGCCGTGAAGGATTCTTCCATTTATTAGCGTTAGACGGCAATGTAGAAGAAGCGAAGATGACTTACATTATTCGTGACCATGATCATGATAAATTCGAAGAACGTAAACAAATGATTACTGATCTTCAAAATAAAATGAATAGCCAATTCGATCAAGAACGTGTTGAAATTAATATGTACGACCAATACTACAACATGGGCGAAATTATCAAAAAAGATATGAGCGTAATCGAACTTGCGAAGGGCGCGATGGAAGAAGTAGGTATCACTCCAATCATCGAACCAATTCGTGGTGGGACTGATGGCTCTAAAATCTCATTCATGGGAATTCCTACACCAAATATTTTTGCCGGTGCTGAAAATATGCACGGACGCTTTGAGTTTGTGTCATTACAAACAATGGAAAAAGCCGTTGACGTGATTGTTAAGATCGTTGAGAACAACGGAAAATAATCTTTTTGATATTGAGAGAAAAAGCTTTGAGCTTATGCTTAAAGCTTTTTCTTTTTTTGCGTGTTTCTTTATGGTAGGCTAGAACAATAAATAGAAATTGAGGCTGAGAAATGAAATCTTCCATAAATCGAAAGCTGATTCTAAATATTTTGTTGTTTGTCGTGATGATTGGGATCATTGTTTTCGTAATTCGCGATTCTTTAGGTGAAATATTTACAGAATTAGGAAAAACATCTTTACCGGTGCTATTAGGTGTGACTGCTTTTGGACTGATTAGTCAAATTATTGAAGGCTATACAATCAAGACGATCGCCGGTGAGTTTCAACCGAAATTCACGATTCTGGATGGTTTTTTTGCTTCAGCGTATTCGACTTTTTATCGCGTGGTTACCTTTGGCACCGGATCAATCTTTTCCGAGGTGATCTATTACCACAAAAAAGGGCTAAAATATTCCGAAGGTACGGGAACTAGCGCCCTGCGGATGATTACTTATAAAATCGCCTTGATGGTTTGGGCGTTAGTTTTTTTAATGGTGAAGAGCGATGCGATCCAAGCGCATATTTCCAACGGTATTTTTTTAGTGTTTGCAGGAATTGGCGTGACTTTATTAATTATTTCCACCTTGCTGATCTTAAGTTTGAATATCAATGCACAAGTATTTTTTGTAATTATTTGTAATCGTTTCTTAAAGCGGCAAAAATTACGAGATGGTGTTGATCGACTAAACGCACAAATTTATTCTCTGCGAGGAGCGATTAAAACGTTTATTCGTGATCGAAGGGCAGTGCTGCGAGTTATTTGTTCTAATATGGGGAAATTAGTCGTTTGGTATTTGCTACCGTATTTTATCTTAGTCCAAGATTATCCTGAGATCGATTTTTTCCTGACCGTCGCTTTGATCAGTTTCACAGTTATTCTTGGTGGCGTTTTACCGGCTCCTGGGGGCATAGGGGGCTTTGAATTTGTTTATGTATTATTATTTAGAAATGTCGTTGGTAGAGTTGATGCCGTGTCCTCCTTGCTATTATATCGATACGCGACCTATCTACTGCCGTTTCTAATCGGAATGATCTACGTCCTATTTAACAAGCAAAAGCAAATCAATCATGAAATCAAAGAAGCAAAAAAGGAAGCCGATAACTGATTCTCGGCTTCCTTTTTTTATGATTAAAAACGGTGGCTTTGTAAACAAACTAAAATTTTCTCGAAGGGAGTAGTCGTTTTAATAATGAACAACTAATTTGCCGATCATGTTATTTTCTTCCACTAATTGATGGGCTTGGTAGAAAACCTCCGGTGAAAATCCGGGGATGATCTTCGTCAGTGTGCTGTGGATTTTTTTTTCTTGTAGTAAGCGAACCAACAATTCCAAAATAGCTCCTTGTGAAGCAATCTTATAGTTATAATCGGTCTTAGCAAACATATATTCCCAATCAAAACTACCGGATTTATTTTTCAAAACAGTCAAATCCAAATCTTTATCCGCTGCAACGATGGATCCAAGGTGACCGAACGGCTCTAGCAGTTCACTCATTTCAGTGAAATAGCGATCGGTAGAATGAAGAATTAGTATGTAAGGAAGTTGTGTAACCCCGATTTTTTTTAATTGGGTCGTTAAATCTTTATGATGATCGATCACATGATCAGCGCCCATCTTCTCGGACCAATCTTTACTCTCTTTGCGAGAAGCAGTCGTAATAACTTTCAAGCCTGCCCATTTGGCTAATTGAGTCGCTACTGATCCGACGCCACCAGCACCGTTAATAATTAAAATTGTTCCTTGATTTTGATCTTCTTCAGGAAGCAATCCCATTTTTTCAAACAACATTTCGTAGGCAGTGATAAAAGTCAAAGGCATCGCGGCGGCTTCATCGGTAGCGAGTTCATTTGGCAAACTTGCGACTAGACGGGAATCAATCACTTGGTATTCGCTATAGCTACCAAAACGCTGTGTAGTACCGGCGAAAAGAACACGATCACCGACTTGTAAATGTGTTACCTTATCACCAAGTTGCGTGATGATACCGACGCTATCGTAGCCTAAAACATGGGGTTGCTGCGTTCCTTTGCCACTTTGTCTCAGTTTCGTATCAACAGGATTAATTGAAACTGCTAAATTTTTCACAACGATATCAAATTTATTTAATTTTGGAAGCATTACTTCGTATGTTTCAAAATGGTTTCCTTCAGAAAGCGGGAATCCTTTTTCGAATCCAATCACACGAGAAATCATTGAATCACTCTCTTTCTATTTTGAAAGAAATTGTAGCATTAATTCTTTTTTCTTCATAATAATTAATTTTGTCTTTTGGCTGCTTAATTATTTGACCTTTACTGACCAACAGAATATACTATTCTTGTATAAGATTATAATTGTCGGAGGTATGAATATGAATATCGAAAAAATGACGACGACTTTACAAGAAGCAATCGCTGAAGCACAGCAAATCGCGGTGACGCGGCATCATCAAGAGATCGATATTGCTCACGTATGGAAAGTATTTTTGCAGCCGAATCATTTTGGCCGTAATTTTTATACGGATGCAGGCATCGACGTGGATCAATTTGAACAACAGGTGGACCAAGCGCTGGATGCTTATCCCACGGTAAATGGCGGCAATGTCCAATATGGTCAAAACCTTAGTCAAAATTTGTTTAACTTATTAAATGAAGCAGATAAATTGAGAGAAAAATTTCAAGATGACTTCTTATCAACAGAAATCGTCCTTTTAGCGTTAATGAAACTAAAAAATTATTCCTTGACGAAATATTTGAATCAACAAGGTTTAAATGAAAAAGAGGTTCAAAAAACTATTGAAGAGATGCGAGGGGGGGATCGAGTGACCTCACAAAACCAAGAAGAAACGTATAAAGCCTTAGAAAAATATGGCGTAGATTTAGTTCAACAAGTTAAAAATGGCAAGCAAGATCCAATTATTGGACGAGACGAAGAGATCCGTGACGTGATTCGGATTCTATCAAGAAAAACCAAAAATAATCCTGTACTGATTGGTGAACCAGGTGTCGGTAAAACCGCGATTGTTGAAGGTTTGGCCCAACGGATCGTTCGAAAAGACGTACCGGAAAATTTGAAAGACAAAACTGTCTTTTCATTAGACATGGGTTCATTGATCGCTGGTGCGAAATTCCGCGGTGAATTTGAGGAACGTTTGAAAGCTGTGCTAAAAGAAGTCAAAAAATCCGATGGTCGAATCTTACTTTTCATTGATGAGATTCATAACATTGTGGGCGCAGGGAAAACCGAAGGTAGTATGGATGCAGGGAATTTGTTGAAACCTATGCTAGCTCGCGGGGAATTACATTTGATCGGTGCCACTACCTTAGACGAATATCGTCAGTATATGGAAAAGGACAAAGCCTTAGAGCGTCGTTTCCAAAAGGTCCTAGTTAAGGAACCGACCGTTGAGGATACGATCAGTATTTTGCGGGGATTGAAGGAACGTTTTGAAATCCATCATGGGGTTAATATTCATGACAATGCGCTAGTCGCAGCGGCGACCTTATCAGACCGCTATATTACCGATCGTTTTTTACCAGACAAAGCGATTGATTTGGTGGATGAAGCCAGCGCTAGCATTCGTGTGGAAATGAATTCAATGCCAACAGAGCTAGATCAAGTGACACGGCGTTTGATGCAGTTAGAGATTGAAGAAGCGGCATTGAAGAAGGAGAGCGACGATGCCAGCAAGAAACGGCTAGAAAGCTTACAGGCAGAGTTAGCTGATCTACGTGAAGAAACCAATGCGATGAAACTGCAATGGGAAACGGAAAAAGAAGAAGTCAATGTCGTTTCCAATAAACGTGCAGAGATTGACCAAGCCAAGCATGAGTTGGAAGATGCGGAAAATAATTACGATTTAGAGCGGGCGGCTGTACTTCGTCACGGTACGATTCCAAACTTGGAAAAAGAGTTGGCCGACTTGGAAGAAAAGAATCAACAAAATGATATTCGGATGGTGCAAGAGTCCGTCACCGAAAATGAGATCGCACAAGTCGTCGGTCGTTTGACAGGAATTCCAGTCACAAAATTGGTAGAAGGTGAGCGGGAAAAATTACTAAGCTTAAACAGCACACTACACAAACGGGTTATTGGTCAAGATGAAGCAGTGGACGCTGTCAGCGATGCGGTACTACGCTCACGGGCAGGTTTGCAAGATCCTAATCGTCCATTAGGCTCCTTCTTATTCTTAGGACCTACGGGGGTTGGTAAGACGGAGCTGGCTAAAGCTTTGGCAGAAAATCTTTTCGACTCTGAGGATCATATGGTACGGATCGATATGAGTGAATATATGGAAAAACATTCAGTGTCTCGGCTGGTTGGAGCACCTCCAGGTTATGTCGGTTATGAGGAAGGTGGACAATTAACGGAAGCTGTTCGTCGCAATCCGTATACGATTATTTTGTTAGATGAAATCGAAAAGGCGCATCCAGACGTCTTCAACATTTTGTTACAAGTTTTGGATGATGGACGTCTGACCGATTCGAAAGGCCGATTGGTTGACTTTAAGAATACGGTCTTAATTATGACAAGCAATATCGGTTCACAAGTACTGTTGGACGGGGTAACTGCTGATGGAAAAATTCCAGAAACTACGAAGGATCAAGTGTTAAGTTTGTTACGGGGTCATTTCAAACCAGAATTTTTGAATCGAATTGATGATACAATTTTGTTCACGCCGTTAAGCTTAGAAGACGTGAAGGGAATCGTAGAAAAAATCATTCAACATTTATCACATCGCTTAGAGGAACAAGAAATTCAATTAGACATCACAGAAGATGCGAAAAGCTGGATCGCCGAAAAAGCGTATGAACCGCAATACGGCGCACGTCCATTGAAACGGTTCATTACAAGGGAAGTAGAGACGCCGTTAGCAAAAGAAATTATTGCTGGCCGAGTGCTGCCTAAGACGAAAGTTTCTATCGAATTATTTGATGACCAGTTGGCTTTTCAAAACCAATCTTTCGAAGCATAAATTTATTATGTAAACAAAACGATTGTGATTTAAAATGAATCGGCTCCCAAGCTGATTCATTTTTTTGTGGATTCAAATAAGGTATTTCGAAAAAGCAATAGAATTTAAACTGAAATATAACTACTTTTTCATTACACATGTTACGAAGTAATGACAATTTGTCAAAATGCCGTTGTTTGAATTGTTTGTTAATTATTATTGGATTATACTTTCAAAGTAACGTAAAAAGAAGAGTGTAGGTAGGGTTTCATGGAGGTAAAAAATGAGCCAATTTAAAACACGTATCGAGAGAAACAATTATATAAGAGAACAGAAAAAAGAAAAGCAGATAAGAATGGCGAAAAAGAGTGCACCTTTACTAGGGACGGCAATGATTCTTGCGCCAGCCGCGATTTCTATCAATAGTGTAAAAGCGAATGCGGCTGAAGTCGGCCAAACACAAAATCAATCGGCATTTATTGAACAGCTAGGTGCTTCTGCGATGCAAGTGTCTGCATCCAATGATTTATACGCATCGATCATGGTTGCTCAAGCATTAGTTGAAACAGGCTTTGGATCTTCGTCATTATCAAGTGCTCCATATTACAATTTATTTGGCGTTAAAGAGTATAGCGGCGGCCCATCTGTTACCATGAGCACGCAAGAATACTTAAATGGTCAATGGGTCACGATGAATGAGCCGTTTGCTGTTTACGGGAGCTACAGTGAATCGTTTCAGGCCCATGCGAGCCTATTGAGAAGTTCTTATTATGCAGGTGCATGGAAAAGTCATACAAACAGTTATCAAGATGCAGCAGTCTATTTAACCGGTCGCTATGCGACAGACCCTGGCTATGCCGGAAAATTAATTTCATTGATTCAAACGTATGGCTTGACTCGTTTTGATACGCCGGGGGCCGGTACAGCTATTGAATCAACAAATCAAGGGCAAACACAGCAAACGGCTTCTACTGGAAATGATGCAACACAAACAACTGCGACCGCTCAAGCAAGTGGTCAATCATACACAGTCCAATCAGGGGATTCTTTTTGGGGAATCGCTGAAAAATTTGGAATTAGTGTAGACCAATTAATGGCAGATAATGGTTGGACTTCCGCTACCACCATCATGCCAGGAGAAACGATTACTATTTAATTGATTTCAAAGATGAAGCAATAAGCTTCATCTTTTTTTCTTGAATAAAACTCTGAGGGATAATTTTATTTAGAAAAAAGCTGTAAAGTTACTCTAGATTGAAACGCTCTAAAAGTCGAAATTCTCGCATCTTTGCTCTTTTTTCGATAATATGACTTACATAAGGTAAGGAATGGAGCGAACTAAAATGACAAAAATTTATCAATCTATTTTAGAAACGATTGGCGACACACCAATCGTAAAACTTAACCACATGACAACAGGTGAGATGGCGGAAATATACGTTAAAGTTGAATCCTTTAATCCAGGTGGAAGTGTGAAGGATCGGATTGCTCTACGAATGATTGAAGACGCCGAACATTCTGGAAAATTGACAGCAGGGATGACAATTATTGAACCGACTTCTGGAAATACCGGAATTGGTCTAGCTATGGTCGGAGCTGCTAAAGGATATCCAGTAACGTTAGTAATGCCAGAAACGATGAGCGTTGAACGTCGGAAATTAATGCAGGCTTATGGTGCAGATTTGGTTTTAACGCCTGGAGCGGATGGGATGAAAGGTGCGATTGCGAAGGCGAATGAACTAGCTGAAAAAAATGGTTGGTTTGTCCCAGCTCAATTTGACAATCCAGCAAATCCAAAAGTTCATGAAGAAACAACGGCTAAAGAAATTGTCAATACCTTTGAAAAGAATGGGTTAGACGCATTTGTTGCTGGTGTTGGTACAGGTGGTACGATCACAGGTGTTGGGAACGAATTAAAGCGGATGTATTCAGATATTAAAATTTATGCGGTAGAACCGGAAGAATCCCCTGTCTTAGAGGGCGGTCAATCTGGTCCGCATAAAATCCAAGGAATTGGCGCTGGATTTGTTCCAAGTATTTTGAATACGAATATTTATGATGAAGTTTTACCGGTGAAAAGTAGTGATGCAATGGAGACTGCCAGAGAAATTGCTAAAAAAGAAGGGATCCTAGTCGGTATTTCTTCGGGAGCGGCACTATTTGCAGCTTTAGAAATAGCTAAAAAATTGGACTCTAATCAGAAAGTGTTGGTCTTGCTGCCTGATAATGGGGAACGTTATTTGTCCACTGAATTATTCCAATAAATTCAACAAGTTCACAAAAAATATTAATTTTTGAATCTAACTAGTATTTCTCCTCAGATAATAGTATCATTTTACAGAGAAACCAAAGAGGAGGGGCTTATATGGTTAATGAGGCAGTTGATCAAGCGGTCAAAGAATTGAAGGCTGGCGGAGTAAGAATCACGCCACAACGTTATGCCATCTTAGAATATCTGATTCAGTACCGTAGTCATCCAACAGCTGATGAGATTTTTCGCTCGTTAGAAGGCCGCTTCCCCAATATGAGTGTGGCTACTGTGTACAATAACTTGAGAAAGTTTGTCGAAATAGGGATTGTGCAAGAGATGAACTATGGAGATGCGGCTAGTCGTTTTGATTTTACGAATAAGCAGCATTATCATGCGATTTGTACAGATTGTGGAAAGATCGTGGATTTTTTCTATCCAGGATTGGAAGATGTTGAAATGGCATCTAGCAAGTTAACAGGCTATAAAATCAACAAGCACCGTTTAGAAGTTTATGGGCTATGCCCAGATTGCCAAGCGAAAGTCGAAGAATAATCTTCGGCTTTTTTTTTTCGGACTTTGTAAACCTTAAGGAGTTGAGTTCTTTTTTGAAAGTAAAAGTCATTAGTAAGCGCTGTTACTTCCTAAAATAATAAAAAATCAATAAATTCGAAAAATCACATAAAAGAACGATAACGGTTTCATTATATTTGCTTGAATACTTAGTTTAAGGAGAGCGTATTTCGAATAAATGAAAAAATTCTTATTTAAAAAGACTGTTTTTACGGCTTTTTTGCTTGTCTGATCAACTAATAATGAATATTACTTTGGAATAAATGAGATATCAATAACACTTAGAAGCTTATTATTGTTAAAAAAAGGCATTGTGATATATTAAACATGTTCCAAGGTTAAATAACTTTGGTAAATAATCTTTGGGAGTGAATGGCTATGAAAATAGGCGTAATTAAAGATCCAAAACAAGGTGAAGCACGTGTAGGTATGACACCTGAAAATGTAAAAATTTTAGTTGAAGCAGGAAATGAAGTACTTGTTGATGATAACGCAGGTGCAGGCTCTGGCTTTACAAATGAACAATATATTGAAGCAGGCGGTAAAATCGTTGATACAGATACTGCTTGGACCGCTGAACTGATCGTAAAAGTCAAAGAACCAATGGAAAGTGAATACCACTACTTCAAGAAAGGTCAAATCATCTGGGGCTTCTTGCATTTAGCAGCCAACAAAGCTTGCGTTGAAAAAATGATGGAAGTTGGCGTGACAGCTTTGTCAGGTGAAAACATCTCAATCAATGGTGTATTAGAGTTGTTGAAACCGATGAGTGCGATCGCTGGACGTCGTGCAGTAAATCTAGGTCAATATTATTTAGAAAAACAACACGGCGGCGAAGGAATCTTACTTCCAGGAATCGACGGCGTTGAAGCAGGCACCGTTGTTATCTTAGGTGGTGGGAACGCGGCAGAAAATTCGGCTGATATGGCTGTAGGAATTGGTTGCCACGTCATCATTCTTGAAGTGAACGAAAACCGGATCAAACAATTACAAGAACGTTATAAAGATCACAATGTTGATGTGCTGGTTTCAAACACTGAAAACTTAGCAGAAAAAATCAAAGAAGCGGATGTGTTTATCTCAACCGTCTTGATTCCAGGAGCGAAGCCACCAAAATTAGTTAAAGAATACATGGTTGAATCAATGAAACCAGGTTCAGTAATCGTTGATATCGCAATTGACCAAGGTGGTACAGTTGAAACAATCGACAAACCAACCAACCATGCGGACCCAGTCTTCACTAAACATGGCGTGATTCACTATGCTGTACCAAATATGCCTGGTGCAACACCAAGAACAGCAACGATCGCATTAGCAAAAGGCAATATCTCATTCCTTAAAGATGTTAGTGTCAAAGGTCTTGAAGCTGCGTTGAAATCTGACGAATCATTAGTTTCAGGTCTAAGTGTATACAATGGTAAAGTAGTTTCTAAAGCATTAGCAGATTCAATCGATGTGACTTATACCGAAGTGGGAGATGTACTGTAATGACTCAAACAATGACAAAATTACCAGTATCAATCGAAGATATCCATGAAGCAAAAAATGTTGTGAAACAATATGGACGGGTAACACCGTTGATTCAATCAATGTTCTTAACAGCTAAAACGGGTGGTCAAGTTTTCTTGAAATTAGAAAACATGCAATTAACCGGTTCATTTAAATTCCGTGGAGCGTTCAACAAGATTGCTCATTTAACTCAAGCGGAAAAAGATAAGGGAGTTATCGCAGTTTCTGCTGGGAACCATGCACAAGGTGTCGCATTGACTTCTAGATTATTAGGAATTGAAAGTACGATCGTAATGCCTGAAACAGCTCCTAAAGCAAAAGTAGAAGCAACGGAAGGTTACGGCTCAAAAGTAATCCTTCATGGTGCAGGTTTTGATGATGCAAAAGCATATTGTGAAAAAATCGTTGAAGAAACCGGCGTGACGTATATCCCACCTTACGATGATGAATGCGTGATGGCTGGACAAGGAACCATCGGTCTTGAAATCCTTGATTCAATTTGGGACGTGGATACTGTCATTGTTCCTGTCGGCGGCGGTGGCTTAATCGCTGGGATTGCAGTAGCAATGAAGACGTTTAACCCTAATATCAATATTATTGGGGTACAAGCAGACAACATTCATGGGATGACAGCTTCATTCCGTGAAGGCAAAAAAGTTGGTTACAAAAAAGGTGCAACAATCGCAGACGGTTGTGCGGTAGAATTCCCTGGAAACTTAACCTTTGAAGTTGTGGAGGAATTGGTTGACGATATGGTAACCGTATCTGAACAAGAGATTGAAGTTGCAATGAAAGATTTGATCCAACGGACGAAGATCGTCGTTGAAGGAGCGGGTGCTTTAGCAACTGCGGCCATTCTTTCAGGTAAAGTGGACAAATATGTGAATGGTAAAAAAGTTGTTGCCGTCGTTTCTGGTGGTAATGTTGACTTGAACCGAATCACGGATGTTATTGGACACTTCTCAGTAGCAAACGAATTAAAATAGTAATCAGTCAAAAACAGGCAGCGAGCATTTGATCGCTGCCTGTTTTTTTGAATTACGCGTCATAATCCTTTTTAAATAGATAGACACCGCTAACGATGGAAACAATTAATGCTAAGAGTACCACCATGATGGAGCCAATCTCTGAATCACGCCAGAGCAACCCACCGGTATTGATCCCCCATAAACTGAAAATTAATGTTGGTAATGCTAAGAGCAAAGAAGCAGTATTAAGAAATTTCATCAGCTGGTTCAGTCGATTATCCATCATACTGTTGATTAAACCGCTGATTGAACCTAGCATCTCGCGATAAATTTGAACAGAAGTCGTGGCTTGTTTAGACTGTAACTCGATTTCAATTGCTAAATCACGATCTGAGGCAACTAGACTCGAATTTAACAGTCGATCAATTGTTTTTAATTGTTCCTTTAGAAGATTGTCGATGTACACGAGATTCTTCTCGGTATGGGTCGTTTGTTCAAGAATATTTTTATTAGAGCCGTGAGCAGTTCCTTTACTGATTTCTTCGATGGTTTTTCGTTGTTCTCGTAAAAAAATCAGATAATGTTCATTAATTGTCTGTAACATATGGAGAATCAAGCCGGCTTTAGTAAAGATTTCTGACTCGAAATTTTGCAGCACTTCTTGAATGAGTGAATTATCACTCACGGTTATCAGCACTTCAGGAGTTAAGAAGACCGAAACTGTTGAAGATAAAGACTCTGGTTCATCCACTGATTGGATATCGACAAAGAGCATCAAGCAGAGTGGGTTCTTTTCCGTGGTTTGATATTTTTTGAAAAAGGAAACATTGGAATATTTTTGACCTAAGGCAAAAAAATTTTTTGGTAAATCATAGGCTTCGTGTAACTGTTCCTTTTCGGCATCGCTGGGATTGTCAACCGCGAGCCAATTACTGGCGTGGACGCTTTTTTTAACGCCAGTATCGGATATTGTGAAATAATCAATCATTGAAAGAACCTCCTAATATGTTCTTTAATAAGGCTCCTGGCTATGTAGTAAAGGAGTCAGAAAAAAATTTCTTGTCTTTATTATATTCTCAAATACTAGTTGAATTGCCAATTTTTTTGAATTGCTCCCGTTCTTTTCTTACTTATAAAGTGAGATATTCATTTAATTCAGCTATAATTCTTCTCATTTGAAATAATTCTAGTTTACAGTGAGGATCTTTCTGCTATAATAATTTTCATATTTCATAAACTTCAGTGAAAATTTTCACTGGCAGTGAACTTATATATCGTCATAATATGGATGACAGTTTCTACCTTGTGCCGTAAACGCAAGACTATAAGTAAAAATCGTACGGTTGCGTACCTTTTTTGCTTTGCAGATGGGGTGCGTTTTTTGTATTAATCAAAAAACGACAAGAACGAATGCAATTCTAATTTTATGACTAACTAGGCAGATGATATGCGACCAACAAAATATCTTGCTATAGTAAAAGAGATAAAATGGAACGGTATTCGATTTGAAATAGGAAAAGGAGAATGAATAATGAAAGAATTGACAGATCGCATTAAAGAAAATGGCAGAGTTTTAGGCGAAGGTGTTCTGAAAGTCGATGAATTCATCACGCACCAAGTAGATCCTGAATTGATGGATGCGATGGGGAAACGTCTGGCAGAAGTATTCGCGGAAAAGAAGATCACTAAAGTAGTGACAATCGAAGCGTCAGGGATTGCTCCGGCCGTTTATGCCGCACAAGCTTTAAAGGTACCAATGATCTTTGCCCGTAAATCAAAAAGCCTAACAATGAACGAAGAGCTGTTGACTGCATCCGTTTATTCTTTTACAAAACAATTAACCAGCACCATTTCAATCTCTCGTAAATTCCTTTCTGCAGAGGACAATGTGTTATTAGTCGATGATTTTCTAGCGAACGGCCAAGCGGCTAAAGGATTGATTGAATTGTGTCAACAAGCGGGAGCGAACGTGGCTGGAATTGGGATTTTAATTGAAAAATCCTTCCAGGATGGACGCCAACTGATTGAAGACATGGATATTCCAGTCGTCTCTTTAGCAAGAATCTCTTCCCTACATGACGGTAAAGTGACATTTATCGAGGAGGACGCATAGAGTGACAAACGAAACAAGTAATGGAAAATCAGCAGTTTTAGGGTTGCAGCATCTTTTAGCCATGTATGCGGGAGCTGTGGCTGTGCCACTGTTGATCGGTACGGGGCTAGGTTTTAATGAAGCACAAATGACGTATTTGATTTCCATTGATATTTTCATGTGTGGGGTAGCGACACTTTTACAATTAACAGTCAATAGATTTTTCGGGATTGGGCTGCCAGTTGTTCTAGGCTGTGCCATCCAAGCAGTCGCACCACTTATCTTGATTGGACAAACACAAGGTGTCGGAACAGTCTATGGGTCGATCATCGCGGCTGGTATATTTGTAGTTTTAATTGCGGGCTTTTTTTCAAAGATTGAAAAATTGTTTCCGCCGATCGTTACTGGAACAGTTATCACAACGATTGGTTTGACCTTGATTCCAGTTGCTACAACGAAATTAGGTGGTGGCGATGCAGCGGCTAAAACTTTCGGCAACCCAACCAATTTATTACTGGGCTTTATTACGATCGCCTTGATTTTAGCTGTTCAAGTGTTTGGACGCGGCTTTGTTCGTTCAATCGCTGTATTGGTAGGATTGGTTGGTTGTACGGTTTTAGCGGCATTATTAGGTCAAGTCGATTTAGCTGCAATTGGACATGCACCAATGTTCCATGTTCCACAGCCTTTTTACTTTGGGACACCGAGATTTGAACCATTTTCAATTCTGTTAATGATTATTATTTCTATCGTCAGCATGGTAGAGTCAACAGGTGTTTACTTTGCTTTAGGCGATATTACTGGCAAAAAAGTATCTCAAGATGATTTGAAACGTGGATATCGTGCAGAAGGTCTGGCGGTTATTCTAGGCGGGTTATTCAATACATTCCCTTATACCGGCTTTTCACAAAATGTTGGGCTGGTTCAATTATCCGGGATCAAAACCCGTCGTCCAATTTATTTTTCAGCTATCTTCTTGATTATTCTTGGCCTGTTCCCTAAAGTAGGGGCTTTGGCCCAAATTATTCCTGAGCCGGTTTTAGGCGGGGGAATGCTCGTAATGTTCGGAATGGTTGCGGTCCAAGGAATGAAGATGCTTTCGAAAGTTGATTTTAATGATGAGAAAAACTTATTAATCATCGCAATTTCAATTGGTTTTGGTTTAGGGTTTAACGCTATGCCAGCACTTTTCGCGAAGCTACCTGAAACGGTTCAAATGTTTACTGGAAATGGTATTGTGATGAGTAGTTTGTCAGCGATTGTATTGAATCTATTATTCCATGGTTATAATCGTAAAAATAGTTAAAAAGAACGCGGCATTTGTCGCGCTTTCTTTTTATACGGAATAAACACGAACGTTAGATTAGAAATATCGAATAATATTCGAATTCTATTTTGACTTCCCTATGGTTGCTTGCTAAAATAAGCATGAATAATGAAAGGAGCAAATCATGAATCCAGAAGTTGCAGTTATCATGGGGAGTACCTCTGATTGGGAAACAATGAAACATGCGTGTGAAAGTCTCGAGGAGTTGGAAATTTCTTATGAGAAAAAAGTTGTTTCAGCACATCGTACGCCTGATCTAATGTTTGAGTTTGCGGAAAAAGCCAGAGAACGCGGTATTAAAGTTATTATTGCAGGAGCCGGAGGAGCAGCTCATTTGCCAGGCATGGTGGCTGCGAAAACAACCTTACCTGTAATTGGTGTGCCCGTGCAATCAAAGGCTTTAAATGGCTTTGACTCCTTATTATCGATCGTTCAGATGCCAGGCGGGATTCCGGTGGCAACGACAGCGATTGGAAAAGCTGGTGCAACAAATGCAGGACTACTTGCGGCTCAGATGCTTTCAATGTATGATAAAAAAGTAGCTGAACGTTTGGCAAAGAAACGTCAGCAATTGACACAAACTGTAGTGGAAAGTAGTGAACAACTTGGTTAAACCTTTACAACCAGGCTCTACGATAGGAATCGTAGGCGGAGGGCAATTAGGCCGGATGATGGCTATCAGCGCGAAGGAAATGGGTTTTCGAACGGGGATCATTGACCCGACAGAGGATTGTCCAGCTGCGCAAGTTTCAGATTGGCATATCGTGGCGGATTATGATGATCAAATGGCTTTAGAAGAAATGGCTAGACGATCGCAAGCCATTACTTATGAATTTGAAAATGTGGATGTTGATACGATCAACCAAATCCAGCATTTTGCAAATGTTCCTCAAGGGACGGACTTATTAGCGATCAGTCAAGATCGTCTGATGGAAAAATCGTTCTTGGAAAATAATAATATTGTCATTGCGCCGTACGCGACGATCATCAGTCCAACGGATATTCAAGATGCGATTGAAGGTATTGGCTATCCGTGCGTTTTAAAAACAACTCGCGGTGGTTATGACGGTCATGGGCAATATGTCTTAAAAAGTACAGCTGACCTAGCACCTTCGATGAATTTGCTGCGTCAAGGGACTTGTGTTTTAGAATCCTGGATCCCCTTTGAAAAAGAATTATCTGTTCAAGTAGCGGGAAATAACATCGGCGACTATGTAACTTTTCCAGTCGTTGAAAATGTCCATCGCAATAATATTTTACATGAAACAATCGCACCAGCGGGAATTGATACGGCAGTAGCTAAAGAAGCCAGTCGAATCGCTAAAGTGATCGCTGAAGGGGTAGAATTAGTCGGTACCCTGTGTGTAGAATTCTTCTTAACAAAGGCGGGGGCTTTATATGTGAACGAGATTGCACCACGTCCACATAATTCTGGCCATTACACGATTGAGGCTTGTACGTTGAGTCAATTCGAGGCTCATATTCGCGGAATCTGTGGTTGGCCTTTAAGTGAACCAAAATTATTATCGAATGCAGTGATGGTGAATGTTTTAGGCGAGAATCTGTTAAAGACCTATGAATTAATTGATTTGTGGCCGGACTGGCACTTCCATTACTATGGCAAAGCAATGCCGAAAAAGGGGCGCAAGATGGGTCATATCACTATTTTAACGGATAGTATCCAACGAACCTTGGATGATATCAAGAAGACCGACACTTGGGATTAAAACGCAGCTAGTTTTAAAAATTTTTTCATTAATTAAGAAAAAGGAGCATAACATGATACCTCGATATAGTAGAGCTGAAATGGGAAATATTTGGAGCGATGAGAATCGTTATAACGCGTGGCTGGAGGTAGAAATTTTAGCCGATGAAGCTTGGGCAGAACTAGGAGAGATTCCCAAAGCGGACGTTGAGAAAATTCGTGCGAATGCTGGTTTTGATATGGATCGCATTTTAGAAATTGAACAATCAACCAAGCACGATGTCGTTGCCTTCACCCGCGCGGTTTCTGAAACATTAGGTGAAGAACGGAAATGGGTTCATTATGGCTTAACAAGTACCGACGTGGTAGATACAGCCTACGGATACTTATACAAACAAGCCAACGATATCTTGCGTCAAGATCTGCAAGATTTTTTAGCAATCATTGGAGAAAAAGCCTTAGAACACAAAAATACAGTTATGATGGGGCGGACCCACGGGGTTCACGCGGAACCGACGACTTTTGGTTTGAAGCTGGCGACTTGGTATTCTGAAATGAAACGCAATATCGAACGTTTCGAACACGCGGCTAAAGGGGTTGAAGCAGGAAAAATTTCTGGTGCAGTGGGGACTTTCGCGAATATTCCACCATTTGTAGAAGAATTTGTGTGTGAAAAATTAGGAATCCGCCCACAAGAAATTTCTACCCAAGTCTTGCCAAGAGATTTACATGCCGAGTATTTTTCTAGCCTGGCATTGATTGCGACCTCGATTGAACGTTTTGCAACAGAAATCCGCGGTTTACAAAAATCGGAAACCCGAGAGGTAGAAGAATTTTTCGCTAAAGGACAAAAAGGTTCATCGGCGATGCCTCATAAACGGAATCCAATTGGTTCAGAAAACATGACCGGTTTGGCGCGGGTCGTTCGTGGTCATTTGATTACCGCCTTTGAGGATGTGGCTTTGTGGCATGAACGTGATATTTCCCATTCTTCAGCTGAACGAATCATTACACCTGATACGACAATTTTAGTAGATTATATGCTGCATCGGTTTGGTAATATCGTTAAAAATTTGACGGTCTTTCCAGAGAACATGAAGCGTAATATGGATGCGACTTTTGGCTTGATTTATAGCCAACGAGTGATGTTGAAACTGATTGATAAAGGAATGACGCGAGAAGAAGCGTATGATTTGGTTCAACCAAAGACCGCTTATGCTTGGGATAATCAAACCCAGTTCAGACCATTGCTTGATGCCGACGAAAAAATCACTAGCATTCTATCTGCTGCTGATTTGGACGACGCCTTCGATTATAATTATCATTTAAAAAATGTGGATAAAGTTTTTGAACGTGTTGGCATTAAATAAAAAAAGACCTTCTTGCCGTTTTCGGTAAGAAGGTCTTTGATTTTACGCATAAGAAAATAAATCCGTGCAGCAGCTTTCGTTCAATTGCTGCAGTAGGTAATCAACCAATTGATAGTCATATAAGACAGAATTCAATCGAATCTCGATTCGATAAGAATTTTTTAAAAAAGAATGTTGCTTCATTTGTCGAATGACTAATTGATCGTTTGCGGTATTGGAAAAGTGTAACGTTTGCATTGGTTGCGCATTATTTGGTTTAAAGATTTTTTTTAAGTTGCGGTAAGAATAGAAGCTGGTATTGCAATTTAAGGCATGGGTACTATCTAATCCTAACAGTGCATTCAGTAGTCGTTGCTTGTCGATTTCAGTCATTGAATCTAGAAATTTTTGAGCTGCTGAGGGCGTCTCTGTCATAAGCAATTCCTCCATTAATATCATTCGCATTTAATATACCACCCATTCAAAAAAATGTAAACGTTATCTTAAGGGAGACTTGTGAAAAGAAATGGATGCCACTGGTTAAACACGAACAATAAATATGTTTTTAAGCAATAACATACGATAAAACGTTGAATTATTTTTTTCTGCTTGTTACACTAAGGATGAAATTAAAAAAGCGAATGATTTTATACTATTTGTAGTTAATGTTCATGAAAAGGGAGCGTAACAAGGTGGAAAAGCGGACTTTATTGTATGAGGGAAAAGCAAAACAGTTATTTCAAACGGATGATCCAGCGATCATTTGGGTCGAGTATTTAAATCAAGCGACTGCTTTGAATGGTGCAAAAAAGGATCAAATAAATGGTAAAGGCGAACTAAACAATCAAATCACTAGCTTGATCTTTGAATTTTTAGAGAGCAAAGGAATCACGAATCATTTTATCAAACGGCTTTCAGCCACTGAACAATTGATTCAATCAGTGGACATTATTCCTTTAGAAGTGGTTGTTCGAAACGTGGCAGCGGGTAGTTTTTCAAAACGTTTGGCTATTCCAGAAGGGGCTGCTTTGAAAAAGCCAATCGTCGATTTTTACTACAAAAATGATGCCTTAGACGATCCAATGATTACGGATGATCATATCCGATTTTTAGAAATTGCCACGGATGAAGAGCTAGCAACACTACGTCGAATGGCGTTAGAAGTCGATCAAGCATTGATTGAATTGTTTGATTCAATGGCGATTCAACTTATTGACTTCAAATTAGAATTTGGGCGACAAAAGGATGGCACGATTCTTTTAGCAGATGAGATTTCTCCTGATACGTGTCGTTTGTGGGACAAGAAAACACAAGAGCATTTAGACAAAGATCTTTATCGTCGCGACTTAGGCGACATTATTCCTGTGTATCAAGAAGTATTAAATCGATTAGAAAAGCGAGGAGAATAAGCATGTATTTTGTGAAAGTTTACGTGACGTATAAGGATTCTGTGTTGGATCCGCAAGGAGAAGCGGTTAAAGGCGCAGTTCATCGTTTAGGTTATGACGAGATCGAAGAGGTACGGATCGGTAAATATTTTGAGATCAAAGTCGCGAAAAGCGATCGTCCAGTAGAAGGCATGATCGAGGAAATTTGTGACCAATTATTAGCCAACGTGAATATGGAAACGTATCGTTACGAAATCCAAACAATGGAGGAAGTCTAAGATGAAATTTGCAGTCATTGTTTTTCCTGGCTCAAATTGTGATATGGATATGTATTGGGCGATGAAGGAAATCATGGGCGCGGATTGCGAATATGTCCGTCACGATGCAACAAGCTTGGCTGGATTTGATGGTGTGCTACTGCCCGGCGGTTTTTCGTATGGGGATTATTTACGCTGTGGCGCGATCTCTCGCTTTTCTATTGTCATGTCAGAGGTCGTTCGGTTTGCTGAAGAAGGCAAACCAGTTTTTGGGACGTGCAATGGATTTCAAATTTTAACCGAAGCAGGCTTGTTACCCGGAGCTTTACGCCGCAATGAGTCCTTAAAATTTATCAGCAAAATCACGCCATTACGTGTTGTGAATAACCAAACAAAATTCACTTCTGAATATGAAATGGATGAAATCATTCAAATTCCTGTTGCTCACGGTGAAGGAAATTTTTATTGTGATGAAGCGACCTTGGCTGAGTTACAGGCGAATAAGCAAATCGTCTTTACTTATGAAGGGGAAAATATTAATGGCAGCGTTGAAAATATTGCTGGAATTACCAATAAAGCAGGGAATGTTTTAGGGATGATGCCGCATCCAGAACGTGCAATGGAAACACTTTTAGGTTCTGAGGACGGCAAAAAATTCTTCGCTTCTATTTTAAAAAATTTCGGAAAGGTGACTGCAAACTAATGATGAAATTAGAACCGACAGCCCAAGAAATCAAAGAACAACGAATCTATGCTGAATGGGGCTTGACCGATGAAGAATATCGTTTGATTTCTGAAGATATCTTGGGTCGCATGCCGAATTATACTGAAACAGGGCTTTTCTCTGTCATGTGGAGTGAACATTGTTCGTATAAAAATTCAAAGCCCGTTCTACGTAAATTTCCGACTGAGGGTCCGCAGGTTCTTCAAGGGCCAGGCGAGGGTGCTGGAATCGTGGATATTGGTGATGGACAAGCGGTTGTTTTTAAAGCCGAAAGCCACAATCATCCTTCAGCAGTAGAGCCTTATGAAGGCGCGGCAACAGGTGTCGGCGGGATCATCCGTGATATTTTCAGCATGGGCGCTCGTCCCATCGCAATTTTAGATTCTTTACGCTTTGGCGAATTAAACACACCTCGGACAAAATATTTAGTAGAAGAAGTCGTCGCTGGGATCAGCGGTTATGGAAATTGTATCGGAATCCCAACAGTCGGCGGCGAAGTAGCCTTTGATCCTTGCTACGAAGGCAATCCTTTAGTGAATGCGATGTGTGTCGGATTAATGGAGCACAAGGACATCCAAAAAGGTCAAGCTAAAGGTGTCGGCAACTCTATCATGTACGTCGGTGCTAAAACTGGGCGTGACGGCATTCACGGAGCGACTTTCGCTTCTGAAGAATTCGTTGAAGGAGAAGAACAACAACGTTCAGCGGTCCAAGTTGGCGATCCATTTATGGAAAAATTATTATTAGAAGCTTGTTTAGAATTAATTTTGGATCATGCGGATATTTTAGTCGGCATCCAAGATATGGGGGCAGCCGGTCTGGTTTCATCTAGTTCAGAAATGGCCTCGAAAGCCGGTTCGGGCTTGAAGCTCTATTTAGATGATGTCCCGCAGCGGGAAACCCATATGACGCCCTACGAAATGATGTTATCGGAATCGCAAGAGCGGATGCTGATCTGTGTTGAGCAAGGACATGAAGCGGAAGTCGTGGAATTATTCAAACGTTATGAGTTAGATGCGGTAACGATTGGTGAAGTAACGGATGATGGGCTGTATCGCTTATATCATCACGATGTTGAAGTCGCCAATTTACCAGTGGATGCTTTGGCAGAAGACGCGCCGGTTTATCAAAATGAAAAACGTGAACCAGCTCGTATCAAAAAATTCGCTGCAATGGACGAGTATCAACCAGAGGTGAAGGATGCTTCGGAAGTATTGCTGCAATTATTGCAACAGCCGACCATCGCTTCGAAGCGAATGATTTATGAAACCTACGACTCGCAAGTACGTACTAATACAGTGGTTCGCCCCGGCAGTGACGCGGCCGTTTTAAGAGTTCGCGGAACGCAAAAAGCGTTGGCAATGACTACCGATTGTAACGCACGTTACTTATATTTAAATCCAGAAATTGGCGGACAAATTGCGGTAGCAGAAGCCGCTCGAAATATTGTCGCCTCTGGTGGTCAGCCATTAGCGATTACTGACTGCTTGAACTATGGCTCACCAGAAAAGCCAGAGGGATTCTGGGAATTATGGACATCAGCGGACGGCATTTCTGAAGCCTGTCGAACATTGAATACACCAGTTATCTCTGGCAATGTTTCGATGTATAACGAAACCAATGGCAAAGCAATTTATCCGACACCGATGATTGGAATGGTTGGCTTGATCGAAGACTTGAGTCATATTACGACGCAAGAATTTAAACAAGCTGGTGATTTGATTTATGTTGTTGGTGAAACTAGCAATGATTTCAACGGCAGTGAGTTACAAAAAATGCAAAAAGGATTGATTGAAGGTCAATTAATGGACTTTGACTTAACGATGGAAAAAGCCAATCAAGATTATGTTCTTTCTGCAATCAAAGCAGGCTTGATTGCCAGTGCCCATGATTGTGCGGAAGGTGGACTAGCGGTAGCCATCGCTGAATCGGCTTTTACGAATCAATTAGGGGTGGAAGCAACCGTTGCGATGCCCGTTGAAAATCTTTTTGCTGAGACGCAATCACGCTTTGTTTTAACCGTTAAACCAGAAAATCAAGCAGAATTTGAAGCGCTAGCGGGAAACAAAGCAGTCATAATCGGGACGGTTACTGATTCTGGCGAGATTCATTTAACTGCAGAAGGCGGCTCAATCAACGTAGCAACCAAACAGGCACAAGAATTATGGGAGGAAGCCATTCCATGTCTAATGAAGTAAGAAGTTTAAATGAAGAATGTGGCGTTTTTGGTATCTGGGGTCACCCAGATGCCTCTCGCGTCACTTATTTTGGCCTGCATAGTTTACAGCATCGCGGGCAAGAAGGTGCTGGGATCGTCTGTAATGATGCGGGCAAATTAACCGGACATCGTGGTCTAGGTTTATTATCTGAAGTTTTTAAAGATGAACAGCAGTTGGATCAATTGACCGGTCAAGCAGCGATCGGTCACGTTCGTTATGCAACAGCTGGCAACAGCAGCGTGGATAACATTCAGCCTTTCTTATTTAATTTTTACGATGGTGCTTTTGCCTTGGCCCATAATGGTAATTTGACGAATGCCAAAAGTTTACGAAAAGAATTGGAACAAAACGGCGCGATCTTCCATTCCAATTCAGATACGGAGATCTTAATGCACCTGATTCGCCGTAGCCATAAAGCAACGCTTTGTGAGCGAATGAAAGAAGCTTTGAATACCGTCAAAGGTGGTTTTGCCTATTTGATGTTAACGGAAGATTCAATGGTTGCAGCTCTCGATCCTAATGGTTTTCGCCCATTGTCAATCGGACAAATGGTCAATGGCGCTTATGTCGTCGCTTCAGAAACTTGTGCGCTGGAAGTCGTGGGGGCAAGCTTTATCCAAGATGTTAATCCCGGAGAAATCATTACGATCGACGACGATGGACTAAGAGTGGAACAATTCACGCAAGCTACGCAGCACGCGATTTGCTCAATGGAATATATCTATTTTGCTCGTCCGGATTCTAATATTGCCGGCGTCAATGTCCATAGCGCCCGCAAAAATATGGGACGTATTTTAGCGAAAGAATCGGCGATCGAAGCTGACATGGTAGTCGGCGTGCCAAATTCTTCATTATCAGCAGCCAGCGGTTATGCCGAAGAATCAGGAATTCCTTATGAGATGGGCTTGGTAAAAAACCAATATGTTGCTCGAACCTTTATCCAACCTACACAAGAATTACGTGAACAAGGGGTGCGAATGAAACTGTCCGCCGTTCGTGGCGTAGTTGAAGGCAAACGGGTGATCATGGTAGACGATTCTATTGTTCGGGGAACCACTAGCCGTCGCATTGTCAAACTTTTGAAAGAAGCAGGTGCAAAGGAAGTTCATGTTCGAATCGCTTCACCGCCATTACGCTATCCTTGTTTCTACGGAATTGATATTCAAACACGGAAGGAATTGATTGCCGCGAATCACTCCATTGAAGAAATAAGAGAAATGATTGGGGCCGATTCTTTGTCCTTTTTAAGCGAAGTCGGCCTGATCAATGCAATCGGATTAAAATTTGACGCACCTTATTCAGGGCTATGTATGGCGTACTTTAATGGTGATTATCCAACACCGTTATACGATTACGAAGCACATTATCAAGCAACTTTGAAAGAAAAAACCTCGTTTTATTAAAATAAAAATGACTGCACAAAAATGAATAAGGATGCCAGTTTGCCAGTTCCACTTATTAATTAGCAAAGTTAGTGGAATGGTATACGGCATGAAGATCAAACTCATTTTTCGCTTTTAAGAAAAATGAATACTTTAATATGAATAAGGATGCCAGTTCCACTTATTAATTAGCAAAGCTAGTGGAATGGTATACGGCATGAAGATCAAACTCATTTTTCGCTTTGGAGAAAAATGAATACTTTAATATGAATAAGGAGCGAATCGTGTGGGAAATGCATATTCTAAGGCTGGCGTGGATGTTGAGGCTGGTTATGAAGTGGTTGAACGTATCAAAAAGCATGTAAAAAGAACGGAACGCTTAGGCGTGATGGGGGCAATCGGCGGATTTGGCGGCTGCTTTGATTTAAGTTCGTTTCAATTAAAAGAGCCGGTGTTAGTTTCTGGAACTGATGGCGTAGGCACGAAATTAATGGTGGCGATCCAAGCGGACAAACATGACACGATTGGAATCGACTGTGTGGCGATGTGCGTCAATGACATTGTCGCCCAAGGTGCAGAGCCCCTTTACTTCTTAGATTATATCGCCACAGGCAAAAATATTCCGGCTCGCTTGGAACAAGTGGTGGCTGGTGTGGCAGAAGGTTGCGTCCAAGCGGGGGCAGCCTTGATTGGTGGCGAGACGGCTGAAATGCCGGGTATGTATGGTAAAAATGATTATGATTTAGCCGGCTTCACTGTTGGAATCGCAGAAAAAAGTCAAATGATCACTGGTGAAAAAATCAACACCGGCGATCTCTTGGTAGGGTTGCCTTCGTCAGGCATTCATTCTAACGGCTATTCGCTCGTTCGTAAAATATTCTTTGAAACAAATAGCTTCTCAATCAAAGAAAAATTACCGGAATTGAGTCAAGAACTGGGTGAGGAATTGTTGATGCCGACACGAATCTATGTGGATGCGGTCTTGCCACTGATCAAAAAGAAATTAGTTAATGGGATCGCTCATGTAACTGGTGGCGGTTTTGTAGAAAATTTGCCACGGATGTTGCCGGATAACCTAGCTTGTGAAATCGAATTAGGAACATGGCCAATCTTGCCGATTTTTGACGCGTTAGCAAAATACGGGGAACTCCCAGAAAAAGAAATGTACGAAATTTTCAATATGGGGATCGGTATGGTTTTAGCGGTTGCCTCAGAAAAATTAGAGGAATTACAAGCTGATTTGACTGCTCGTGATGAAGAGGCCTTTGTGATTGGTAAAGTCATTGAAAAGAAAGCCGAACCGATCATTTTTAAAGGAGCAAAGGCATGAAGGTCGCTGTCTTAGCATCAGGGAACGGCTCGAATTTTGAAGTGATTGCTCAAGCATTCAAAGATCAAAAAATCGATGGGGACCTGGTTTTACTATTTTCGGATCATCGCGATGCGTATGTTTTAGAGCGGGGGAAAAAATTTAATATTCCTTGTGAGAGTTTTGAACTTAAAGAATTCGCTGACAAGCAGAGCTATGAGGCAGCGTTGTTGAAATTACTGAAGGATTACGACGTCGGATTGGTAGTTTTGGCAGGGTATATGCGGATCGTAGAAAAAGAATTGCTCGCTGCGTTTCCGCAAGCGATTATTAACATCCATCCGGCTCTGCTGCCTAATTTTCCTGGATTGCATGGAATCAAAGACGCTTATGAAGCGGGTGTATCTGAAACAGGAGTAACGATTCATTACGTCGATGATGGTGTCGATACCGGACCAATCATCGCACAAAGTAAAGTAGCCGTGGCTGCAAGTGATACTTTGAAGAGCTTGGAAGAAAAAATTCATCAAGCGGAACATCATCTTTATCCGCAAGTCTTAGCGGAAATTGTAAAGGAGAATCATGATGAAAAGAGCATTAATTAGTGTTTCAGATAAAACAGGGGTTATTGAGTTTACTAAAGGATTGGTTCAAGCTGGAATCGAGATCGTTTCCACCGGCGGAACGAAAAAAGCTTTAGACGAGGCGGGAATTCCAACCTTGAGTATTGATGAAGTGACAGGATTTCCTGAAATGATGGATGGCCGTGTAAAGACACTGCACCCAAAAATTCACGGCGGGTTATTAGGCCGACGCGACGTAGCTAGCCATCTGGATGCTATGAAGACTCATGATATCCAACCGATTGATTTTGTTTGTGTGAACTTGTATCCTTTCAAGGAAACAATTTTAAAACCTGAAGTCACAGAAGCCGATGCGATTGAAAATATTGATATCGGCGGACCAAGTATGCTGCGTTCAGCGGCGAAAAACTTCAACGCTGTAACGGTGGTTGTTGATCCAAAAGATTATCCTCGTATATTAGACGAGTTAAAGGAGCAAGGGGAAACAAGTTTAGCGACACGGAAAAGGTTAGCTGGGAAAGTTTTTCGCCACACGGCAGCCTATGACGCGCTCATTGCAGAATATTTGACCCAGCAAGCGGAAGAAACAGAACCAGAAAAATTAACGCTGACCTATGAACTGAAACAAACGTTGCGTTATGGTGAAAATAGTCACCAGCAAGCGGCTTTTTATCAAAACGCTTTGCCTGTTCCTTATTCTATTGCAAATGCGCATCAGCTTCACGGCAAAGAACTTTCTTATAATAACATCAAGGATGCCGATGCGGCGATTCGCATCGCCCGCGAATTCAGTGAACCAACGGTAGTCGCCTTGAAGCATATGAACCCTTGCGGCATCGGCAGCGGTAAAACGATTCTTGAAGCGTATCAATTTGCTTATGAAGCAGATCCGACTTCAATTTTTGGCGGGATTTTAGTGGCAAATCGTGAAGTTGATTTGGCGACAGCGGAAGAAATGCATAAATTGTTCTTAGAAATCATTATTGCTCCAAGTTTTAGTCAACAAGCCTTCGCTGTTTTGTCTGGTAAGAAAAATCTTCGTTTGATGACTCTCGATTTTTCTGATCAAACAGCAGGGCAGCAGGAGATTGTTTCTGTTTTAGGCGGATTACTGATTCAAGATCAGGATGTAATCGAAGAAGACCCAGAAAACTGGGAAGTCGTGACCGATCGTAAACCAACTGCCGAAGAATTAGCAGCGCTAGCTTTTGCTTGGAAAGCGGTGAAACACGTGAAATCAAATGCGATCGTGATAGCCAATGCACACCAAACCGTCGGTGTCGGTGCGGGTCAAATGAATCGTGTCGGTTCAGTCAAAATCGCCTTGGAAGAAGCGAAAGGTCGAATGGCTGGCGCTGTGCTAGCTGGTGATGCCTACTTCCCAATGAATGATAGTGTTGAGTATGCGGCGCAGCATGGAATCAAGGCCATCGTTCAGCCAGGCGGCAGCATTCGTGATAAAGACTCTATCGAAATGGCGAACAAATACGGTGTTGCGATGGTTTTCACTGCCGTGCGTCATTTCAGACACTAGGAGGAGTTTATGAAGATATTAATAATCGGCAGCGGTGGAAGAGAGCATGCGATCGCCAAAAAAATAATGGACAGTCCGAAAGTAACAGAGGTTTTTTGTGCGAAAGGTAACCCGGGAATGTCACGTGATGGAATTCAAGTCGTTGATATTGCGGAGGATAATCATGCAGCGTTGATTGACTTTGCAAAAGAGAATACAATTGACTGGACGTTTGTCGGACCGGAAATTCCATTGTTAAATGGGATCGTCGATGATTTTCAGCAGGCCGGGTTAGCAATTTTTGGACCGAATCAAGCGGCTGCGATGATCGAAGGCTCGAAGGAATTCGCGAAGAGACTAATGGTGGACAATCAAATTCCTACTGCTGATTACGCCGCTTTCACAGATTATCAAGCGGCATGTGATTATGTCACAGAAAAAGGTGCGCCGATTGTCATCAAAGCAGATGGCTTAGCCGCTGGCAAAGGTGTGACAGTGGCGATGACATTGAAAGAAGCACTGCAAGCGTTGAAGGAAATGATGACCGATCATCGTTTTGGTGAGAGCGGCGACAAAGTTGTGGTAGAGGAATTTTTAGCAGGCGAAGAATTTTCGTTAATGGCCTTTGTCAAAAATGAAAAAGTCTATCCAATGGTGATTGCTCAGGACCATAAACGTGCTTACGACAATGATGAAGGGCCAAATACTGGTGGCATGGGTGCTTATTCGCCTGTACCACAAATTTCGGAGGCAATGGTTGAAAAAGCTATATCAGAAATTCTGCAACCGGCAGCTAACGGAATGATGAAAAATGGCACGCCTTTTACTGGGATTCTTTATGCTGGTCTGATTGCGACGGCAATAGGTCCGAAAGTCATTGAATTTAATGCACGCTTTGGTGATCCTGAAACACAAGTCGTTTTACCTCGTTTGACGAGCGATTTGGCTCAAATTATCAACGATTTGTTAAAAAATCAAGAACCGGAATTAACTTGGAGCGATCAAGCTTCGGTCGGTGTGGTCTTAGCAGCGGAAGGCTATCCTAATGACTATCAAAAAGGGATGACGCTGCCAGATTTTAACGATCAGGTTACTGTCTACTACGCAGGTGTCACACAAGGAACAGAACAAATGGAATCTTCCGGTGGGCGTGTTCTAGTCGTGGAAGCTGAAGCTGGTACGATTCAAGAAGCTCAAGCGCAAGTGTATCAAGCACTATCAAAAGCGGAAGCAGCTGGTTACTTTTACCGCAGTGATATTGGCTCTAAAGCGAATTAAGAATTTTTTAGACGGTCAACTGACCGTCTTTTTTTGTGAGTTAGCCTCAGTAAATGGAAGGAAAAGGACAGGCAATTAGAATTGAGATTAAAAAAATGACACCCCATATTAAAAGTGGTAGACTTAAGGTGAAAAAAAGATTAAAAATATGTGTAATTTTAAAGAGAAAAATAATCTAACAGGACAGTTGTTAAGATTAAGTCCATTTTTAGTATCGAAAGAGGCGAGAACCATGGAAAGTAAACAGTCTGATCCAGAGCACGAGAAAAAAGAATTGCAAACGATTTTATCTGGGCTCCCAAATTCTCAGTATTTGAAAATTTTATTAGCGCAAGTCATGCGGCATTATGATCCCAAGATCACTTATATTTTTCAAAAAAAATCTGGTTGGCAATTAATGATCGAGCAATATGACGGTCTGCTTTGTCGAATCATCATCCATAAAGACTATTTTTCTGTAATTACTCCGTTTCCAGATTTTGGGATCACTTATTTGACCCCCATGGTGAAAGTGATGTCCTCGGAATTCAGAGAAAAGTTTGAAGAGGTATCGAAAAAAACAAAACAGATCGAAATGAAAGTGACTAATGAAGAGGAGATGGAAGATGTTATCTTTTTAATTAGTCTTCAAGCGAAAAAATTAAGGAAATCCGAAAGTTAAAAAGTTAATGTTCGTGTTTTTTGAATTATTTTAAAAATAATCTTGCTTTTTAGTTGAAAATGTTGTAAATTACATAGGACGATAGAGCCCTATGTTTTTTTATCTCAAACACTGGAGGCCAGTATGAAAGTATTTGATTATGAAGATATTCAGTTGATTCCGAATAAATGTGTGGTAAACAGCCGCTCAGAATGTGATACAACGGTCCAATTAGGAAAATTTAGTTTTAGGATGCCGGTTGTCCCAGCCAATATGCAAACAATCGTTGATGAAAACATCGCGGAGTTTTTAGCTGAGAATGGTTATTTCTATATTATGCACCGTTTTTACGAAGAAGAGCGCATTCCTTTTATTAAAAAAATGCAAGCTCGCGGTTTATTCACATCGATCAGTGTAGGTGTGAAGGGCTATGAATATGATTTTGTTAAGCAGTTAGCAGAAGAGAAATTGAATCCTGATTTTATTACGATCGATATTGCTCACGGACATTCAGATCCGGTCATCAATATGATTAAGCATATAAAAAAATATTTACCGGAAACATTTGTGATTGCTGGTAACGTTGGAACGCCTGAAGCTGTTCGGGAATTAGAAAATGCTGGTGCTGATGCAACGAAAGTTGGGATTGGACCAGGTAAAGTTTGCATCACGAAGATCAAAACCGGTTTTGGAACAGGCGGCTGGCAGTTAGCGGCTTTGAGTTGGTGTGCAAAAGCGGCTCGCAAACCGATTATTGCGGACGGCGGAATCCGTACCCATGGTGATATCGCGAAATCTGTTCGGTTCGGTGCAACGATGGTGATGATTGGTTCATTATTTGCCGGACATGAAGAATCACCTGGTGAAACGAAAGTTGAAGATGGCGTAGTTTACAAAGAATATTTCGGAAGTGCTTCAGAATTCCAAAAAGGCGAAAAGAAAAACGTTGAGGGAAAGAAAATTTGGATTCCTTATAAAGGTTCTTTGGAAGATACCTTGGTAGAAATGCAGCAGGATTTACAATCAGCCATTTCTTACGCTGGCGGAAAAGACTTGGAAGCTATTCAAAAAGTGGATTACGTTGTCGTTAAAAATTCAATTTTTAATGGTGATACCATCTAAATAGGACATGTTTAAGAACCTAAGACCTTCAGGGGTTTAGGTTCTTTTTTTGTAACCGACCTTTTCTGAAAAAAATCAAATGAGTAGATTGACAGTTGTGAATGATTGGGTTAGCGTTAGATCATCCAATAGTAAATGAGGGTTTAAAGATGTGGCAGTTAACAAAAAAAAGTACATTACCGCTTTACCAGCAGATTATGGAGCAAATCATTGATTATATTCAAAACGGGACACTGTTGCCGGGAGATAAGCTACCACCCGAAAGAAAACTAGCAGAACTTTATCAAATCAATCGTTCTACAGTGGTGCACGCTTTGGATGAATTGGTTAGTTTAGGCTGGGTGATTCGAAGGCAAGGCAGTGGTACATTGGTGAATGAAGGGAATTGGGGGCGTAGTACGACACCAAGGGTAGATTGGCGTCGTTTGTTTACGCAAGAGGCTTATCCAACCGAGCCTTATGTAGAAGAAGTTCATCGATTATTGAAGGATTCAGCGGCCTTGGATCTTTATTCAGGCGAACTGCCTTTGAATCTGATACCAGATTTTCGTTTTCCTTCTTATACATGGGAAGATTTATTGTTAGAAGAACGAAAGCAAAGTCCCTTGGGTTATGGACCGTTACAGCAAGTTATTTGTCAGCGAATAAAAATGGAACAGAAAATTGACGTTTCTACCGATCAAGTGTTGATTACTTCCGGTGCACAACAAGCGATGTTTCTTTTGCTACAAGTGATGTTGCAAAATGGGGATAGTGTCGCGATTGAAGATCCCTCATTCTTATATTCGTTGCCGATTTTTGCTAGCGCTGGTGTGCGTCTTTATGGCGTGGAAATGGATCTGGAAGGAATGCGAATCGATAAATTGGAGCAGTTGATTTTGACCAAAAAAATCAAAATGATTATTGTCAATCCCACCTTCCAAAATCCCACAGGTTCAACTATGTCCGCCAAAAGAAGACAAGAATTGATTCTCTTAAGCCAAAAATATCAGCTACCAATCATTGAAGATGAAGTCTTTAGTGAATTGAACTTCGGACCGATTCCTCCGTCTTTGAAGGAAATGTCTCCTCATCAAGTGATTCATCTCGGTTCGTTGTCGAAGATTTTTGGTTCTTCGATTAAAATCGGCTGGATTGTGGCGGATAAGGATTTAATTCAACGTTTATCCGAGGCAAAACAGATGATGGACTTTTCAATCAGTGTCTTCCCCCAAGTCATCGCTCATACTGCGTTGAATGATTCTAAGTTCAAAGCAAATCAAGAACTATTAGTAGCAGAATTAAAAGAACGAGGAACAGCTTTTACATTCGATGCCCAGCAGATTGTGGAAGATTGGTCCATCTCGACTATTGATGGAGGCTTGTATGTTTATTTAACATGGCAGCATCAAAAGCTCAGCCGAAAAGACTGGAGTATTTTTTTACGAGAAAAACTTTTAGTCGCACCCTCATTTCTATTTAGTAATGATACAATGGCTATGCGGGTTAATTACACACGCTTGACGAAGCAGAATCGGAAACAGTTTTTTAAAAAACTCCAAGTCATCTCAAAGCAATTAAGGAGGAACTAAATGAAGGCATTAGACGTGTTAAACAATCATCGGACGTATCGGAATTTTGATGAAGAGTATCCATTGTCAGACGAAGAATTGCAACAGATTTTACAGGCTAGTTGCCAGGCTTCAAGCTGGATGAATGGTCAAATGTACAGCATCATTGTAGTGAAGGATAAAGAGATCCGGAAGCAATTGGTTGAACTGAATCCAGGTAATCCCCATATGTTGAAAAGCTCAGTCTTTTTAGTTTTTGTTGCTGATTTGAAGCGAACAAAAAAAGTCGCCGAACATTATCAAGTGGAGTATCCAATTGATCAAGGCATTGATCCATTGATCACCGCTATTACAGATACGGCTTTAGCGTTGGAAAACGCAGTGGTTGCAACTGAAGCTCTGGGGTTAGGCAGTGTCATTGTTGGATCGATTCGAAAAGACATCGCTGAGGTAAGTAAATTATTAAATTTGCCGGATTATACTTTTCCGGTTGCAGGTTTGAGTATCGGAAGGCCCAGTGTCGAGATGCGGGTCAAGCCTCGATTACCCAAAGAAGCGGTTGTTCATTATGACACGTATAAAGATTATGACTATCAATTGATTGAAGACTATGATGAAACGATGGAAAACTTTGCTGAAGCACGTGAAACTAAGCTTTGGAGTAAAAAATTTGCTGATTATTTTGGTCAAACTCCCAATCAAAAAATGGATGAGTTTCTGAAAATAAACAAATTTTTTCAAGATTGAGTTTGACACAAATAAATAACTGATTTATAGTGGATATGAAATTAAAATAATTGTTAGGTGAGGCTCCTATACGGACACAGGCTACTGCCCAAAAATGTCGAGAGACGCCAATGGGTAGAACAGGAATCATCGTGAAGGTGATTCATAACGTAGCTGACAGATTCTGTCTACGCCCTATAGTGCTAAAGCTCGACGATGAACATGAATGAACTTTTCGCGCGTGCTCATTTTCGAGTACGCGCTTTTTTTTGCGGGTTCCACCATCTTGCAAAGCGTGCTTAGCGGAATCGCCAGGAAACGGCAAGGCAAAGTTTCACCGAAATAACTGAAAGGATGTGAGGAAGATGGAACATGATCATGAGGATAGTCGACCGAAATATACGCCCAGTAGTAGGACGACAGTATTCGTCCTGAAATTTAGGAGGAACCATTATGATGAACAAAAAAAACCTTCTTGCTCGCAAGAACAACAAAGACCAAGAATTAAAAAAATTAGCGATTCTTTCTGATCGTGACCTTTTCTTAAACTTGCGTACATCATTGCAAGGATTATCTGAAGAAGATGCCCAAAGCCGATTGGAAGAATACGGCCCTAATGAAGTCTCGGCCCAAAAACCGACGCCAGCTATTTTATTATTTTTACAAGCCTTTAATGATCCTTTCGTTTACGTTTTGGCCTCGTTAGCGATCGTTTCGGTGCTGACTCGCGATTTTGAAGCAGCGGTGGTCATGACGACAATGATCCTTGCTAGCGTACTGATTACTTTTATTCAAGAATATCGTTCACAAAAAGCGAGCATTGAATTAAAAGAAATGATTGAAAATACAGCGGCGATTACCCGGAATGGTGAAACCAAAGAAATTCCAATGGATGAAGTGGTACCGGGAGATATTTTGACATTAGCGACTGGGGATATGATCCCGGCAGACGCAGTCTTAATTTGGACGAAAGACTTATTCGTGAATCAATCTTCATTAACCGGTGAATCCATGCCGGTGGAAAAATTTGTTCCCAAAGAAGCGGCGATTGCTGATGAAATGACCGCGTTAGATTTGACGAATCTTGTTTTTATGGGGACCGATGTGTTAAGCGGTCAAGGAAAAGCAATTATTTTAAAAACGGGACAGCAAACTTTCTTTGGCGATATTGCCAAAAATGCGACTTCTAAACGGGGCAAGACTTCCTTTGATATTGGCTTGAACCGTGTGAGTAAATTATTACTTCGGATGGTCATGGTACTCTTTCCATTAGTCTTCTTGATTAATGGTTTAACTAAGGGAGATTGGAGCAGCGCTTTCTTCTTTGCCATTGCAGTTGCTGTTGGTTTGACACCAGAAATGCTGCCAATGATCGTCAGCTCCAATTTAGCAAAAGGAGCATTAACCTTGTCTAAACATAAAGTAATCGTAAAAGAGCTGGCTTCGATTCAAAATTTAGGCAGCATGGATGTTTTATGTACCGACAAAACCGGAACGATCACGGAAGATCGAGTGGTGTTAGTACAGCATCTGGATCCGCTAGGTAATGAGAATGAACAAGTGTTAGATTATGCCTTTATGAATTCGACGTATCAAACAGGCTGGAAAAATTTGATGGATATTGCCGTCATCAATTATTTTGAAGAGCAAGACCGCCAACTGCCTTTCCAAAGTATTCAAAAAATCGATGAAATCCCTTTTGATTTTTCTCGTCGTCGGTTGACCGTAGTGATGAAAACCGATCAACATCAATTGATGATTACTAAAGGGGCCGTTGAAGAAATGGCGGCTATTTGCAAATATGTCGAGATTAATGGCGAGACGTTAACATTAACATCAGAGATTCGTCAGCAATTACAAGCAGTCAATGAGAAAATGAACCGTCAAGGAATGCGAGTCATTACGGTAGCGGTTCGTCGGGATGCCCATGAAGAAGCCATCTATTCTACCGATGATGAAAAAGAGATGACGTTAATCGGCTTTATGGGCTTCCTAGATCCTGCTAAAGCTTCTGCTAAGCCAGCGATCAACTCTTTGCAACAACATGGTGTAGCTGTAAAAGTTCTGACTGGTGATAATGCCATCGTGGCACAAAAAGTTTGTCAAGATGTGGGGATTCCAGCTAAAAATTATGTATTAGGCAATCAAGTCGATGAGATGTCAGAAGAAGAACTGTATCAAGCAGCTGAAACAACGAATTTATTTGCCAAATTAAATCCAATGCAAAAATCGCGAATCATCGAAGCGTTGCAAAGCAAAGGCCATACGGTTGGTTTTATGGGTGATGGGATTAATGATGCGCCAGCGCTTCGCAAAGCCGATGTGGGAATTTCCGTTGATACTGCCGCTGATATTACCAAAGATGCCAGTTCGATTATCTTGTTAGAAAAAAGCTTGAGTGTCTTGGAATACGGTGTAATCGAAGGTCGTCGTGTATTCAGTAATATGATGAAATACATCAAGATTACTATCAGCTCCAATTTTGGGAATGTTTTCTCCATTTTAGTAGCCAGCGCCTTCTTACCATTTTTACCAATGCTGTCCCTACAATTGCTATTGCAAAACTTGATCTACGATATCGCACAATTGACGATCCCTTGGGATAACGTAGATGAAGAAGAACTTCACGCACCAACGAAATGGGAAACTAAAGGCCTGCTAAAATTTACCTTATGCATTGGCCCCATCAGTTCCATTTTTGATATTGTAACCTTTTTTGTCATGTGGTTTGTTTTTGGTGCGACAACAGTTGCTCAGCAAAATCTCTTTCAAACTGGCTGGTTCATGGTTGGTTTGACTACGCAAGCATTAGTTGTTTTGATGGTACGCACAAGAAAAATTCCTTTCCTACAAAGTCGTCCAGCGCCACAAGTTTTTATCAGCCTTTTATTGGCGGTTGTTGTAGGGATCTTAGTAGTAGTCACCCCTATAGCGGAACAATTTGACTTTGTTCATTTACCTACAACTTATTGGTTCTGGTATATCGGGATCGTGGTTGCTTACATGCTAGCGACCCAATTCGGTAAAGTTTTATATATCAAGGTCGCGAAAGAATGGATCTGAAATGTAACAGAGTGGCGAACGTCGTCACTCTGTTTCTTTTTTTGTGAAAAAAGGGAATAATCTTTTTTGAGCGTTTTTTTATTCACAAAGTTTTGAAAAGACAAAGAGCCCATTTTTCCACAACAGACCATAGTCATGGGGGAATTCGTTTAGTTAGTCATTCTCACTAAAAAAGCGTAGGAAACCCGATGATAAAAGCAACTGCAGGCAGTTTCACAAGGATAAAAAGTGAAACGCTTCAAAAAGTTCAGATTATCAGAGCAAGTTTGTTGTCAATTGAATATAAAAATGCTACTTTAAAGAAGGAAGGGCAATGGCAATAATACAGATTAGCTTGCTGTTGCACAACGAAATAGATTTAATTTATGAAGAGAGGAAAGTGTGACACCATGGCAGAAAAAGAGTTAACGATTGATTTTGAAGCCTTACTTAAAGATGTAAACGCGGATTTCCCCGTGTACCAAACACTAGATGAAGAGGGGAAGGTTATAAACGAAAACCTCGTTCCTGATTTGTCTGATGATGAACTTGTTGAATTAATGACTTCAATGGTTTGGTCTCGGGTCTTGGACCAACGTTCAACTGCATTGAACCGTCAAGGGCGTTTAGGATTCTTCGCGCCGACTGCTGGACAAGAAGCCAGCCAATTGGCTAGTCATTTTGCTTTTGAAAAGGAAGATGTCTTATTACCAGGATATCGGGATGTTCCCCAATTAATCAAACACGGGTTACCATTAGCGGAGGCCTTCTTATGGTCGCGAGGCCATGTTGCTGGAAATAATTATCCAGCCGACTTAAAAGCGTTACCACCACAAATTATCATCGGTGCGCAATATGTCCAAGCTGCAGGTGTTGCTTTAGGGTTAAAAAAACGCGACAGTAAAAATGTTGTCTTCACCTATACTGGTGACGGGGGTTCATCACAAGGAGACTTCTATGAAGCAATCAACTTTGCAGGTGCTTATCATGCAAACGCTGTATTTTATATTCAAAACAATGGCTTTGCCATTTCAACGCCACGGGAAAAACAATCAGCGGCTAAAACGTTAGCACAAAAAGCTGTAGCAGCCGGAATTCCCGGAATTCAAGTTGACGGAATGGACCCATTAGCGGTTTATTATGTTTCGAAAAAGGCTCGTGAATGGGCGGCTAGCGGAAATGGTCCTGTGTTGATTGAAACTTTGACTTACCGTTATGGACCACATACGTTATCTGGTGATGATCCAACGCGTTACCGCACAAAAGAAATGGATGACGAATGGACGAAGAAAGATCCATTGGTTCGTTTCCGTAAGTATTTAACAGAAAAGGGCTTATGGTCTGAAGAAAAAGAAGAACAAGTAATTGAAGCTACGAAAGAAGAAATCAAACAGGCAATCACAGATGCTGACCGTGTACCAAAACAAAAGGTTTCTGATTTCTTGAAAAATATGTATGAAGTACAACCACAAAACATCAAAGAACAAATTGAATTCTATGAAGCGAAGGAGTCGAAATAATCATGGCACAAAAAACAATGATCCAAGCAATCACAGATGCCTTAGCTCTGATGCTTGAAAAAGACAAAGAAGTTTTAGTTTTCGGTGAAGATGTCGGTAAAAACGGTGGGGTTTTCCGTGCGACTGAAGGTCTTCAAGAAAAATTTGGCGAAGATCAAGTGTTCGATACTCCATTGGCAGAATCAGGAATTGCCGGACTTGGATTTGGTTTAGCTTTACAAGGCTTCCGTCCGGTACCAGAAATCCAGTTCTTTGGTTTTGTTTTCGAAGCGATGGATGAAATCGTTGGACAAATGGCGCGTACTCGTTATCGTATGGGTGGCACACGTAATTTGCCAATCACGATTCGTGCCCCATTTGGTGGCGGTGTTCATACACCAGAACTTCACTCAGACAATTTAGAAGGCTTAATGGCTCAATCACCCGGGTTGCGAGTAGTGATTCCTTCAAACCCTTATGATGCTAAAGGATTATTGATTGCATCAATTCGTAATAACGACCCAGTGGTCTTCTTAGAACACATGAAGCTTTATCGTTCGTTCCGTGAAGAAGTGCCAGAAGGAATCTACGAAGTGCCATTGGATAAGGCAGCCGTTACTAGAGAAGGTACAGATGTTTCAATCATTACTTATGGTGCGATGGTTCGTGAAGCAGTGAAAGCTGCGGACAATTTAGCAAAAGAAAATATTAACGTAGAAATTATCGATTTACGCACGGTGGCTCCATTAGATGTAGAGACGATTATCAAATCGGTTGAAAAAACAGGTCGTGTCGTAGTTGTTCAAGAAGCTCAAAAACAAGCAGGCGTCGGAGCACAAGTTGTTTCAGAAATCTCTGAACGTGCGGTTCTTTCATTAGAAGCGCCGGTTGGTCGTGTTTCAGCTCCAGATACTGTCTTCCCATTCGGACAAGCAGAAGGCATCTGGCTGCCAAACGCGGCAGATATTGAAGCCAAAGTAAAAGAAATCGTTGAATTTTAATTCCTACTCTACTTCTGTGCTTTTGCAGGGTTAAGTAGGTGGGTGTGTGTAAAAAAATTTCATTCGATAGTTACGAGCTAGTCTACTAAAAATAAATTAAAAACTAGCCGAATAATATACGTGACGAAAAAAATAGATCCGAAATATGAGATAGGAGCGAAAAGAACATGGCTTACCAATTTAAATTACCGGACATTGGTGAAGGAATCGCTGAAGGCGAGATCGTTAAATGGTTCGTCAAAGCCGGCGACACGATTAATGAAGACGATACTTTACTAGAAGTTCAAAATGACAAATCAGTGGAAGAAATTCCCTCTCCCGTAACCGGAACAATCAAAAAAATCATCGTAGACGAAGGAACGGTCGCAAATGTGGGTGACGTCTTAGTTGAAATCGACGCTCCCGGGCATGAAGATAATGAAGGCGATGAAGGAGTCGCTGCGGAATCACAAACACCGGAAGCCCCAGCAGCTGAACCAACTATTGAAAGTGGGAACAGTGGTAGTGGC
Organism: Enterococcus viikkiensis; assembly: GCF_005405345.1. Lineage (GTDB taxonomy): Bacteria > Bacillota > Bacilli > Lactobacillales > Enterococcaceae > Enterococcus_A > Enterococcus_A viikkiensis. Next base: position 98,304 of record NZ_BJDW01000002.1, on the reverse strand, counting down.
GGCGGTGTCTTCCAATTTAAATTACCGGATATTGGTGAAGGAATTGCTGAAGGCGAGATCGTTAAATGGTTCGTCAAAGCTGGCGACACGATTGAAGAAGACGATACTTTATTAGAAGTCCAAAATGATAAATCAGTAGAAGAAATTCCCTCTCCTGTAACCGGAACAATCAAAAAAATCATCGTGGATGAAGGTACAGTCGCAAACGTTGGCGATGTTCTAGTTGAAATTGACGCACCAGGACACAATGACTCAGCGGCTTCAACTGACTCAGCGGCACCTGTGGAAGCACCTAAAACAGAGACCAAATCGGCTAGTTCAGTTGTTGAATCAAGTAATCCAGACAAACGAGTTTTGGCAATGCCTTCTGTGCGTCAATATGCCCGTGAAAAAGACGTGGATATTTCTCAAGTCACAGCAACTGGTAAAGGCGGACGCATTGTAAAAGAAGACATCGATGCATTTATTTCCGGTGGTGGACAAACGGCTCCAGCTAAAACAGCAGATTCTGTAGCCGAAACAGCAGCTCCAACTTCTGGGGCAGCACCTGCCAAAGCAGAAAAACCTGCGCAACCATTTACTTCAAACATGGGTGAAATGGAAACTCGTGAGAAGCTGACACCAACCCGTAAAGCAATTGCTAAAGCAATGGTTAATAGCAAACATACCGCTCCACATGTTACGTTACATGATGAAGTGGAAGTTTCTAAACTTTGGGATCATCGTAAGAAATTTAAACAAGTTGCATTGGATAACGGGACAAAATTAACTTTCTTGCCTTACGTGGTAAAAGCCTTGACTGCAACAGTTAAGAAATACCCAGTCTTGAATGCATCAATTGATGATGCAGCCCAAGAAATTGTATATAAAAATTATTACAATATCGGTATTGCAACCGATACGGATCATGGTTTGTATGTACCAAACGTGAAAAATGCTGACACTAAAGGCATGTTTAAAATCGCTGACGAAATCAATGAAAAAGCAGCGTTGGCTCATGACGGTAAATTAACCGGCGATGACATGCGTAATGGCACGATTACGATTTCAAATATTGGTTCTGTTGGTGGCGGCTGGTTTACACCAGTCATCAACTACCCTGAGGTTGCCATCTTGGGTGTTGGAACCATCGCGCAACAACCTATTGTCAATGATGAAGGCGAACTAGCGGTTGGCCGTGTAATGAAACTTTCATTAAGCTTCGACCATCGCATTGTTGATGGCGCGACAGCGCAAAAAGCTATGAACAATATCAAACGTTTATTAGCTGATCCAGAATTATTATTAATGGAAGGATGATAAGATCATGGTAGTAGGAGATTTTGCCATTGAATTAGATACAGTTGTAATCGGAGCGGGACCTGGCGGCTATGTGGCTGCCATCCGCGCCGCAGAAATGGGACAAAAGGTAGCAATCATCGAACGAGAATACATTGGCGGCGTTTGTTTAAATGTCGGCTGTGTTCCTTCTAAAGCCTTGATTTCTGCTGGACACCATTATCATGACGCGTTGGACTCTGAAATGTTCGGTGTCAGCAGCGAAAAGGTTACGCTTGATTTTGCCAAGACTCAGGACTGGAAAGAAAATGGCGTCGTGAATAAATTAACTTCAGGCGTTAAATTTTTATTGAAAAAACACAAAGTAGAGATCATCGAAGGAGAAGCTTTCTTTGTTGATGATAAAAATTTACGTGTGATTCATCCGGACTCTGCACAAACGTATTCGTTTAATAATGCAATTGTAGCCACGGGTTCGCGCCCCATCGAAATCCCTGGTTTTAAATTTGGTGGACGTATCTTGGATTCGACTGGAGGTTTAGCGTTAGAACAAGTCCCTGAAAAATTTGTCATTATTGGCGGCGGCGTCATTGGTGCTGAATTAGGTAGTGCGTATGCTAACTTAGGCGCTGAAGTGACAATTGTTGAAGGAACGCCACAAATTTTACCAACGTATGAAAAAGACATGGTTCAATTAGTCGAAAAAGATTTCAAGAATAAAGGAATCAAAGTGATTACTTCAGCAATGGCCCGTGAAGCAGTTGACAACGGCGACAGCGTAACGGTTCGTTACGAAGTGGATGGTAAAGAAGAAACAATCGACGCTGACTATGTAATGGTAACGGTTGGCCGTCGTCCAAACACAAACGACATGGGCTTAGAACAAGCAGGTGTTGAACTGACTGATCGTGGTTTGATTAAAGTAGACAAACAAGGTCGGACGAATGTATCAAGTATTTATGCAATCGGTGATATCGTACCAGGCGCAGCTTTGGCCCACAAAGCTAGCTACGAAGCAAAAATTGCTGCTGAAGCAATCTCAGGCAAAAAAGTTGCTGTAGATTATAAAGCGATGCCAGCCGTTGCCTTCACTGATCCAGAATTAGCTTCTGTTGGTATGACAATCAAAGAGGCTAAAGAAGCTGGGTTAGAAGCGAAAGCCTTTAAGTTCCCATTCTCTGGTAACGGTCGTGCGTTATCTCTAGGTAAGACAGAGGGCTTCATCCGCTTAGTGACGACGGTAGAGGATAATGTTATTATCGGTGCTCAAATTGCTGGTGTTGGTGCCAGTGATATGGTCTCTGAATTGGCCTTAGCGATTGAATCAGGTATGAATGCTGAAGATATCGCCTTGACGATTCATCCACATCCATCATTAGGTGAAATCGTAATGGATACTTCTGAATTGGCCTTAGGGTTACCAATCCATATTTAACCAAAGCATGAAAAAGACTGCAGGCGAAGTCCAGTTATTGGATGAGGCTTGTGGTCTTTTCTTTTATAATCCATTTTAAAAAGATTAATGTAGCTTAGACGTGTACTTATGGCCGAACTACTAGAGGATATGAAGTGTCGGAGTCGTGCAACCTGCACGACGATTTAGCCGCTTTTTTTGAACCGAATTCTTGTTACGAGTGTCACGATCAAACAAGGCATGACAGTCGGCAAAAATTTAATCGTTGGATCCAGCATTCTCGTTACGAAAAGCTTACTGAAAAGTGTGATCGTTGTCAGAAATCCTTGACGCGTGTTAAGTGAGATGACGCAACAAGATAAAATGGATGGCCTTTTACGCAAGAAATAATTTCTTAGATGGTTTTGAACAAACGCTAGTCCCATTCTATGGTAAACTAATTTTTGAAATGGAGTGGGAATCAATGGCAAATTACAGTTACCCAATTGACGAAGATTGGACACATGAAGAGATTACAGCAGTGATTCATTTTTTAAATCTAGTGGAAGAAGCAAATGAAAGCGGCACAGATAAAGAAAACTTTTTAAATGGCTATAAAAACTTTAAAACGGTCGTCAAAAGTATCGGTGAAGAAAAACGTATCGGCCGCGAGTTTGAAGCAGCCAGCGGTTATTCTATCTACCGAACGCTGCAACAGGCGAAAGCAGCCACAGCCAAGCGTTTTAAACTATAAAACGGACGTCAGGAGGATAATTACGGTGGAAAAAGAAATTATTAGTTGGATCTACGAGGCAGCGGAGCGAATCAAAGCTGGCTTGGGAGATGCTTTGAAGGTCGATCAAAAAAGTGGGCGGACGGATCTTGTGACGAACGTTGATAAAGAGACCCAAGCGTTTATCGTTCGTAAAATCACTGCCTTTGATCCGACTGCCAAAATTTTAGGTGAAGAAAATGGTCAGGATCAAACGTCAATCGATCAAGGGCGTGTCTTTGTGATTGATCCAATCGATGGGACGTTGAATTTTGTTATGCAACGAGAAAATTTCTGTATTATGATCGCGGTTTATGAAAATGGCGTGGGTCAATTAGGCTTTATCTATGACGTGATGCGAGATGAATTATTTTGGGGCGGACCAAAAGTCGGTAACGTTTTCTATAATAATGAAGAACTTTCTCCGCCGGAAAATCGCGCCTTAGACCAAGGCTTGATTGGGATGAATTTAGCACTTTATCGTAACAATAGTAATCATGCACAAGAGATCGGCAATCAAACCATGGGGGTACGTGTACTAGGCTGCGCCGGACTAGATCTGATTGCGATCTTAAAAGGGACTCAGATTGGTTATATTAGCATGCTAAGCCCTTGGGATTACGCGGCAGGAAGCATTATGATGAAACAGTTAGGCTTGCCATTTTCTGGCGCTGAAGGGCAGCCATTAAGCTTTCAAGGACGAGAGTTTTTTATTGGCGCAACATCAGCCGCAATGGAACAAATTCAAGCCTTTGATAAAGAAAAACATTAAGAAATCAATTTTTCTGAAAAAATGAAAATGTTTTACTAACACTCTCTCGGATTTTCTGCTATAATTGTCAATCGAGTGAGTCTCGCGTTACAAGAAAAGGAGCAATTAAATTGAACTACAGAGAAGATATTCGCAACGTGGCAATTATCGCCCACGTCGACCATGGTAAAACAACATTAGTTGATGAGATGTTAAAGCAATCTGATACCCTTGATAGCCATGTTCAGTTACAAGAACGGGCAATGGATTCAAATGCATTAGAAAAAGAACGTGGAATCACGATCTTAGCCAAAAATACGGCTGTAAACTATAAAGATTACAAAATCAATATCATGGACACTCCAGGGCATGCCGATTTCGGTGGTGAAGTGGAACGGATCATGAAAATGGTTGATGGTGTGTTATTAGTTGTCGATGCTTATGAAGGTACGATGCCGCAAACGCGTTTCGTATTGAAAAAAGCGTTGGAACAACATTTGACACCGATCGTAGTTGTAAATAAAATCGACAAACCTTCTGCTCGTCCAGAAGAAGTGGTTGATGAAGTCTTAGAATTATTTATCGAATTAGGTGCTGACGATGATCAATTAGATTTCCCAGTGATCTACGCTTCAGCAATCAACGGAACATCTAGTTTATCTGATGATCCAGCGGAACAAGAAGCAACAATGGCACCAATTTTTGACACAATCGTTGAAAAAATTCCTGCACCAGTTGATAACAGTGACGAACCATTACAATTCCAAGTATCATTGTTAGATTACAATGACTATGTTGGACGTATCGGGATCGGCCGTGTCTTCCGTGGAAAAATGAAAGTCGGCGACCAAGTCTCAGTTATGAAGCTTGACGGGTCAATTAAAAACTTCCGTGTAACAAAAATCTTTGGTTTCTTTGGCTTGCAACGTTTGGAAGTCCAAGAAGCAAAAGCCGGCGATTTGATCGCTGTTTCAGGGATGGAAGATATCTTTGTTGGTGAAACAGTTACACCAGTGGATCATCAAGACGCGTTGCCAATTCTGCACATTGATGAACCAACTTTACAAATGACTTTCTTGGTTAATAATTCACCATTTGCTGGTCGTGAAGGTAAATATGTCACTTCACGTAAGATCGAAGAACGTTTGATGTCAGAACTACACACCGACGTTTCTCTTCGTGTTGAAAATACAGATTCACCTGATGCTTGGACTGTTTCTGGTCGTGGCGAATTGCATTTGTCGATCTTGATCGAAAACATGCGTCGTGAAGGGTACGAATTACAAGTGTCTCGTCCAGAAGTAATTGAACGATTGGTTGACGGTGTGAGATGTGAACCGTTTGAACGTGTTCAAATCGATACACCAGAAGAATACATGGGTAGCGTGATCGAAGCGTTGGGTCAACGTAAAGCTGAAATGCAAGACATGATCCATTCTGGTAATGGTCAAATTCGTTTGGTCTTCTTAGCTCCAGCTCGTGGCTTGATCGGATTCACTACTGAATTCTTATCAATGACTCGTGGGTACGGTATTATGAATCATACTTTTGATCAATACTTGCCAAGAATTCAAGGTGTGATCGGCGGACGTCGTAACGGTGCGTTGGTTTCAGTTGATAATGGTAAAGCAACGATGTACTCAATCATGAGCGTTGAAGAACGTGGAACAGTCTTCGTTGAACCAGGTACAGAGATCTATGAAGGAATGATCGTTGGTGAAAATAGCCGTGATAAAGACTTAGGTGTCAATATTACAAAGGCTAAACAAATGACTAACGTTCGTTCAGCCAACAAAGACCAAACATCTGTCATCAAAAAACCACGGATCCTAACGTTGGAAGAATCATTAGAATTCTTGAATGACGATGAATTCTGTGAAATTACACCAGAAAGCATTCGTCTTCGTAAACAAATTCTAAATAAATCAGAACGTGAAAAAGCTGCTAAAAAAAGCAAAGTAGCCGCTGAATAATATTTTTTTAAGACTGCACTTAATTGTGCGGTCTTTTTTTGTGGATTCATGACCTAGGCGATCAAGAGGGAAAAATGTTATGTTTCATATTTTAAATTTGTTTCACAGCGGCAACTTCAAAAAAAACCGTTTTTCCGCGTTTTCAGCGGCAAATTTTCGTTTGTAACCTTAGCGTAATATTTTCTGAGCTGTGTAAAAGTCTAAAGCCGAACGAAGAGTTTAGAAAAAGCTAAGGCTCGCTGATTTTTCTCCTTTTTGAATTTTTTCTATGTTATAATGTGGAAATCAATGGATGCTAACAGAATGATTTTTTAAGTGCTTGTTTAAAAAAATATCCGCGGCACGAAAAAGGATTATTTAAGTCATCATGTTCATTTTTACTTAAAAAAAGTGAATGGATTAATAGAAACTAGGAGGAAAGCAAAATGGAAAATATTTCTTCTGATTTTGCCATTAAAATATTGCAAGAGGATGCCGATCGAATCAAATTATTGATTCGAAATCAAACAAACAGCCTTTGTATCTCTCAATGTAAAGCATTTGAGGAAGTTGTAGATACACAAATGTATGGCTTCTCACGACAAGTGTTCTTCGCCGAAAAGGTTGGTATCTTAGAGCGAGGAGAAGGTCAACGGATGCTTAGTGAATTAGAAGCAGAGTTGAATCGTTTATATACGGATTTGTACGAAACTCGTCAGGATATGACGGATGCCGGCTGGGAGGCTTAACTCTTGCCAACGAAGATAAAGAAGCGTCATTTTTTAGATTATAGTATTTTGATTCCTTATTTGATCCTGACTGTTATTGGTCTGATCTTTGTTTATAGTTCCACCTCTTATTTATTGATTACGAACGACGTCAATCCTACTAGCTTGGTGATGAACCAAGGAATTTTCTGGGTGTTGAGTTTGATCGCGATTAGCTTGATGTACAAGATGAAAACAGATGTGTTAAAAAGTCAGCAGTTAATCATCTTTGCGACGTATTTAATTTTTGCACTGTTGATTGTTGTCTTTTTTGTGGGTAAAGAAGTCAATGGAGCCAAAGGTTGGATTCGTATTGGTGCTTTCAGTATGCAACCTGCGGAATATTTAAAAATCATGGTCGTCTGGTATTTGTCCTATATCTTGTCGAAGCGACAAGAAACGATCCAAGACAATTTCATGACTGATATGAAGCGTCCGCTGATTTTAGTTTTCATCATGATCTTTTTAGTGGCTGTCCAACCGGATATGGGGAATGCGGCCATCATCACGTTGCTGGCATTGATTTTACTTTTAGCTAGTGGAGTTAACTGGTTCTATAGCTTAATTGTCGGCGGCGTGGGAATCGCGGGTAGTTTCTTAGTGATCGAGTTTCTGACGCATTTTGGCGGTAGTATCTTTCCGCAAAGACTGCAATATATTTATAGCCGTTTTGAGAGCTTTAAAGATCCTTTTAAGTACGAATTGGATCAAGGACATCAAATGGTCAATGGCTATTACGCCATGTTTAACGGCGGCTGGTTTGGTCGTGGCTTAGGAAATAGTATTGAGAAAAAAGGGTTTTTAAGTGAAGCTCATACCGACTTTATCTTTTCGATTGTAATGGAGGAAGTTGGCTTGATCGGCGCTTTAGTTATATTAGCAATTTTGATTTTTATGATCGCACGCATCTTTTTGGTTGGGATTCGTTCGAAGAAACCTTTCAATTCGTTGATTTGTATTGGAATTGGAAGTTTGTTGTTATTACAAGTTTTTATTAATCTTGGTGGTATTTTAGGAATTATTCCTTTGACTGGGATCACGTTCCCATTTTTAAGTCAGGGGGGAAATAGCTTACTTGTATTGTCAGTCGGCGTAGCTTTTGCATTGAATATCAGTGCGGATGAAAAACGGACGAAATTGGCGATTGAGTATGAATACTTGAAAAGTCAGGAGTGAAGTGAATGAAAAAGGTATTGGTAGCAAATAGAGGAGAAATCGCGACGCGGGTGTTTCGTGCCTGTAGCGAATTAAAGCTTAAAACGGTAGCGATTTTTGCGGAAGAGGATGCCTATTCCGTTCACCGTTTCAAATCAGATGAGGCCTATTTAGTCGGCAAAGGGAAAAAACCGATCGATGCTTATCTTGATATTGAAGATATTATTCGGGTAGCGAAAGAGGCAAAGGTAGACGCGATTCACCCCGGCTATGGTTTTTTATCAGAAAATCTAGAATTTGCGAAACGTTGTCGTGAAGAGGGTCTTATTTTTGTTGGGCCTGAGCTGCATCACTTAGATATTTTTGGCGATAAGATTAAAGCGAAAATGGCCGCATTAGAAGCAGGAATTCCGTCAATTCCTGGTTCTGACGGTCCAGTGGATACAATTGAAGGCGTCTTAGACTTCGCCGAATCACACGGCTATCCAATTATGATTAAAGCGGCATTAGGCGGCGGTGGACGCGGGATGCGGGTCGCTCATGATGAAAAGGAAGCTCGTGAAGGCTATGAGCGGGCGAAAAGTGAAGCGAAAGCGGCATTTGGTAATGATGAGATTTACGTTGAAAAATATGTTGCCAATCCGAAACATATAGAAGTTCAAATCTTAGGCGATACACATGGCAATGTCTTACATTTATTTGAACGGGATTGTTCTGTGCAACGCCGTCATCAAAAAGTCGTCGAAGTGGCGCCGTGTGTTTCGTTAAACGAGGAGCAACGTGAAAAAATTTGTCAAGCAGCAGTGCAATTGATGAAGCATGTGGGTTATGTCAATGCTGGGACGGTGGAATTCTTAGTTGAAGGGGATCATTTCTACTTTATCGAAGTCAATCCGCGAGTTCAGGTGGAACATACCATTACAGAGCTGATTACGGGTGTCGATATTGTGACGTCACAATTATTAATCGCACAAGGCAAAGATCTACACAAAGAGATCGGATTGCCTGAACAAGATAAGATTCAAATGTCGGGTGCTGCGATCCAATGCCGTGTAACGACAGAAGATCCGTTGAATGGCTTTATGCCAGATACCGGTAAAATCGATACGTATCGCTCACCGGGTGGTTTTGGCGTTCGTTTAGACGTAGGAAATGCCTATGCCGGAGCAACGGTAACGCCCTATTTTGATTCTTTATTGGTAAAAGTGTGTACCCATGCGCTGACTTTCGATCAAGCGATTGAAAAGATGCAACGTTGCCTGATTGAATTCCGTATTCGTGGAGTCAAGACGAATATTCCATTCATGCACAATGTAATCAGTCATCCCGTTTTCCAAAGTGGCGATGCCAAAACAACGTTTATTGATAACACGCCTGAATTATTTGACTTTCCTCGTGTTCGTGACCGTGGGAATAAAACGATGCGTTATATTTCAGAAATCACAGTCAATGGCTTCCCAGGGATCGAAAAACAAAATAAACGTTATTTTGAAACACCTCGAAAACCAAAAATTGAGAAGCGCGAACTTGTGACTGCTAAAAATATTTTAGATCAAAACGGCCCTGAAGCGGTTGCTAAATGGGTTAAAGAGCAAGAAAATGTATTGCTGACAGATACAACGTTCCGTGATGCGCATCAAAGCTTGTTAGCTACTCGGGTACGGACTCACGATCTATTGAACGTTGCCGAAGCTACTGGCGATGGCCTGCCAGAATTATTCTCTAGTGAAATGTGGGGCGGCGCTACTTTTGATGTGGCGTATCGTTTCTTAACCGAAGATCCTTGGAAACGTCTGAAACTTTTGAGAAAAGCCATGCCAAATACTTTATTACAAATGCTATTCCGTGGATCGAATGCTGTTGGCTATTCGAATTACCCAGATAATGTGTTGGAAGAATTCATTAAAGAGGCTGCACACAATGGGATCGATGTTTTCCGGATCTTTGATAGCTTGAACTGGATTCCTCAAATGGAAAAGAGTATCCAATACGTCCGAGATGCTGGAAAGCTTGCTGAAGGAACTATTTGTTACACAGGAGACATCCTAGATTCGAATCGGACAAAATACAATGTTCAATATTACAAAGATATGGCCCGAGAGCTGGAAGCTCTTGGAGCGCATATGATTGCGATTAAAGACATGGCCGGTTTATTGAAACCGCAAGCCGCTTTCCGTCTAATTAGTGAATTAAAAGAGACGACAGACTTACCGATCCACCTGCATACCCATGATACTGCCGGTAATGGTATTCTGACGCTCTCAGCAGCGGTTAAAGCCGGTGTAGATGTTGTCGATGTAGCGACCAGCGCAATGAGTGGGGCAACAAGTCAGCCAAGTATGAGCAGCTTGTATTATGCTTTACAATACGGTGATCGTACGCCTGACTTGAATTTGAAAAATGTTCGTCAGTTAAACCATTATTGGGAAGACGTTCGTCCTTACTACTCTAGTTTTGAAAATGGGATCATGGCAGCACAAACGGAAGTCTATGACCACGAGATGCCCGGCGGACAATACTCAAATCTCCAACAACAAGCTAAAGCAGTTGGCCTAGGTGAGAAATGGGATGAAATCAAGGAAATGTATCATACTGTCAACATGATGTTTGGCGATATCGTTAAAGTAACGCCTTCTTCCAAAGTTGTAGGAGATATGGCACTGTTCATGGTGCAAAATGATCTGACTGAACAAGCGATTTATGATCGGGGCGATGAATTAAGCTACCCTGAATCAGTTATCAGCTTCTTCCAAGGTGAACTAGGACAACCGGTTGGGGGCTTCCCTGAAAAACTGCAACAAATTATTTTGCAAGGTCGTCCAGCGATGCAGGAACGTCCTGGGAAATTTGCAGAACCGGTGAATTTTGAAAAAGTAAAACAAGAATTACAAGAATTGATCGGCTTTGAACCAAGTAAAACGGATGTCTTAAGCTACTTGATGTATCCACAAGTTTTCTTGGATTATCAAAAAACATATGCGCAATTTGCAGATGTTACACTGTTGGATACACCAACTTTCTTCAGCGGAATGCGCTTAGGTGAAACGATCAATGTTCAAATTGAAAAAGGTAAAGTCTTGATTATTCGCTTAGACGAAATTGGTGAAGCAGACATCGAAGGCAATCGGACACTATTCTTCAACTTAAATGGTCAACGTCGTGAGATTTCGGTTAAGGATGCCTCAATTAAGAGTGCTGTTCAAACCAAACGCAAGGTCGAACCAACGAACCGCGAACAAATTGGAGCGACCATGACGGGTTCTGTCTTGAAGGTTTTAGTTGCTAAGGGAGATCATGTCGAAAAAGGCCAACCACTTTTAATTACCGAAGCGATGAAGATGGAAACCTCCATCGATGCTCGTTTTGCGGGGCAAGTGTCACATCTATATGTCGAAGAAGGCGAAAGTATTAGCTCTGGCGATTTGTTGATTGAGGTAAAAGAAAAATAGGAGTGTTGCTGTGTGAAGAGAGTGATTGGTTTTCTAAGTATTTTGATAATTGTGTTGATTGGTTATTACTTACAGCCAGTACTCTTCCCTCCAGCGCCGGAAACAAAAAAAGTCGAGCATGATCAACGAATGGTTCGTCATAAAGCATTGAAGCATCAGACGATCGAAACAGAGGGCTATGCGGAATATGTGAAACAGCCAGTTGAAAAATTTGAAGCAAAATTTGGTCAGCCGACTAAAATAGAAGACAGCGGCTTCTTCTTTCAAACGCGTTATTATTCTTTGGATCAAGGAGTACTTGAGGTCAATGTCGAAGCTGGGAATGTCAGTGTGATTAAGGTAATGTCTCAAAATGGCGAACTGGAACCCTTTAAATTTGGCATGACCAATCGTCAATTATCGGAGCAAATCAATCTTTCGGCTGATTTTGCTTTGGATTACGATGAAGAACCCGTAGTAATCGAGCTAAGTGAAAATGATATGCGTTATCGACCGTTAATCGCATTTAAAAATGATACCTTCGCGATCCTTTTTTTTAATGGAGATAGCGACAAACTAATCGGTGCAGCTTATTTAGACATTGAAAACCTGTTACGCTTAATGCCCTATCAGATCAACAGTGGCAATCCATTGGCGAATCGGATCCAAGAGAGCAATTTAGATTGGAACGTGTTGAATCAGCAAAAGCAGACACGCTTGATCGAATCGATCAATCAATACCGCATGTTGCGTAAGTTGCCGGCATTTCAGACAAACAGCACTGCAATGACTGCTAGTAAAGACATGTTAAAAACGTTTTTAACGAGTCCGAAAAAAGTTCTAAGTCAAGAACGGATGGAAGAGTGGGAAACCGATCAAAGCGCACATTTGAGTAATTTATCTTTTGAATTAGCTCCAGCCGAATTGAAAAAATTGGCAAAAACTGAGGAAATTGATTATCTTGCCAGCTTGTTTTATTCACCGACTGTTGATCCGCTCTTTAGCTTGTTTAATTGGATCAGTCGAGATCGTTTAAACGAGTTGTACGATGAGCCTAATGCGAATAGCTTAGGCGTTGCAATTGATCAAGAGAGTGTGCTAGTCTTAATACAGGAACCAGAGAAAACAAAGGATAGTGAGTAACTTGATTATTAATGATGCATTTTTTCAATTAGAAGATCAGAATCAACGGCTAATTCAATGTATAGTGACAAGTAAAAGCTATAAAAATTATTTGCAGACAAAGCAAGCAATGGATGCTTGCCAGGATGTAGTGAAGTTGAAAAATGTTTTTCAACAGGAAAAGGAAAAGTTTGAGCAGATCGCGGCATACGGCGAATACGCGCCAGATTATCGTCAACAACAGCGAAAAGTTCGGCTGAGTAAGCGAGCATTGGATCTAAATGAAAAAGTCGCGAGTTATCGACTGGCGGAAACTGATTTCCAACAGTTATTAGACGAGATTGGGCAACGCTTAGCCCAGACGATTTCTTTAGAGATCAAAGTGGATGCAGGAAATCCTTTTTTTGAAACAGAGAATCGCAGTTGTAAGGGGAATTGTCATGGATAATACTGAATTTGTGATGCAAAAACGACGTGGAATCATTGTTTGGGTGTATTCACTTAAACAATTAAAAAATTTGAAACGTTTTGGCTTGATCCATTTCGTTTCACGTAAAATGAAGTATGTCGTGTTGTATGTGAATGAAGAATTGGTGGAAGAAACAGAAGAAAAGTTGCAAGGACTGCATTTTGTACGCCAAGTCGAACGTTCGTACCGACCAGATATCGAAATGAATTTCGCCGATCGAATTGGAACAAAGGCCGCTTATCAAGTAAAAGATGATGATGAGTTAGATGTCGTAGAAGCCAATACAAAGATTCGATTAGCAGAAACAGTCTAAGTAAGGTGAAAAATGTCTGATTTGTTCAAACATTTTTCATCTTTTTCTTTGATAATAGAGAGAACAAATTTTTAATGCGGAAAGAGGCAGGTAAATCATGCGAGTGGTTGCAGGTGAATTTGGCGGTCGCAAATTGAAAACTTTAGCAGGAAACAACACGCGGCCAACAACAGATAAAGTGAAAGGGGCAATCTTCAACATGATTGGGCCCTATTTTGATGGCGGGGTAGCATTAGATCTATTTTCTGGCAGTGGCTCGTTAGGGATCGAAGCTGTTTCACGAGGGATGGATCAAGCGGTGTTGGTGGAAAAAAATTTCCGTGCGATGGAGATTATACGGGAAAATGTGGCCATGACTAAAACAGCGGAGGCTTTTCAATTAATGAAAATGCCAGCCAATCAAGCTATCCAGCAATTAGCAGTCAGTGGTCTGAAATTTGATTTGGTAGTGTTAGACCCGCCCTATGCTAAGCAAGAGATCGTCAAGCAGATTGAGCTGTTGATCGAACATCAGCTGTTGAGTGAGAGTGTAACCGTCGTTTGCGAGACGGATAAAGAAGTTGTGCTGCCTGAGACGATCGGTCAGCTGAAGGAACGCAAACGGCAAGATTATGGGATTACTGCAGTAACGATTTATGATTGGGAGGTAGAGTAATGACGGAGAAGCGAATTGCTCTCTTTCCCGGGAGCTTTGACCCTTTGACGATGGGGCACTTAGATACGATCGAACGGGGTGCGAAATTATTTGATGAGTTAATCATAGGGGTTTTCGTGAATACGAGTAAGAAAAGCTACTTTACCCCAGAGGAGAAGCTGGCGGTAGTAAAGGAATCCGTTCAGCATCTTCCCAATGTCCGTGTGCTTGCCCAGGAAAGTGAGTTAACGGTCAACGCGGCGGAAAAGCTAGGTGCCAAGTTTTTGTTACGGGGCATCCGTAGTGTTAAAGATTATGAATACGAAAAAGAAATTGCCTTAATGAATCAGCATCTTGATTCGTCCTTAGAATCGGTCTTTTTGTTGGCGAATCCTAAGTATAGCCACATTAGTTCGTCGATTCTGAAGGAAGTCTGGACCTTTAATGGTGATATTAAAGAATACTTACCTGAAGCAGTTTATCGGGTGTTGGAAGAGAAGCGTGATCAATAGTGAAAAACAATAAATTAGTCAAACGTCTAGTCGTAATATTTTTAGCATTAGTAGTCATTGCCTGCATAATTGTGCCGATTCCATATTACATCGAGGAGCCGGGAGATACGATCAATTTGAAAGAATTGATCACTGTCAATGGAAAAGAAGATGAGCGTAAAGGCTCCTTCAGCCTGACTTCAGTAGGAATTCGTCGAGCGACGGTTTTTACAGCATTGAAATCAAAAGTTGAACCTTTCCATGAAATTATTTCTGCTAATGATTTAACCGGTGGGGCTAGCGATGCAGAATATATGCAGATCCAGAAATTCAATATGGAGACGTCACAAAATTTTGCCATCGAACAAGCGTTGAAATTGGCAGATAAACCTTATGAGATGATCTATAAAGGTGTATATGTGCTAGGGGTGGAAGACAATTCTAATTTTGCAGATAAGATTAGCGTTGGCGATACGGTTACGAAAGCAGATGGGAAAACCTTTACCAGCAGCGAAGAGTTCATGAACTATGTGAAGTCGCAAAAGGTCGGGCAAGAAATGAAAGTGACCTTTATTCATGACGGCAAAACCAAAGAAGCTACTGAAAAATTGATCAAGCTGCCGACGGATAAGAAGCCTGGTATTGGGATCACGTTGACAGATCATACTGAGATTAATTCACAGGATAAGGTCAAAATTGACGCTGGCAATATCGGTGGACCGTCTGCTGGTTTGATGTTCACGCTGGAAATCTACGAACAATTGATTGGAAAAGATCTACGTCATGGTGAGAAAATCGCCGGGACCGGTACGATTAACCCTGATGGAGAAGTTGGCCGGATTGGCGGGATTGATAAAAAAGTTGCTAGTGCTGCAGCCAGCAACAATAAAATTTTCTTTGCCCCCAACGACGAAATCACTAAAGAGATGAAAAAAGTGCAGCCAGGCATCAAGTCAAATTACGAAGAAGCCAAAGCAGCTGCTAAGAAGTTAGATACCGATATGAAGATTGTGCCAGTTAAAACAGTGCAGGACGCTTTGGATTATTTAGCTAAAATGAAATAACCTTTTTCACGAAAAAGTGTCAGACCAAAACAGTCTGACACTTTTTTTGCGTACGTTGATAAAAAGGAGGTCATCATGCAGCACTACTTAAAAAAGTATCCCTATTTGTTTGGCTTACCGATTGTTATTGGTGGATTAGTTGTGGCGTTCCTTTTTCTACGGGCACCGGCTGAGGAAACGACTGCTCCAGAATTATTTTCCACCACAGAACGGACACTTCAAGAAACAACCGCCACCACAGAACAGGAATGGTATGTGGATGTCAAAGGGGCCGTCAAAAAAACTGGAATGTACCGGATCACTCAAGGCATGCGCTTGATGGACGCGATCGATTTAGCTGGCGGATTCACCTCAGAGGCCGATCAGAATCAAGTGAATTTCTCAAAATTATTAACGGATCAGGAAATTATTTACGTGCCAAAGGTCGGTGAAGATATTTCGGTGATTGGTGAAGTATCTCAAGGGAAGAATAGCACAACGACGGCTTCAGGTGCAGCAGAGAAAATTAATATCAATACAGCAGATCTGACTGAATTGCAACAGCTAACAGGAATCGGTGAGAAGAAGGCAGTCGACATTATCAAATACCGTGAAGAAAATGGCAGTTTTCGTGCGGTAGAAGATTTAACAAAGGTCTCAGGAATTGGCGAAAAGACGCTTGAAAATTTGAAAGACTCGATTACAATATAAGGAAAGATAAAAAGAGAGGACGAACAATTTGACGAATGAAAGAATTCCATGGGACCAATATTTTATGGCACAGGCCGTTTTATTATCATTGAGAAGTACGTGTACACGACTGGAAGTAGGAGCGACGATTGTACGAGATAAACGCATCGTCGCTGGTGGCTATAATGGCTCGGTCAGCGGCGATGTCCACTGTATGGACGAGGGCTGCTATGTGGTTGATGGGCACTGCTTACGGACGATACACGCGGAGATGAATGCTCTTTTACAATGCGCGAAGCTAGGCATCCCGACGGATCAAGCGGAGGTCTATGTGACTCATTTTCCGTGCTTGGCGTGTACAAAAGCCTTATTGCAGGCCGGTATCAAAAAGATTCATTATTTAAAGGACTATCGTAATGATCCTTACGCAATCGAATTGATCCATCAAGTGGGTGCTAGTGCTCATCAAGTTCATTTGGAAAGTAAGTATTTTACAAAATTACAACTAGGAGAAGATGCTGCCACATCTCCTAAAAAATAAAACAGCTGAAAAACTATTTAATCCTACCGATTCTAGTTGCCATTTTAACAGCCAGTTTTGTCTATCAATTCAATGGCTGGCTGCTGATGCTATGGAGCCTTTTAGTCATCCGAATCTGCTGCATGAAAAACCGTGAGCTATTGCTGCTGGTTTTACTGTGCAGTTTTTTTGTAGTCGTTCGGACGTATTTTTATCTCTCCACATTGGAGGCTTCGCCGGGAAAAATAAACCAGCAAATCATGCAGGTCGAAGCAGACTCTCTGACGATTGACGGAAATTTTTTGACACTGAAAGGAAACTTGGACGGGAAAAACTATTTGGTTTATTATACACTGACTTCAGAAACTGAAAAAGAACAGTGGCGAGGACGAAAAATCGTGGATCAAGTTCTACTTAGCGGGGAAACGCAAAATTTTGAACCGGCGCGGAATTTGAATAGCTTCAATCAACAACACTATTATAAAAGTTTAGGGATTAGTCAACTATTATTGGCGGATTCGATTCTTCTAAGAAAACAAACGGGTTTTCATTTAAAAAATCTTCGTCAACAATTAATCCTAGCAATTGATTCTAAATACCCGCCTCGTCTAGCCAGCTATGTAAAAGCATTAGTGGTTGGCTACAAAGATTCAGAATTCGATGAATATGGCTCACTTTATCGAAAAATCGGTCTGCTGCATTTATTTACGCTATCAGGGTTACATATTCAGTTTTATTTAGGTGGTATTCATCTTGTGTTGAAGCGGCTGGGTTTGATTAGAGAGACTCGGCTTGTACTTTTAAGTATCAGTGGGGGGTTGCTAATCTTTTTGACAGGCGGAAGCTTTAGCACAATTAGAGCAGTAATGAGTTTCCTGATTGCTTTTTGCTGTCTGAAATTGCAATTAAAACTTTCTAAACTGGATCAGTGGAGTATTATGTTATTGGGATTGGTATTTTGTTTCCCGTTAGTTTTGTGGTCGGTAGGCGCGCAATTAAGCCTTTACTTTGCGCTAATTCTACTTTATCTAACAGATCTTAAACTGAAAGCTTGGCAGCACAGTCTGCTTTTTTCGCTGTGCTCCTTGCCATTATTGATATATAGCTTCAGTGAATGGGCGATCGCTGGCGGCTTGTTTACTTTATTATTATTCCCGCTTTTTGAGTGGGTGATCTTGCCTTGTTGCTTGGTGCTACTTATTGGTAGTTTTATTCCGCTGCCAAGCTTTTTTAGTCAGCTAGTGGCTTTCTTATTTCAATTAATAGAAAAAGTGCTGGAACTGCTTTCGATCCCGAATCTGACCATCGGAAAGCCAACGTTTCTGCTATTATTAGTGTTAATTGGATTGGTTTTAATCCGTTTTGATCGAATAAAGGCCGGCAAGAAACGCTATGGGCTATTGTTAGTCGCCAGCCTATTGATCGTTTCTATCGCTTATTCGGAAAAAGGGATTGTGGCATTTGTGGATGTCGGCCAAGGAGACAGCATTTTTATCAAGCTGCCCTTCAAGCAGGAGACGTTTTTGATCGACACAGGAGGCCGTTTGGCGTTTCAACAAGCGGCATGGCAGAGACGAAAGCCAAAACATAGTTCTGACTATCAGCTGTTACCTTTCTTGAAATCATTAGGTTGTGACCAAATCGATCACTTAATCGTTACTCATAATGATGCGGATCATATGGGTGAATTAAGTCATGTCCTTGACGAAATAAAAATAAAAAATCTCTATTTAGCCAAGGGCTCACAAATGGAATTACGGTCACTTTTAACAAAAGTCAAACAAACGAAGATTCATTTAGTCTCTCGTGGAGCGGTTATTGGAGAACGGTTAAAATTACATGTTCTATCACCAACGGTAAGTCAAGGAGCGAATGACGATTCCATTGTGACTTATTTTCAAGTCAATCAACAGAAATTTTTATTGACGGGAGATTTAGAAATGGCGGGCGAACAAAAATTACTAGAAAATTATCCTCATTTAAAAACCGATTTTTTGAAAGTTGGGCATCACGGCAGTAATACCTCAACGAGTCTGGCTTTTTTAACAACTTTAAGGCCAAAATACGGCATTATTTCTGCTGGTAAAAAGAACCGCTACGGTCATCCGACTGCGGAAACAATCAGTAAATTAAAAGAGCAGAACATCCGAATTTTCCGCACAGATCAAAACGGTATGGTCTATTACCAATGGTCAGGAATAACCCATCGCGGGGAAATGAAACAACTGATAGATTTTCCAGAATAATCGTGGTAGCATGGAAAAGCAGGTTTAGGTTAGCAAATTTTTTTGAATAGTATTTTTCGAAAATCGAATCACTGAGGATATGAGAACGATTAAAAATAGAATTTCTTTTTAACTTTAGATAGGAGTATTTAAATGACTACACAAGAGGCCCTCCAGCAAATCAAAAATGCCCCGCTGGCTCCGGTATACTTGATTACTGGTACCGAAGATTTTTTGATACAAGAAGTTCGTCAAGCGTTCTTCGATCGAATGAAGCAGGATAATTTAGAAGAATTAAATTTTATGTCCTTTGATATGGAAGAAAGTGGATTAGGTGCAGTGATTGATGAGGCTGAAACGTTGCCATTTTTTGGTGACTATCGCTTGATCTTCGTGGAGAATCCTTATTTTTTAACTGGTGAAAAGAAAAACAACACGCCAGAACAGGATACGGACGCCTTGCTGGAGTATCTAAAACACCCCTTAGAAACGTCAGTCGTAGTCTTTTGGGCCAGTTACAACAAGTTAGATGCCCGTAAAAAGATTACTAAAGCATTGAAAAAGACAACGGTGATCGATGCGGCACCTTTACAGGAAAAAGAGTTGCGAAACTTTTTACAGCGTTATATTAGTAATGAAAATATCAAGATTTCAAGAGAAGCTTTCGATCTATTTTTGCGTTTGACGGATTATGATCTATCAAAGGCTATGAATGAGGTAGAGAAATTAGTACTCTTAGCCGGTACTGGGGGAACGATTACCTTGCAACTAGTAGAGGACCTCGTCCCGAAAACGTTGGAGCACAATATTTTTGAACTAACCGAGCAGATTTTAAAAGGAGATACCGCTAAAGCGTATCAAACTTACGAAGAATTGCATCTTCAAGGAGAAGAAACAATCAAATTGACTGCCATCCTAATTGGACAGATCCGTCTGCTACTACAAACCAAAATTTTGCAAAAAATTGGTTATCAGCAAGCCAACATCGCGGAAACATTAGGGATTCATCCGTATCGCGTAAAACTGGCGATGCAGCAGGTAGCCAAATTTCCATTGAACTTATTAGTCTCGATGTATGATGATTTGGTGGAAAATGATTACGAAGTCAAAACTGGTCAAGCGGATAAGGAATTAAATTTTCAATTATTTATTCTAAAATCCACTGAGCAAATCAAAAAATAATTCACTAATTCAAACTAGCAAAGAAACGGGAAAATGGTTCCAGTCTTTGCTAGTTTTTTTGCGCTAGTAAAAAAATTGGATTGAATGGCCAATATATTTTTCTACATTTTAAAAATTAAAAAGCCTTATCTATGTTTAACAATTCACATTTTTGAGGTATGATATAGCGAGAGAGTGAAAAAAGTAAAGCGCTTTTTTGTAGATTGTTTCATTTGAAATAAGCAGAATAGATGAATAATTTTTGATCCAACTGACCATTATTTGTCTTTTTTGTCTTTATTTATATATATCATTTCAATTAAAGGAAGGATGAAGAAAATGACACTAGCAAAAATTGTTTACGCATCAAACACAGGAAATACTGAGGGGATTTCTGAAATTTTGGAGGATGCTTTTAAAGCCCACGACATTACCGTAGAGCGAGTAGAAGCGGATGATGCGGATGCAGATTTTTACGAAGATGCAGATATCTGTGTATTGGCGACGTATACAGACGGCGATGGGGAATTGCCTTTTGATTTAGAAGATTTACACGAAGAATTGCCTGATGAAGATTTGGCTGGCAAGGTTTACGGTGTTGTAGGCAGCGGTGATAGTGAACTGTATCCGGATTACTTCTGCCATGCTGCAGATGCTTTTGAAGAAGCCTTTGCTAAAACAGGCGCGAAAAAAGCGACTGAAACAGTGAAAATCGAAAATGAAGCGGACGATGATGACGAGGAAGTCTTGAACGCTTTCGTTAAAACGTTGATCGAAGCTGTAAAATAAGTTTTAACGAAAAAATGAGGTGAAGATTTGTTTAAGGTATTAGAGCGAAAAGAATTGGCACCTACGGAATTTGAGATTCTAGTCGATGCCCCTCGGATCGCTAAGAAGGCAAAGGCTGGACAATTTGTCATTCTGCGAATCGATGAGTACGGCGAACGGATTCCATTAACGGTTGTTGATACGGATACAGAAGCTGGCTGGGTTCGACTAATTTTTCAAGTAATCGGTAAAACGACCGCACAACTTGCCACCGTTAGAGCAGGCGAAGCATTAAGGTATATTGTTGGTCCTCTGGGTAAGGCGACCGACATCGAAAATTATGGAACCGTTCTCTTAGTTGGTGGAGGTGTTGGCATCGCTGCGCTATTTCCAATTGTTAAGGCACTGAAAGAAGCGGGCAACCGCGTCATTACTATCTTGGGAGCGAAAAATGCGGAATTACTGATCTTACAGGAGGATTGTGCCAAATATTCGGATGAACTCATCTTAATGACTGACGACGGCTCCATTGGGCAAAAAGGAGTAGTCACGAATGCGATGGAGGCTGTATTCAAACGGGAAGAAGTCGTGATGACTTGGGCGATCGGCCCTAGTATCATGATGAAGTTCTGTACGCTTACCGCGCAAAAATACAATACGCCGATCTATGTCTCTTTAAATCCAATCATGATTGACGGCACCGGCATGTGCGGCGGCTGCCGAGTGACAGTGGCGGATTCGATTAAGTTCGCTTGTGTGGATGGTCCTGAATTTTTAGGCGAAGAAGTTGACTGGGATGAATTTGTTAATCGCATGCAGCAATATCGACCTGAAGAACAGCTCTCTAACGAAAGATATGAAAAGCAGGTGAATGCCAATGGCTAAACGTAGTTATACCAAGACGCCAATGAAAGAGCAAGCACCTGAGATTCGCAAGCATAACTTCGATGAAGTGGCATTGGGTTACACGCTGGAAGAAGGACAGCTAGAAGCAAGCCGTTGTTTACAATGTAAAAATGCGCCTTGTATTGATAAATGTCCAGTCATGATCGATATCCCAGGCTTTATTCAAGCAATCGCAGAGGGTGATATGTCTCAAGCCTATGAAGTGCTAAGCCGTTACACCAACTTGCCGGCGATTTGTGGTCGGGTTTGCCCGCAAGAAAAGCAGTGCGAAATGGTTTGCCGGTTAGGCCGCTCTAAGAAGTTTGAACCAGTAGCAATCGGAAAATTGGAACGCTTGGTAGCCGATTGGGCGTTAGACCAGCCTTATGAAGCTCATGAAGTGGGGCAAAATAAGGGGCGGGTCGCAGTCATTGGTTCAGGTCCGTCTGGACTAACTACTGCTGGCGATTTGGCTAAATTAGGCTATGATGTGACGATCTATGAAGCGCTACATTC
The DNA here is from genome assembly GCF_005405345.1 of Enterococcus viikkiensis. GTDB lineage: Bacteria > Bacillota > Bacilli > Lactobacillales > Enterococcaceae > Enterococcus_A > Enterococcus_A viikkiensis. The sequence goes on along the minus strand of NZ_BJDW01000002.1, from coordinate 75,971 downwards.
ACCCGGTGGTGTTTTGACATACGGCATTCCAGAATTTCGCTTGCCAAAAAAAATTGTCAAACAAGAAATCGATCGAATTATCGCTCAAGGAGTTAATTTAGAAACAAATGTAGTTGTTGGGAAAACCATTACTATGAATGAAATTATCGAGGAATTTGACGCTTGTTACCTCTCTGTTGGAGCTGGGGCGCCAAGATTTCAAGGAATTAAAGGAACCTCATTGAACGGGGTCTATTCTTCTAGTGAATATTTGACGCGGGTCAACTTGATGCATGGCTATCAATTCCCTCAATACGATACGCCGGTCCAAAAATCAGAAAATGTTGTGGTAATCGGTGGCGGAAACGTCGCGATGGATGCGGCTAGATCAGCCAAACGATTAGGCGCGGAAAATGTATCGATCGTTTATCGTCGCTCATTAGAGGAATTGCCAGCCCGTGAAGAAGAATACCATCATTCAGTAGAAGAAGGAATCAATTACCATTGGTTGAGTAATCCGATTGAGTATCTGGATGACGGCAATGGTCGCCTGACTGCGGTAAAATGCATGCAAATGGAATTAGGCGAACCTGATGAATCTGGTCGTCGCCGTCCGATTGTGATTCCCGGAAGTGAATTTATTATTGAAGCAGATACCGCAATCGAAGCAATCGGTCAAGGTGCGAACAAAGTCTTATTAGACACTTTTCCAGAGTTAGCTTTGAACAAATGGGGCTATATCGACGCAGATGAAGAATCTTGTGAGACATCGATCCCAGGCGTTTTTGCAGGCGGAGATATCGTTACTGGAGCTGCGACAGTCATCTTGGCAATGGGTGCCGGTAAAATAGCAGCAAATGAAATCGATCAATATATTCAAAAAACAAAGCAGGAGCAATTGGTTTAAGCGAGGTGCAAATGATGAAAACGATGAAAACAATGGATGGAAATACTGCGGCAGCTCATATTTCTTACGCCTTCACCGAGGTTGCCGGAATCTATCCCATCACTCCTAGTTCGACGATGGCGGAAGTTGTCGATGAATGGGCAGAACAAGGACGTAAAAATATTTTCAATGAGACGGTCAAAGTCGTTGAAATGCAGTCAGAAGCTGGGGCTGCCGGAACCGTACACGGCTCATTAAAAACAGGTGTCTTAACAACCACGTATACCGCTTCACAGGGATTATTATTGATGATTCCGAATATGTTTAAGATTGCTGGCGAATTATTACCGACTGTTTTTCATGTAGCTGCGCGAGCGGTCTCTACCAATGCATTGAGTATTTTCGGCGATCATAGTGATGTAATGGCTGCTCGCCAGACAGGATTTTGTATGTTGGCTGAAGGGGGCGTTCAAGAAGTCATGGATCTATCCGCCGTGGCTCACTTAGCGAGTATTGAAGGTAAGCTACCTTTTCTGAATTTTTTTGACGGCTTTAGAACGAGTCATGAGCTGCAAAAAATCGAAGTACTTGATTATGAAGACTTGAAGGCAATGATGAACTGGGATGCCTTAGCGGAGTTCAGACGATTAGGAATGAATCCGAATCGTCCGAATGTTTCTGGAACGGCACAAAACCCTGATATTCATTTTCAACAAAGAGAAACAGTTAATCGTTACTACGATGAAATGCCTGCGATCGTTCAGAAATACATGAATAAGATCAATGATTTGCGAGGCACTGAGTATGATTTGACAAATTATTATGGAGATCCGGAAGCAACGGAAGTCATCATCGCAATGGGTTCAGCTTCGCCAACGATCCAACAAACTGTGGATTATTTAAATACGAATGGCCGCAAAGTCGGCTTTATCGATATCCATTTGTATCGTCCGTTCCCGGCAGAAAATCTATTAGCGAAATTGCCAGCAAGTGTTGAGAAAGTTGCTGTACTAGACCGGACCAAAGAACCTGGATCCGATGGGGAACCACTATTATTAGATGTACAGAGTGTCTTATATCGTCATTCGAATCGTCCAATTGTGATTGGTGGACGGTACGGAATCGCTTCAAAAGATGTGACACCAGACCAAATCGTAGGCGTGTTTAATCATTTAGTATTACCGATCAATGAGATGAAGCAACGCTTTACTATTGGGATCAATGATGATGTCACTCACTTGTCTTTACCAATGAGTGATATCCTAGATCTGACACCAGAATCAACCTTCCAAGCAAAATTTTTGGGACTCGGTTCTGATGGAACGGTGGGAGCCAATAAACAAGCCATCAAAATCATCGGAAATAACACTGATTATTATGCTCAGGCCTATTTCTCTTATGATTCCAAAAAATCGGGTGGATTGACAAATTCTCATTTACGTTTTGGGAAAGAACCGATTCTTTCGACGTATAACGTAGAGGCGGCTGATTTTATCGGCTGTCATAACAGCGCTTACATCCATCAATATGATTTGGTGAAGGGGCTAAAAGATGGCGGGACCTTCTTACTGAATACTGTTTGGGATGAAGAGAAAGTCCGGCAGTTATTGCCAAGCCGGATCAAACGCTATTTAGCAGAGCATCAGATTAATTTCTATACTATTAACGCGATGGAAATCGCTCAAAAAGCCGGGTTAGGTGGGCGAATCAATCAAGTCATGTCAACAGCTTTCTTTGAGCTGACAGATATCATGGATCACGAGACCTATTTGCCATTACTTAAGGGTGAAGTTGACGCTGCTTATGGTAAAAAGTCGAGAACCATCGTGGAGCGAAACTGGCAGGCGATTGATTTGACGGTTGCTGAGTTGAAAAAAATCGAGATCCCAGCTGAATGGGCAACGTTAGAAGTCAAGGAACAGATCAAAGAAACGGATCTGAGCAAGCCAGCTTATATCCGCAATATTCTAGAGCCCATCAATCGTCAAGAAGGCAATCAGCTTTCAGTTAATGACTTGATCGAAAACGGCATGTTAGGCGGTGTAATGCCTTCTGGCACAGCAGCCTACGAGAAGCGAGGGATCGCTTTAGAAGTGCCTGAATGGATTCCTGAGGCTTGTACGATGTGTAATGAATGCGCCTTTGTTTGTCCCCACGCGGCGATTCGACCATTCTTGGCGGATGACGAAGAGTTGGAGGATGCACCAGCAGGTTTTATTACACGCGATATGAAAGGGAAAAGTGGCCTAAAATATCGGATTCAAGTTTCTTTAGAAGATTGTACCGGATGCGGACTTTGTGCCGAAGTGTGTCCAGCAAAAGAAAAAGCGCTAGTCATGAAGTCTTACGAAGATCAAAAAGAGCAGGCAATCAACTGGGCTTTTGCTATGACATTACGGCAAAAAGAAAATCCTGCGAAGAAATTCTCAGTCTTAGGGTCACAGTTTGAGCAGCCACTGCTTGAATTCTCCGGTGCTTGTGCAGGCTGTGGTGAAACACCCTATGTTAAACTTTTAACCCAGCTTTATGGCGATCGCATGATGATTGCTAACACAACTGGTTGTTCTTCTATTTGGGGCGGTTCGTCGCCGGCTGCACCCTATACCGTCAATCAAAATGGCTGCGGTCCCGCTTGGAGTAACTCACTCTTTGAGGACAACGCTGAATATGGTCTAGGGATGCACGTGGCGAATATGACCAAACGAAATCGAGTAGCTAACAAAATCAAAACCATCTTGGACAAAGGCGTAGGGTCGGAGGATACTAAGGCTCAATTACAAGATTGGCTAGATCATATGCAAGAAGGCGAAGGCAGTCAGCAACGAGCCGCTAAGCTAAAAGCGACATTAAGTGGTGAAACGAATGAAGAGCTGCAGTCGATTTTAGCGGACAAGGATATGTTCGTAAAACCAAGTCAATGGATCATTGGCGGTGATGGTTGGGCATATGACATCGGCTTTAGTGGAATCGACCATGTACTGGCTTCCGGTGAGGATGTTAATATTTTAGTCATGGACAATGAGCTTTATGCCAACACGGGTGGACAGATGTCTAAAGCGACTCCTTCTGCTGCCATCGCAAAATTTGCGGCAGGTGGGAAGAAGACGAAGAAAAAAGACTTAGGCATGATTGCGATGACCTATCGTGATGTTTATGTGGCACAGGTTGCGATTGAGGCAAATCCGACCCAAGCGTTGAAGGCAATTCAAGAGGCTGAAGCTTACCCAGGGCCATCAATTATTATTGGTTACACGCCTTGTATTAATCATGGTCTTCGCGGTGGCATGAGCCAATCAATCAAAGAATCTAAAGAAGCCGTAGAATCCGGCTATTGGCAACTGTACCGTTTTGATCCAGTTCGAGCTCAAAAGGGCAAAGAACCAATGCGGATCGACTTTAAGAAAGCTGACTTCAGTAGGATGAACGACTTCCTTGAAGAGCAAACACGTTTTTCTGCTTTGCATAATATCAAGGAAAATGATGAAGTCGTTGAAGAAATGTTGAATCAAACAGTGGAAGATATGGAAGAGCGTTCTAAAAATTATAGTGAGTTAACAATAAAATAAGCAGTAAAGCCACCGAATTTTAGTTATTAAAATTCGGTGGCTTTTTTTAAGTGTAAGTGTAAATAAAAAAACCGATCAAAAGATCGGTTTTTATTATTTTGCTAATTTTTTAGAAAGACGTGCTTTATCACGGTTTGCCTTGTTTTTGTGGATCAAACCTTTTGATTCAGCCATATCGATAGCTTTAGCAGCTTCTTTATATAAGTCGTTCATATTTTCAGCACCTGCAGCAGCAGCTTCTTCAAATTTCTTAACGGTTGTACGCATTGCGCTCATTTGTGATGAGTTTTTAGCGTTAGCAGCTTCGCTAGTGCGGACACGTTTGATTGCAGATTCAATGTTTGGCATGGATTTCACCTCCGGATTTAGTCTTATACGGTTATAGCCGTACAATTCAACATTACTCATTATACATAAAGGAAGATTCCAATGCAATAAAATCGTGACAAGTTTTTTTCCTTAACAGAAAATTTACTGTTTGCTACAGGTATTCTTGCTAAAAATTAGCTGACGGCTTGATAAAGCGGGCAGGCTGTGCATTTTTCTGCTTTGTTGTGTGGACGTTCCTTCAATGGAATCAGCATTCTCAGTCCATTCAAGATAACTAAAATAGTGCTGCCTTCATGTCCGACGACTCCAAGCGGTAAGGTTAGAAACTGGAGAAAATTACTGGCGATCAAAAGAAGGATCACGCTAATTGAAAACAGAATATTTTGTCGGACGAGGCGCTTCATTTTCTTGGCCAGTCGATGACTGTACATCAATTTCGTCAAGTCATTCTTCATTAAAACCATATCAGAAACTTCCATCGCAACATCGGTTCCTTCACCCATTGCAATTCCAACGCTGGCAGTCGCAAGTGCAGGAGCATCATTGATTCCATCGCCCACCATCGCGTTGACTGGATAACTTTCTTGCTGTTGTTTGACTAGAGACGTTTTATCCGCAGGAAGTAGACCGCTATGAAAATCATTTAATCCAAGCTGTTGCGCTACAAAGCTGGCAGCTCCATGATTATCACCAGTCAACATCACCGTTTGAACTGCTTGTGCATCAAAGTAGGCGATGACTTCTTTCGTAAAAGGCTTAGGTAGATCCATTAGGGCGATTAAAGCGACTAATTTTCCATCGCTAGTAAGTGCAACAACTGTTTTCCCTTCATTATGCCATTGAGCAATTAAAGGTTGTTGCATTTGTTTTTCCGAAGGCTTTCCTAAGCACCAAGTCCGGTCAGCATAAACCGTTTCTAAGCCCTTACCAGCTTTCTCTTCCACCTGGAGGTCCAAGGTTTCTTCTTTTTCAAAAAACTTGGCAATGGCGATGGCTAATGGATGAGCTGATTGGCGTTCCATCGAATAGAAGATTCTCGGAATGACAGGATCAGTTGAAAAAGTTTGATAGTTAGTGACAAGCGGTTTCCCTTTGGTCAGCGTTCCTGTCTTATCAAAAGAGATCGCCTGTAGCTCGGCTAATTTTTCTAGTGTTTTTCCCGACTTAAAAAGAATCCCATGCTTCGCGCCATTGGAAATCGCGGCTAATGTCGCAGGTGTCGCAGAGGCGACCAAGGCACAAGGGGAGGCCACGACTAGGAGTACCATCCCACGATAGAAACTCTCAGTAAAGCTCCAGCCAAGTAAGAAATGGGTCACTAAGATCATCAATGGGACGGTGATTAAAACGATTTTAACGTAACTGTTTTCAATCTTTTCGATGAAAGTTGCAGTGGCACTTTGTTCTTTTTGGGCATTTTCCACTAGCCGTAAAATTTGTGAAACTAGAGTATCATTACTCATCTTTGTCACTGTTAAGGTGAACGCTTGTCCGACGTTGATCGTCCCGCCAAAAACATCATCCCCGGGATTTTTTTCGACAGGGACGGCTTCACCGGTGATTGCCGATTCATCAATCGAAGAAGCTGTTAAAATCTCCCCATCAATCGGTACGGCAGTGCCTTTAGGAACGAACACGCGATCATTCAGCTTTAATGTTTCAACAGGGACTGTAAGGTGTTCACCAGCGACAACTTTTAATGCTTCTTTTGGTGCCACATTCATTAGAGCGGTAATTTCTTTCATACTTTTATTAGTAGCATATTCCTCCAATGCACCACTGAGACAAAAGATAAAGGTCAGCATCGCACCTTCAAACCAATTGCCAATCAAGCAGGCGCCGATCGCTGCTAAGGCCATCAATAAATCGACATTTAAGCTTTTTTCATGAATGAGTTCTGAGATACCTTCAAAGGTTTGTTTCCACCCGCCGCTAATGATGGCTAGAACAAAGACGAGGGGGAAGATGGGAGACGCAAAGGCCATAAGCATTTTTCCACTGATTAAAAAGATCAGGCAAAACAAAGTTGAGAGAAAAGCATTTCGTTCTTGAGTATTCATAACTTTTCCTCCTTTCACCCTCATAGTATCACAGTCGATTATTCAAATGATAATGAAATTAGCTAATTGAGAACGAAAGTAATTATCATTTAGACTTGAGAATGACTATCATTAGTATATAATAGAAGAAAGCAAGCGATTACATAAGGAGAACGGAACAACGGAGAATGATCGCTTTTTATAATAATTATCGATTAGTATGAAAGTAGCAAAAAAAGAAAAGACCCGCAATTATGCGCGTCTTACATGGCGATCAGCCAGTAGCCGATCAAGATGATACCAAGAATAATTCGATACCAGCCAAAGGCGGTAAAATCATTTCTTTTAATATAATCCAATAAGAATTTGATAGCGATAATGGAGACGACAAATGCTGTGACCATACCGACTAATAACACGATCGTTTCAGAAGAGCCAAATGAATTTCCGTGAGAAATAAATTTGAAAATCTTCAAGCCGCTAGCACCAAACATGACGGGAATTCCTAAGAAGAAAGAAAATTCAGTTGCTACAAAACGAGAGCTGCCAATAATAATTGCCCCTAAAATTGTTGCACCAGAGCGAGAGGTTCCGGGAACCAAAGACAATAATTGAAATGCCCCTACGATCAATGCAGCTTTGTAAGTGAAGTCATTTAACGTAGTGACTTTTGGTTGTTTATGTTTGTTTTGTTTTTCAACAACGATAAACGCAATCCCATATACAATCAACATAATTGCCACAGGTAAAAACTTATGAAAATGAGCGTCTAAGAAGTCATCAGCTGGAATACCAATTACAGCTGCCGGGAGACAGGCGATGATGACCTTAAACCATAATGTCCAAGTATCTTTTTTTTCGGCTGAGGTCTTACTGGGGGCGAAGGGATTCAGCTTGCTGAAGTATAAAACGACGACTGCCAAAATCGCTCCTAGTTGAATCACGACGTTAAACATCTCAGTGAAGGCGGGGCTCATGTTCATTTTGATAAATTCGTCGGCTAAGATCAAATGACCGGTAGAAGAAATCGGTAGCCATTCTGTGATCCCTTCGACGATACCAAGAATAATGGCTTTAAAAATATTAGCAATAAGCATACGATACGTCCTTTCAGATTAGTAACATAAAATAGTATACCGTTTCGCTAATCAAAAAACCATCGAAAAAAAACTAAACTTTTTTAAAGAAGCCGTGACAGAAGCACTCACCTTTAAGCAATAAGCTATTGCTGGAGCGTTGTTTATTCAGAAAAGAGAAGCGGTGACAAAAATATTGTCACCGCTTCTACGCTTATTCGTCAATTTGATCAGAAATCTTTTTCCCGCGTTCCATGTAACTAATATCATTGATTGCACGGATCGAAAATTCACCATTCTCGTATCGCAGGCGATTAATACTGCCATTTAGCAGATTTGCTCGAACAGGTTGGTTTGAATCGATCAAGCTTAATAAGAAAGCAATCGTTAAACCATGAGATACGATTAAGACATTTCCACCGCCTTGTTTTTCACGTTGTTGGGCGATATCTTCAAAACCGTTCCAGACACGATCCCGTAATTTTTCGTAAGGTTCTGCCCAGTTTGCTGTGTCTGCTCCTTCCACTGCATTTGCGATTTCTTCAAAGCTGACATCGGTCGCAAATAAGTCATCTTCCGTTTTAAAGTTCAAAACACGAGGCAAGACGCCCCACATTTCTGCATCATAGGCGCCTTCTAAAGAACCAAAGCACCATTCACGAATTCTGGGATCCACATGGTAAGGAATATCTTTCCCGTCTGGATGTTCCCCTAAGAGAATTCGCATGGTTTCAATCGCCCGTCCGGAATCACTTGAATAGGCTTCTTCAAACTTCGTGTCTTGTAATCCAAGCCCCACGTAGTGGATACCATCGCGGCCGCTTTGGGTCAGCGGAGTGTCACACCAGCCTTGTACACGTGCTAATGTATTGAACATCGTTTTACCATGTCGTACAATGTAAAGATTTGTTTCTGCCATATTTAAAACCTCCAAAAAGTTGATTAATTAAAAAAAGGATTCGTGTCTATCTCTTGACCAATCGTCGTTGCCGGACCATGCCCGGGATAAGCTGGCAATTCGCGAGGTAAGGTAAAGAGATACGTTTTAACACTATATAGAAGCTGCTGTAGATCTCCCGTGTAAAGATCCGTGCGACCGATACTTCCTTTAAATAGAGCATCTCCCACGACGACAAAATTGTCAAAAATAAAGCTGACGCTACCGATAGAATGTCCCGGAGTCGGAACCACTTGAAAGGTCATGTCGCCAATTGTGTATTCTTTCAGCTCAAATTCAAATTCTGCTGGTTGAACAATCAAATCTGGCATATCATCATGTCGACCTAAACCTGATAGATTCAAGATAGGGTCACCTAACCATTTTTGTTCCAATGGACTGACATAGACCGGAATAGCATACAATTTTCGTAATTGTTCTACCGCTCCAATATGGTCATAATGGGTGTGGGTTAAAAGAATTGCCTGTGGTTTTTTACCGATACGTTCAATTTCTGCAGCTAAGCGATCTCCCTCAGCGCCTGGATCAACAATTAGTAAATTCTGCTCGTTATGGATCAAGTAACAATTTTCTTGCGCAATTCCCGTAACGAAGCCTTCGATTTGAATCATTATTTCCCTCCTAACTCATTCTCTATAGAAAATGAGCCTCAATTTCACATCAACTAGGGCTTCTCGTTTAGAGACCCAGACTGAATTTCATCTTTATTATACCTTAAAAGCAAAAAATATGTGGAATCCCTGAACGAATTTGACATTTAAGTAAGCATTGCGCCTTTTTCTTTCGTTAATAATAGTAAAGGGGGAATTTATTATGACAAATTGGATGAAAATGATTGAAGGAGAGCCAAACGTACTATTTGTTTTAGCCTTAATTTCATTAGCTATGCTGCTGGATTTGATCACCGGATTGATTGCTGCACGATTGACTAAACAACTCTCATCAAAAATTGGAATTAATGGGATTTTACGGAAGATCGCCAGTATTTTGTTACTGCTATTTTTCCTGCCAGTGGCAAGCTTGATCCCAATGAATGCGGGCAACGTCTTGCTTTACGCGTTTTATCTATCGTTTCTATTTATGGAAATGCATTCGATCTTTGAAAACTACGAAAAAATGGGAATTGCGACGGATCTTTTTCGCGACTTTCTGCAGCGTTTAATAGATAAGTCGGAGGACGAGTAACACTTGACGCCGTTTAGAAAATCTTCTATGGTTGAACAGCAAAAACTTTTAAAGGAAAACAAATGATAAAAAAAGATAAATGAGGTGAAGACATGACAGTCAAGAAAATAGCCATTCGAGAATTAGTTGAATTCATTCTACGCAGCGGCAGTATTGATGAAGGAAAAAACAGCAGCCACACACCTCAAGAGGGTGCTAGAATTCATCGCAAGTTGCAGAAAGAAGCTGGATCGAGCTATCAGAAAGAAGTCTGGCTGAAAAAGCCACTAACCATTGCCGGCATCGAGGTTCAAATTGAGGGCCGCGCAGATGGAATCTTTCTACAAGATGAGCTGACTTATATCGATGAGATAAAAACCTCAGAAACACCTATTGAAGATTTAGAAGAAGGGATCATTAATCTGTATTTTTATCAAGCAATGGTCTACGCCTATATCTTTAGCGAACAAGAGGAATTAAGTGAAATCGGGACGCGTTTGACTTATTTTCAGACGACGGAAGAAAAAATGACGCGACAAGAACGTCGTTTTAGCTTTCAAGAACTCTCAGATTTCTTTACTGATTTAGTCCAACGTTATGAGAATTGGCTCGTTTTTCAGATGGATTGGCGTGAAACGAGAAATCAATCGTTAAAAGAATTAGTATTTCCATTTGGGACCTATCGCAAAGGACAGCGCGAGTTAGCTGCCGCTGTTTACAAGACGATTCATGCACAACAAAAGCTTTTTGTTGAAGCACCGACTGGGACAGGTAAAACGATGTCGACCTTGTTTCCCACGTTCAAAGCGATGGGTGAAGAACTAGGTGAAAGGATCTTTTATTTGACCGCCAAAACAATCACCCGACAGGTCGCGGAAGAAACCGTGACTAAAATTACTCAAGAAGCCGCACGAATCAAAAGCGTAACTTTAACGGCGAAGGATAAGATTTGTTTTTTGACTGAACGAAATTGTACGCCGGAGCATTGCCCGTTTGCTAAGGGCTATTACGACCGCGTGAACGATGGTTTATGGGATATGTTGAATAACGATGATCACTATACTCGTCCAGTGATTGAAGACTATGCGCGCAAGCATGAGCTTTGTCCTTTTGAATTATCATTAGATGTTAGCCGCTTTTGTGATCTTGTCATAGGAGACTATAATTATCTCTTTGATCCAACTGTGTATTTACGCCGTTTTTTTGAAGAAGAAAATAAAACGAACTTGGTATTAGTGGATGAAGCTCATAATCTAGTCAATCGATCAAAAGAAATGTACTCTGCTAGTATCTCAAGAAACAATTTAGCGACTATTCAAAAAGATTTAAAAAGTTCTTTTAAAAAACTCAATAAAGCTTTTATAAAGGTCGATAACGAGTTTGAATTGATTTACCAAGCTCTTGCTGGCGAAGCCTATCTCCATCAACAAAGTGCGCCAGAAGGGTTGATTAAAAGTCTTTTTAAAGTTCAAGAATTGATTAAGGAATGGTTGGCGGAAAATCCCGAAGACCCCATGCAGCAACGAATGCTACCAGTTTATTTTGAGATTTTACGTTTTACGCGAATGAGTGAGTTCTATGACGATCATTACGAGACAACGGTAGAATATAAACAGTATGACTTGATTGTAAAGGAATATTGCATCGATCCTTCCTATTTTCTGGAACAGACCATGGACAAAGTTGGCAGTAGTATCCTATTCTCAGCAAGCTTTTCGCCATTAGATTATTATCAAGAAGTCTTAGGCGGAGGGGAAGAAAGTTTAACGTATCGTTTGCCTAGTCCGTTCCCAAGTGAAAATCGTTTAGTGCTAGTAGATGCAAGTATTCAAACGACTTATCAGAAACGAGTCCAAAATATTCCAAAAATTGCTGAGGCAGTTGAAGCACTGGTCAAAGCTAAAACCGGAAACTATTTAGTCTTTTTACCGTCTTTTCAGTTTCTTGATCAAGTAGCGGATTATTTTCATGAAAAATATCCAGAATACGCGATACAAATCCAAGGATCAAAATTAAATGAGCAGGAACGCGAAGAATTTCTAGCTGCGTTTGTAAATCAGCCCCAAAAAACGTTGATTGGCTTCTGTGTGCTAGGTGGAATCTTCTCTGAAGGAATTGATTTGGTGGGTGAAAAGCTTATTGGAACGGTTGTTGTTGGCGTGGGACTCCCGCAAATCAATCACGAACAAGAGTTAATCAAAGAATATTATGATGAGAAAAAGGACGAAGGATTCAGTTATGCCTACCAATTGCCTGGGATGAACAAAGTCATCCAAGCAGCCGGACGTGTGATCAGAACAATGAAGGATCAGGGAATCATTTTACTTTTGGATCAGCGATATACGAATCCTCATTATCAAAAATTATTACCGATTAGTTGGTGTGATCGTAAAGTAGTGTATGATGCGGAAGAATTAGGGAAAACAATCCAAGACTTTTGGGAAAGTACAGAATAAAAAAATAGGCTATGTTAGATTTTAATCTAACATAGCCTATTTTTTAGCGATAATTAGTAAATTGTAGATCAATCGGTAGGTCGATGTCTTTCACTAAAGCAATCACCTTCTGTAAATCGTCACGATTTTTTCCAGTGACCCTTAATTGATCTTCTTGAATTTGCGCTTTAACTTTGATTTTGCTGTTCTTGATAGCAGTCGTTAATTTTTTGGCGCTTTCCTTATCAATACCACTCACCAAATCAGCTTTCTGACGAGCATTGCCGCCAAGGGCATGCTCTGAATTGGAAAACTGAATATTTTTTAATGGAACCCCACGTTTGATCAATTTACTGAACAAGACTTCTTTGACTTGTTCGATCTTGTAATCGTCCTCTGCAGTAACGACTAATTGGTTGCCTTCTGTAGTAATGTCAAAGGTACTGCCCTTGAAGTCAAAACGATTCTTTAATTCTTTCAATGCGATTTGAACCCCATTTTTGACTTCTTCTTTGTTCAATTCTGATACGATATCAAAGCTTGCTTCTTTCGCCATCATTGTCCTCCTAAAACTTTTGAATCTTTTCCTCTAGTTTATCAAAAATTGATAAGAAAGCCATAATTATTCTCCAATAAGCGAATGAAAACGATTGATTATTCACATAGAGAACTGGTACTCTATTATGGGTTTGAATGAAGGAGGAATAGCTGATGCAAAATGTTATTAATTACACATCAAAAGATTTGGCAAAAAAAATTGTTGTCATTCTTTTTACAGGCTTAACAGGAGCTGTTGGGCTGAATTATTTTTTGATTCCAGCAAATGTTTTTTCAGCGGGGATGACAGGGATTGCTCAAATTTTAGAACATTTATTAACGAGCTTTGGCTTAACGATTGATACCGGGATCTTGATTTTCCTATTGAATGTTCCTGTATTTATTTTAGGCTTTATAAAATTAGGAAAATCGGCAATGATTTTAAGTTTTGCCAACGTAATCTCGATGTCCTTTTTTACCACCTTGATTCCAGTTGGACAAGTGACGGATAACGTCTTGATGAATGCTATTACTGGTGGGGTATTACTAGGAATTGGCGCAGGTTTTTCGTTGAAGTTAGGCTTTACAACTGGTGGTTTGGATATCGTTTCTTTACTTTTATCTAAAACAACCGGGCGCACCGTAGGCAATTATATGATGCTATTAAACGGTGTGATCGTCGTAGTCGCAGGTTTCTTCTTTACTTGGGAGAGTGCTCTTTACACCATCATCACGATTTTCACAATGAGTTCCGTAGTTGACTTTGTCCACACGAGTCACCAGAAGATGACAGCCTTCATTAGTACAAATAAAAGCAAGGAAATGTGTGAAGCGTTAAGTCGTGAACTGCTTCGAGGGTTGACAGTTATTCCTGCACGTGGTGGTTTTAGTTCAACGGAACGGGAGGTCATTATGATCGTTTTAACCCGCTATGAATTGTATACGTTAAAGCAAGTCGTGACGGATATTGATCCGAATTCATTTACCAATATTATGGCGACGGATTCTGTCGTGGGCTCTTTCTTGACCGAGGACGAACAGATCCAGATGAAAAAAATAAAGGTAGATCAATAAAGATTCTTAAATGAGAATGACTGGCCATCAATTCTCATTTACAAACTGAATAAGATGGAGTAAAATACGGGTGAACTCAAAAGGGAGTGGAGCGAATGGAAGAGAAAGCACCAAAATGGACCGAAGCAGAAGTTGCTGAAATTAAAGAAAATATTTTGACCGCTTTAGAGTCAGTTATTGACCCTGAGTTAGGTATCGATATCGTCAATCTTGGTTTGATTTATGAAGTTGATTTTGAACAGACTGGAAATACTATTATCAAAATGACCTTAACCACCATGGGCTGCCCATTGGCGGACATTTTAACGGATAATATTCAATCAGCATTGGCTGAAATTCCAGAAGTCAGCAACGTTGAAGTGAAACTTGTGTGGTATCCTGCATGGACAACCGATAAGATGAGCCGTTATGCGCGGATTGCTTTGGGAATTCGTTAAGAATCCATTGTTTACGTTTTTTTAGTGGTCAGTATAAATTGACTACAGTTATTTTACATAAAGTCCTCGCTTTAATTAGAGCAAGGGCTTTTTTTATTGATGTCGAAGAACTTTTTGTATAAGCTTTAATTAATCACTAAACAAGTTAGGCTAAACGCTTAGAAAGTTTTTTTAGCCAAGGACAGCGCATTGAATCATCTGTTTTTTAGCTAAAACTAAGTAAGGAGTTGAAAGCGGATAAAGACCAGTAAAAAATGGTATAGATTATTTTGGTGTTCATTAGTTCAATTATTAGGTGGCTTACTGTTTCTCTTTGTCTTCAAATCGCGATCCAGCGATCTGGTTGCACTTCTTTTCTTCATCGCAGCGTTAGTGACTGTTTCTCGAGGAATTAGCTTACGAAAGTCAGATAGTTGAAATAATTATGGGGAGGAACACGAGACTTGGAAAATTACACATTAGAAGAGTATCAAGCAGCGAAAAAATCTTTGGCTTCCACGCTGCATAAGATTGAACGGGCACTTGTTTCACTTGAAGAAAAACAAGCACAGGGTCAAAATAGACAGTCGCAAATTACATTGTCTAAAGAGCGAGTCAAAGCATTAAAACTGTCGTTAGTTCTGATTGAAAGAGAACTCAATAAACTGGCTTAAAGAACGGACACGGACTAACAAAAGTGGTTATTATCCTTATAGGTGATAACCGTGGGCGGTCCTGACCGCTTTTGACTCTGATGAATAAGAAGCCAATGGATAAAAACAAATAGAGACACAACGACTGCTGATGTCACGATCTCCTCGGTGAGATTGTGACATCAGCAGTCGTTGTTTTTTATGATATTGTTTGAAACAGTCCGCGAAGTCGCTCAGTACGTTTTCTAGTGGGCTCGTTTAAGCTGGCTAATTCGTCATGAACAACGTCATTGTCGGCTTCCTTCAAGGCCAACAAACGATAGAGCAAACGCAAATCTTGACGGCGCACTTTAGGAAAGTGCTGCAACAGGACTTGATTGAAATCAGCGTTCATTTGATTAAGACCAATTAGCGGATCTTTTTGAATCGTGTAGTTTGCTAAATAGTGATTCAGGTCCTTTAATGCGGCTGTCGCTTTTTCTGGAACAAAGCCGTTTGCCCAGGTGGCTGTCAGTAAAACAAAGCTATCGGCATCGGTTAATTCCGCCTGAAACGCTTGGATCGATGCGTTTAGAACATTTTCTTGCAGCTGTTCAAAGGCGTTTGGCTCATTTTTCTTAAGGCGTAAGAAATAATTGGTGAAACCATCACTATTTAACAGGTTCAGCTCAATTGCTTTGAACCAATTATAGTGATGTGAATTTAAATAATGATAGCTTTTTTCGTTTTTAGTAAGTGTAATCGCTTCTAAGTCTTCAATCGTTTTCATCATTTCCCTGCTTTCTTTTTGTTATTATACTACTTTTTACGTAAGCGAATCTTTTTGTCTCCTTTTTTGATTAAGCTATAATGAGAATAGGTCATATTTTGAGAGGATATTTTATGAATGAATTAATTAATACCTTTAATGAACGAAAGGGCGAATTGCTTTCAGCAGTTTTTGAACACTTGGCGATTTCGTTAAGTGCGTTGTTAATTGCGGTTGTCATCGCGATTCCATTAGCGATTTTGCTTAGTCAACGAAAGAAAATGGCTGAAGTGGTATTACAAATCACCAGTATCTTACAGACGATTCCTTCTTTGGCATTATTAGGACTGCTGATTCCCTTTGTTGGGATTGGTACGGTTCCAGCTCTAATTGCTTTGATCGTCTATGCGTTGTTGCCAATCTTCCAAAATACGTATATCGGATTGTCGGAAATTGATCCTTCGATTGAAGAAGCGGCAGATGCTTTTGGGATGTCACGAATGCGTAAGCTTTTGCGGGTGGAGTTGCCGATGGCCATGCCTGTTATTATTTCAGGGGTTCGTACAGCGTTAGTGTTGATTATCGGAACGGCTACCTTAGCCGCTTTGATTGGTGCCGGCGGCCTAGGGACCTTTATTTTACTCGGAATCGACCGCAATGATCCGAATTTGACATTGATCGGAGCTATTAGCTCGGCTTTATTAGCAATTATTTTTAGTACCTTGATTCGTTTCTTGCAACACCGTAGTGGAAAAGTTGCTTTAGCGGCTCTAGGTGTGATCTGTCTCGGCATTGGTGGGATTTTCTTGGCTCAAAGCAATCCAATGGGTGGGGAAACGGTCACGATTGCCGGCAAGTTAGGCTCTGAACCAGATATTTTGATTAATATGTATAAAGAGGTTATTAAAGATGAAGATTCGTCGATCAAAGTGGAATTGAAGCCGAACTTCGGGAAAACCAGTTTCTTATTTAGCGCAGTTGAGAATAATCAAATTGATATCTATCCAGAGTTTACCGGGACCGTCTTAGAGAGCTTGGTGAAAGTTCCAGATAATACTCCGGATAATCTTTCGCCAGAGAAAACCTACCAAGAAGCGAATAAACTATTAGGTGCACAATTCAATATGCGCTTACTAAAACCAATGGAATATGAAAATACCTATGCGTTAGCGATGAAGAAAGGTGAAGCAGAAAAGCGCGGCATCACTAAAATTTCTGATTTAGCGGCGCAACAGGATCAATTGAAAGCCGGTTTTACATTAGAATTTATTGACCGTGAAGACGGTTATCGTGGGATTCAAAAGAAATACAATGTGGAGCTAGGCTCTGTGCAAAGTATGGAACCCGCTTTAAGGTACCAGGCAATTAATACTGGAGATGTCGACGTGATCGATGCCTATTCAACGGACAGTGAGATCAAGCAATACGATCTAGTTACCTTGGAAGATGACATGCAGCTCTTTCCACCTTATCAAGGGGCACCGTTAATGAAAAAAGAGTTTGCGGATAAACATCCGAAGATTGTTAAAGCCTTGAATCGTTTGTCCGGTAAAATTACAGAAGATCAAATGGTGGAAATGAACTACTTAGTAAACGTGAAGAAGGAACAACCAGCAAAAGTTGCCCATGACTTTTTGGTGAAAGAGAAGATCATTGGGGAGGATAAATAGATGGAATCAATTATTGAATTTAAAAATGTCAGTAAAGAATTTGAAGGCAACGTGGTTCTAAAAGATTTGAACCTCTCAGTGAAAAAAGGAGAGATTTTCGTATTGGTTGGACCTTCCGGCAGCGGGAAAACGACTTCGTTAAAAATGATCAACGGCTTGATCGAGCCCACGGATGGCGATATTTATTTTAATGAAAAGCGAATCAAAGATTATGATATCCAAAAATTACGTTGGCAGACAGGGTATGTCTTGCAGCAGATCGCGTTATTTCCTACTATGACGGTGAAGGAAAACATTGACGTGATACCAGATATGTTAGGCTGGGACAAACAGCGTCGTAGTCAGCGGGTGGATGAATTGTTGAACGAAGTGGACTTAGATCCGGAACAATACCGCGATCGAATGCCTAGCGAGCTTTCGGGGGGGCAGCAACAACGAATTGGGATCATCCGGGCTTTGGCAGCTGAACCAGATATTATGTTAATGGACGAGCCTTTCAGTGCGTTAGATCCCATTTCAAGGGCTAGCCTGCAAGACTTGGTGATCAAATTGCATCAAAAGTTAGGGAATACAGTTGTCTTTGTCACGCATAATATGAAAGAAGCATTAAAAGTTGGAAACCGAATCGCTATCATGCATGAAGGTAAATTGATTCAGTGTGATACACCAGAAGAAATTCAAAAACACCCGAAAAATCAATTCGTGAAGGATTTCTTTGATGAAACCAATGATGAAGTGTACACCCAAACATTAGAAACACTTATTGGCGGTGGCTATTACCAAGAGGCTCAGCCACTGGACGAAACGTTACCAAGTTTAGACATTGCTACTAGATTGAGCGAGGTCTTTGATCTGTTAGCAGAGCAAGAAGCGTTTACTATCAAGAAAGAGCAAAAAATGATCGGAACGATTAAACGGAGCGATGTTTTCCGCTTCTTAAGTCAGGAGGAATAGAAATGAATACTTATGATGTCATTGTGATTGGAAGTGGACCGGCGGGCAATGCGGCGGCTTATGGATTCAAGGAACAAGGGAAGAAAGTCGCCATCATTGAATCTGATCTCTGGGGCGGAACGTGTCCTAATCGCGGGTGTGACCCCAAAAAAATGCTGATGAGTGGCGTAGAAGCACAAAAGAGAGTTAGCACGATGATCGGAAAAGGCTTCAAACAGGTGCCGAATATAAATTGGGAAGATTTGATGGCTTTCAAACGAAGCTATACGGATCACGTACCAGAAAATACGAAAACAGGCCTGGATGAAGCGGAGATCGACCGTTATCAAGGGCAAGCGGAATTTGTCGATGCCCACAATATTATGGCTAATGATCAGACGTTATCAGCGGACCAATTTTTGATTGCTACGGGTCAGCGGCCAGCGGTATTACCCATTGACGGCTCAGATCTCTTGCAAAGCAGTACGGATTTTTTAGCACTTGAACATTTGCCAAAACGGGTCGCTTTCATTGGTGCCGGCTATATTGCCTTTGAGTTGGCGGTGATCGCGAATGCGGCAGGATCAGAAGTGCATATCATTCATCACAATGAGCGGCCTTTAAAAGAATTTGATAAAGAACTAGTGGATGATTTAGTCAACCATTTAGAGGCGGAAGGGATTCATTTCCATTTTAATATCAATATAAAGAGTATTGAACTGTCTCAGCCTAATTATAAAATCGTTGGTGAAGGATTTGAATTAATGACGGACATGGTGATCGGTGCAACGGGACGAGTACCAAACGTAGAAGGTCTGCACTTAGATCGAGCGGGTGTTGCTTTTGACAAACGAGGGATTCAAGTCGACGACCACTTACAAACTACCCAAGCGACTATTTTTGCCTGCGGTGACGTTTTGGCGAAGTCACAGCCTAAATTGACGCCAGTCGCTGGTTTTGAAGCGAATTATGTTGTACAGGCAATGAAGGCAGGTTCGACAGAAAAAATCAGCTATCCCTTAATCCCAACGATCGTTTTTGGTGATCAGCGGCTAGCGCGAATTGGTGTAAGTGAAAAAGAATTAGCCGAACACGCAAAAAAATACCACAGTCAAACAATCGATCTGTCTAGCTGGTATACTTATCAGCGAATCAACGATCAAGGTGCATCTATTAAACTCGTTTACGATGAGCAGGATCAGATTGTGGCGATTACTTGTTTGAGTCAATTAGCAGATGAACTAATCAATTATTTGCTGCTGGTCTTGAGTAAAAAGATGAGCCATGAAGAAGTTGCGAAGTATATTTTTGCTTATCCAAGTCCTGCGAGCGATCTTTCATATTTTATTTAAAACAGAGGGTGACCTCTGTTTTTTTGTGTGCAATTATGCTAAAGTTTACGAAAATACGTTCCCATGGTGAGAAAATGAAAACAACTTTAACCCAAGAAATTGAAAAGGCACTGTATTATTACTGTATCGAATTAGGTGGGATCGTGGTAGAGGAAGTCACGATGCCAGACGAGCAAGGAATCGTGGATACTTTGGCTTGTTTTTTTAAACCCGCTCAGCGAGAATGGCGCTGTTATGAACTAAAGGTGACGAAGGCGGATTTCTATTCAAAAGCCAAGCTCTCTTTTGTCGGCAACTACAATTACTTTGTCTTGCCCGAAGCGCTTTACGAAAAAGTTCATGCTGATATTCCAAGTGAGATTGGCGTTTTAGTCTATCGTCCGTACCGTGAATCAGCTGAAATAACCAAGGAGCTACCAGCCGCAGGGACTTTTTTTGTAGCTAAGAAACCCCTGAAACAAAACCTAAAAGTCGCTGAAGAGGCATTGACGCAACGCTTTATGGCTTCTTTATTTCGAGAAGTACGTAAGGCGAAACGGATGGACTATGGGACGAGCTTTTTCTCCACCGAACAGCTGTATAAAGAATTACGCCGTCGGTTAGCTGATCATGACAGTTTGCAAGAAGATAATTATTATCAGCGTTTTATTGAAGATGTGCAGACTGCGCGCATTGCTAGCCTAGAAGAAGAGCTGCACGCATTAGAACAAGACTATTACTTTTTACGGCAGCAACAAGTTCGCCGCCGACCAACAGAACCTTTGGAGTGAGGCTTTATGAAGTATTATCCCTATTTACGAGGAAAACAATTTGATTTATTGGCGGTCAATGCGTTAATTCAAGCTAAACGCTGGTCTCCAAAGATACAACCAATCATTGAGCCAGTCAGAGATTCGGCTACTTTGAAGAAAACCATTGAACTTTTTGATCAAGAACAATTGACTGGTTTTTTGATTACCAATCCCCAAGTCGGGACGGCGAAATTATTTGATCAACAGCGCTTCGAATGGGTTCTAAAGCCTGAATCTAGTTTAAAACAAGGAGAGATTGTGACCAAAGAGAATCCTTTTGTCGGGGAACTCTATGTTTTCAATGCGAATTCTCCAAGGGAATCTGATCAGTTAGCGAAAATCCAATCAAATGCGCTAACGCTACTTCCTGATCAAGGTCGTTTTCGTATGTTGGATGTGCCAAATAAAATTTTTCTAAGAGAAGCTTTTCAAACGAAAAAAAATGTTGCTAATTATGCTGAAAAGATAGATGATTTTTATAGCGATGAGCATCTTTATCAAAGCTTGAATCCTCAAGGTTTCAGTGATTACACAATTGAAGGTAGTCGTTATTTTGATAAAGGTGGACCCAGCCGGGCGATCGCGTTGCATCTTACGTATTTCGACGCATACCTTAATTTAAGAGTGAAGCATTTTGTTTCTGACAGCAATGAGAGTGCGAAAGATCAAAGCCAAAAATTTTTCGAGGCACTGGCGAAACTGGCAGAGTGGTATTTTCGGAATCAAGATCAACTGTTATTGACCTTAGGATTAGAAGAATTGCTACGGTATCAAGAAACCAAAAAATTTCCCGGGCTAGGCAGTATCAAGAAATGGTCATTGGCCCATCATTTTGAGTTGATTGGTTCCTATTTAGAACAAGGTGATCATTGGCAGAGAGGATGGAATTGAGATGGGTTATGAAGATGAAGATTTTATCGTCAGACAAGCAAAACAAATGGGGGAACTGCTGGCGGGTTTTCTTGGAAAAAAGGATGCCGAGGCGATTCTCTCCTTTGGTGATGAAGCCAAAGGCGGTGAGACAGAAAATGCTCAGTGGAATTTTCGCCGTAGTACACTGGCAGATATTCCCGAGATTAATCAAATCATTCTAGCTGCGAAAGAATATTTGAAACAACAAGGTTCTCCCCAGTGGCAAAATGGTCGTGAACCCCACGAAGCGGTTATTCGTCAAGACATCAGTAAAGCAGCCAGCTATGTTTTAACGCTGAATGAAGAAATCGTTGGAACAGTGGCGCTGATTGCGGATAAAGACCCCGTTTATGAAGCCATTGAAGGTCAATGGCTGCAAGAAGGGCCTTATGTTGTCTTGCACCACGTGGCGGTCAGTCAAAAATACCGTGGTGGTGGGCTTGGGAAAGGTGTCTTACAAGCTGCAATCCACCAAGCTCAAGTCTTAGGCTATGAAGACATCCGGATCGATACCTATCCGGCTAATCAGCCGATGCTAAGATTGATTGAAAGATTAGGCTTCTCCTATTGTGGAATGGTTCATTTTCCCTTTGAGCATGGGGAACGAAAAGCGTTTCAATTAATTCAGCCGTTGGCGTAATTCGTGGACCATCGATGCCAATGAAGCTTCTCCATCGATCTCGATGAGTTGGGGGATTTGTTTGAGTCGGTCATAGTTCTCCTGATCTTCCTGATACAGTGCTAAACGACGCGCCAATTCTTCTGGGCTGGCTCGCTTTTTTAGTCGCTGAATGAACGTATCTCTAGAGATATTGATCCAAACAGGAATCATTTGTTCACCGAATGCTTGGTACAAATTCAAAAAGCCGGTAGCCGTAATCGGGTCATAACAATCTCCTAGTGTTAAAGCATGGCGGAGTGTTTCTTTGGCGATGCCGTAGTAATGTCCATCGTAAACATCATATTCAGCGAAGGCATCTTGAATGACCATTTGCTTGAATTGTTTTTTTGTAACAAAGTAGTAATCACGACCGTGTTCTTCAGCTACTCGCGGATTACGAGTCGTGTAAGAAATAATTTTTTGTTCAGGGCGAAAGGTCGCTTCAGCTAAAGTGGTTTTTCCTGAAGCACTAGGCCCGATAAAAAGATAGCAATGATTCATTGATCCAACACGTCCTTTGTTCTAAGTATAAAGAAAGTGGACGAAAGAAGCTAGGGAGGACTCTGTTATGGAAAGAAGTTCAAAAAATAAAAAAGCAACCAATAGATTACCGCTAATAATCGGTGGCGTACTCTTACTACTCATCGCCGGCTTTTTCGGCGTGCGTTATTATCAAGCCAGCCAAGTAAAACAGCAAGGAGAAGAAACTGTCAAAGCCTTTGTAAAAAGATTGCAAAAGGGCGATTATTCCGCTATTACGAAAAATTTGAATGCAAATTCTGTTAAGAACAGCGGCTATTCTAAGGCGGAAGTTCAAGAAAAATACCAATCGATCTTTACAGGGATCAGTGCGTCAAATATTAAAATGAAGGATTTAAAAGTTCAGCAAGCTGGCGATTATTATCAGTTCAGCTATCAACTCTCATTAAATACCGGGTTTGGCCAGTTAAAAAATCAAAAATACAGCGGGACCCTTTCTGAGGATGGCAAACAAATCAACTGGCAGCCGAATCTGATCTTTCCAGGAATGAGCGGCAAAGACAAGATCAATTACCGCGTGGATGCGGCAGCGCGTGGAGAAATTCTAGATCGCAATGATCAAGGAATCGCTACGAATGGAACGGTCTATCAATTAGGAGTCGTACCAAAGGAGTTAGGTACTGAAAGTGAACGTTCTACAAAAATAGAGGCTATCGCCAAAAGTATTAGCAGCACGACAGATGAGGTTGAAGGGGCACTAAAACAAGGCTGGGTCAAGGACGATCTTTTCGTTCCGCTTAAAACAACAGCTGAGCAACCAACAGAAAAACCAGAAGGCTTAACAGTCCAAGAAACAACAGGACGGACTTATCCATTGAAGGAAGCTGCTGCTCAATTAATCGGCTATGTCGGTAAAGTGACCGCTGACGACATCAAAAAAAATCCAGAGCTGGCTAGTGATAGCTTGATTGGCCGTAGTGGATTAGAACGAGCGTTGGACAAACAACTACGCGGAAAAGATGGCGGTGTACTAGCTGTAACAGATAGCAACGGAACAGAAAAGAAAGTTTTGCAAAAAATT
This sequence comes from Enterococcus viikkiensis, assembly GCF_005405345.1. Classification (GTDB taxonomy): domain Bacteria; phylum Bacillota; class Bacilli; order Lactobacillales; family Enterococcaceae; genus Enterococcus_A; species Enterococcus_A viikkiensis. The sequence goes on along the minus strand of NZ_BJDW01000002.1, from coordinate 52,230 downwards.
GATAAAAAGAATGGGAAGAACGTTAAGTTAACGATTGATGCTCGTGCGCAGCAAATTTCCTATAATTCCTTAAAGAATCAGCCAGGCTCTAGTGTCGTAATGGCGCCCAAAACTGGTGAGCTCTTGACTGCTGTCAGTTCACCAAGCTTTGATCCAAACAAAATGACCAATGGTATCAGCCAGACAGACTACGATGCGTACAACAATGATAAGAATCAACCGTTTATGAGTCGTTTTGCTACTGGCTACGCCCCAGGATCAACCTTTAAAACAGTGACGGCGGCGATCGGTTTAGATAGCGGAACATTGAATCCTAATGAAGAATTGGCGATCAATGGATTGAAGTGGCAGAAAGATAGCTCGTGGGGCTCATACCAAGTGACCCGCGTCTCAGATGTCAGTCCGGTCAATTTGAAAACAGCTCTTGTTTACTCCGATAATATTTATATGGCGCAAGAAACCTTGAAGATGGGTGAAAAAACTTTCCGCGAGGGGTTAAATAAATTTATTTTCGGGGAAGAATTAGATTTGCCAATTGCGATGGAAAAAGCTCAGATTTCTAATAAGGATTCTTTTAATTCTGAGATTCTGTTAGCCGATACCGGCTATGGGCAAGGCCAATTGTTAATGAATCCAATCCAACAAATCACGACTTACTCAGTCCTTCCCAATAAAGGAACCTTAGTCTATCCTAAATTACTTGCTTCTGCCGAAACTAAGACCAAAAAAGACGTCATTAAACCCGCATCAGCAGAAATGATCACGACGGATATGCAAGCAGTAATCAGTGATCCAAATGGAACGGCCCACAGTTTGGCAGAATTGAATCTGCCGCTAGCGGCCAAAACAGGGACGGCGGAAATCAAAGAGAAACAAGATGAAAAAGGGCAAGAAAACAGCTTCTTGTATACCTTTGATACCCAAAATCAAAATTATTCCGTTGTGGAATTTTTAGAAAACAAGCCTGAGGGCAGTTCGGCAACTGAGTTGTCTAAAGAATTATTGACTTATTTGCAGCAAACCTATCAATAAAATACTTGTCTGAATCACTGATGCTTGGTAAGATATCCAAGAAGGACGGTGCCATATGAACAAGCGACAACGAAAAAAGCAAGCCTATAAACAATATATTCGAGCAATTTTTGAAGGCTACGAACAAATGCTGGAGGATTCTTCATTGAAGGAACTGCATTTCAGCTATCTTAAAGAAACGACTTACTTGGAACGCGACAGCCAAGGTAAGATCCATTTCACGACGAAAGAAAAATAAAACGAAACGATCAGCCCGATAAAAATGGCTGATCGTTTTATTTTTTTGGAAATCCATAAAAAAAGCCTTTTTTCCTCCAACTAAAGTCTGAAAAAATGCTTAAAAGATTCTTAGCTTAGTAAATTATTTTATAAAAAGCAACGTTATGATTAAGTAAAACTGAATAAATCGGCTAAAATAAAGGTATCAAATGCAGGAGGCAAATACATGAAACTTCATAAATATATTTTATTAGCAAGCTTAGGCCTTTCTCTAGGGGTTGGCCTAATCGGTCAAACTTCAAAGGTTCAAGCAGAGGATACTTCCAGCGAGACGGTCATCAATGAACGTTGGGGGAAACCGACCTTTGTAGCAGGAGCGGGGCTAAATCAGCAACAACTGAATCAGACGATGAATGAGCTGGGGATCAATCAAGACAGCGTCAAAATGGAGCAAGCTACCGGTGCAGATCTTGTAAAATATCTAGGTTATGGTAGCGGTGATGATAGTGTCATGCTAAGCTCAGTCGTAGTCAATCGAGAGGATCCAGGCAAAGGGATCAATGTGAAGATTCTGACACCGCAAAACATTACTCAAATCACAGCAGATCAATACAAGAATCCTCTAGTTACTGCCGGAATTACCGATGCGACGGTGAAAGTCGCCAGTGTCGTTAAAGTTACCGGCGAAAGTGCTTTAACGGGTGTTTATAAAGCCTTTGAGGCGAACGGGGAAACCGTTGACCCACAACGAGCGCAACTAGCACAAAAAGAATTAGACACAACCTCTGATGTCGCTCAATCAGTCGTCAATAATGCCAATGAACAAAGTCAAAACCAAAATCTATCAGATAGTGAAAAGGAAAAAGCAGATGACGCTTATAAGGCGCAACTGAACCAAACTTTAGTGGACATCAAAAAAGATTTAGCCGATTTGAAAGAGAAACAAGGCGAGTTGGCGACTAAAGCGGATGTTGAAAAAATCGTCAATGATGCCTTGGAAAAAAATAATTTGTCACAATACGTCTCAAAAGAGGATATCAACAAATTAGTGGCGCTAGGACAGCAATATCAAACAACAAATGGCGTGCTTGATAAAGAATCCATTCAGCAACTAGATAAAATTAGCGGTGATTTTAAAAATACTGTAAACAATTTATCTGACCAATTAGGAAAATTTGGTGATTCACTAAAAGGGACAATTGAAGACAATCAAGGTTTCTTCGCCAACCTATGGCAACAAGTTAAAGATTTCTTTAGCGGATTAACAAACTAACGTTATAAAGATTGTGTCATTTTTAGAAAATGGCGCAATCTTTTTTGCTATCTAAGCCAGATTAGACTTACCAATAGCGCTCCGCTAAGGTAAAATAGAGGGGTGGGTTCATTATTACCAGTTAAATATGTTGAAAGTTGATATAATATATAAAATTTTTAGCTTTTTTGTTAAAAAATACGCAGACCTCATTACCAACTAAGTGAAATGCTTTGGCATTTGACCTCGGCAAACGTATAATTATTTTTAACAGTAAAACTTTTGAATGCGAATAGCGTTGATACGTGAAAACTCTAAGACCAACCGAGAAATTTTCTAAGCTAAATGAATGGGTGGTCATTTAGAAAATGCAGTAGATTCTTTTTTTGGGAAGAGACACGTAACGTATTGGATAAAAGAAAACGAAGCAAAAGCTTTCTTTTCATAGCATTTATTAAACAAGAAGGAGGGTCTTAGATGGAGACTCCAGAAAAAAAGGAAGAGCATCAAACCGACACATCATTTGATTCGGTAAAGGAATCAGCTTCAGATGTGTTAGGCGGGTTAATGGGGCAAATCAAACAGTTGGAAGAAGCGATGGCGGCTGAACGAATGGGCGATGTTTATCGTATCTATTGGAAAGAGTTGCCAGCCTCGATTCAACAATCCAGCAACATGAATCACGAGATCGACAATTATTTGACTAGCAAATTAGATCAAGAAATCCAGCGGGCGTTCCCATTTATGATCATGCGGGAAGTTGTTTCGCCTGTCTTAATGAACTACCAGATTGGAAGTTATTATCGCGATCGGACCGTTCTACAGGTCGATGCGACACAGCCAACGATTAAAATTTTACCTGAAATACGTGACCAATGGAAACGCGTCATGGATGAAGACTATAAGTCGCAATTAATTGATTTACAAGATCAGCAAGATAATTTTGATGCGAAAACAATTGCTGCGCAATCTGAGTTGCGGGAGTTAGATGTTAAGATCGCTCAAGAGGAAAAGACGAAGGAAGAGCTTGAGGAATCAAAAACCTTCATGAATCGCAAAAAGATCGAAGAAGAAGTCGAAGAAGTTGAGACCCGCTTAAAGGATCTAAAAAAACAACGTAGCCAGTGGGCGCCTTTTGCAGGGGACCAATTATCTGGGGAATCACAAAAGATCGAATTAGCGAATAAAATGCATGGCCTCGCGTTGGAACAAGCCATTGCGTTGAAAGAGCTGCGCTTAATCAATAAACGCTTCGGTGGCTTAGACGAAATGGATGCCGCACTTGACCAATTCATCGTGGATTTCTTAAACAAGGGGGCGGAATAAATGGCGGAAGAGAAGAATCGAATGAATCAAATCTATGATTCCTTAGTAGACACGGAAGAGGCCGAATTAAATATTCGCGAAAAAGAGATTCTACACCCGGAAGAATCCGCGGAAGACATTGGGACAGAAAGTCTTAAAACGACTGTTCAAGACAAGCCAGTCAGTGAGTCCGCTTTGAATTATTATGACAATCGCGAACAGAATTATCAGGACCTTCTGAGCTTAATCGCTGATGCTGAAAAAGAATTAGCGGACTTGAAATTTCGCAAACTTCTGATGGAATCTGACTTTACAACGTTGTTGGATTTCTATAAGAAAATCTTTGTGAAAGAGGAAGAATCTGCTTCAGCGATTGCTAAAGGGGCCTTAATGGAATACTTTACCTTTGAATTGATTAAGCCATTAGAAAATCACGGACTGCAACTTTCCTCCAATGAATTTTCAACGTGGGAAACAAAACATTTCAACCTATCCTATCGCTTAATGAATGAGGAAAAAATTTGTTTCAGCTTCATGATGCCTACTTCTGATGGCAAACTCCGTAGCGAGAAAATAAAACTGATGGAGGTTGATCCGGCTTCTATGTCCGTAAACGTCTTAGATGCTGCTGTATTGACACTGCTGAAGGACTGTTACTATGAGCACATTTATACTAGCGGACAAAACTCGATGTTTAGTCGTGAAATGAATGATGTCATTGCCCATATGAAGGGTCTCGGATTTAGTTTCGGTAAGAATCTTTTAGACAATAGCGAACCGTTAAATCTCGATGTGCAGTTGAAACACCAAACACCAGCGGCTGTTTTAGATCAGATTTTTATTACCACAATGGATAATGAAAAATATGACTTTAAAAAAGTTGGCGAGGACAGTTATTTAATCGCTCTTGATGGCAATCAAACCGTCACGATCAAACAAGACAAGCTAGAGCAGACTAGCAGTCTAAAGTTAAATACCGATCGTAAAAATAAATCGCTGATTGAATTCTTTGGCAGCTATCCTTTCTTGGTGCCGTTAACAATTACGGATTAATGAAACTGTGCCAAGCTTGGCACAGTTTTTTTCGTCAAATTCACGATACCTTTGAAAATTATTAAGGTTTTCGCCTTTTTTGCAAGGAAATCACGTTCAATCGTGAAAGTCATTAAATCGTATGATATACTTTGAAAGTTAATATGAAAGAGTATCATTTACCATGTTTGAAAGAGGGTAGAGATTGTGTGTGGAATTGTAGGATTTATTGATCGTTCAAATACAACGCAAAAAGAGCAAATTGTTAAAAATATGATGGATACGATTGTCCACCGTGGACCAAATAGTGCGGGACAATTTATCGATGAGGGCGCTGCTTTAGGATTCCGTCGTCTAAGTATCATTGACCTTGAAGGTGGTACTCAGCCCATCAAAAATGAAGATGAAACGAAAATCATTACCTTTAATGGAGAAATATATAATTATCAAAGCATTCGGGAAGATCTGATTGCGAAAGGGCATATCTTTACGACCCATTCGGATACAGAAGTCCTACTGCATGGCTACGAAGAATACGGTGTAGAACTGTTGCAAAAAATCCGTGGGATGTTCGCCTTCGTGATTTGGGATACGAAAAAACAAGAATTATTCGGCGCCCGTGATCATTTTGGGATTAAGCCTTTGTATTACGCATTAATGAATGGAACGTTCATGTACGGTTCAGAAATCAAAAGCTTCTTACAACATCCAAACTTTGTTAAAGAGCTTAATAGAGAAGCCTTGAAGCCTTATATGACCTTCCAATATTCAGCCTTAGACGAAACGTTCTTTAAGAACGTTTATCGGATCAAAGAAGGACATTACTTTACTTATAAAGATGGCAAGCTAGATATCCAGCAATATTGGGATGTTAAAGAGCAAGAAACCAACATGACGTTAGATGAAACGGTTGACTTGATTGATGACACGGTTGTGAAATCAGTAGAAGCTCACCGAATCGCTGACGTTGAAGTTGGCTCGTTCTTATCATCTGGTGTCGATTCAAGTTACGTAACAGCTGTATTACGTCCAGAGCATTCCTATTCGATCGGCTTTGGCGACAAATCATATAATGAATCCATCGAAGCTAAAAAATTGGCGGATTTGATTGATTTAAATAATACGTCTCGTGTGGTTACCGGAGATGAAGCCTTTGAATATTTCCCACTGATTCAATACCATTTGGATGAACCTGATTCAAATCCTTCCTGCGTGCCCCTGTACTTCTTAGCCGAACTTGCTAGTCATGATGTCCGTGTGGCATTGAGTGGTGAAGGCGCAGACGAATTGTTCGCTGGATATCAAGCTTATGGGATGAACACGCGATCTAAAGCTGTAATGGTTGTGGCTGAAGGACTGAAAAAATTGCCAAAAGGCATGCGCTACTCGATCGCTAAAGGTTTGAAAGGCAAGACCTTCAAAGGTGCGTTGCATTTGTATACGTCATTAGCGCCGGCTGAAGAATTCTTCATCGGTCAAGCGAGAGTCTTTGAAGAAGATGAAGCGGTTGATTATTTACAACCAGAATTCCAACAAAGCCCTACGATCAAAGATATTGTTGACGTGCATTACGAAAAAGTTCAAGACATGTCCGAAATCAAAAAAATGCAATATTTGGATATGCACCAATGGATGCCAAAAGATATTCTTTTGAAAGCTGACAAATTATCGATGGCCAATTCATTAGAAGTTCGTGTTCCATTACTAGATAAAGAATTGATGAAGGTTTCAGAGGTTGTTCCTACGAAATACTTAATCAATGCTGAAAATACAAAATACGCGTTCCGTCAAGCAGCTGCACGTCATTTGCCAGAAGAATGGTACAATCGCGAGAAACTTGGCTTCCCAGTTCCTATCAAAGACTGGTTGCGTGAAGAAAAATACTATCACATTGTTCGTGATGTCTTTACGCAAGACTTTGTAAAAGAATTCTTTGATCAAGATAAGATTGTAAAATTATTAGACGATAACTTCGCTGGAACAGCAGACGGTCGTCGTAAAATTTGGACGATTTACAGCTTCTTAACGTGGTATCAAGTTTATTTCATCAACGATGGTGTCAAACCAGTCCCAGCGGAAATTGCGTAATTTTTTCATTCAATTTGACAATTATTATCTGTCAGGTTATGCTAATAACAAGGAAACTTAACAAATATTATGAGGTGTCTTGGTGAGTGTAGTTATTTAATTTGGAGTAACTTAATAGCAAAAAATTCTGTTGTCTAACAGTTTATTTTGCATGCCAAATTAGATACCTATCAAAGCGGATGAATCATTTCAAGCTATGGAGAGGAATCTCTATAGCTTTTTTTGCGAGTTCTACTATGTGCTTCAGCGCATTTAGTAGAATCGTATGCGTAGTGAAAATTAAATTCACTTTTCCTAAACTTGGAAAAGTGAGTACCTTAGTTTGAACTAGCTGTCCTTACAACTTTTCGCAGCTCGTTTCGCTAGGGAATAAGTATATTAATATCACTGATTCTTCAAGTGAGAAGTATAGTTGGATGATATGTCGACGACTATAAAAAATAAATTCTGATAGGAATTTATTTTCCTTCATATTTTTGGAGTCGACTGCGAGTTCTACTATGTGCTTCAGCGCATTTAGTAAAATCATATGCGTAGTAAAAGTGAGTACTTCAGTTTGAACGAACTGCCAGTCCCATTTTTTAACGACTGCGATTACATTTTTTGTTAAGTCTGCCTTGGCTTTGGTAGGGTCTTAAACGAAAGGGAGAGACTATGACTAACGAAACATTTACAAAAACACAATTTATTGAAATCAAACAACGACTTGCTAACTATGCGATTAGCAGTTTTGGCAAAACGTTGATCGACAATTTACAGCCTCATTCTAAATTATCCGTTGTAGAAAAAAGGCTGACTGAAACGGAAGAAGCTAAGCAACTTTTGGATAGTGGGTTGCACGTTCCTTTTATGGGCTTGCAAAGTGCAGAACACATTACAAATCAACTGGAAAAGGGCTTTATTTTAACTCCTTCTGAATTGTTAGAGTATGCTGATTTCCTTCGTAGTTTGCGCTTGATTCGTCAATTCTTTGAAAAGAATCAAAGTATCGCCCCATTGCTGAATCGCTATGGGCAAGGATTAAATGATTTCCAAGAAATTGAAGAGGAAATTTATCAAGTCATTCGCAATGGGCGTGTCGTTGATAGTGCCAGTCGCGAATTACGACGTGCGCGACGAGAGATTTCTGAAACAGAGGATAAGATCCAAGAATTACTAAAAAAATTCATTCGACAAAATAAAGAAAAAGTACAAGAAGCGATTATCTCTAAACGAAACGATATTTTTACCGTACCAATCAAAGCCGCGTACAAAAAGCAAGTGAAGGGAACGATTGTTGAGCTTTCTAGTAAGGGAACGACAGCCTATATCGAGCCCAGTAACGTTAGTCGCTTGAATGAACAGCTGATGTACCATAAAATGACCGAGGAGGCGGAAGTGTATCAAATTTTAGCGACCTCAACCGGGCTATTGGCAGAAGCTTTGCCGGCGATTCAGCAAAGCATCGAGATTATCGCTGAGTTCGATCAGATTTTTGCTCGCGGAAAATTCAGTCGCGAGTTAAAAGGGTTAACGCCAAAACTAAATGCTCGCGGCTACATTCATTTAGTTGCAGCAACTCATCCGTTAATCGCTCATGCTGTGCCGCTAGACTTGACCATTGGTAAAGACTACCGTGGCTTAACAATCACCGGACCTAACGCTGGTGGAAAAACAGTGGTCTTAAAAACGGTCGCGTTATTGACCCTAATGACGATGATTGGGTTACAGATTCCAGCTAAAACAGGTTCTGAGATCGCTATTTTTGATCAAATTTTTGTTGATATCGGTGACGCCCAAAGTATTGAAAATGCCTTAAGCACCTTTTCTGGACATATGCAAAATATCTCAACCATTCTGCGACAGGCTCACAAAAATAGCCTTATTCTATTGGATGAGCTAGGAAGCGGCACTGAGCCAAATGAAGGGGCTGCGTTGGCAATAGCGATCATGGAAGAATTTTACCAAAAGGGCAGTATTTTGATTACAACGACCCACTACGGCGAGATCAAGCGTTTTGCTGAAGAGCATCCCGACTTTATTACAGCTGCTATGGACTTTGATGCCGAACGGCTTACGCCCAAATATCGCCTGTTGATTGGACAAACTGGTGAAAGCAATGCACTATGGATTGCAAAGAAAATGGCAATTGATGACAAAATCATCGAAAAAGCTCAAAACTATTTTGTTGATCGAAATTATCAATTAGAGAAGAAAAATTTTAAAGTCAAAGAATCCGGCAAGACAAATACTATGATTTCTACAATGACTTACTATAAAGGTGACAAAGTTTTTTTGTTAGAGCAACAGCAATCGGCTTTAATTTACCAAGAAATGCCATTTAGTGAAAACGTCTCAGTTTTTTTTGAGGACAAATTTATCGAAGTTCCCAAGCGGCGAATCAAATTGGAATTCCGTGCGTCAGAATTGTATCCAGCTGATTATGATGTTGACAATCTTTTTGAAGATTTTCAAACGCGTAAAGAGCGCCGCGATATCGATCGTGGTTCTAAAAAAGCCCAACGGAAACTTAGAAAAGCTGCTGCAGAACGCCAGCAGCCAAATTAAAAAGAGGGTCTATGACAGTTGCTGTCATAGACCCTCTTTACGAATACCTCGTCTATTCGTATTGTTGGTAGGTTTTTGTTTTATAAAGCCCAACGGTTGAACGCTGATTATTTTCACTATACAAACTAGAAGACTTGGCACCTTTTTGTCGTTCAATCGCTTCTAATCGAGCTTTTTGATCACGGTAATCATAGGAGTTGGGATCGATTGGGTCCAATCCGCTATTTTGATAAAACCTCAGTAAATCACCGTTGTTGATTTTATCTGAGGTAATCAGTTGCTGATCCACTGCCTGATTTAATGCGGTAAAGACTTGCTCTTGCTCTGGTGTCGGTTCGTCAATGACTTGTGTTGTCTGATTGTCGTACATTTTGCCCCCATAGAAAGTATATTGTGGAGTCACAAAATCACCATCTCGAAAGGCCACTACTTGCTTATGTTCAGGAGAAAATAAATCTTGACCTAGCTGTAAATATTTTTTTGAATTAACCCCTAATAAATGTAAGAGAGTTGGGAGAGCATCGACTTGTCCACCATAGGTATGATTGATGCCGCCGTTGGTTACACCAGGAACATGGATCATGAAAGGAACACGTTGCAGCTGAGCATTGTCATAGTCTGTCCAACTATCAGAATCTTTACCAAGTAACGGAGCCAAGTCCTTATTACGTGTGTTTGAAATACCGTAGTGATCACCGTACAAGACAAAGATCGAGTTGTCATATAGCCCGCTAGCTTTCATGTACTCAAAAAATTCTTTCAATGCGGTATCTAAATAATTTGCAGTTGCAAAATAGCCGTTGATCGTTTCATCCTTCGTGTTCGCCAACGGGAATCCGTCTTCCTCATTCTTAAATCGAGAATAAGGGTAGTGGTTTGAAACAGTGATAAATTTTGCATAGAAAGGCTGCTGCAAATGTTCCAAATATTGGACTGACTGATTCAAGAAAGGCTTGTCGTGCATCCCGTATTGAAAGGAATTATCATCATTCACATCATAATAGGAAGAATCAAAGAAATAATCGAAGCCCAAGTGTTTATAGGTTTTGTCGCGATTCCAGAAAGAAGCGGAATGACCATGAAAGACGGCTGATGTATAGTCCGCCTTTTGTTTTAAAATATTTGGGGCGGCTTCAAACGTATTTTTATCACCCATTTGTGTGAATAAAGCTCCTTGATTTAAGCCAAATAACGAATTTTCCATCAATGTTTCGGCATCTGATGTTTTCCCGGCCTTCACTTGATGAAAGAAATTGTCAAAACTATAGGTACTTTCACCATGATACAAGCTATTTAAAAAGGGAGTGACGGTGTGGTTCACACCATTCTCATCCGGGAGTTGATAGTCGATTAAAAATTGCTGGAAGCTCTCCAAATGGATGTAGACAACGTTTTTCCCTTTAACGATTCCATACATGGAATCATTAGGCGCAGCATAATGGTCCTTAATGTAGCTTTCAACTTCCTTTAAATCAGTAGGACTGGCTTCTGCTCGGATCTGGTTGTTTTGATAGGTTTGATAGCTATCGTATAGAGTAAAGGCATTGATCCCTAAATATTTTACTAAATACTCACGAGAAAATTGTCGGCTCAATAGGCCCGTACGATCGACCTCTGCTAAAAAAATATTCCCGCTACCAATCAATAATGATAAAGCCGCCAATGCCGTCGCTTGACGAAAACGCAGATAATCTGTTGCCATCGGTATTTTTTTTCGAATCAATAAAACAGGAATGAGTAACAAATCCAAAATGTAAATAAAATCATACCAGCGAAACAGCCGTAGGGCACTTTCACCTAAACCAGTAGAAACTTTTCCTGCCCCTAATAAAGTATTAATCGTAATAAAATCGGTAAATTCTCGATAATAAACGGCATTGGAAAATAGCCAAATGGTTAGTAGTGCATACAAGCTGAACAGCGTAGCATACGCAACCTTTGGCCGTTTAATAAACAGACCAATACTTAACAGCACCATTGAGATACTCAAGGGATTGATTAATAAAATAAATAGTTGCATCACACTTTGGATACTTAAGTGAAAGTCAACAAGGTAGGCAAACATATTTTTCAACCATAATAAAAGAATTAATAAGCTAAAAAAGCCTATTCGTGTTTTAATGAAATTTGTGTATTTTTTTAAACGAGACATTTACGTGCTCCTCATAATTTTATCCATATATCTTAAATATTCTATCCGTTTTTACAAGTAAGGTCAAACGTATTCCATATATAAAAGCTGATATTACAGCGTTTAACGATTCTTATTAAAGGAAAATAACAGAATCTTAATAAACCAGTAACTAGGTCAAAGATCAATTTTTTTAGTCCTAATGAAAAAACTTGCGGAAATACCCCGAATCAACTATCCTTACCACAGTATCAAAGGGGCAAAAATAGAAGGGAATCTTGCTGAAGTACTCATCTTAGATCATACGGGCTAAGAAAATAAACAATCAAGTTGATTAATAAATAATCCTTTGTGGGAAATTCTTTTCCTCAAAGAGTAGAGACGAGGAAAACTATGAATACAGAAAAACTAATTATTCAGCCATATGAATATGGCTATTGTAAACAACAAATCAGCGAGCTAGTTGCCGCGTATCATTCAGTCAATGATCAACAAACCATTCAAACCTTACAAACCTTGATAAAAAGTAAGACTGCGGACATTTTTAACCGTGATTCAGCATTAGAAATTTATTGGGAGCAATTTCTTCATACAAGTCTGACTAGAGACAAATTCGAAAAATTATTTAATGAGTTGAAAGCATTCGTCGTTCCTATGAACATTCCAACAACTAAACAAATCGATAAATGTTTTCGTAAAGTGAAGAAGATGCAGTATCCCGATTTAATGGAAACGGATTTTACTGAATTGAGTTACTTAGGCTGGAACGATAGCGGAACCAATCGAAAATACTTGATGCGACAAATTGACGGACGTTTTTCAGGCATTTATGGGAGCTTCAGTCCTGAGGTTCAAAAAGGGCATTGTGCGATTTGTAATCAAATCAGTACTGTGAGTTTCTTTTTGACAACAACAAAATCAGCTGGTGATGGGACATATACAAAAAAAGGCAATTACATTTGTACTGACAGTAATCAATGCAATCGACAATTAACACAATTGGAAACTTTTCATCGTTTTTGGGAAACTGTAAGTAAGTAAAAAATAGTAGTATACAGAAATAAATCGTTCTACTCCTGAATAAGGGGTGGTTCGAACGGTTTCTTTTGATAAAAATACTACAAAGGAGGACATGTTATTCTCTTTTTCCAAATAGTATTCAGTAAGAATACATTTACGTTTACAGTTTTTTAAATAAATAATAAAATTTAAAAAGGAAAGAGGGATGGCTATGTCAAATCGTTTTTTTATTGAGAGGAAAGAAGATACATCAGATTTTCCATTTTATAATAATCAACCTAGAAAGATATCAACAGCGCAATGGGGGATCATACTTGCTATTTTCTTTATCGGTTTTCTACTTTCATCATTTTGGGTACCAAATATAAATAAGAACAACGTACTGTTAGTGCTTGCATTGATAAGTTCAATGAAACTTATTTTTGGTGTAGGTGGTTTGGCAATATTTGCGGGTAAAGACACCTTCACTTTGTTTAAAAAGATTCGGGCGAAAGATTATTTTTATTTATTTTTACTACTTATTGTAGATTTGATCTATGCGTTTGCCTCGAGCGGCATTGTTGGTCTGTTTACAAAAACGGCTTCCAACCCTGCAGGTGTTTCTCATACTGAGGGTTCCGAAGCGCTTGCCCACTTTTTGCTTAATATGATTAGCAATATTCCGAATCTATTAGGTGAAGAATTTATGGCATTGTTACCATTTTTAGCCATTTTATATTTCTTTTACCAACGTGTAGGGTGGTCGCGCAACAAAAGTATTGCAATTGCGTTACTATTGTCTTCATTAATCTTCGGCTTGTTGCACCTGCCAACATATCAATGGAACTGGGCACAAGTGATCTTTGTTATCGGATTAGGGCGCGTCATGGGTACAGCTGCCTATATTCGTACGAAATCGATTTGGGGATCTTTTCTTATTCATTATCTATTCGATACATTAACATTCTTGCTTGTCTTTTTAGCCTAAATACTGGTTGAATACTTAAGTAAAAACACCTCAACATGGACGTTCGTTGTGTCTTGTTAAGGTGTTTTTACTTAAGTTGCTTTATAGGGCTGAAAATGAATAGATAGAGCTATAAGATCAACAGCATATTAGATCCGTTAACGAGAATAATAATTAATTTATCCAAGTTCTTGAATCAAAAAGAAAATTCATTGCACAATTTTTCTTTCAAAGTTTCATCTAAACTGAAAAAGTTCTTTGTAAGAGCGAAGGCTTATACGGAAATTCTTAATAAAACAGTCCATGATGATGAAGGAGAACCTTAAGGAGATTTTAGTGCAAGTGAATTCTTCTGATTTATTTTTTTATTTTAGTTTACATAATATACATTAACAAAAGTTAACTAATGAATAATTCCAAGATTTAGTTCTATTTAGAATGATCCATTGATCTATTATTTTTTCTTAGTATCCTTTGAGTATTCGAATTTTTATTCCAATAACTTACATTTTATTGTTTTAAATTTAAAAAATCGTTTTTTTGAGTGTTCTATAAGAGATTTTTTCCAAATTTTTTGCTAATTGAACTATGAATCCTGTATGCAACTGAATTGCTGAAGTTTTTTTACAACAACTAGTTTGTAAATATCTTATCGATTTTAACCATAAACGATTGGTTAAAATCGAAAAAATGATTTTTACGGCTAATTGAACGACAATGCATGAAATTACCCTTGATGAAAACGGATTTTTTTCATCTGTACAAAAGTGGTTGTTTCTCTATTATCAGACTAAGGATTTAATATGGTTTACAGAAAACGACCGACGACTACAGCTTGAAAATATAAACTTATGAAGAAAGCGTATTTTCTAATAAATAGACTACGTGTTTACGGATCATTCCGTTTTGATTTCGCAAGTAGTTGAAATGAACGCTCATGCCCAATTTATCTAAGATTTTCCGTGAAGCAATATTCTCGGGCACAATTTGTGCAACGACTTGTGGCAAATGATGCTTTTTAAATGCTCGCTGTACAAGCTCTTCAGCAATGATAGTTCCATACCCACTTCCTTGAAACTCTTTCTTAATGATGTAGGCAAGTTCGTCAAACGCCGTTCCTTGGATTTTTGTTCTGATAACACCGCCTATTCCAATCGATTCACTTCTCTGATTTTCTACAATATAGTAACTATATCCATAATCTGAATATTGCTGCTGAATTTTTTTAATCCACCCTTTTACCTCCTCGTCACTGTAGACTTTCCCCCATCCCACAAGCATTAACTCTTCGTTTTGCAATAATGATTTCAAAAAAAGAAAATCGGCTGGATTCACTTTTCGCAATTGAATGGCTACCATTCTTCATTCCTCTTTTCAATAAATGATTTAAAAAAATAATCACCCACCATTTTCTAACGCGGAGTGATTATTTTTTACTTTTGTCTCGGAACTGTTTGATCTTATCCAGGGTAATGATTTTACTTATTTTCTTGGGGTTATTGCCTTCTTCTTTTTTGCGTTCTTCAACAAGTGAGATGCCTCGATATTCAGCTCTAAAAATAGTTCGTTTGATTTCCTCGACTTGCGCCAACTTTTTTAAGGCCTCTGGATCGTTTTTAAAAAGTGCTTTTGTTTTCCGATCATGAATCGTTTCAGTTGTTTTTTCATCCCAGTAACTAATTATAGCTAGATTGATGGCTAAAGCAATTAACAAGAAGTTA
The DNA here is from genome assembly GCF_005405345.1 of Enterococcus viikkiensis. GTDB lineage: Bacteria > Bacillota > Bacilli > Lactobacillales > Enterococcaceae > Enterococcus_A > Enterococcus_A viikkiensis. The sequence continues at coordinate 36,937 of NZ_BJDW01000002.1, read as the reverse complement.
TCGGTTACACGAGCATGACTTAAATAACCAGTATTAAACAACCAAAAAACATAGCAAAATAGCGCGATTAAGCTGAAGACTTGATAGACACGCAAAACCTTTTCACGCGCCGTTCGATCAGCGAAGGTCGGTTTTGCATCGTTAAATAAGGCGAGATAAACCGCACGTCCTGCTTCGAACTCTGGCTGTGTCTTTTCGGCTGTTTCATAGGCTTCTTGCTTTGTGAAGCCTTGTTCTTTCATATAATATTTCGCAATTGTTCTCTTTCGAATCATTTGAACCCCCTCTTCGATACGATCATCATAAATGTGCTGAAGATTCATTAGGTTAGCTCCTTAATCACGCAAAAATCTATTTTAAGTCTTTCCCATTTTATCATTAAGTAAGAAGAAAAACTAAGAAATAATTTACTATTTTTAAGGGGGAATGAATGAATCAAAAAGGAAGCTATTAGCACTGGTTTTGTGGCTAATAGCTTCCTTTTTAAATCTTTTTCAGTGCTTCAGTAATCGGTGTATCCCCATTTCCCATAAGAATAACTTTCTTAATTGTGTTGTCTTGTTTTAATAATCCGGCTAACACACTAGCCACATCCTCGATTGAATTTTCCGTTTTCCCAGTGACATCGATAGTAATTTTACCACTACCAGATGTTTCTAATAGGCTACCTGGCTGTAATATCGTGTAATCTAAATTCGTCTTATCAATTAACCAATTATCAGAAAAGAATTTAGCAATGTTGTAGTCAGTTAAGGCAGTTCCCCATTTTTCTGGTTGTAAAGCGAACAGCGAGCTTAAATGGATATAGCGCTTGATTCCTTTTTTTTCTACCGCTTGCATCAATTTCACTGCACCAAATAAATCTGTTTGCAATAAATCTTTTCCTCGTGAACCGGCGACGAAATAGACCGCTTCCGCATCGTTTAATGTTTCGGCAATTTCATCGATCGTGCCGTGCATATCTAAATGGACTGGTTCGACAGCCTTACTTTTAGTAATGTTTTCTTCATGTCGTGCTCCGGCATAGACAAAGTGTCCCTGCTGAACTAAATTCTTGGTTAATTCTTCTCCTACTCGTCCAGTTGCTCCAGCAATAAATATTTTCATAGTAATAGCCCCTTTCTTCACCACTTATGCTAACGCATTTTGATTTATCCAACAACTATTTCCGCTTATAATTGGATGACCAACAAAACAACCAATTGGCTGTTTTATTTTTAGGAAACCCTTTTATAATAGAGAATATTAAGGAGCTTATTTATGACAAAAACAATACTGACTATTGCAGGTTCCGATACGTTAGCTGGAGGCGGACTGCAATCAGATTTAAAAACCTTTGAAGACTATCGTTTATTTGGCTTAACGGCGATTACTTGTATTGCGGTGATGAAAGATAATCAATTTGAAATTCATGACCTACCAACGAACTTATTGCAAGATCAGTTAGACACGATTAAACAGGAAGTCGATCTGTCGGCGATTAAATTGGGATTGATTCATGATGTAACGGCACTTTCAATCGTGAAAAACTTTTTGCAAAGCTTTGACGGTCCAATTGTTTTAGATCCAGTAATGGCTTTTAAAGAGACCGATCACGTTTACAGCCAAGCCTATCGAGCGGGTTTGATTCAATTGTTTCCTTTTGCGACGATCGTCACCCCTAATCTTAAAGAGGCTGAATTATTAAGCCAACAAAAAATAACGACACTTCCTGAAATGAAACAAGCAGCCCAAGCAATTGTTCAGCTAGGAGCAACGGCAGTCGTCATTAAAGGCGGTGAGCGCTTAGCTGGCGAACTGGCTTTTGATCTATTTTACGATGGCAATCAGTTCAATCTTCTGTCTAAACCAAAGCTGACAAAAAAAACCATAAACGGAGCTGGCTGTACCTTCGCGTCTGCGATTGCATCTAATTTAGTACTAGGGAAAAATTTGGAGACGGCAATCGTTGATAGTAAAGAGTTTGTCTATCAAAGTATCTTAAACGGGATTACGTTAAAAAATGGCGAAGGAAATGTTTGGTACGGCAAGAGTGTAGAGACGGAGGAACAAACATGAAAACGAAAGAAATGACGAAATTAGCAATGATGGTCGCTTTGACTGTCACTTTATCACTGATGTTTATCATTCCGATCCCAGCGACTAAAGGCTTTGTGACGCTTTGTGAAGTCGGGATTTATGCTTCTGCCTTATTCTTTGGTCCAACTGGCGGATTGTTGGTAGGTGCAATGAGTGGCGGTTTGATCGATCTGATCTCTGGCTATCCTGAATGGGCAATTTTTTCGATTGTGATTCATGGTTTCCAAGGATTTCTCTTAGGCTATTTGTATAATAAATTTCCCAATAAAAAAGGGCTATTATTAGGTTTTACATTAGCTAGTTTATTTATGATCATCGGTTATGCCTTAGCGACAGCCTTATTATTCGGCTGGCCGGCGGGAATCGCGTCGCTGCCAAGTAATGCGGTGCAAAATATTTTCGGAATCGCCGTGACCGTTCCCCTTTACCAAGCGTTACAAAAAGTATTGCGTCATCCTCAATATAAATAGAAAGAAGTTTTAGACATGGAAAAAGCAAAATTACAACAAGACTTAACAACGATCGTCAATGATGTATTGGCGGCGGCCGAATTAAAAGCTGGCGACACCTTCATCTTAGGTTGTACGACTAGCGAGATCGTCGGTGGGACTATTGGCAAAAATTCTAGCCAAGAAACCGGTCAATGGGTTATTGAAACATTGAAAAGCATTCTTGATCCACAAAAAATTTACTTAGCCGTTCAAGGCTGCGAACATATCAATCGTGCCGTTGTGGTCGAACGAGAATTAGCCGAAAAGAAGGACTGGGAAATTGTTTCAGTCAAACCCGCCCTGCATGCTGGCGGCTCTTGTTCCGTAGCGGCTTTTGAACAATTTACTGATCCGGTGGAAGTTGAACATATCGTTGCTCAAGCTGGGATTGATATTGGTGACACCTCGATCGGGATGCATGTAAAATACGTACAAGTACCTGTCCGTCCGTCAATTAACGAGTTAGGCGGCGCTCACGTAACGGCTTTACGCAGTCGGCCAAAATATATCGGCGGACCAAGAGCGACTTATTAAGCATGAAAAGACACGTTTCAGCGAATTGCTTGAAACGTGTCTTTTTTTTTAGATAAACCGTGCAATTAATTGTAATAACTGGTGAGGCAAGGTTGATATGTCTGAAATATCGACAAAATTATTTTCACCGTATAATTCTCGCAACTGCTCTTTATCCTCACCAATAGCACAAGCGATGAACAAAATTCCTTGTCGTTCATATTCCTGCAAGACATCTTGGATATCCTGTTTGGCTCTCTCACCCGTATAGTCTGGTAATGCTTTAGGTTGGCCGTCGCTAATTGATAACAGCACTTTTGTATCCGCTGCTTGTTGATTCAACTTTTCGGCTAAGAGTCGCAATGGAACACCGTCACGATTATTTTGCCGCGGCTTCATCGTGGCAATTTTTGCCGCCATGAAAGCATAAGGATCATCAAATTCTTTATAAGAATAGATCGAAGTCTTTTCCCGCTGACTAAGATCGGCAGAATCGCCATACAACATCAATGGAATCTTCGTTCTTTCAGCAAACAAACTTAAGGCAACGGCTGCCAGTTTCGCTGTCTCCATCCGATCATCTCGCAACATCGAACCGGATTCGTCCACGCGCACCGCTAAAGCTAATGAAGGCTGCTCACTCGGCGGATTTTTTTTATCAAAGTTTCGCAAATCTCCATAGGCAACATGCCCCGGATTAAAGCGTGCCCCGTAATATTTTCCACTAGAAAAATCGTTGCTAACTTCCTTATCTAATAGATCATTGATCACACGGCTTAGGCTGTCAACTTCCGGTAACACTTTTTGTGTTAGTTCCTGTCCTTGTTCCAGCGCTTTTTCATTGATCTTTGGCCGATGCAAGATTGTTCCTTCTTTGGCATGGATCGTTTCTTTTAGAGCTTCTCGGACTTCACGATTCAATTCTTTCCGTTTGGTTTTATCAAGTTCGGTTAGTTCATCTAGTGACATGGCTGAACCAAGTTTATCTTCTTCGTCAAGTGAGGCGGAGCTGCCTTTGGATTCAGCATCTGAGGTCTGGCCCTCATCAGGAAGCGTCATTGCCTCTTGTTTGGGTTCCTTTTCACCTGTTTCCGTAGATTCTAAGATTTCGTCTGATGCTGCGTCTAAGTCACTACCTTCGTCACTGATGGTTTCATTTTTTAAAGTGGCCTTTTCAGCTTCTTCTATGATATTGCGTTCAGCGGCTTCTGCTTGACTGATTTTTCGTCCTTGCCGTAATTTTTGTTGATTTTTTACTTGCTGCAGCTTAGTTAATAGTCCGCTTTGTTCTAAGGCATTCTGTAAAATCTTCAATTCTGTTTCATCAGTAGTCAATTTGTAAAGAACTTTAGGAAAAATACTTTCTAATGGATCTTGGCCTTGCTTCAAGCTATTGACCCAGAAAAAATAAGAACGCATGCCGGCGACGCCTTTGATAGCATTCGCTTTGGCCGTTTCATCTAGTAATCGAATAATTTGGGCCATAATCTCTAAATAATCTCGATCAGAAAAATTCGTTTTGGCTGTTGCCCGTTCGATCATGACTTCAATCGATGGTAAATCCATTTTTTCTGCGTGTTGAACCCGGTCCCGCAGTGACTCATTCAATGGACGATTCCCTTGATAATTTCGATTGGTGGTAATCACGACGACACAATCAGGGTGCCGGCGAATGATCCCGGTGGGAATGTTCAATAAACCATTAGGTTCTAATGCTGAGTTTAACGCCACTAGTACCGAAGCATCACGAATCACTGTCGGCTCTTGAATCTCCAATAGATAACCTCGCTGCATCGCTCGCACAATTTCTGAAGGATAAAATTTATATTCAACACTCTTAGTATTTTCTGGCTGATTGATCCGTTCAATCAATTGGCTCAAGCGTTCTTTGGCTTGATTATCGTCAATTTGAAAGTGCTGCTGGATAACGTTTAATACGGTTTGCAACGAGTCCGTCTGATAAATTGCTTCTAACAATTCTTGATCTTCATTATCATCAGTAGAAACGACCGGCAATAACGCACCAAAGACATCGGTTTTATCCATGTCGGCAAAACAGGTTACTTTTGTATAAGGTAGTTGTAAATCATCGGAGAGTGCGCGAGCCAATTGGGTTTTTCCTGAGCCAGCATCTCCTTCTAATAAGACATTCATGATTTTCATTTCAGGATCGAGCCAATTATTCTTGATTTCTGAAGCGATCCGCAACTCTTCCTGACTCGTTTTATGGCTGGCGGGCTTGTGCCAGATCATTTGTTTTTCTACTTTAGTAAAGGTACGGCCTTCTGTGATCACAAAAGGATTTTCCATGCTACTCACCTCAAGTTTTAAAGATTTTTAATAGCCTAGTTCGTCTAAAAGACGTTTCAATGTGCGATAACGTTGCGCAATCAAGTCGCCATCCTTATTCATCGTATCATTAAACAAAATAATGTCTTCATCGATTTTAGGATTCTCTGTATCTACTTGAACTTCCATTCGTCCACCTTGTAACCCTAGAATCTCAACGGTTGGATTTTCTGGGTCATAAAATTTTTCATAACGATACGCGTCTTGTAAGTAGATACTTGATTGGGCCACTAGAATCGCTAAATCTAAAATCCGTGTAATGGGTAATTCCTCCGATTGTCGAGACCACTTTTCCCCGGTATGACGCCAAACTTTTCCTGAAATATCTACTCGTCCACGATCGTTCCATTGAGCCAAACCTAGCGTCAAACCTTTTGCGTCACTATCCCACGCATTATGACCATCGATTTTATCGTAATCTTCTACTAAAAAAACGGGTTTATGCTTTAGATTTGTTGGTATTTTCATTCTAAAATCCTCCTGCTTCTCTTTACTAATTTAGTAAATTAGTAAACTACTAATGAAGAAAGAATACGAAATTTTAGTGATTAATGCAAGGAACTTACTCCTCAAGGAACGCTTTGTAAAAATAAAAAACTCACCAGAAAACTAGTGAGTTTCGTCTATTATTTTGCTACGCCTAATGCGATGGCTTTATCGCCTAGATGTGTGCCGATGACTGGACCAAAAGTGCCAACATCGATCGTCGCTTCGGGATACTTTTCTCTAAGCTTTTCGTATTCTTCTTGGGCTAACTCAGGATTATTGCCGTGAATGATAAAGATTCGTAAATCTTTGCCATTTACTTGCCGACGTTCTTCGATGATTTCTTCGGTTCTTTGAAGAGCTTTCTTTAAAGAACGAATTTTTTCTGCTAGCACAATTTTGCCTTCTTCAAAGGTTAAGATTGGCTTGATTTTCAATAAGCCGCCAATGATCGCTGCGCTATTAGTCAGACGGCCACCACGCACCAAGTTATCTAAATCGTCCACGATGATATAGGCATTGGTCGTGTCGCGAATCGTATCGACAGCCGCAATGATTTCCTCTAGAGAGTTTCCTTGATCACTCATTTCCAACGCTTTTTCCACCATATAGCCCATCGGCACACTAGTGATCTTGGAATCGTAAGGAATGACTTCCAAACCTTCAATATCTTCTTTGATGGCTGTCAAAGTCCGAACAAAACCAGAGATACCTTCTGATAGATGAATACTGATGACTGTGTCATAACCTTGTTCTTTGATTGAACGGTACAATTGGAAAACTTCACCTAAAACAGGTTGCGAGGTTTTGGGAAAGTCCTTGCTTTCTTTGAGCTTTTGATAAAATTCTTCGTATCCAATATCTACGCCTTCTTCAAAAGGTTCGTCATCAATGATCACTGGAATCGGGAGAACAAATAAATCTTTATGATTGCGTATGCGTTCATTCAGATAGGCGGTGCTATCTGTCACAATCGCTAATTTCATATTCATTTCCTCGTTTCAAACAAAATTTACAATAAATATAATATAGCATACTCACACTAGCATGGGAATCAAAAATCGACTACTTGTCTAAAAAGGCTTGGACCGCCTGAGTATTTTGATTGGTATCGACGGCTAATGCACTGCCGGCATTCGCCGTATCAATATACGACCATGAACCATCAACAGGTAACGTCAAACGCTCGATCCCACCAACGGCTTTGGCAAAATTGAAAAAGTTACCCAAGACAAAGGTGTTCGGCATATCGGTTGATAGATAGCCCCAGATTTTTCCCGCTGCGTAAGGTCCCCGTAATAACACTAAAGGATTTTTTAATTGGCTAAAGACACTCTGCATTACTTGCTGCTGACGCCGAACACGACCGAAGTCACCTTCTTCATCCATCCGAAAACGTGCGTAGTTCAATAAGGTATGGCCATGCATCCGTTGTGGGCCCTTACTGATCGGTTGATCAATATAAGAGCTCATGTCTTTCTCTGAATCGATTTGGACTCCTCGTGGAAATAATGCATCTACACCCTTTTCAAAGGTCTGAAAATCCACCATCGCGTAATAGCGGCAATCAATCCCAAAATTATCTTTTAATGTCTGACGGACTAAATCAGCCCCGCCGTATGCATAAGCCGCATTCAATTTGTTTTCACCGACTCCAGGGATATTCACGTACATATCCCGCATAAAGGAAACTAATTTGGGTTTGCCATGACCATCTACTTGCAGAACCATCATAGAGTCAGAACGACCACTGATATTATCTCGCGTGTCGCTTCCTAAAAGCAAAATATTCTTCGTTCCATTAGAAGACTCCACGCCATTAAACTCTTGGGTTTCGATTTTTGGCATTGATGAATCATGCTTGGCCGCAAAATTTCCAACACCGAAAGAAATGACTGAAAAGCCTAGTAGTACGATTAAAACCATTAATAGGATTCTGCGCCAGCTTCGTTTTCGCCTCGGCTTTTGCTCATAGGGATTTTTCGCCTTTCGTTTGAAAGGATTTTTTACTGAAGGGACTTTAAAGTTAAAGCGTTTCTTCTCAGGCTTTTGATCGTATTCTTGATAATAGAACTTCTCTTCTGGGTCTTCATAATGCTCGGTCTTAGCATCTTTTTCAGACGAGTACTGAGTCCCTTGCGTCTTTTTTTTGATCTCACGACGAAAGCCAAAAGGCTCTTTTTCTTCCTTTTGACTTTCCTTATGAATATCTTTATATTTATCCATTCGGCTCATAGTGCACCTCTTCGTTTCCATACTGTTACTAATAAAATAGCAAATCAACCGGTATTTGTCTTATTTTTATAAAAAAAAATTAGAAAACCTTAACTACTAAGATTTTCTAATTTTGGAAATATAGGTGGGGTAATCCCCGATTAAGGTGACATCAAAATGTTGGGCATTTAACTGCTGTAGAACGTTTTGTAGCTGTTCCCCTTGCGGCCGTTCTAAATCAATAATGAAAAAATATTCTCCCAACTGAGTCTTCTGAGTTCGGGATTCAATTTTTGTTAAATTAATTTTTTCGGCAGCAAAAAAGGCTAAACAGTGATAAAGTGCACCCGGACGATCTTTTGCTAGATCAAAAAGCAATGTCACTTTTTGCTTTTGCTGTGGTAAATCGCTAAGGATCGGCTGATTTCCCAGCAGCCAAAAACGCGTTTCATTATTATCGATCGATTGAATGTCTTCTTTGACGATTTGCAAACCAAATTGAGTAGCCGCTTCTCGGGAACCAATTGCAGCATACTTTTTATCCGGATTCTGCGCCACTTTTTGAGCTCCTAAAGTAGTCGATCCAAGCTGTTCAATATCAACCAAAGGAAAGTGATTCATCAAAAATAATTGTGATTGGGCCAACGCTTGCGGGTGACTGCAGATCAATTCGGTTTCCTGCCAACGCTCCACGTGATTGGGATGAACCATTAATTGCTGACGAATCGGCAAAACAATCTCGGCTTGAATCGTAGGTAAGGTTTGAAAAATCAGATCCAAGGTTGGCAAGACAGACCCCTCAATCGTATTTTCAATCGGCACCATACAGTATTCCAATAGTCCACTTCGCAACGCTTTTAGTAACGCCGGTAATGAATCATAAGACAACAATGCCTCTGATGCAAAAAAATTCGTCGCAGCACTATACGTAAATGACCCCTTCGGTCCTAGATAACCAACCTTCATTATAACCCCACCTGTTGGATGATTTCTGAAACGATTTCTATAGGTTTCTTTTTAGTCGTATCGATAATGACCTTTGCTAATTTTTCGTATAATTTTTCCCGAGAGAAGAACAACCGCTTTAAATCACCATCATCATTTTTGATTGCTAAAGGACGAACATTCACCTGATCTTCACGAATCCGTTTAACTAAAATATTCGCATCCGCCTTCAAATAAACCACCAATTTATCCGATAAAACTTGCTGATTTTCTTTTTGTAAAATCACACCACCTCCAGTGGCGATGATTGATTCTTCCTTCAAGGCTTCTTTTAACAGTGTTGTTTCATGTTTCCGAAAAGAAGTTTCGCCATATTCCTCGAAATAGTCATTGATCGGTTGACCAATCCGTTCAACTAGCACATCATCCATGTCAACTACTTGTACGTTCAAGGTTTTCGCCAAAGCTTTACTGATCGTCGTCTTACCCGCACCCATAAATCCAATTAAAACAATCGATTCCATAGACATTCTCCTTATTCGTAATAATGAATTCATTTTTTTAACAAAAAAATGAGTTTGATTCTCATGCCGTATATCATTCCACTAAACATTTTTTCATTTGGATTCCTTGATACCAATTCCTTATGCATTACATTAATTAAACTACAAAAGTGGAACTGACATCCTTATTCGTAATAATGAATTCATTTTTTTTAAACAAAAAATGAGTTTGATTCTCATGCCGTATATCATTCCACTAAACATTTTTTCATTTGAATTCGTTGATACTAATTCCTTGTGCATTGCATTAATTAAACTGCAAAAGTGGAACTGACATCCTTGGTATTATTCTTAATCTGTAATTAATTGAGCTATGTCAATGAAAAAATTTGGATAGGAAATATTGATCGCTTCGGGATTGTTTAATTCCACTACTTCATCTGTGAGTAACGCCGCTATCTGCAACATCATCCCGATTCGATGATCCCCATGACTGTCTACTGCTCCGCCGTGCAAGGGTGTCGGTCCGTGAATAATCAGACCATCATCGGTCGCTTCGATCTTTGCCCCTAATTTATTTAGCTCTTGAGCTGTCGCATCAATCCGATTAGTTTCTTTGACTTTTAATTCTTGAGCATCGCGAATGATCGTCGTCCCTTTGGCTTGCGTGGCCGCTAATGCCAGGATCGGCAGTTCATCGATCAACCGGGGGATGATTTCGCCGCCAATCTCACATGCCTTTAAGTGAGCTGTTTTTACCGCCAAATCTGCTGCTTGATTTTGTGTGTCTACATTCATTTGCTCAATTTCTGCGCCCATTTCTAATAACACATCTAAAATACCTGTCCGAGTGGGATTTACTCCAACTTGTTTCAGCAGTAGCTGACTTTCCGGTAAAATACTGGCCGCTACTAGATAAAAGGCCGCAGAAGAAATATCACCAGGAACGCTCACTTCTTGTCCCACTAGCCGCTGTCCACCAGTTAAAGTAATAGTCCTATCAGCGACGTTGATCTCACCGCCAAATTGTTTGATCATCTCTTCTGTGTGATTTCGGGATTTTTCTTTTTCAATGATCGTTGTCGTCCCCTCAGCCTGCAGTGCTGCAAACAGTATCGCTGATTTTACTTGCGCACTCGCGATCGGCATTTCATAAGTGATGCCGGTCAGTTTCTGACCTTGAATTTGGATTGGTGGGAATTCGCTGCCTTTGACTCCTTGGATTTGTGCACCCATTTGGCGTAAAGGCCCCATCACCCGTTCCATCGGTCGCCGATTTAAAGAAGCGTCACCGGTAATTTCACTAGTAAAAGGACGTCCTGCTAACATTCCTAAAACTAAACGCATCGTTGTGCCAGAATTTCCAGCATCCAGTAATTGATTCGCTGTCGTTAATGCTTCCATCCCTTTACCTTCAACAATAATATCCCGCTGGTCTTCAGTGATACTTACTCCTAATGCTTTAAAAACCGCGATGGTACTGAGACAATCCTCGGCTCTTAAAAAATTATGAATTCTTGTCGTGCCTTCACTGATTGCGCCAAACATAATACTACGATGTGAAATTGATTTATCGGCCGGTACGGTCAATGTTCCATTTAACCCTTTTTTGGTGGAAAGTAGCTTCATCGTTTCAACTCCTTTTGTGACAATTAAATTTTTCTGCTTCAATTAATTGCCTTCCCTTTTCTAAATCCTGTTGATTTTTAAATGAAAGTTCTAACACGCCGAAAATATCTTCTCGTGTCTCTTGGATCTTTAAATTGATAATTGAAATTTCCACTTCACTTAAAACGGTCATGACTTTAGCGATCGCCCCTGCAATATCCGGGATATCGACATAAAGATCGTAAAAGGCTGGAATGACACCATGATCCTTAGCAGGCAAGTGGTCTCTAAACTGCTTAGCTTGACTGAAAAACTCATAAATCGCCGGCTGATCCTCTGCTACTAGACTTTCGCGAATATCTGCCATTTGGTTTTGCCAATTTGAGATCAATTCCAATAAGATGGAACGATTGGTTAATAAGATGTCCGTCCACATTTGCGGATCAGAAGATGCAATGCGAGTAATATCCCGAAAGCCTCCGGCCGCTAATTGAGTCGCCCGGGGGTATTTTCCGGCTAATTGATCGCTCATGCTTACTAAGCCGGAAGCTACAATGTGCGGCAAATGACTTAACACACCAACGATTTCATCATGAGATTCCGGTTCGATCACGACAAATTTAGCTCGCGTTGGTTCTAAAAGCGCCATTAATGGCTCAACATCGATTCCTTCAGGCGGTGTCAAAATGTAATACGCCTCTTCAAAAAGGTTGGGATTCCCTGCTTTCACCCCAGATTTGTGAGAACCAGCCATTGGATGTCCGCCGATAAAAGTAAATGGCAATGTTTTGGCTAAGGTCATGACTTCATTTTTGGTGCTACCAGTGTCTGTTACGATTACCGATTTTTTTAAGGGTAAGCGGGCTAACTCGTGTAGATAGTGTAGCGTTGAGCGTACAGGGACAGCTAAGATGATTACATCCATCGCAGGTGCTTCATCAAGGGAAACAATTTGATCCACCAATTGGACGTCAAGCGCGATTTTTCGAGTCTCAGCTTGATGATCCCATCCATAGAGCGTGATCTCCGAATTTTTGATACTACGGCAAAGAGACGCTCCGATCAAACCTAGACCTAAGACGTAAACTTTCTTTTTCACTGTCTCACCCGCTCTCCTAAAAATTTTTAATAGCTTCGCGGTACGCCGCTACCGCTTGCTTGAATTCTTCCATCGTATCACTAGAAAATTTGTCTAGTAGCTCTTCTGCCAAAACAGTGGAAACAACGTGTTCTGCCACAACGGAAGCCGCAGGTACCGCAGTACTGTCTGAGCGTTCAACACTTGCTTTGTAAGGTTCTTTAGTATCGATATCGACACTCATCAAAGGTTTATAAAGCGTTGGAATTGGTTTCATCACGCCACGAACGATAATTTGTTCCCCGTTAGTCATGCCACCTTCGAAGCCGCCTAAATGATTACTCCTTCGGCTATAGCCTTCCTTCCAAACAATTTCATCCATGACCTTTGAACCGGGTTGACGAGCCGCTTCAAAACCAATCCCGAATTCTACGCCTTTGAAAGCATTGATACTCATCATGATTTGGGCGATTTTTCCATCCAGCTTGCGATCCCATTGAACATAGCTGCCCAAACCTGCGGGAACATTATCTGTCCGAACTTCTACGACTCCACCGATCGTATCACCCGCTTTTTTCGTTTGATCGATCAATTCTTTAACGGATTCTTCCACCGTTTTATCTACCATATTGACTTCTGATGCATTGACCTTTGCTCGGATTTCTTGAACGCTAATTGTTTCGGGTACGGTCGCTTCGATACCACCCAGAATCATGACATGGCTGGCAATCTCAATATCAACTGCTGCTAAAATTTGTTTGGCAATCGCACCGACTGCCACCCGCATGGTAGTTTCCCGTGCTGATGAGCGTTCCAAAACATTCCGCAAATCATGATGACCGTATTTCATTCCACCAACTAAATCGGCATGGCCTGGTCGCGGCTTTGAGACCCGACGCAAGTTCTGATCTTTCTCCGCCACTGCCTCTACCGACATGACGGTTTGCCAATTTTTCCAATCTCGATTTTGAACGATCATCGTAATCGGTGAACCGATAGTTTTGCCGTGACGAACACCGGAAGTAATTCGAACTTGGTCCTTTTCAATCTTCATACGACCACCACGACCGTAACCACCTTGTCTGCGAGCCAATTCTTGATTGATCTTCTCAATCGAAAGTTCTAGGCCGGCGGGTATTCCTTCAATGATCGCCGTCAACTCTGGTCCATGAGATTCTCCAGCTGTTAAGTAACGCATAAACTACTTCCCTTCTATTAAATAGTCTTTGATATCTGTAAGTTTGATTTTTTGAATATAGGCTTGTCCAATATCTTTTAATAAAATGATATTCAAGTTATCGCCTCGCGCCTTTTTATCATGGGTAATCGCCGTATAAAACTTCTCTGCTTCCCAAGGCTGGTAATTGATCGGTAAGCCGTATTTCTGATTCATCGTGCTAATTTTTTTGGTGATACCTGCTGGCATTTGCTGGTTCATTTCTGCCGTCTGAGAAATTTTTACCATACCAATTGCTACAGCCTCGCCATGGCTGATTTTTCCATAACCAGCGGTATTTTCAATGGCGTGTCCAATGGTATGACCAAAATTCAATAGTAACCGTGCGCCGTTATCAAATTCATCTTCTTCAACAACCGTCTTCTTCACCTGTAATGCTTTTAGAATGATTGCTTCGCTGTGTGCTAAAAGATCTTGAATTCCTGTTAGTTTCTCAAGATCCTTCCACAGTGAAACATCACTGATAGCACCACATTTGATGATTTCCGCGATGCCTTCTCGTACTCGTAATTCTGGCAAAGTATTTAACGTTTCCGGATCAATCAATACCCCATCTGGTTGAGCGAAGGTACCAATCATATTCTTAGCCTTACTTGAATTTACCGCTGTTTTTCCGCCGATACTAGAATCCACTTGTGCTAATAACGACGTCGGAATCTGAACAAAGGCGATTCCTCGCATGTAAGTGGAGGCGACAAAGCCTGCTAGATCACCAACAACACCGCCCCCTAAAGCAATTAATGCATCACTGCGGGTAAATTGATGATCGGCTAAAAATTCGTAGAGTGTAGTTGCCATGTCTAATGACTTACTACTTTCGCCTGCTGGAACAGCATAGTGACAAACCTCATAGTCTGCTAATTGTTGCTGAAGTTTTTTACCATAAATGGGATAAACATTTTCATCGCTGATAATCGCAATTTTTTTATTTTTCCAAAGTGAGGCGATCCATTCGCCAACGGAATCCAGGGCGTGACGTTTGACGATGATCTGATAACTTTTATCTGGTAGAACGATTTCCATGAAAGCTGCCCCCTGTTTAGCTAAGTGCTAGTTCTTCGTTTAAACTATTGATTTTCTTCATCGCGTCAACCATCACATCAACTTCACGCATCATTTGCAAGTAATTTTTTTCATTCAATGATTGTTCACCATCAGACCATGCGTGTAAAGGATCGGGATGAATCTCAACGATCATGCCGTCTGCACCGCTGGCTACCCCTGCTCGTGCCATTGGAGCCACTAAATCCCAAACGCCTGTCCCATGGCTTGGGTCAACAATGATCGGGAAATGACTCAATTTTTTAATCAATGGTACCGCGCTTAAATCAAAAGTATTTCGGGTCGCAGTTTCGTAAGTCCGAATCCCCCGCTCAATGAAAATAATGTTGGAATTATTTTGAACCGCAATGTATTCTGCTGCATTCAACCACTCTTGAATTGTTCCGGAGATTCCTCGTTTCAAGCCAATCGGTTTTCCTGTTTTACCGACCGCTTCTAGTAACCGGAAGTTTTGCATATTACGGGCACCAATTTGAATGATATCTGCGTATTCACAAACAACATCGATGTGTGCTTCATCCATAACTTCAGTAATAACTTTTAATCCGTGAGCATCAGCGGCCTTGCGCATGATTTTCAACCCTTCTTCTCCCAGACCTTGGAAAGCGTATGGAGAAGTCCGCGGTTTGTAGGCCCCACCTCGTAAAATTTTGGCACCGCCAGCTTTTGCCATGCGGGCTGTTTCCATAATTTGTTCTTCTCCTTCAACCGAGCAAGGACCTGCCATTGTTACAAAACTACCGTCACCGATTTTTACGCCATCAACATTAACGACTGTATCTTGGGGGTGGAATTCTCTTGACGTCAATTTGTAGGTATTAGAGATCGCTACTGCTCGTTCAACGACATTGTATGCTTGGAATGGGACATTTTGAATAATTTTTGGATCCCCCAGCAATCCCAACACTAGGCGGTCTTTACCGTGATTGATTTGAACGCCTAACCCTTCTTCTTTAATACGGGATAAAATAGGAGATAATTCTGATTCCTGAATACCTTTTTTTATAATTAAAATCATATTAATAACTTCCTTCACTTTTTATTTTTTGATTTCTCTTTCCAATAACGGTTGGATCAGCTCGATGGGCATTTCCTTGCCGGTCCATAGTTTGAACGCCGCAGCGCCTTGATAAAGTAACATACCTAACCCATTAACAGCGGTAGCACCTTTTTCTTTTGCGGCTTTTAATAATTTTGTTTCACCTGGATGATAAATGACATCGAAAACAGGTAAATCGCTTCTTAACAATGTTGGATCAGGTAAGGGCATTTGATCCGTTTTCGGTGCCATTCCAATATTTGTCGCATTAATTAGCAGGCTGCTGGCAGCTAGAGAGTCCGCTAATTGCTTTTCATTTGCTAGATCGTGTAGCTGGATCTGACAGTTGGTTTCTTCAGCGATCATTGCAAGTTTTGGTGCAATCATTTGATAAAAATCATCTTTGATATTGAAAACATCAATAGCTTTCACTCCGTCAATCGCTGCTTGGGTAATGATCGCTGTCGCGGCTCCTCCAGCTCCAAGAATCGTCATTCTTTTGCCGATGATCGCGATCCCATTTTGTTTCAAACTTTCCATACAACCAATGCCGTCGGTGATATGTCCGATCAACTTGCCGTCATGATTGACGATCGTATTAATTGCTCCGATCAAGCGTGCCGCTTGACTCAGTTCATCCACATATTGAACCGCCGCCATTTTGTGAGGCATTGATAAATTGACGCCCAACATTTCAAGATCACGAATCGCTTGGATGCTTTCACCAAGTCGCTCCGGCTGAACATCAAAACTTAGATAGACCGCATCGACCCCCGTTGTTTGAAACGCAGTTGTGTGCATAATTGGCGAAAAGCTATGCCTTGCCGGTAGCGCATATAAACCAGCCAACCGTGTCTTTCCCGAAATTTCATTTTTCATCTTTCCTCACTCCTTTTTTCGTATAGCTAGATAATGATCTTCACGTTGTTCTACGGTGAAGCTATGAATCAACCTTTAATCAGTGACTTTGCCAGCCATTTGAAATCAGCGAAATCATTTTCCCAAAAATAACGGAACTCGCAAAAAGGCTCACTGTAGAAAATCTACAATGAGCCTAGTCTCCAAAACAAATTGAATCCAAAGAAAAAGCCACTATAGATTTTCATCTATGTGGCATTAAGTCAAACTTAAAATCCTTAGCCATCATAGATACAAACTTGTGTCGTTTGCATCCATGAATCATGAACACAAACCTATCTAAAATAGCTAAAGTAATAATTATTCAGTTGTGTGTGCGTACTCTTATTCGTATTCATAAAAATCGCTCCAAACTGATTTAAGGTTGTGCTTAGTATAGAGTTGTTTATAAAATAAGTCAACCTATTTTTTTATTTTCTGCAAATAATTTTATTTATATTACTTCAGCTACTGTCTCGCTCTCCTCAAAAAGTAAGAATAAATCCGCTAAGGTCATCTGCTTTTTCGCTTCTCCGCTAATATCTTTAATGACCTCACCTTTTTCCATTACGATCACGCGGTCGCCGTAATGGAGAGCATCCTCCATTTTGTGAGTGACCATTAGACAAGTGAGCTGTTCTTCTTTAATTCGCTGATCCGTTAAGAGCATCAAGTGCTTCGCGGTTTTTGGATCGAGTGCCGCTGTATGTTCATCTAATAATAATAAATCCGGTTTAGTGATTGTCGCCATCAATAAGCTTAATGCTTGGCGTTGCCCGCCGGAAAGAAATCCTGTTGGTGTATCGAGATGATTTTCCAAACCATTTCCTACAAGCTTACAAAGTTCTCGGTACATTTCTTTCCTCTGGTTCAGCTGCCGCTGCTTCAGCCGTCGTTTTTTTCCGCGCTTTTCAGCTAGCCCCAAATTTTCCGCGACAGTTAATCGCGGTGCAGTTCCCATCTTTGGATCTTGAAAGACCCGAGCAATTGAGGAGGCTCTTTGTTCTTCAGAAAGTTTCGTTAAATCTTTTCCCATTACTGCAATGGTTCCACTGTCTAGCTGTAGGCTACCAGACACGCTGTTGAACAACGTACTTTTCCCTGCCCCATTGCCTCCTAAGATAGTTACGAACTCGCCTGGAGCGATCGTCAAATTGACATTATTCAAAATTTTTCGTTGATCGTTGACGCCGTTACTAATGGTTTTACTAGCATTTCTCACTTCTAAGGCATTCATCAAATTACGCCTCCTTCTCTAATCCAGTCTTTAAATGCAAGGTCTCTTTTAAACGTGGAATCGTTAAACATAGTGCCAAGATGATTGACGAGAAAATTTTCAAGTAAGTCGTATCTAGGCCCACTTTGATGATTAGTAAGATCAATAACTGATAGATGATACTGCCTAAAACAATAGCTACCAAACGTTCTATAAACGTGACTTCGCCGTACAAAACCTCACCAATAATAATGGAGGCTAGACCGATGACAATCACACCGACACCTTTGCCGATATCTGCATACCCATCATTTTGTGCAATCAATGCACCAGACAGGGCAATCACACCATTTGATAGCGTCAGGCCGATAACTTTCATACGATCCGTATTGATACCAATCGAGCGCGCCATGTTCTCATTGTCTCCAGTGGCGATATAGGCCTGGCCGAAATCCGTGAAAAAGAAAAATAATAGTAAGGCGATGATGATCAAAATCGCCAACAAACCTAAGAGAACAATATCAAAATGATCTGGCAGATTTAAGTTGGTAAAAAAATCTTGAATTTTCGGTTGCTTCAATAAAGAAAGATTAGGTGTCTGCATGATGAATAGCATCACCGAATTCAATCCCGACATCACTAAAATTCCAGCTAAAATAACTGGGATTTTTCCTTTAGTATAAAGCATTCCTGTAACAAAGCCGGCACACATTCCTGCGACGATTCCTAAAAGGGTCGCTAGAAGTGGAGAGACGCCGTGAGTAATCGCCGTTACACAGACCGCTCCGCCTAATGGGAATGACCCTTCTGTTGTCATATCTGGAAAATTTAAAATGCGGTAGGTCATAAAAATTCCTAAACCTAAAATTCCCCATAAAAATCCTTGCCCAATCGCTGAAATCACCATTTTTCTACTCTCCTTTAACTACTTCTGCTTTCTCTTTAACACTAGCAGGAATCGTAATTCCTAACTCTTTCGCTTTTTCTTCGTTAATAATCATGTCACCGTAATCGATCACATTCACTGGGGTCGTTGCTGGTTTAGATTTACCGTTTAATACATCGGCAGCCATTTTCCCAGATTCCACGCCGAGTTTGAATTGATTTTGTCCGACTGTAGCGATCCCGCCTTCTTTTACCATATTATCAACTGAAACAAAGACTGGCTTTTTCGCTTTATCTGATTCATTGATCATTGTTTGGAAGGCACTAGCGATCGTATTGTCTTGTGGAATATACAAATAATCTGTTTCTTGACAGGCTTGCTGGGTGATCTGAGCAATATCGTTACTAGAGCTGATAGCATATTTTTTGACTGTCAATCCGTCATTTTTCGCACGTTTTTCTGCTCGATCGATTTGTGATTTAGAATTTTCTTCTGAAGACGAATAGATCATACCGACTGTTTTCGCATCTGGAAATAATTTCTTCGCCATATCAAGTTGCTGATCCACTGGGGTCAAGTTGTTCACTCCAGTGATATTTCCTCCAGGATGTTTTAAATCTTTTACAAGACCTGCACCGATCGGATCACTGATTGCTGACATAATGATTGGTTTATCAGTAGTCGCATTGGCTAATGCTTTAGCTGCGGGTGTCGCAATACCGACTAGAACGTCTGAATTTTTGTCCAACAATTGCTGACTCATACTGTTTAATTTACTTTGGTCGCCTTGACCATTCAAAAATTCGATTTTGATATTCTTGCCATCCTCGTAGCCTTCTTCTTTCAAGCCTTCGATCACACCATTTTTGATTTGGTCTAATGACGGATGGCTGATAAATTGCAAGATTCCAACGGTTCTCATTTCTTCTTTTGTTTCAGTTGCACTCGTTTGTCGTGAACCCATTTGATAGGCGAATACCCCAATTAAAATGACTGCTAATGCGATGATTGATCCGATAATCCCTTTATTTTTCATGATAAATTCCTCCGATTTTTTTGTTTGATTACAAATAAATAGACAACTACCCAAAAAGTTTACGGTAGTTGTCCTGAAAAAAACAAAAACCGCATAGATAGTCTCTATGCGGGAATAGACATGAAAAAATATCCAGCATAGATACAAAATTTAGAAGTTGTCTAAACGTTGTATCTATGAGTGAATTCATAAATACAACTTATCTACGCCAGTTTTGCCAGCTATTCAATTGATGATTAGATAAGTTTGCTTGTCTCATGAATGTCACTCCTTCTTGATTGATGTTGACGTTAGTTTAGCGGAAAAAAAATCGACTGTCAACACTTTTAATTAAAAAAAGCTCATTGTTTTTCGAATATTCTCATTTTCACTCTTTTAATTTCCACATCGGTAAGCGATTTAGTTCAGGGATAAATTCGTTATTTAAGTCCTTCAAGCTTTCCACTACGAAGCGATTTTTTTCTTTCCCGTTTTGGAAGAAAATGAAGGTTACCTGTCGTGGATCAAGCCGATATTTTTCGGCGATCGTTTCACTATCGTAAACGATTGGATAATAATAAAATTTTCGATTTAACATATTTTCTTGATCTGGGTCGTCAAGAATGGTCATAACATTTTCAAAAGAAGTCCCGTCTGGTTGGCTAAACATGATCGAGATCGCTTTAGTTTGTTTAATCTTTTGTTCAATTGTTTGATACTTTAAAGGAATCAAATGATCGGACTTTAACGAACGGAACACTAATTCATTCAGTTGATCTTGTCGAATATTTTTTTGCGCATAAACGGCCGAAGCTGAAAAAACAAGTGTCATTACAACTAAACTAAAGAGGATCGTTAAGGAACGGCGCTCATTTTCAGAGACGATATTAATAAATTTATGCCAATAAATAATCACATTCTCTTTAAATGTTTCTAGATACCTAGCCATATTCACGCCCTCCTTCTTATCATTATATTATTTTTATCTTAAAAGCGCTACCTTGATAAAGATGAATCCATTATCCTCATTCATTTTTATTGAATAACGTTTTTTTATTTAATTGTGAGCGCTTTATTTTAATGCTATTATAATGATAACGATTTAATTCGAGGAGGTTTTCAGATGAGTAGTATTGAACATTTTAGTCATGAAGACATCACCAAAAAGAATTGCCTTTTTTCGACTATTCGCAGTGTGATTGAGACCGCTTTTTATGGGAACAACGTGACACAAATTCGTCATTTGACGGATGCTTATACCTTAGCAAAAAATAGCCCTGGAACAATCACTACTGATCTAAGCGTCGCCCACTCCGACAACTTACAACTACCGACAGATGCAAAAGTTTTAGTTACGAATGATGGCACTATCGTAGGTCGAACTGCAGCAGCGCGAAGAATTGTGGGACAAGAAGGCATTGATGCAAATTTTTATAGTGAATTACTACGAGAAGCGGTCTTTCAGTCAAGAGACAAGCAATTTTACTCTGGCGCTGTGCTGGTAGGTTTAGACGAAGAATTTACGGTGAAGGCTCATTTGATGCTCCCCTCTGACTACAGCCCAAACCTTTATTCCTACTTATTAAATTTCCAAATTGATGATGCAAAGCAGCAGTTTTATCACAAATCTAAAGCCATTAATACCGGGGATTTATTCCTTTTTGCAGACCCGGATTGGCAGCACCCTGATTTTCCTGATGGTGTTGTGGTAATTGATCCGAAGCATAATTGCGCCGGTATTTTAGGACTACGCTACTTTGGCGAATTAAAGAAAGCGACGTTGACCTTAGCTTGGGCCACGGCCCATCGCAATGGGTTTATTGCTTGTCATGGTGGTATGAAACAATACTTGTTGGAAAATAAAAAATACACGATGGCCGCTTTTGGTTTATCTGGTTCTGGAAAATCAACCATCACTTTAGCAAAACCTAAAAATAAAGGGGAAGTCGACGTTCTTCACGATGATGCCTTTGTAATTTCCAAAGATACAGGTTCAACCACGGCTTTAGAGCCGTCTTACTTTGATAAAACGCAGGATTATCCGATGACTAGTGAACAAATCCAATATATTGTAACTGCTCAAAATGTTGGCGTCACTTTAGATAAGGAGAATAAGAAAGTTTTAGTCACCGAAGATATTCGTAACGGCAACGGCCGCAGCATTAAGAGCCGTTATGCTACGCCGAATCGGGTCGATCATATTGCTGAAAAAGTTGACGGATTATTCTGGATCATGAAGGATGACAGTCTACCCCCTCTAATCAAAATAGAAGATCCTTCGTTGGCTGCTATTTTTGGAGCCACTTTAGCTACCAAACGTTCGACAGCTGAAAACGTCGTTGGCGAAAAGTCTGATCAATTAGTGATCGAACCTTTTGCGAATCCCTTCCGCTGTTATCCGTTACAGGAGGATTATCAAGATTTCAAAGAGTTATTCGAAAAACAGCAAACAGCTTGCTTCATTTTGAATACCGGTGATTTTAAAGAGAACAAGGTCACGCCAGAACAGACCCTTTCCAGTATTGAAAAAATCATTGACGGTTCAGCTTCCTTTAAACCCTTCGGACCTTTAGATAAAATCAGTTACTTACCGGTAAAAGGACATGAGCCAAATTTCGATAGCCAAGATTACTTGCTCCATTTAATGAGTCGCTTAGAAACGCGTCTAGCCTTTGTTCAGTCGCGCAAAACTTTTCACAGAGGGTATGATCGTTTGCCGAACGAGGCGGAGCAATTGTTATTAGGGCTGCTGGATCAACTCAATAGCTACAAAGAAACAATTAATCTTTAACCACTTGCCAGTGACTTACTTGGTCACTGGCCCTTTTTTGTTTATAATAGAACTATTACGAATAGAAATGAGGGATAAAATATGTCCTTTGATGGAGTTTTTACCCATGCAATGGTGCGGGAGTTAAATGATCAGCTTAGCACCGGAAGAATTTCCAAGATTCACCAGCCTTACGAACATGAAATTGTATTAGTCATCCGTGCACAAGGCAAAAATCAGAAGCTCCTGCTTTCTGCTCACCCAAGCTATGCTCGGATCCAATTAACCGAGATTGCTTATACAAATCCTGATACTCCCCCAAATTTTGTCATGATGCTGCGGAAGCATTTAGATGGCGCTATCTTGGAAGACATTCACCAAATTGAAAACGATCGGGTTGTTCATTTTACATTTAGCAAACGAGATGAGCTTGGTGACCTGCAAAATATTGTCCTCATCGTTGAGTTGATGGGTCGTCATTCAGCGATCGTATTATTAAATAAGCAAACGGGAAAAATTCTGGATACGATCAAACATGTCGGTCATTCGCAAAATACTTATCGGTCGTTATTGCCTGGTAGCGAGTATATCGAGCCGCCGAAACAAACTCAACTAAATCCATTTCATGTTACGAAAGAGCAAGTCTTTACGCTGCTTTCTACCGCCGAAGAACTAGATGGCCGTTACTTGCAGCAAACTTTTCAAGGTCTTGGACGGGACACCGCAAACGAATTAGCCCTGCGGTTAGCTGAAAAACCCAATGAAAAAATGGCTGTCTGGTCTGATTTTTGGCAAAGTATTCAAAGCAACTTGGTCCCTACCCTTGGTACAATCGGCCAAAAAGAATTTTTTGCCCCTTTAGCTTTCAACAGCTTTGATACGACAACGACTTATCAAAGCCTAAGCAACTTGTTAGATGCTTTTTACGGTGAAAAGGCTGAAAAGGATCGCGTCAAACAATTAGGCAACGAACTGATTCGTAAAGTCGATAACGAAATCAAACGTAATCAGACGAAGCTAGCTAAACGTGAAAAAACTTTACAAGATTCAGAGAATGCCGAAGAATATCGAAGAGATGGTGAACTGCTGACAACCTTTATGGCACAAGTCCCTCGCGGTGCTGAAAGCATCCAGTTGGAAAATTATTACGAAGAAAACACGCCAATCACAATTGCCTTGAATCCAGCTTTAACACCAAATCAAAATGCTCAAAAATATTTCCAAAAATATCAAAAGCTAAAAAATGCTGTCAAGCTGATTTATGACCAAATCGCTGATGCGAAAGCTGAAATTGCTTATTTGGAATCCGTCTTATCACAACTAGAAATTGCTGGCCCAATGGATATCGAAGTGATCAAAGAAGAACTGATTGCCAGCGGCTATTTAAAACAAAAAGGTAGCAAGAAAAAGCGTAAACACAGCCCTTCTAAGCCCGAACATTTCATTGCTAGTGATGGTACTGAAATTCTAGTTGGTAAAAATAATTTGCAGAATGATCAGTTAACCTTGAAGCAAGCTCGTAAAACGGATATTTGGCTCCATGCCAAGAATATCCCCGGCTCCCATGTCATCATTAAAAGTGATGATCCTAGTGATGAAACCTTAATGGAAGCGGCGGAGCTAGCGGCTTATTTCTCCAAATTCCGACAATCAGCGCAAGTTCCAGTGGATTATGTCGCAGTTAAGCATGTCCATAAACCAAATGGTGCCAAGCCCGGATTTGTAATCTACGAAAATCAAAAGACTCTTTTTGTCACGCCTGAAGAAACTTCGATTGAACAATTACGCAAAAACGGAACAGCTTAATCAAGCTGCTCCGTTTTTTTTGTTCTTATTTTTACTCCTAAAATTTCTAAGAAGAAATTAAAGATCGGAATCCCAACAATCAAGCCCCATACTCCTAAGAACCGTTCACTAAACAACAAAATGACGAAAGTATAAAAAATCGGCAACTTAGTTCGACTGGACATAAACTTCGGATTTAAAATATAGGCCTCAATACAATGGACGATTACAATCAGGATCAGCACATAAATAACCGTTTGGATCCCGCCCGTTGAATAGGCAATCAACGTTAGTGGAATACAAGAAAAAATCACTCCCGCCACCGGAATTAAACTCAAAAAGAAAATCATAATCGCTAAGGTCGGCAGCTGAGTAAAACCGATTAAGCCCAGGCCTACCGTTGTAATCATTGTATTTACAAGCGCGATCAGCAATTGTACCTCTACGACTACCCCAAAAGTTTCAACGAATACTTTAGCAAAGTAAAACAAATCTTGGAAAAACCATGCATATTCACTACTCAAAAAATTACGAGAGAATAAGACTGTTTTTTCCTTTTCTACCATAAAAAAGAAACTCAATAGGAAAGACACGACAAATTCCACAGCCAAACGTCCGACATTTTGTAATTGGACTAGAATTATTCCAGCGCCACTCTCTAATTTGTCTTGCCAATTATGGTTTTTAAAATAATCAGCAATAAAATTTGTAATGACATCCGATTGGAATTCTTTATGCTGGTAAAAATGGACAATCGAATCATAAGTTGAAACGACTTGATCGATTAGAATCGTGGAATAACGTGAAATTAGTAAATACAAAAGTACTAATTCAATGACATAAAGAATTGTCGTCAATAAAAAAGTCGGTGCCTTGATAAAACGTTGAACAAACGTAACGATCCTGACAGAAATCAACGTGAAGATAAACGTCAATAAAATCGGAGTCAAAAAGTCTTTGACTAAAAAGAGAATGAAGATTACTAGTGCGAGGACTGTGAATCTTCGTAAACGGGTATTGTTTATAAATTTTTCATACATCTAAGTACCTCTTTTCTAAAAAAACTTCTGAAAATACTATACCATTAATGTTCTGTTTCAGCTCTTAATATACTGTCATAACGACGCGACAAAATAAAAAAAGCACCCACAGATGCTTTTTTTTTTACCTTATTACAATTTTTTTAATTTAACCAGTTTTCTGGGTCTTGACGCCATTTCTTTAATCGTTCAAGTTGTTCTTGATTAATATAATTTTCTTTTAAGGCACTTTCGATTAAAGTTGAATAATTAGTCAAAGTCACTAATGGCATGTTAGCCGTCTCGAAATTTTTCTTTCCTTTAGCTAATTCATAAGTGAAGATCGCCGCCACACCTAAGACGTCGGCTCCTTCTTTTTTCGCCGCTTGTGCCGCTTCTAAAACACTACCGCCAGTTGAGATCAAGTCTTCGATCACGACCATTTTCTGTCCTTTTTTAATACGGCCCTCGATTTGATTGCCTTGACCGTGATCTTTGGGCTTACTGCGAATATAGACCATTGGTAAATCCAACAATTCGGCTACCCAAGCTGCGTGAGGAATCCCTGCCGTCGCTGTTCCGGCAATTACTTCCGCATTCGGGAATTCTTGTTTGATTTTTTCCGCTAAGCCGTTTGCGATGGCACGGCGAACTTCTGGATAGCTCATAGTTACGCGATTGTCACAATAAATTGGTGACTTTAATCCACTTGCCCAAGTAAAAGGTTCATCGGGACTTAAAGAAACTGCTTCGATTGATAATAAGTCGTTCGCGATTTGTTCTGCGATCATTTATACTTCACCGTTCCATTCTTGTTTAATTTTTAAATAGCTTTGATAAGGATCTTCGGCCTGAGTGATTGGTCGGCCGACGACAATATAGTTGGAGCCAATTGCTCGAGCCTGGGCGGGCGTCATAACGCGTTTTTGATCACCGACACTGGCACCATTTGGACGAATTCCAGGAGTTAAGCAGATAAAGTCTTCGCTCGTTGCTTCGTGAATTTTTTCGACTTCATGAGCGGAACAAACGACTCCTTCCAGCCCGGCTTTTTTTGCACACTTCGCATAATGCAAAACACTTTCTTGTAAGCTGACGTTAATCAATTGATCTTCGTGCATCTGCACTTCGCTAGTAGAGGTTAGCTGCGTTACAGCTATTAATTCTGGAATCACTTGGCCGTCACTCGTTCCTTCAATCAAACCTTGTTTAGCAGCGGCCATCATTTCTATGCCGCCGGCTGCGTGGACATTCGTGATCTTGACACCCATTTTTGCAATACCTCGCATCGCTTTTTGAACCGTATTGGGAATGTCATGCAACTTTAAATCAAGAAAAATATCATGTTCTTGTGACCGTAAAAAATTCACGATTGCGGGACCTTCCTGGTAAAAAAGCTCCATCCCAATCTTTACGAACAATTTTTCTTCTAAAGGAAAATGCGTTAAAAAAGTTTCAATTTCATGTTTCGACGCAAAGTCAAAAGCAATAATCGGTCGTTGTTCCATTTTTCTGCCTCCTGTTTAGCTATGCAGAAGCGGACTAGCAGCCCGAACTTCTTGTCGTAATTGTTCTAAGGATTCAATCCCTAGTTCCGCCATGCGAATGGGTAGTTCTTCAATCAACTTAGGACAAATATAGGGATCAGTAAAATTCGCGGTTCCGACTGCCACCGCACTTGCTCCTGCCATGAACATTTCTAGTACATCATCTACTGTCTGAACACCGCCCATGCCAATGATTGGTAGATTGCTGACTGATGCTACTTGATTGATCAAACGAATCGCTACCGGTTTGATCGCCGGTCCCGACAAGCCCCCTGTCCGATTCGCTAAAATCGGCTGGCGCGTTTTCAAATCAATCCGCATGCCCAGCAAAGTATTAATCATGGTAAAGCCATCCGCCCCACCTCTTTCAATCGCTTTAGCAATTGGGACGATATCAGTAACATTGGGACTTAATTTGACATAAACGGGAACTTTTGCGACTTCTTTCACTGACTTTGTTAAACGATAGGCCACTTCAGGATCGGTTCCAAAAGCGATTCCGCCATGTTTGACGTTGGGACAAGAAATATTTAATTCAATTGCTTTGACGTTGGGGGCGTCGCCAATTTTGGCACAGACTTCAACATAGTCTTCTTCACAAGCCCCGGCAACATTAGCGATGATCGGCAACTCTTGAAATTTTTCAAGGCTAGGTAAAATTTCTGTTAAGACAACCTCCATCCCGGGATTTTGCAAGCCGATCGCATTTAGCATGCCGCTGGGTGTTTCAGCTACCCGTGGTGTGGCATTGCCAAAGCGTTGTTTTGGTGTCGTTGCTTTGATCATGATGGCGCCTAATTGGTTCAAATCGTAATAATCCGCGTATTCTTTCCCGAAGCCGAAGCAACCACTAGCTGGCATTATGGGATTTTTTAAATCTAATCCAGGTAATTTGACTGTAATACTCATTAAAAAATAACCTCCCCAGCTTGAAAAACAGGTCCGTCTTCACATACTTTGACACTTTTGTTTTCATCTTCCGGCACATGGCAGACACATGCGTAGCAAGCACCCATCCCACAAGCCATTCGAGATTCCAATGAAAGTTGAACATTTTCTAGTTGATTGTATAATTGTTCAACTGTTTTTAATAATCCGTTATTCCCGCAAGCAAAGACTGCATCCGGTTGAGTCGTTTCCGCCAATAGAAGATTGCCGACATTCCCTTGAAGCCCAAAGGTCCCATCATCGGTAGAAAAACGGGTCTCGCCTAGCGCTTGAAACTCATCAGCATAATACACGACTTCTTGTGTACCAAAACCTAAGAAATGGATCACTTTGATGCCTTTTTCATTTAGTTCTTTAGAAAGCTGATACAAAGGCGGAACACCAATACCGCCGCCGACGATAAAGGCTGTGTCTCCTGCATTTAGTTGGTCAATTTCAAAGCCGTGACCTAATGGCCCCATGACGTCTAATTGATCCCCGGCTGAAAGTTCCGCAAAAAACTTTGTGCCGTCCCCTTCCACGCGATAAATAACCGTACACGTTCCTGCATCTTGGTCATATTGGTTGATACTAATCGGTCGACGCAATAATAAATCATTTCTTGGCACGCGGATGTGTAAAAATTGACCAGGCATTTTCATTTGCTGGACTAATTCACCAGCCAAAACCAATTCATAAATTCTCGGTGCTAATTCTTGTTGACCAACGATTGTCATCATTTCCTGCTTCATAACGGCCTCCCTATAGATCAACAGAGTGAAGTGACCTCCACTCTGCCTAAATTAAATTTCTTGAATTGAAAACGCCCTTGATTCCATGACGCGTAGGATGGCATCTGCTGTATCTAGCGATGTGAACAATGGCACACCATGTTCCACGGCTTCTCTTCGAATGATAAAGCCATCTTCAGATGCGTTTTGCCGGTTTTTATCCATCGTATTGATGACCACTTGAGCTTCTCCACTGCGGATCAAATCAATGACGTTATGCTCATCTGACTCCGAAATCTTCGCAATCGTTTTGGCGTTCAAGCCATTTTCTTCTAAGAATTTGGCCGTTCCCGCAGTTGCAATCAGACTGTAACCAACCTCTTTGAAACGTTTTGCTAGAGCCAAGGCTTCCTCTTTCGTTTCATCAGCGACCGTGAACAAGACGGCTCCAAAGTCTGGCAAGTAAAGCCCTGATGCCGCAAAAGCTTTGTACAAGGCTTTTGCCAAACTGCGATCAGTCCCCATGACTTCACCGGTTGACTTCATTTCCGGTCCTAAGTAAGTATCGACTTTTTGCAGCTTCGTAAAGCTGAAGACCGGTGCTTTGACGTGAACCATGTCGCTTTCAGGATACAACCCGTCTTGATAGCCTAATTCTTTCAAGCTTTGCCCTAAGATCGCTTTTGTGGCAATTTGCGCCATTGGGATATTCGTGATTTTGCTCAAGAATGGGACTGTCCGGCTAGCACGTGGATTGACTTCGATGACGAAGACTTCATCATTATGGATGACAAACTGAATATTCATCATACCAATACAATTCATCCCCAAGGCTAAGCGTCGAGTGTAGTCTTCAATCGTGGCCTTTAATTCATCTGAGAAGGTTTGCGGCGGATAAACTGCCATTGAGTCACCCGAGTGGACCCCAGCTCGTTCGATATGTTCCATGATTCCAGGAATCAAAACAGTTTCTCCATCACAGATTGCATCAACTTCACATTCTTTACCAATCAAGTAACGATCGACTAAGACTGGATGTTCTGGGGAAGCTTTGACGGCATTCGCCATATAATCTTCTAAGTCTGCTTGATTTTCGACAATCTCCATCGCTCGTCCCCCAAGGACATAACTTGGGCGAACTAAGACGGGGTAACCGATTTTTTCGGCGATCACCACTGCTTCTTCAGCACTAGTTGCTGTGTCACCTGGCGGCTGCGGAATAGCTAATTTTTGTAAAACTTGTTCAAATTGATCACGGTCTTCCGCTCGGTCCAAATCTTCAATCGCCGTGCCTAAAATTTTGACGCCGCTTTTGACTAACGGTTCCGCCAAGTTGATCGCCGTTTGCCCGCCGAATTGGACGATTACGCCGATTGGTTGCTCCAGCTCAACGACGTTCATCACGTCTTCTAGCGTTAGTGGCTCAAAGTATAATTTATCCGAAACAGAGAAGTCGGTTGAGACTGTTTCAGGATTGCTGTTCATAATGATTGCTTCATAGCCGGCCGCTTGAATCGCTTTTACCGAATGAACCGTTGCGTAGTCAAACTCGACCCCTTGTCCGATCCGGATGGGTCCTGAGCCTAGAACAAGAACTGATTCTCGGTCAGAACGAATACTTTCGTTTTCAAATTCGTAAGTGCTGTAGAAGTATGGCGTTTGTGATTCAAACTCCGCCGCACACGTATCGACCATTTTGTAGACCGGTACGATTTTTTCACTTGTTCTAAATTCTCGTACTTCGTCAGCGGACATGTTCCAAAGTTGTGCGATTTTTACATCGGCAAAACCATTTTGCTTGGCTTGTTTTAACAAGCTAACGTCTTTTTTATTCTGGGCTAACGCTCTTTCTAATTCAACAACGTGGAGTAATTTATCTAAGAAGAACAAATCGACTTTGGTCAATTCATTGATTTCTTGGATTGAATAGTCACGGCGAATCGCCTCCGTTAAGTAGAATAAGCGATCGTCTTGCGCTTTAACCATTTTCTCCGTTAATTCATCGTCGGTTACTTCACTTAATTCTGGCAGTTCTGCATGATAAGTCCCGATTTCTAGTGAACGAACCGCTTTTAATAAAGATTCTTCGATGTTACGACCAATCGCCATCACTTCACCAGTGGCTTTCATTTGTGTCCCAAGTACCCGCTCACCGCTTTCGAATTTATCAAAGGGCCAACGTGGAATTTTTGCGACAACATAGTCTAACGCCGGCTCAAATTCAGCATACGTTGTTTCCGTAACTGGGTTTTTCATTTCATCTAAAGTAAGGCCTACTGCGATTTTGGCAGCCAGTTTCGCGATTGGATAACCAGTCGCCTTACTTGCTAAAGCAGAGGAGCGAGAAACCCGCGGATTTACCTCGATGACATAATAGTTGAAACTGTGTGGATCAAGGGCCAGCTGAACATTACAACCGCCTTCGATTTTTAATGCGCGAATGATAGAAAGTGAAGCATCCCGCAGCATTTGATATTCGTAGTCGGATAAGGTTTGACTTGGTGCGAATACGATTGAGTCTCCTGTATGAATGCCAACTGGATCGAAGTTTTCCATATTACATACGACGATTGCGTTATCCGCTGAGTCTCGCATCACTTCATATTCGATCTCTTTAAAGCCGGCGATTGATTTTTCGATCAAACATTGGGTCGCAGGTGACAGCTTCAAGCCATTTTCGGCGACAGTTCGAAGTTCTTCTTCGTTGTCACACATGCCGCCGCCGGTTCCCCCTAAGGTAAAGGCTGGACGAACAATGATTGGATAACCGATTATGTTTGCAAAGGCCACTGCTTCTTCGACTGTATTGACGATTTCTGATTCAGGAATCGGCTGATCCAATTCTTCCATTAATTGCTTGAATAAATCACGGTCTTCTGCTTGATCGATGGCGGATAATTTGGTGCCGAGTAGTTCGATCTTCAACTCATCTAAGATGCCAGAGTCGGCTAATTCCATCGCCATGTTTAAACCAGTTTGTCCACCTAGTGTCGGCAAGATTGCGTCTGGCAATTCTTTTCGCAAAATACGGGAAACAAATTCCAAAGTAATTGGTTCAATGTAGACTGTATCAGCGATTTCCTGGTCTGTCATGATCGTCGCTGGATTTGAATTGACTAAGACAACCTCGTAGCCTTCTTCTTTTAACGCTAAGCAAGCTTGTGTGCCGGCGTAATCAAATTCTGCGGCTTGTCCGATCACGATCGGTCCTGAACCGATCACGAGGATCTTTTTAATATCTGTACGTTTTGGCATTTATGCTTGCTCCTTCCATGCATCCATCATTTCCATAAATTCATCGAATAAATGAACCCCGTCATGTGGACCTGGTGCAGCGTCAGGATGGTACTGAACACTGAAGGCAGGGTAATTGCGATGACGGACACCTTCGATCGTGCCGTCATTGACTTCCACGTGGGTGATCATTAATTTTTCCGGATCAATGGTCTTTTCATCTACTGCGAAACCGTGGTTTTGTGAAGTGAAATCAATGCGTCCAGTCGCTATTTCACGAACAGGATGATTCAACCCCCGATGACCAAATTTCATTTTATACGTATCTGCACCGTTCGCTAATGAGAAGAGTTGGTGGCCTAGACAGATACCGAAGATTGGGACTTTCCCTTGAATCTGTTTGATCATTTCGATGGCTTCCGGTACATCTTTCGGATCTCCCGGTCCATTCGTCAGCATCACGCCGTCTGGACATAAGTCTAAGATTGTTTGAGCATCAGTGTTATAGGGCATCACTGTTAAGTTGCATTCCCGTCGTGATAGCTCCCGCAAAATACTATGCTTTAAGCCAAAGTCGATGACGACGACATTACGTCCAACGCCAGGACTTGGATAAGGTGTAACGGTTGAAACTTGCGCCACTTGGTTCGTTGGCAAGACCGTTGCTTTTAATTGGTCAAAGGAATGCTCCAATTCATCTGCTGGATCAACGATGCTGCCTTTCATTGTGCCGACACTTCGCAATTTTTTAGTTAACGCCCGCGTGTCGATTCCAGAAATTCCAGGAATGCCTTTGCGTTTTAAAAATTCATCTAGCGTCATTTGATTGCGCCAGTTACTGGCTAGTCGTGCATGTTCTTTTACGATCACCCCTTTACAAGTTGGTGCGATCGATTCGTAGTCATCGCGATTGACGCCGTAGTTTCCCACCATTGGATAAGTAAAGGTGATGATTTGTCCATTGAAGCTTTGATCGGTAATCGTTTCTTGATAGCCGGTCATACTGGTGGTGAACACTACTTCACCGACAACATTTGCTTCAGCGCCAAAGCCTTCACCTTCAAATACTGTGCCATCTTCTAAAATTAAAAGTCTTTTCAACGTCTTAGTCCTCCTTGTTGTATACCAACTGACCATCCACAAAGGTCATTAGTGTTGCACCCTTGACTGGCCAGCCAGTGAAAGGGGTGTTGACTCCTAGTGATGCAAATTTTTTATCATCGATTTTTTCTTCGTGGTTTAGATCAAAGACTGCAATGTCCGCCGGCTGCCCAATCGTTAGTGTGCCGACTGTCATGTCGAAGATTTCCGCTGGTTTCACAGCCATCCAATCAATCACTTGTTCTAAAGTAAATCGTCCTGTTTCAACAAAGTGCGTGTAAATCAATTGGAAGGCTGTTTCACTGCCAACAATCCCAAATGGTGATTTTAGGAAGCTTTGATTTTTTTCTTCAAAACCATGCGGGGCATGGTCGGTAGCGATACAATCAATCGTGCCATCAAGCAAGCCTTCAATCAAGGCTTCACGGTCTTCACTTCCGCGTAATGGCGGGTTCATTTTCCAGTAGCCATGGTCTTCTGGGATGTTTTCATCGATCAAGATCAAATGGTGAGGAGAAACCTCCGCTGTCACATGTACCCCGGCTTTCTTCGCATCACGAATCACGCGAACACTTTCTTTTGTGGAAACGTGGCAAACATGATAATGAACACCGGTCTCTTCTGCTAAGATCAAGTCTCTGGCGATTTGTGAGGATTCCGTAGCACTTAGAATTCCAGGTAAATCAAGCTTTTCACTGATCTTTCCTTTATGCATAACACCGCCGAATAATAGAGATTCATCTTCCGTATGGGCAACCAGTGCCATATTATTTTCCGCTGCTTCCTTCATTGCTAAGTACATGGTTCCAGCTGTTTGTACGCCTACTCCATCATTGGTGAAGGCAAAAGCGCCTGCTGCTTTTAGCCCCTTTTGATCGGTTAGGATTTCACTTCGTAGTTCTTCGGTAATCGGCGCATATTGATGGACTTTTACTACAGCCTCGTTTTCAATGATCGCCATGACGTCATTGAATTTTTCTACTGTGTCAGGTACTGGATTTAAGTTTGGCATTGCGCAAACGGTCGTATAGCCGCCACGCGCCGCTGCTTTAGACCCGTCCTTGATGGTTTCTTTATACGTAAAGCCCGGTTCTCGTAAATGAACATGAACATCAACTAAACCTGGTGTGATTAATTGATTTTTTGCATCGTATTCTTGATCAAACGTCATGCTTGAAAAATCCTTGCCGATACCAGCGATGATACCGTCTTCTAACCAAAGGTCACATGTTGTTGTTTGATTGTCTTTTGTGACGATCTTTCCATTTTTAATCAATGTTTTCATAATATCTGCCCCTTTACGATTTTCCTCTAAGTACTGCTTCTAAAATTGCCATCCGAATGTACACCCCATTGGTCATTTGAGGAACGATTCGCGACTGCAAACTTTCTACCAAGCTATCCGCGATCTCGACATCGCGGTTGACAGGTGCCGGATGCATGATGATGGCACTTGGTTTCAACTCTTTTCCTCGTTCGATCGTTAGACCGTATTTTTCGTGGTATTCTTCTTTTGAAAAACTTTCTTGTCCGTCATGTCGTTCGTGCTGAACTCTTAACAGCATCATGACATCGACTTCTGGTACAAGCTCATCTAACGGTCGATAGGTACCATAAACGTCAAAGCTTTTGTCGTACCATTCTTCAGGCCCGGAGAAGAAAACTTCTGCACCCAAGCGTTTCAGCATTTGCATATTTGATTTAGCGACTCGTGAATGGGTAATGTCTCCAGCGATAGCGACTTTTAAGCCGTTGAAATGACCGAATTCTTGATAAATCGTCATCAGATCTAATAAGCACTGGGTCGGATGTTGTCCGCTGCCGTCACCGCCGTTAACGATTGAGCATTGGATCGTTTTGCTTTGGATTAATTCGTCATAGTAATTTTCATCTCCGTGGCGGATCACTGCCACATCAACCCCCAAGGCTGACATAGTAAGAACGGTATCGTAGAGCGTCTCCCCTTTTTGAACCGAGCTGGTTTTGGCATCAAAATCAATCACATCTAGTCCTAGTCTTTTCTCAGCGACTTCAAAACTTTTGTGGGTCCGGGTACTATTCTCAAAAAAAAGATTAGAGACAAAGTATTGATTTTTATTAGGCGTCCACCGTGCTCCCTGCTTGAATTGCTGAGCTCTTTGAATCAGTCCCATGACTTCTTGATCGGTTAAAGCTTCCACCGTCAATAAATGTTTCAGACTGATTTCTTCTGACTGGATGATCATGAAATTTCCTCCTCTTCCTTCTTCGCTAGTTCTGGTTATTTTTCACTACGTGCCCGTTCTGGCAAGATTAAGTTTAAGATAATTCCTAGGACGGTGGCTAAGGCCATGGCAGATAATGTAAAGGTACCCGCTTCGAAAACCAGTCCGCCGATCCCGATAACTAAAATCGTTGAAGCAATCAATAAGTTCTTTTTACGGTCAAAATCGATTTTGTTCTCAATCAAGATTTTTAATCCGCTAGCGGCGATGACGCCGAACAAGATGAAGCTGATCCCTGAGATGACTGGTCCAGGAATACTTAAGATCAAGGCGCTAAGTTTTCCGACAAAACCTAGTAAGACCGCGAAGACTGCTGCACCTCCGATAACGAAGACACTGTGCACCCGCGTGATTGCCAAGACACCGATATTTTCACCGTAACTGGTTACGGGCGGTCCGCCTACAAGACCCGCGACGATTTGTGCCAAGCCATCCCCCATCAAGGTGCGATCCAAGCCAGGATCATCGAAGAAATTGCGTTTTGTTAATTTATTCAAAACCATCAAATGGCCGATGTGTTCTGTCATAGTAACAAAGGCGATTGGCGCCATCGTTGTAATTGCGCTAATATAAAGCTTTGGTTGATAGCTGACAAAAGGGACATTGAAAGCTGGCATCGCAAGCCATTTCGCATCAATGATCGGTTGATAATCGATGATACCGAAGATCATCGCTGTAATGTATCCGCCGATGATTCCTAAAAGAATCGGAATCAAGCCTAAGAAGCCAGTGAAAAACATATTGAAGAAAATCGTTAACGCTAAGGTGATCAAAGCAACCATTACATATTTGAAACTGTAAGTACCGTTGTTGTACATCGCGTTTTGTGCGGCATTGCTGGCTAAACCCAGACCAATGACCATTACGACCGGTCCTACAACGATCGGTGGCAAAATTTTATCCAGCCATCCCGAACCGATTTTTCGAATAATGAAGGAAACAATCAAGTAAACCAAACCGCAGGTTAGCGCCCCTTGAGCGATTGCTGGATAGCCATCTGATTTCATTAATAATTTCATCGCAGCGATAAAGGCGAAGCTGCTGCCTAAGTAGGCCGGAATCTTTCCTTTCGTTACTGTTAAGTAAACCAGCGTTCCTAAGCCCGAACTGACTAGCGCGATACTTGGGTTGATCCCAACTAAGATAGGAACCAAAACCGTTGCGCCGAACATCGTGAACAAATGTTGAATACTCAAGCCAATCCAATGACCGGTACTTGGTCGATCATGTATATCTAAAACAACGTCATCATTGTGGAACTCTTTCATACAAAAATCCTCTTTCTAGCATCTATACATTTTTTTAGTCTTCTTTTTGGATCATGATCCGATCTTGTCCGTCGTTTTCTTCCATTTCAACGACGATTTCCTCAGTTAAAGCTGTGGGAATATTTTTTCCTACATAATCTGCGCGAATTGGTAATTCGCGATGACCACGATCAACTAAAACGGCTAGTGAAATGCGATTTGGTCGACCTAAGTCGATGACCGCATCTAGTGCTGCCCGAATTGTTCTGCCGGTGAACAAGACATCGTCTACTAAGATCACTTCTTTGCCTTCAATCGAAAAAGGAATATCGGAGGAATGTAATTCTGGTTCAGCCTCTTGCACTTTTACATCATCGCGGTATAACGTGATGTCTAATTCCCCAACTGGAACGTCAATGTGTTCAAGTTGTTTTAAGCGCTCCGCAATTCGTTGGGCAATAAAAATTCCACGCGTTTTGATTCCGATCAAGACAATATCTTGAACCCCTTTATTTCGTTCGATGATCTCGTAGGTGATACGAGTCAACGCTCGTTTCATTGTTACTTCATCTACAACCTCTTTTTTATACATCCTGTTTCCTCCTTATTTTTTACAATATTAATTGTCAAATTAAGTTAGACAATTCCTCTTTGCATATGTGACTCAAGAATACTTCTATTGGTGTTTTATAGT
>NZ_BJDW01000001.1 GCF_005405345.1 Enterococcus viikkiensis | reverse complement strand
TAATTCTTTTGCGGGAACTATCTTGAGTGTAGCACAAATGACTTTTTTATTTGTCTAGCTTAATTTTACAATCGGCGAAATATTTCGAGGATTAAGCTAAAGAAGCAGCCTTTCAGAATAATTTTGAGAGGGGAATCTCGTTGACTGCAAAGTCATTGACTAGAAAGTCAAAAGAGCGTATTCTCAAATTATAGAAAAAAGAAGAGCAATGGCTCATCGGTTAAGGAAAAAATAAGTTTGGGAGTGAGGAAGATGGAAAAAGAAATCGTGGTATTAAATAAGCTGGAAAAAAAATTTGGTAAGTTTCAAGCGTTAAAGGACGTGACCTTTTCCGTGAATAAGGGGGAAGTTTTAGGATTTATCGGACCAAATGGCGCTGGCAAGTCAACGACGATCCGAGTCTTGTTAGGTATGCTGAAAAAGTCCGGCGGTGAAGCGACGATTTTTGGCAAAGATGTTTGGAAAGAAGATACGGCGATCCACAAACAAATTGCCTATATTCCTGGTGATGTTTATTTGTGGCCTAATTTGACCGGCGGAGAAATTATTGATTTATTGCTGCGTTTAAATGGGCAAGAGCGGACAAGCAAAACGGAAGAACTAATTCAAAAATTTCAACTAGATCCGAAGAAAAAAGCCCGTACTTATTCGAAAGGCAATCGGCAAAAGATCGCTTTAATTGCTGCTTTATCGCAAGAAGCGGAGCTGTATATTTTTGACGAGCCGACTTCAGGGCTAGATCCCTTGAATGAAAAAACTTTCCAAGAAGAAGTATTGAAACTAAAAGAAGCAGGAAAAAGTATCTTGTTGTCCAGTCACATTTTATCAGAAGTGGAAAAAATGTGTGATCGGATCGCCATCATTTGTGAAGGCGTGATCATCGAGATGGGGGATTTAGCTTCAATGCGTCACTTGACTCGGATGGAAATGACCGTAGAGACGGTCTCATCAATGACAGGCATCGAGGAGTTAGCGGGCGTCCATAAAGCCACGTTTACGGATGAAGCAAAACGTCAGGCGGCACTCTCCGTGGACCGGGAACAAATGGGACAGATCATGCAATTTTTAGCGGACAAGAAAATCACTAATTTGATCTCGACACCGCCGACTTTAGAAGATTTATTTATGCGCTATTACGAGCAACAAGGAGATGATTCTCATGGGGCATAGTGGAATAAAAACAGGCTATCTGCTACGGACCAATCTGAAGCAAAACCGGCTGAAGCATGTTGTCTGGATCGCGATTTTAGTAGGTCTATTTGCTTCAGCGGCAACGAAATTCAATGTCCTTTTTGGCACGCAGACCGATATCAATGCGATCGTTGAAACCTTGAAGACACCAGCGATGGTCTCACTGTTTGGCGAGTTTTCCGCAACGAAACCTTATACGACCGCAAATGTATTTGCTTCAGAGATGTTGGTTTTTATGGGGATGTTCATGGTCTTTATGAATATTTCGCTGGCAATTGGCAATACGCGCGCGCAGGAAGACTCGGGGCTGGTGGAGATGATTCGTTCACGGACGGTTGGCCGGCTGGCACCGACCTATGCGACAGCACTGGAAATTTTATTGATCAATGGCGTAATGGGAATTTTATATGTCGCCAGTCTTTTGGTCGCTAATCTGAATGGAGCGACAATGGAAGGCGATCTATTGATGGGAATAAGTATCGCTTCAATCGGGATTATGTTTGGCTTCATTAGTTTATTAATCGCGCAGCTAGCGAATAATGCTCGTAGCGCCAATTTTA
Source organism: Enterococcus viikkiensis (assembly GCF_005405345.1). GTDB lineage: Bacteria > Bacillota > Bacilli > Lactobacillales > Enterococcaceae > Enterococcus_A > Enterococcus_A viikkiensis. The sequence goes on along the minus strand of NZ_BJDW01000001.1, from coordinate 297,855 downwards.
TGAGCTATGGCTTATACGGGATTTTCTATTTGATGCGGATGATGACGGATGTTAGCGCACCAAAGTGGACATGGCTATCACCGGTTGGCTGGATTCAAAAGACGGCGATTTATACAGACGATCGTTGGTTACCGATTTTTTTGACGTTAGGTTTAGGATTCATCTCATTCGTTGCGGCGATCAAAATCGTTGAGAGTCGTGATATTGGTAGTGGTGTGTTGACAGAACGAAGTGGAAAAGGACAAGCTGGAAAATTGCTATCTTCGCCCCTTGGTTTGGTATTAACAGTGGAGCGTAACAGTATTATTGGCTGGCTGATTGGCGGTATTGTTCTAGGCGCAGCTTATGGTTCTATTTTTAGTACGATCGGCGATATTATCGGCACCAATCCTACTTATAAAAAAATCTTAGGTGTCACCCAGATCCATGCGGCCAATCGTGAATTGATCTTGAATTATTTGAATATGCTGGGACTGTTTTTTGTGGCTATTGCAGCCATCAGTGGAATTTTGATTATTTTTCGGTTGAAGTCAGATGACAAAAAAGGGTACTTAGAAATCATCCATTCTAAGAGCCTTACAAAGACTCGTTTAGCGTTGAGTTATTTTTCTGTCGGGATCATAACTAGCTGTCTGGTCTTTGTCGCTATGTTAGCGGGAGCCTTCTTTGTTGGAAACGCGTCGATGGATCATCCTTTGGCAATCAAGTATTTTTGGGAAACGCTTGGCGGCTTTTTACCAGCAACGCTGTTTTTTGTTGGGATTGCTAGTTTATTGACTGGTGCCTTTCCTAAATTGACCAATCTTTTGTGGCTTTATCTAGGTGGCAGTGTCCTGATCAAAATGTTCGGCCCACTGCTGAATCTATCAGAGGAAACTGCCAATATTTCGCCCCTCGGCTGGGTGGGAAAGGTGCCGAATGAAGTGCTGAACCACTCGCTGGCACTTGGTCTAGTGGCGATCTTTCTTGGTTTGACGATACTGGGGATCATCGGCTACAATAAGCGGGACTTGGGGTGAGACGATGAAAGAAGTAGTCAAAGATCCACAAAAGGAAAAAAATATTTTAACCACCAGCGCTCAATTATTTGCTAAAAATGGTTATCGTGAAACGAAGACGGATGATATCGCGAATCAGGCAGGGGTTTCGAAGGGCCTATTGTTCCATTACTACGGGAATAAAAGCGGTTTGTATGAAGCAACCTATAAATATGCCGCGGATTTTTTCTATCAGCGGATTGATTATTCTATTTGGACGCAAGCTTCTGATTTATTGGAAATGGTTGTTGAGGCAACAAAGTATAAAATTCAGCTACAGTTGACCTATCCAAATGAATTTGATTTTTTAATGAGGGCTTATAAGGAAATGCCAATGCTACCAGAACCTTTACGGCAGCGAATGACGGAAAAACTTAACCAAGATTTTAATAAAAATATAACGCTGACGGATCAGGTGATTGGCAAATTGCCTTTGCGAAAAGAAGTCGAGGAAGAAGAAGTACGGGAGGTTATCTATGCTGTTTTAAACAGCGAGACAACGAAAATTCAACAAGACTTAACGCAACATCCAGAATGGCAGACGATTGAAGATTTAATGCCAGCAATTGATCGCTTAAAACGAAAATTAAAAATTATTGAATATGGTTTTATTGAAAATGAGTAAAAAAAAGGAGGTATGACAAAAGTCTTGTCGTACCTCCTTTTGTATCATTAAGCAAAAATTGCCATTAGTAAGAATCCTTCTTCCGCCAGCGCGCCGAAAAATAAAATTAAGCTATCAACAAACAATACACTCATATTTGCGCCGAACATGACTGCTAGTCTCTCCAAATGGTCTTTGATTTTTTTTTCTTTGAAATAGACAGAAAAAAGATAGAAATTAACTAAGAAAAATAGAATGGTTGAGAGAATCATTGCTGTTTTCATAAGTGGACTCCTTCACTCGAATAAAAGTAATCGTTTTTACACGCTCATTATACTCTTGTTTGGAAAGAAAAAAAACGTATCTTAGTAAAATATACTTTTTACCGGCAAAGCTCTTTAAAATAGTCTAAAGGTAAGAGTCAAATGATTCTTTATGAACAAAACGGACTGACATCTATTCTTCGCTCCGTTATACTAAGGAAAAATGAATAATTGAAAGGGGAAAAGAGATGAATGTTGCAGCAGCGGATTTTGACTATTATGAGCGGACGATTCGAATGATGTATCAAAAATATTATCGAAAGCGGCTCACTTTGTGTGGGGCAGCACTAGTTATTATTTTGGCTTACACCGTGATTATTGGCGATACGATTTTGTTAAATAGTCTATTAATGATTCTACTCGTCGCAGCGATGATCTACCTTTATCTGCAACAGCAAAAATTTGTGCCGATCTATCAAGGGTTTCTAGCGGAGAATCAACCCGAATTGCAGATTCACCAGATTCAGGAAGAGGAATACAGCTATAATGTGATAGATGATGAACACGTGCGAATTAACAAAAAGAACGTTCGCAATCTGCCGTCTAACAATAAGCAGTACACGCTGATGGTAGGCTTTTCGAAGACTTTTTTCTCACGGGCGCCTTTGCAGATCGTTTATTACGATATGCTGGACTTGACCTACGAAGAAAAATTTCGGTTGAAACGGAATGGATACAGCTCGATGCCGCGTTTTTTACGTCGCTTCACGTTGAGTAACTTGCGAGCCAGCGCCGGCAATGCCGCTAGTTTCATTTTTGGAAATTTGTTTATCTTGTTTATTTTATATCGCTTGCTCCGTTATTTATGGTCCTTTTTACGAATGTTCTTTTAAACGCTCAAGAAATAATTCTTGGGTGTTTTTTCGTGTTAAACTAAATTGAAAACGGTTTAAGAAAAGGTGGGAACTGATGATTAAAACGATTGTGGTAGGACCATTGGGGAAAATGGGGCGCTTGATTACTCAAGTTGCGGCTGAGAGTGCTGAATTAGAATTAGTGGCGGGGGTAGGCCCGCAAGGACGAGTATACATCGGCGAGGATCTTGGACAAATGACCTTTGGACGGACATTAGCTGTGCCGATCGTGGATGATTTGGCTGAAGTCATTGATTTTTGTGACGTGATCATTGATTTTTCGACAAAGGAAATGGGTTTAGACGTTTTACGTTTGGCGCAAGCTCACCATAAAGCATTAGTTTGCGGAACGACGGGCTTTGCACTGGAAGAAAAAGCCTTGTTCAAAGAAGCTAGTGAAAATATTCCTGTTTTATACGCCGCCAACACGTCAAAATTAGTCAATGTTATGAATAAATTAGTGCAACTAGCAACGGCGGCAATTGGTGAAGAGTCCGATATCGAGATTGTTGAGATGCACGACCGTTGGAAAAAGGATGCGCCTAGTGGGACGGCGAAAGAAATGGGGGAAGTGATTGCTCACGAATTAGGTGGTGAGCTGAAGGATCTTGCTGTTTATGGACGTGAAGGAGTCGGAGAACGAACGCCGGGGACGATTGGCTACCATTCTTTGCGGATGGGGGATACTCCAAGCAGCCATACTGTTTTCTTTGGCGGCTTTGGAGAACGCTTGGAGATCAGTCATCATTCTACTAACTGGCGAGGCTTTGCCAAAGGTGCTTGCGATTGTGCTATTTTTTTGGCGAAGCAAGAACCGGGATATTATTCAGTAATAGATGCGTTACAGCTTTAAAAAAAATCGTTATTAAATTTAGAATCCTAGCGTGTTAAAACTGTTTTCAACAAAGATTGCGGAAATTGAAGCTGTTTTTGAAAATAGTTATTTTAAAAAAAATTGAGAGGGTAATGATTGACTTCTCATTTTGTAAATGCTAAATTGAGTGCAATCATTTAAGGAGGTCAGGACACATGGCAAACAACATGGCGAAACAAAATCTTCAAACAGTTCAATTAGCTTGTTGTTGTATGGTGCGAAAAAGCAGCATACTGATTTGTCATGTCTATTAACTGTTCTGAACTCGTTTGAAAAAGAAGAAAACTTCTCATTTTGGCGATTCTAAGAGGTGCAGCTTTAATAGCTTGCACCTCTTTTTTTGCGATTTTTTTCAAGCTTTGCAAGTTTTTCTTTATGCTTTAGCATATTTAGAAAAATCGTATGCGTAAATAACCGCTCTTTCGAATTTCGAAAAAAATTACCCTGACTGGAGCTAGGGCTGTGTCTCGGGAAATAAAAAGGATAAATACAAGATAGGAGGAACTACCATGTGTTGTTGCTTAAAAGATAAAGGCTAAGAAAACAAACAATCGGGAGGAAAAATACATGCATTTATCAACTAAGATGATCCACGGAGGAATTAGTGAAGATCTATTGACGGGAGCCGTTAGTGTGCCAATTTATCAAACCTCGACCTATCGGCAAAAAAAATTAGGACAACCGGGAGATTTTGAGTATTCGCGCTCAGGTAATCCTACTCGCTTGGCTTTAGAAGAATTGGTTGCTGAGCTTGAAGGTGGTGTACAAGGTTTTGCTTTTGCTTCGGGCCTAGCCGCTATTCATGCGACGTTATCTTTATTTCAACCGGGAGATCATTTGATTTTAGGTGACGATGTTTATGGCGGGACTTTCCGCTTACTGGAAAAGGTTTTTGCGCCATTAGGTTTAAGCTACACAATGGTGGATGCTCAGGATTCAGTACAGCTTGAAGCAGCGTTAACGGAGACTACCAAAGCACTTTATTTAGAATCACCTAGCAATCCTTTATTAAAAATTATCGATCTAAAAAGAAGTGCCGCTTGGGCTAAAAGCCATGAGCTATTGACGATCGTCGACAATACCTTTGCGACACCTTATTTACAGCAGCCTCTAGCCCTAGGAGCGGATATCGTTTTGCATAGCGGGACAAAATATTTAGGCGGACACAGTGACTTGGTCGCAGGACTAGCGATCACGAGTGATGAAGCCTTAGCAGAAAAAATTGGTTTTTATCAAAATTCCATCGGCGGTGTTTTAGGACCGCAAGACAGCTGGTTATTGCAGCGAGGAATCAAGACGTTAGCCGTACGAATGGACGCTCATCAAAAGAATGCGGCAGCAATTGCGAAATTTTTGACAGAGCATCCAGCCGTTGCAACAGTTTATTATCCTGGCTTAGCAGATCATCCAGGGCACGCGATTGCTGCCAAACAAATGACGGGCTTCGGTGGAATGGTCGCCTTTGAATTGGTAGATGAAAGTAAAGTAGCGGATTTTGTTGAAGCGCTGAAAATCATCACCTTAGCGGAAAGTTTAGGTGGTGTTGAAAGCTTGATTGAAGTACCAGCAGTTATGACCCATGCGTCGATTCCTAAGGAGAAACGAACGGCGTCTGGGATCAAAGATGGACTCATTCGTTTATCCGTTGGGATAGAAGAGTTAACGGACTTACAAAATGATTTAGACCAAGCATTGGAGGAAAAATAAAATGAAAAAATCAATTATTGCAGTTGTTGGATTGTTCGCAGTAGGCATGCTATTTCTAGCTGGCTGCCAGTCAAAAGATAGTGAAACGTCCAGTTCAAGCACTGAAAAGGTCCTACGGGTAGGGACAGAGGGAACGTATTCACCATTTTCATTCCGAGATGAAAATGACAAATTAACTGGCTATGACGTTGATGTCGCCAAGGCGGTCGCGAAAAAAATAGATTATAAAGTAAAATTTGTTGAAGCACCGTGGGATTCGATGTTAGCCGCCTTTGATGCGAAGAAGACGGATGTAGTATTTAACCAAGTAGCAATCACCCCTGAACGTAAGGAGAAATATTTGTTCAGCACACCGTATTCAATCTCACATCCTGCGTTGATTGTTAGCAAGGACAACGACAGTGTCAAGGATTTCTCAGATTTAAAGGGCAAGACAGCGGCACAGTCATTAACTAGTAATTATGCAGAAATGGCAGAAGGTTTAGGAGCGAAGATTTCTAGTGTGGACGGCTTCAGCAAAGCAGTAGAATTAGTCAGCGACAAGCGTGCGGATGCTACCTTGAACGATGACGTGACGTATTACGATTATTTAAATCAAAAACCTGATGCACCCATCAAAATTGTCAAGACGTCTAATGATGCGACCGAAGTAGCAGCAATGTTTCATAAAGGCGATGAAAAGTTAGCCAAAAAAGTAGACAAAGCCATTAAAGAATTAGACGCAGATGGCACCTTGACGAAGCTGTCAGAAAAGTACTTTAAGAAAGATATTTCTAAATAGGGATTGAAGGAGTAATTAATATGGAACGAATACTAGATATCATTCAAAGCTCAGCGCTGCCGTTGTTTTGGGCATTGCTAAAAATGACGATTCCTTTGACCTTGATCTCTTTTTCTTTAGGGATGGTCTTAGCATTAATCACCGCATTAGCTCGGATTTCAAAAAATCGCCTACTCAACGGACTTTTCTTTTTGTATGTGTGGGTCTTTCGCGGAACCCCTTTACTAGTTCAGTTGTTTATCGTTTTCTTTGGACTACCCTCAATAGGTATCCAAATGGACGCGTGGGCAGCCGCGATTTTGACCTTTTCATTAAATACCGGCGCTTATGCTTCTGAAAATATTCGTTCCGCATTATTAGCTATCCCTCAAGGACAATACGAGTCGGCAGCGTCATTAGGGATGAGTCGTTGGCAGATTTTGTATCGGATCATCGCACCACAAGCCTTTAAAATTGCCTTGCCACCGTTGTCGAATAGTTTTGTCAGTCTTGTTAAGGACACTTCGTTAGCTGCTAGTATCACGATTGTGGAGATTTTCATGACGGCGCAGCGAATTGCCGCCCGAACCTATGAGCCTTTGCTGCTTTACAGCATGGTGGCAGTCTATTATCTAGTTTTTTGTACCTTCTTGAATTACTTACAATCCGTACTTGAAAAACGGATGGTCTATTAGGAGGAAGTCAGATGTTAGCAATTGAAAAATTAAACAAAAGCTTTGATGGCAATCCAGTCTTAAAGGAGATCAATTTGATTTTCCAGCCGGGGGAGACGACGGTTATTCTAGGACCATCTGGATCAGGCAAAAGTACCTTGCTCCGTTCGATTGATTTATTAGAGACTCCAGACAGTGGCACCATTAAAATCGATCAGGACAACTTGACCTTTCCGCAAAATCTTACGTTTCGCCAACTAAAGGACTATCGCGTTCATTTTAGTATCGTTTTTCAGGCTTATAACCTTTTTCCCCACTTGACGGTGATTCAAAACGTCATGGAAGGTCCAATACAGGTGAAAAAAATAGCGAAAGCACAAGCGCGGGAGCAAGCAGAGAAATTGCTGGCTAAGGTTGGGTTGTTAGATAAAGCTGCAGAACACCCAAAACAATTATCTGGCGGGCAGATGCAGCGGGTAGCAATTGCAAGAGCATTGGCGATGGAGCCACAGTTTATGTTGTATGATGAGCCAACGAGCGCCTTAGACCCAGAGCTGGCTCAAGAAGTACTGCAGGTGATCAAAGAGTTGGCGGAATCTGGCAATGGACAAATCGTAGTGACCCATCACTTAGAGTTTGCTCGTAAAGTTGCGGACCGGATTGTTTTTCTAGAAGAAGGACAGGTAACCTTTGACGGTAGCAGCCAGTCTTTCTTCGCCAGCGAAAATCCTCGGATTCAACGCTATTTGCAACAATTCTTATAAAAAAGGCAGCGCCGATTGATTTGGCGCTGCCTTTTAGTGTGGGACTTAGTTTTTATTTAATTCTGATTTTGTCTTTGGTTCTTGGATTTTAACTAAAATCAATTTAGTTATCTCCATCAGTAGCACCGCCGTAGCTGCTAGGGCTAACGCTAAACCAATGTCTTTTAAGGCAAAGGCAGCGGGAATCGCGAAGACTTCACGCAATCCTGGTAACAGTGTCAAGCTGAATAGTCCGCCACAGACCACGATCGCCAATAAGACCATCTTATTACTAAAGAGCCCTGCTTGGATTGAAGTTTGAGTATTTGAACGAGCCGCAAATGTTTGTAAAGTCCGGCTTAAAATCAATGTAGTGAAAGCCATTGCGACCCCAATTTCAGCAGATTGCTGATTGCCTAGCCATTGAGCGACAATCACGGCCAGTGCGATCAAGATGCCACGGTAGGTCACCGAAATCAACGTTTTACCAGTGAAAATACCACTATCGGGATCACGAGGCTGACGCTGCATGATCGTTGGCTCAGCTTTTTCCATTCCTAATGCGATGGCTGGCAGTGAGTCGTTGACTAAGTTAATAAAGAGTAATTGTAAAGCCGTGAAGGGGTTCGACCAACCAATCACTAATGCGAAGATGATGGCGATGATGGCCCCTAAATTACCAGCAAACAGATAGGCAACGGCCTTTTTGATATTATCAAAAACATTTCGTCCAACTTCGACAGCTTTGATGATAGAAGCGAAGTTATCATCCGTTAAAACCATCGCCGCTGCATCTTTGGCAACATCCGTTCCGGTTCCCATTGCAATCCCAATATCTGCTTGTTTCAAAGCTGGCGCATCATTGACACCGTCTCCCGTCATCGCAGAAATTTTTCCTTTGTCCTGCCATGCGCGAACGATTCGGATTTTATTCTCTGGCGAAACGCGAGCGTAAACCGTAATTTGTTCTAATTGCTCAGTCAGTTCAGTTTCGCTTAATTGATCCAATTCAGCGCCAGTCAATGCCATGTCGCCTTTTTCAAAAATACCGATTTCTTGAGCAATCGCCACAGCAGTCGTCTTGTGGTCGCCGGTAATCATCACCGTTTGGATACCGGCCGATTTGGCATCAGCAACCGCTTGGAAAACTTCTTCTCGCGGTGGATCGATCATAGCCAACAGACCGACTAAAACTAACTCGTTTTCATCCTCTAACGTTAACTCATTTGCGCTTACTTCTTTATAAGCAAAGGCTAGTACTCGCAATGCTCGTTTAGAAAAATCTTCATTTTGCTTTTGGAAACGAGTCTTCAGCTCTGGCGTGAATGCAACGACTTCACCATCTAATAAAACTTTCGAGCTACGTTCAAAAACGATATCTGGACCGCCTTTGGTGACCATGGTTTGTTTTTGATCAATGGTATGGAGTGTTGACATTAATTTACGGTCAGAATCAAAAGGCAGTTCCGCTTCACGCGGCGATTTTTTACGCAATTCACGATAGGATTGATTTTGCTTTTCACTATAGTCAATCAAAGCAATCTCAGTTGGATCCCCTAATTTTGTGCCATCTTCACTGATCGTAGCATCATTAGCCAAAACGCTGATCTCAATCAACCGCTGTTCATCAGCTTCCCATTGTTTCGGATCTTTTGAAAATTCACCGCTTTGACCATCCGCTAAGAAAAAATCAACTACGGTCATTTTATTTTGGGTTAATGTACCGGTCTTGTCGGTACAGATAATACTGGTAGAGCCTAGTGTTTCAACGGCTGGCAACTTACGAATAATCGCGTGCTGTTTTGCCATTTTTTTGGTTCCCAATGAAAGGACGATAGTTACGATTGATTGCAAGGCTTCAGGAATCGCGGCCACTGCCACTGCTACGGCAAACATAAAAGCATTGACGATGTCTTGGGTCATATCCGTCGAACCTTCTAAAAAGACCCGAACTAGTTGAACACCTAAAATCACAATCGATAAAATCAAGATTGCAATACTTAATTTCTTACTAAAACGATCCAGGCCGCGTTGCAGTGGTGTTTTTTGCTCAGTGGTTGATTCTAATAAGTCCGCGACTTGACCAATCTCAGTCTCAGCACCAGTCGCAGTAACTAGAAATTTTCCACGACCATAGGTGACGATCGTTCCACTGAAAACCATGTTAAGTCGATCACCAACAGGAACGTCAGAAGTCAAGAGTGTGATTTCTTTTTCCGCCGGTGTTGATTCACCAGTCAGCATACCTTCGTCAACTTTCAGCGAACCTTCTTCAAGTAAGCGGCCATCCGCTGGGACATAATCGCCAGCTTCTAAAATGACGATGTCACCAGTGACGATTTCTTTGGCCGGGATACTTTGTTCTTGACCGCCGCGTAAAACACTGGCATCCGGGGCAGAAAGTTTTTTCAAAGCGTCTAAGGAACCTTCCGCTTTTTTTGTTTGGATCACACTTACAACTGAGTTCAGTATCAAGACGGCGAAAATCACGATGGATTCCACGTGAGCCCCCATCACCATTTGAATAATCGCAACGATCAGCAGGACGACGACCATTGCGTCCTTGAAGGTTTCCAAAAATAAACTCAGGGTTGTTTTTTTCTTCGCTTCTTTTAATTGATTCGGGCCATTTTCTTGCAGGCGCTTTTGCGCTTCGGCTTGGCTTAAGCCTTCTGGTGCCGTATTGAGACCGTTCATTAATTCTTCTGTTTCTTGTTGGTAAACTTGTTTTGTCAATTTATATCCTCCAATTTTTTGATTTATCCTCGTACGCCTATCATTCAACGAAACTTACCGTTTAATATTTTAGTTTAACCAAGTAAAACTTGTTTCGTACTTTATTAAACAGCAAAAGTTGAGCTGACAGCTAGCTCGTAGTAAGGAAATTATTTTTCAAAGAGCAAAAAATAATATGAATCTCACTACGCCTACGATTCTACTAATCTTGCTAAAGCAAGAAGTAGAACTCGCAAAAAGAGACCTAAGGCAAGTGTTTAAACTTGTCTTAGGTCTCACCATTTCATACGATACCAGAAAACCATTGCTGGTTGACTTACTGTTGATATCACAACAACATTGTTGCCGGTTACTCCCCTAAGGAGTTATTAATATGTTTAAAGACTAACGGAAATAATGTTTGATTGCAAGAAAAATGGTTACTAAAAAGAATATTATTATTAAATAAATTAGTAAAAGCGTGATAATCATCACTTTAACAAAGTATTTAATTTTTATAAAGTAATCATTTTCCAGCGATGATTGTTTTGATAGTACTTTCATCTAAGCCTTTCAATACTTGGATCAGCATTTCTCGCGCGGCATCAAAGTCGGCGATGCTGAACATCGTTTGATGGGTATGGATATAGCGTCCGCATACACCGATTACCGTACTTGGAATTCCTTCGTTTGCAGTATGAGCGGCGCCAGCGTCTGTGCCACCTTTTGAAACAAAGTATTGATAAGGGATATTATGGGTTTCTGCCGTGTCTAATAAATATTCCCGTAAACGCGGTAAAAGAATCATACCGGGATCTTGGATTCGTAAGAGGGTGCCTTCGCCCAGATGGCCAAAAGTTCCATTAGTAGTCACTAAATCATCGGCGGCGGAGCAATCTACCGCAAAGAATAAATCAGGCTGGAATTTTGTTACGGCGGGTTTGGCTCCTCGCAGACCAACTTCTTCTTGCACGTTGGCACCAGCGATCAGCGTATAATCTAACGTTTCTTTTTGCAGGGCTTCTAAAGCTTCCAAGACAACGGTGCAGCCGTAGCGATTGTCCCAGGCTTTGCTGATAATATTTTTGCCATTGGCGGTTTTTACAGTCTCAGTTTGAGGGACGATCGTATCGCCTGGTAATACGCCAAAGGCTAGCGCTTCTTCTTTTGATTCAAAACCGGCATCGAATAAAATATCTTCCACTTTAACTTGACCTTGTCCGCTGGTTCCTCGTAATAAATGAGGCGGTACGGAAGAGGAGATACAAGGATAATTGCCTTTTCCGGTTTTTAAAGTAAAACGTTGCGCTGAAACAACGTAAGGATTCCAACCACCTAGAGGGACGACTTTGAATAAGCCTCGCGGAGTAATTTCTGTCAGCATAAAACCGACTTCATCCATATGGGCTGCGACCATTACACGTGGTTTATTCTCCGACGCATTTTTTAAGCCAAAAATGCCACCAAGTCCGTCTTGTTGGACTTCGTCAACGAATGGAGTCATCGCGCTTCGCATATAGGCACGAATATCCTCCTCAAAGCCGCTGGTTCCTTGCAGTTGGGTTAATTCTTTGATTCGTTGAAATGTTTTTTCTTCCATGATTTTTCCCCCTTAGTGTTATAAGCCGCTCTCATTATAAGCCTTTGAGACTTGAAAATAAATCAATTCAAAAGTAAGCCGGCTTTCATTATTTTCTTGCTGCGCATCACCAAAAGTTTTTTCGGTCATCTTAGCCAACTCTGCCGCAGAAAAATCGTTTTCGAAATAAGCCTGGAAAAATTCACGAGTAATTTTTTCGCTTTTTTTGTAGGAAAATTGTTTGATTTTATAGGGAATCTTTTCAGCCTGTAAAAAATTTTTATATTGCTGGTTCAATAGCAAATCTGGATTGGCTGCTTCGTAAGGAGAAAAGAGCGTGTCTTCCTCTTGAATCGTCCGAAAAAGCAGGCACCAATTTCGACTGATACGCTGAAAAGCAGTGAGGTCACGACTTGTTTTCAAGGCGGGGTTCATCGCCGAAAAAACAACGTCAAATCGGGTGTTGGCTTGAGCTAAAAAAGTTGCTTGCGACTGGTTGATGAACAAAACATTGTCTGCCGCTTTATTTTGCGCATAGTGTAGCATCTTCTCTGAAATATCAACGAGGATATAATGTTCAACCTGTTGCTGAAAGCTAGGTAAATAACGGCCAGTACCACCAGCTAAGTCTAAAAAAGTCTGACAGGGGAAAATTTTTTCACTGATTAGAAATGCTGTTAAATCTTCTGCTACAGGAAAACTAGATTCTTGTTGAATTTGTTCATAATTTTCCGCAAAATCATCCCAAAATTCTCTTAACTCATCCATGTATTCGTTCATCAAAAAAATCCTTTCGATTCATCTTTTGCTCTTAAGTATACACAAAGAAAAAGGAAACTGTTACTCCAACGAAATTGCTTAAATATGAATGAACGTAAAAAGGCTTTGAGAAAATCCAATCATTATTTTGACGGCTGAATCAATTTTGATTTTTTTTCGGCCGCGTTCATTTAAACTACTTCTCAACGTAGAATTGTTTTAAAATAGTTGTGAGGTGAGAAAAGTGGAAATTAAAAAAAGTGTGAAAGAGGAACTAGTTCCATTTCTAGATGACATTTTTAAGCAGCAGCATGACGCAGAATTTTCTGATGGCTTAGTAGAATCAACAGAGCAGTCGTTAGTCTTGGCTGCTTGGGTGGAGGATCAATTAGCTGGCGGGATCGTTGGCAGGTATCAATATGACACGCTGTATATTTCTTTATTAGGCGTGGATGCCCGCTTTCAAAAGCTGGGGATTGGATCAAAGTTGATGCAAGCTATCGAAAAACAAGCAGTCGAAAAAGGCTTGAAGACGATTACTTTGACTACCAAAGCGTATCAAGCATTGGATTTTTATTTGAAACAGGGCTATGAGGTCTTTGGCGAGATAGCAGATGTACCGATGATAGGAACGACAAAGTATTATTTAGCAAAAAGAATCAGCAAGTGAGTCAGATTCAACTCTCTTGCTGATTAAAAGTAAAAGTATTGGATCACCATGATGATGATTAAGACGAGAATCCCCGGTAAATAGTTTGAGACGCGGATTTTCGTCAGCTTCATGACGTTCAATCCGATTGCTAAGATCATCAAGCCGCCAATCGCACTGATTTCATTCATCAGACTATCTAATAATTCCGGTGGTAAATAACGGACGATGAAACTGGCGAAGAGGGTGATCATTCCTTGATAGATAAAAACGGGAAAAGCCGAAAAAAGTACGCCGATCCCTAATGAAGCTGTCAGCATAATGGACATGAAGCCGTCCATTACTGCTTTGGTAAATAAAGTTTGATGATTACCAGTTACGCCGCTTTCAATCGCCCCAATAATCCCCATCGAACCGATCACATAGATCAACGTTGCGGTCACAAAGCCTTCTGCAAAATTACTATTCCCACGGGCAAAGCGATTTTCTAAAAATAATCCTAAGCGTGTCATGGAGTCCTCGATCTTTAAAAACTCGCCAATCATCCCACCTAAACAAATACTGATGATGATAATAGTAAAGGAGCTGGCTTTTAGCGACATCTGAATCGCTAGAGCAATGACCCCTAAAGAAATTCCTTTTGTCACCGTATCTTTTGTTTGTTCCGAGATATTTCGTAAAACAATCCCTGAAAAACTTCCGGCGATAATCGCCAAACAGTTCACTGCTGACCCTAACAGCAACATAAGTCCACCCACTTCTATGAATATGATTAAAAATAAATGAAATATTATTTAGAAAACATCTTACCACGAGTTGGATTTTTTTTAAATAGCAAAAAAAGACTGTCCTAAACCTTCCTAATAGAGGCAGTAGACAGTCTAAAAAAATTAATTCATTTCTTTTTCGCGTTCCCGTTTGGCTAACGTTGGCATCACAAAACCTAAACCAATTAAGACAACAATTCCGATGATGTTAATAATCAATTCATGCCAGAACAAGCTAGAACCATAAGCCGCGTCTTGCGGTAAAATCCCGAACAATGTTGCCAGCACTGTTACTGCGAGGCACCAGCCACCAACAAAGACTGCCATCCGATCATTTTTGATAAAGACATACTCGGATTGAAATTTCCGACTGTCTAAGCGAATCCGAATGAAGGCGTAAAAAATCCAGCAAGTCACACCTGGTGAAATAATCCCGTTAAGATTTAACAACCAGTTAAAGATATCATTCATCTCTGGCAAGAAAACGCCTAATAATAAAATGAAGGCACTTAAGGCGGTAGTTAAGATATAGCCGTTGATCGGTAAGCCTTCCGCGTTTAGTTTGGTTAATTTCTTCGGCATGAATTGTTTGCCGGTGTCAGAGATCAGCATCCGTGTCATGGCATCCAATAAGACCGCCAACAGCGCGCACATATAAATGATTTGGGTCACGGCGAAAACATACATCAAACTATTTCCAAGATGGAAAAACTCACCTAATCGTTGGAACGCATAATACGACCCGTTCATCTTCAAATTATTTGGCAGGTGATGGGCATTGAAAAAGACGCCTAACGAGAATGAACCAAAGACCGTCAAGAAGATCGTCATCACTGTTAACATGATCATCGCTTTAGGAAACTCTTTTTGCGGCTTGCGCATCCGAGTGACGAAAGGCGCGACGAGTTCCGCTCCATTAATGGCGTAGATTAACAGGCCAATCGTGGTTAAATAATGCAAATTGAATTTGGGCACGATGGCACCTAGATTCATTGGCTGTGTTTCGATATGACCGTTTGGCATAAACAAGGAAGCGAAGGTCATAAAGACAAACAGCAAAGCCATGATGAACATCGCACCGCCGCCTAGAGTACTCAAGACTTCCAACGATTTTTTAAAATGCCGTTGCAAGAAAATAAAGGCTAAGAAAACACAGAAGGTCAATAAGGCAAACATTGAGTTGGACATTTTATCTTCCATTGAATCATTGCCGTTGACTAGCCAGCCGAAACCGACGACGACCGCGTTCGCTGTATCAACGACATAAGGGATTGACGCCGCCCAATAGGTCCAAGCGGTAAAATAGCCCAGTCGATCGCCGCTGGTCCCTCGTACCCACGAGGTTAAACCGCCGCCTTCATGATTGAACACGGAACCTAGTTGCCCTACCATCAAAGAGTAAGGGATCACATATAATAGCAGTAAAATTATCCAAGAAGTAATAACCCCTAAGCCTTGGTTGGCAAAGTTATAAATAATATCATCAAAACCAATAACAGTAACAAACGACATCATGGCTAAGACTGGCCATGAGATAAAACTTTTCTTTTCCTCGATCATGTAAATTGCTCCTTCAGTAAAATAATAGAAACCAGATTATTTTAACGGGCAGATGACGGAGGCTTGTTTCGATAAGCCACGAAGATCCCCTTCCTTTTTTACAAATACGATCTATCATCCCATAAAAAAATAAATAGTGCCAATAAAAATGAATGCTTTGCTAAAATAAAAAAATATTCGCCAAAGCTCAGCAATAATCAACAGTCTTTTGGTTAGTTTACCACAGCTTTTCATCACTTTAGTGAGTCAGCTAGCCAGAGGCTCTTTCTGTTCATTCTAATTTTTTTTGGCTATACTAAAGGAGAGGTCTTAGAAAACGAGGAGGAATTTTTTTATGAATCATCTTTTTGCAGAAGCCGATACACCAAAACCAGAGGAACAAAATCCAATGCTCTTAAAATTATTGAAACAACGGACGATTTTGATTTATGGCGAGATCACACAAGAGTTGGCCAAAACGGTGACTGAACAGCTGCTTTATTTATCATCTGCTAGTGAAGAACCAATTACAATGTTTATTAATAGCCAAGGTGGTCATGTGGAGTCCGGTGATACGATCCACGACGTCATTAAATTTATCAAACCAAAAGTAAAAGTGATCGGAACCGGCTGGGTAGCAAGTGCGGGGATCACGATTTATTTGGCGGCGGATAAAGAAGATCGTTACAGCTTGCCGAATACGCGCTACATGATTCATCAACCAGCTGGTGGCGTGCAAGGGCAATCAACCGAAATTCAAATTGAAGCCAAAGAAATTTTACGGATGCGCAAACGGGTGAATAAATTAATCGCCAAAGCAACCGGTCAAACTTTGGAAAAAATTGAAAAAGATACCGACCGCAACTTCTGGCTTTCGGCTGAAGAAGCGAAGGACTACGGCATCGTCAATAAAATCGTAGAATCAGAATCAGCAGTTAAATAAGACCAGAAGTCGTGGCAGAAGGATTCGGCTTAGGGCCAAAGAAGCTACTATTGGACTGCCAGTTATTTATAAATAGAACTTGTGACAATATTTTTGTCACGAGTTTTTTTTACTAAAATAATTTGGCTGAATAAGAAAAATAGAATAGACAAGGAAAAGTGAATCTGCTAATGTTAGAGGAAAAACAAAATTTGATGTGAAAATCCTTAGGAGGGATGAGATTGGGAGCTAAAATAAAGGATTTGTTATTGTTGCCTTCTTTAAGAGAGGCCCTGGTGTTGACGGGACATAATAATTTAAGTCAGACGGTAACATCGCTCTCTTTTTTAGAGATCGCCGATATGGCATACTGTAAGGAACATTTCGAATTGAATGAATACCATACTGGTGAGTTGGCACTGACTTCTTTTTTTAGCATCAGAGAGGACATCGACAAGCAGTGTGCAACGATTTGCCAATTACAGCGAATGGGCGGTATTGGGATCATTTTATGTAATGTTGGAACGGTTTTGCCGCAAATCGCCCCTAAAGTTTTAGAAACGGCTCAAGCGTTAGGTTTTATTATTATTCAAATGCCAAAAGGATATCGTTCTATTCGATATAGTGAAGTGATCATTGAGTTGATGGCAGAAATTTTAAAAAAACGACCGACCGATAATATCGTCAATGAAGTACTGGAGAAAGCCTCTTTGTTGCCGGAGCACTTACGGACGGTGGATATTACATTGAAACTAGTGTCGGATCTTTTACGGACGAATATTGTTTTGATGAATACTACCAACGAAGTAACCAATCAAATCAAGTGGCCGAGAAGTTCTACGACTGATGTAGAGCGTTTATTACGGAAAGTCGCGGTAGAGGACGGCCAGCAAGTGCTTAAAAATGATTTCTCTATTTTTTATAAGGAACTTCATCAGAAGGAAAGCGGACCTCTCTCTCTCTATTTGTTAAAGGAACATGAACTATTGACAGAAGCTGAATGCGAACAAACAGTGGAACTGCTGCAAGTTGCTTTGAATTTATGGGGAAAGAAGCAAGGTGAGGTCAATGAAGCGGCACTAGTTCACGCAATTTTAAATGATGAAAGCGAAAAGATGTATCGCTTGGCGAATCAATTGAAGATTGATGTGAAGGGAATCGAGTTAATGTGGTTCTTGCAATTAAACGATCTTAAAGAAGAAAAAAACTTAAAGAAAGACGTTTTCAGTTATGCTTCAAAGTTTTATCAAACGTGTGTCACTCAAATATTAGATGATCAACTGATCGTGCTCTTGGGAAATTATCGACACAATGATTCCGAGCTGGAACTAGGTGAGATCTATATTCAAAACAGCCCCTACAAAGAGAGTATCGATAGTATCGTTTTGTGTCCTCGTTTACGCAATACCACTGATGTACGAACGACTTACCAATTAGTCAATGAAGTTGTGTTGCAGTTGCCAAAGCTATTTCACGAGAAAAAAAGTTTCTCTATTAGCGAGATTCGGCAAGTCGTTTACGCCAATAAATTAATTCAATCGGGTGAGGCGGAAGTCGAAGAGACGCTAGCACTGTTAAGTCCCATTATGAATAGTAAAGATAGCAAAGAGCAGTTAATGACATTATGCAGTTTTCTATTAGATGCCGGAGCCGATTTTCAAATTTGTAGTGAGCAGCTGTTTATCCATAAAAATACAGTAAAATATCGGATCAAAAAAATCAGCGAAGCACTTGGCTACAATGTAATGCGTTTTTCAGAAAGTTATGAATGCTACATCGCTTGTTTGACCTACCGTTTGATCAACCTTTAAAACTTCCGAGACTCGGAAGTTTTTTTTAGTTAGCTGTCGGTTCTACAATTAAAAAGTTACAGGATCACCAGAGCAGGGAAATAAAAAAACGGCTTTAACGATAAGCCGTTTACAATAATGCCAATAATTCATCGATCTCAGTTTGTTTCGTTGCCCAACTGGTAGCGAAACGAATCACCGTATGCTGCTCATCGTATTTTTCCCAGAAGCTGAAGGCAACGTGTTGTTTGAGTTCTTCCATTTGTTTGTTTTCCAAAATAACAAATTGCTGATTCGTTGGGGAATCAAGATAAAAGCGATAATTGTTTGCTAATAACCCTTGCTTTAAACGCATTGCCATGTCGATAGCGTGCTGGCTGATCTGAAAATACAGTTGATTGGTAAACAGCGTATCAAATTGCAGTCCTAATAAACGGCCTTTGGCTAACAGTGCGCCTTGTTGTTTCATGTGGGCGATGAAATAATCGGGAGTATTCTTTTTGGTAAAGACGATTGCTTCCCCTAACAGCGCACCGACTTTTGTTCCACCAATGTAAAAAACATCACAGTATTCGGCGATCTGAGGCAAACTTAAATCTGATTCAGGACTGGCTAAGCCGTAACCTAAGCGTGCACCGTCTAAAAATAAAGGGATCTTGTATTGCTGACAAACTTCAGAAATCAGTTTTAATTCTGTCTGTGAATAGAGCGTCCCGTATTCGGTAGGATGAGAGAGATAGACCATTCCAGGAAAAACCATGAATTCACGATTGTCATCTGCCCAAAATTGTTCAAGATATTCGCGGATTTGTCCCGCAGAAATTTTTCCGTTGGTTTGCGGCAAACTTAAAACTTTATGACCGGAAAATTCGATGGCGCCGGTCTCGTGGGTGGTGATGTGTCCAGTTTCAGGGGCGATAACGCCCTCGTGTTTTTTTAACAGTGAAGCAATCACTAAGGCGTTGGTTAAAGTGCCACCAGAAATAAAATAAATTTCAGCTTCAGGACAAAGCGTCGCTTGGCGGATTTTATTAATCGCAGAGGCAGAATATTTATCCCGCCCATAGCCGCTTAATTTTTCTTGATTGGTTTCTACCAAACGGGCTAAAATTTTTTCATGGGCCCCTTCTAAATAATCACTTTCAAAGTTCAACATAGGCAAACTCCCTTTTTCTATCAGTATAACGAATTTTTAGAGAAGGCACAGCTTTATTTATAGGGCTCAAGTCGGAAAGCAGATAAGCTGCCCGTTGAATTTTATAGTTCTAACGTTTCCCCAACAGCTAAAACCTTACCAACACTTTCCGGTAGAAGCCTAACGAAGGCCTCAGGGTCTTGTTTGATGACAGGAAAGGTATTGTAGTGGATTGGCACGACTTGCTTGGCTTTCAGCCGTTTTGCGGCGCTGGCAGCTTCATGAGGCCCCATCGTAAAATTATCGCCAATCGGCAAGAAAGCTACATCAATATCAAAAGCATCGCCGAAAAGTGCCATGTCGCCGAAATTCGAGGTATCACCGGCGTGATAAATTGTTTTTCCTTCAGCCTGGATAATGAAGCCGGCGGGCTCGCCCATATAAACCATTTGTCCATCGACTTCATAGCCGGAGCTGTGTTGCGCGTGGACCATTTTTACGCGGCCAAATGGAAAATCATATTTTCCGCCAATGTTCATACCGTGAGTCTTTTCTACACCGTTCTTTTCTGCAAAAGAACACACTTCGACGATACTGATCACGGTGGCATCATTTCGTTTAGCAATGGGTACCGTATCGCCAATGTGATCACTGTGACCATGAGTGACTAAAATCCAATCTGTCGTGACTTCATCTGCTTTCAGATCGGTTAATGAATTGCCGGTAATAAATGGATCAACTAATAGTTTCTGACCATCTTTCATGACGATCGAAAGAATGGAATGGCCATGATAGGTGATTTCCATCTGAAATTCCTCCTTGTTCGTACGTTTTTTAGAAAGCTGATAGTTCTTCAGTGGTTTATCTATGTTTATCTACTGCTCATTATAACGAAGATTTTTTGCAAGCAGTAACAAGAAGCCTTTTGCTTTTTAGCGAAAACGTTTAAACTAGAAGGAAAGTGTTGGAGTTAAAGCAATTAGGAATTTTGGTAGCCTGCACAGTAATCGAATTCACGAATCAAGATGTTCAACCCGCTATCGGTAAGAGTGGTTGAATCCTTTGTTAAAAAAAATAAGCTTGAGGGATGCTTGAAAGGATTAAGAATGATCCACGAATCGTCGCAACTAAAAAAGCCTATCGTACATTAGGCAAAGATTCGGCCCAATTTCGTCCTTCTTCAGATCGTTTGTGACGATGGGGCGTTCAACAAAAGGGTATTCTCAAATCAATGACCGTTTATTTTCTTGCCAGTTTTTGCAGACATCGATCCATTTTTTATAACGACTATAGGTTTCTAATTCAGGTATCGTTAGCTCGATCGCACTGTTGGGACTGCCACAGGCGGGAAAGACTCGTTCAAAACGCTGCAACGATTCGTCAAGATAAACGTCAACGTCAGCCTTGAGGGCAAAAGGACAAACGCCGCCAACAGGATGACCGATCGCCTCTTCGACTTGAGCGGCTTTTACCATCGTGGCACGTTCATTAAAGGTCGCTTTGTATTTGCTATTATCAATCTTTGCATCCCCGGCAATCACGATTACAATTGTTTTGTCACTCTTTTTCAGTGTGAAAGACATCGTTTTCGCGATTAATTCCGGTGGGCAATTCAAGGCTTTAGCAGCCAGCTCAACGGTTGCGCTAGAAACGGGAAATTCGTGGATCCGATCAGTCATTTCATATTGTGAGAAAAAGGCCTTTGTGGTTTCGATAGACATTGAGCTCTCCTCCATTCGTTAATTAGAATGATACACGCTTTTCGGGAACAGGTAAATAAAATGTCCAGCAAGGAGGGAAGCAACATGAAAGAGGACAAGCAAAAACTATTAGCCAAAGTCGCTTATATGTACTACGAACAAGAGCTTACACAGGCTCAGATTGCCAAAGAATTATCGATCTATCGCACGACAGTCAGCCGAATGATCAGCCAAGCAAAAAAAAAAGGGATCGTTGAAATCAAGATCAATCATTTTGATTCTGCGTTGTTTGAATTGGAAGAAAAGTTGAAGCAAAAATTTGCATTAAAAGCCGTGGAGCTAGTTTCTAATGAGCAAGATGCTAGTGAAGAGGACAAAGAGAAACGACTGTCAGAAGTAGCCGGTGCTTGGCTGCGGCGACAATTGACGGATGAGCTGGTGGTGGGTCTTTCTTGGGGGGCTAGTGTTGGCAACGCGATTAATAAAATTGAACCGAAACAATTAAGCAAAGTCGTTGTTGTACCTGTGGCGGGTGGACCGAGTCATATTAATTCGCGTTATCACGTTAATACCCTCGTCTACGAGTTAGCACGGAAATTAAATGGCCAAAGCGTATTTATCAATGCTTCTGTGATCCAAGAAACGAAAGCATTGGCGGAAGGAATCGTGAACTCAAAATATTTCTATGAATTAAAGGACTGCTGGCAACGACTAGATATGGCGATCGTCGGAATTGGCGGACCGTTGAGCTATCAAAAAAGTCAATGGCGGGATTTATTGACAACAGCGGATTTTGAAGAGTTGAAATTACGAGAAGCTATTGGCGATTGCTGCTGTCGTTTTTATGATAGCTATGGTAAGGCGCTGGATGGTTCGTTGAATCAGCGGACGATTGGACTGCAATTAGAAGAATTGGCAAAAGTACCCCAATCAGTTGGAATCGCTCGTGGCCGCTCCAAAGCTCGCTCGATCATTCCTTTGCTGCAAAAGGGCTATCTCAATACCTTAATCACGGATCAAGAAACAGCGGAAGAAATTTTACGGATTAGTCAGCGAATGTAGTTTTTTTATTCAATATGCACATCTGTGCGAAAAATAAAGAAGATTCAAAGGTGAAAGGCTTGAACGAACGCTTTTCACCTTTTTTTGTTTGGAGGATACGGAAATAATTGGGGCAGGATGCTATGCTTAACTTATAGAAAATAGTAAAGGGGATTTTTTCAATGGAATTTATGTTAGATACAGCGAACCTCGTTGAAATTAAAAATTTTTCGGATGTTTTACCAATCGCCGGAGTTACTTCTAATCCGTCTATCGTAAAAAAAGAAGGGAAAATTGATTTCTTCCAACACATGAAGGAAATTCGCGGTATTATCGGCGAACATCGTTCATTGCATGTACAAGTCGTAGCTCAAGATTATGAAGGAATTATCAAGGATGCTGAAAAAATTTTAGCCAATATTGATCAAAAAGTTTTCATTAAAATTCCAGTCAACGAACCCGGCTTAAAAGCGATCAAAGAATTAAAACGTCGCGGAGTCAATGTGACCGCAACCGCCATCTATACGAAATTCCAAGCCTATCTGGCAATTGCGGCGGGGGCTGATTATATCGCGCCGTATTTCAATCGAATGGAAAATTTGAATATCGATCCGCGAGAAGCGATTTTTGAAATGGCGGAAGAAATCGCCCGGACAAAGAGTGCGACAAAAATTTTGGCAGCCAGCTTTAAAAATGTCGGACAAGTCAACGCAGCCTTAGAGAATGGCAGCCAAGCAGCAACGATGGGGGTTGATATAATTCAACAAGCCTTAGCGATGCCGTCAATTGCTCAAGCGGTTACCGATTTTACCGCCGATTGGGAAACAAGTTTCGGTGAAGGAACCACCATTTCTGATTTATAAATCCCGCAAACAGACAGAGAAATCTGTCTGTTTTTTGTCAGTCCCACTTTTTGCAGATAATACGAATGGTGCAGAAAAATAAATGTATCACTAAGTCATTGTTCGAAAAGTTTAGTGGGATGACATGCGAAGGAAGATAAGACTCATCTTTTTCGGAGGAAAAAATGAGTTCCTTAAAAATGAAATAGCTGTCAGTCCCACTTTTTGCAGGTAATACGAATGGTGCAGAAAAATAAATGTATCACTAAGTCATTGTTCGAAAAGTTTAGTGGGATGACATGCGAAGGAAGATAAGACTCATCTTTTTCGGAGGAAAAAATGGGTTCCTTAAAAATGAAATAGCTGTCAGTCCCACTTTTTGCAGGTAATACGAATGGTGCAGAAAAATAAATGTATCACTAAGTCATTGTTCGAAAAGTTTAGTGGGATGATTTGCGTATGAAAAAAGATAGCGACCTATCTTGCTATCCAGAAGCTGAGCATTTTTTCCAACATCTCGCCCAACTGATGTTACCCTTAGCCTGAGGTGAGTGGATGGAAGAACAGCAAAAGGAATGGGCGCGTTGGAAATATTTTGTGATGGCTCGCTCTCAGGAAGACTATTTGGTGATTCGTCAGCTTTTTTCGGGTAACCACTGGAGTGAAGAAAAAGCACAACTTTTTTATCAGCGGATTGAACATGTCAAAACACTGCCGGTCAACGTCAAAGCTCAGAGAAATGCCTACGAACATGTTTGGGGGTATTTCAAAAAAATCGCCAGTAAGGAAGAAAGAGGGGAGTTTTTTCGTCGTTTGGATAGACTGAATGAGACGGAAGATTTCGCGTTGCCGTATTTAAAAAAATTGGCTGAGAAGTACCAGATTACCTATCTATTGGATTCTCATCTGTTCGATTGAAGCAAATTGCTACCGATTTATTTGAAGGACTTTTATAATGATCACACATGGAGGGATGTAAGGATGGAAACACGAGCAATTGTCATTAAAAATTATGGTCATGCGGACCAATTGGAAGAAAGCAAAGTTGAATTACCAGAACTAGGTGAACATCAAGTGTTGGTAAAAGTACACGCCACATCAGTCAATCCGATTGATTGGAAATTACGAGAAGGCTATTTGGCACAAATGATGCCGTGGGAATTTCCTATTACGCTAGGTTGGGATGTTGCTGGTGAAATTGCAGCGATTGGTTCTGAAGTAAAGAATTGGCAAGTAGGACAAAAAGTTTTCTCACGCCCTGAGACAACGCGCTTCGGTACATATGCGGATTATACGATTGTGGACGATCATCTATTAGCAAGGAAGCCTGAGAATGTTTCCTTTGAGGAAGCAGCGGCGGTTCCGTTAGCTGGTTTAACGGCGTATCAAGGGTTGTTCGCCCATGGTCAGTTAAAAGCGGGAGAAAAAGTCTTGATCCACGCAGGAGCTGGTGGCGTTGGGATTTATGCGATCCAACTAGCCAAAAATGCAGGGGCAACAGTTATCACAACTGCCAGTGAGAAAAATCATGCCTTGTTAAAAGAACTTGGCGCTGATCAAGTGATTGATTACCATACGACTAATTTTTCAGAAGTATTGGAAAACGTTGATTTGGTTTTTGATACGATGGGTGGAGAAGTCCAAGCTAAGAGTTTTAAAATCTTAAATGAACACGGCCGTTTGATTTCAATTGTGAGTCAACCCGACGAAGAGCTTGCTAACACGGTGGCGGTAGCGGAAAGTATTTGGCTGCAGCCTAATGGGGAACAATTGCAAGAAATCGCCGACTTAATGGCGGATGGTAAAGTGAAAAGCGTGGTTGGACACACGTATCCATTAACAGCAGCAGGCGTCACAGAAGCCCACGAATTAAGTGCTACACATCACGCTAAAGGAAAAATTGTATTGACAAATGAATAAGCAACGGACTGCATCAAATGTTGATGCAGTCTTTTTTTGTGGAGAAATACCGTTTAGTGCACCCATAAGGAACGCACAGTGAGGTATCGATTTATTTTATTGAGGATCGAAGGTCTGTCGATCAATTAGCAATCAACATTTTTTGTTGTCACTGATTGGGATGAATAAAGAAGATGTGGTGAAAAATACAGATTGTTCTTTAACGGTAAAAGATCTCAAAAAAATTTGAAGTTGAATGGAGAGAAATTCTTGAGGGGAGCTTTATGGCAGTTGCAATTGTTCTGGATAACTAGTAGACGAAAAAAGCAAGGTTTCGCTTAAAAGACGAAGCCTTGCTTTTTTAGAAAATCGATTGTATTGCTACGGCGTGCTTGGGCAAAATGTTGCCGAACTTTTTCTGACCAGCTAGTTATCTGCGTATTTGTATTGCGCTCTAAGTAATAAGCTGTTGTCCTTTTATCGTAATCGGCAAGCATTGCTGGAGTGAAAGGATGATAAGTATTTGTATTAAGTATGGCTGTTATTGGCAGTCGTGGTTTAACTTCATTTTTTTCGGCAGGATAGCCGACGAAAAGACCAAAAACCGGATACGTGAATTCTGGCAGATCGAGCAACTCTTTCATTTTAACTAAATCATTACGAATACCGCCAACATAACAAACGCCTAGCTCAATCGACTCAGCATAAACGGCCATCGATTGCGCAGCCAAAGCAGTATCAACAATAGCAACCACTAAGGATTCCAGCGTGCGCAAATGTTCAATGGATAGATCTTGTTGCTGCAAAACTTGGGCGTGTTTATTTAAATCCGCAACAAAAATATAAAGCTGCCCATTCGTTCCATTGTCAACCGGGAACTTTGCGATTGTTTCGATCGCTCTTCTTTTTACAGTATCTGTGATCTGAATCAATGAGTAAGCTTGAAGAAAATTCGAGCTGCTGGCACTTTGAGCAGCTAAAACTAATTGCTCCTGCAAGTTGACCGATAGTTTTTGATCGGTAAATGAACGGACTGAGGTATGTTGAATCATTGTTTCAAAAAGCTCCATCAGAATTCCTCCTCTCTTGTTAATGTCAGAATAAAGCTGGTGCGGAAAGAAGTAAAGAAGAAAGCGGGAGAAATCGCTGCTAGCTCTATTTTGAGGAGTCCTTTTTTTAACAAAAAAAGTACACTATTTTTATACATAGACGATTCGATTAGCCATGCTAAAGCAAGGAGTGGAACTGTCAAAACACGAACGTTTAATAGAAAAAATTTGCTTATATTAATAATTTTCTAATCGGCTTGCCATCGATATGCTATAATTGAAAACAATTATCTGAAAGGAGTCCTGTAAATGCGTGGTGTAGTTACGGTTATTGGAAAAGATAAGGTCGGTATCGTTGCCAGTGTCAGCCAAAAATTAGCAGAACAAAAAATTAATATTCTTGATGTTTCTCAAACGATCATGGGGGATTATTTTACCATGATGATGTTAGTGGATCTAACGAATGCGGAACAAGGGTTTGAAGGGGCGCGTGAGCAACTGCATGAGTTAGGAAAAGATTTAGGTGTGAAAATCAGTATTCAAAATCAAGAAATATTTGATACGATGCATAAATTATAAGGAGGGCTCTTTGTGGAAACCAATCAAATACTGGAAACGATTCGGATGATCGAAGAAGAAAATTTAGATATTCGAACGATTACCATGGGGATATCATTATTAGATTGTATTGATAGCGACAGTGATCGCGCCTGTGAAAAAATGTATCAAAAAATCACCACGAAGGCAAAAGACTTAGTCAAAGTTGGTGAGGCGATTGAAGCGGAATACGGGATTCCCATCATTAATAAACGGATTTCAGTGACGCCCATCGCGATTATTGCGGCGGCGACGCCAGACACGGATTATGTGAAATTTGCGAAAACATTGGACAAAGCAGCTAAAGCAGTGGGTGTAAACTTTTTAGGCGGCTTTTCTGCACTGGTTGAAAAGGGCTATCAACATGGGGATGCGATCTTAATGAATTCTATTCCGCAAGCATTGGCAGAGACTGATTTTGTTTGTGGATCAGTCAATATCGGTTCGACTAAGGCTGGAATTAATATGGATGCGGTCGCTCACATGGGAAAAATTGTAAAAGAAACGGCAGCGGCATCTGATCTTGGTTGTGCCAAATTAGTCGTGTTTGCTAACGCGGTGGAGGACAATCCCTTCATGGCTGGAGCCTTTCATGGCGTGGGTGAGGCGGACTGTGTGATCAATGTCGGTGTCAGTGGCCCCGGCGTAGTGAAGCGAGCATTGGAAAAAGTTAAGGGCGAATCGTTTGATATTGTGGCTGAGGTCGTGAAACAAACGGCTTTCAAAATTACTCGAATGGGACAAATGGTTGGACGGATTGCTTCGGAACGGTTAGCTGTTCCTTTTGGGATCGTGGACCTTTCATTGGCTCCTACGCCGGCAGTTGGGGATTCCGTTGCCCACGTTTTAGAAGAAATGGGTTTGGAAAGTGTCGGGACTCATGGAACGACGGCAGCGTTAGCGTTGTTGAATGATGCCGTGAAAAAAGGCGGTGTGATGGCTTGTAATCATGTCGGCGGATTATCCGGCGCTTTTATTCCAGTTTCAGAAGATGCTGGGATGATCGATGCGGTGAACAAGGGCTACTTAACGATCGAAAAGTTGGAAGCGATGACCGCGATTTGTTCCGTTGGTTTGGATATGATTGCGATTCCTGGCGACACACCAGCCAGCAGTATTGCGGCGATGATCGCAGATGAAGCGGCGATCGGTGTAATCAATCATAAGACCACAGCGGTTCGAATCATCCCAGCAAAAGGCAAAACAATCGGCGAGATGGTCGAATTCGGCGGCCTACTTGGCAGAGCGCCGGTGATGGCGGTCAATGCTGCGGGGTCAAATGATTTTATTGCTCGTGGTGGACGTATTCCAGCGCCCATCCATTCATTTAAAAATTAATCCTTTAATTATTAGAAAATCTTCCTGGGGAGATTAGAAGAATCGAATGAAAATAGCAACCACTCTAGTTTTGAATTAAAGGGGTTTGATACGAATATTTGTGTAAAAGAATATTCGAACGACAAAGTAAATCCGGAGGTAGAAGACTGAGACTCCTACTCGGTGATAGATTTTCTGACTGCTCTCGAGTTGAATCGAGAAACAATCGGAAGAATGTTATTTTTGGCCGTTAGTAATAGTATCGTGAAGGCGAATTTGATTTTCGACGCGCTTCATGCAGGTCTATTCGTGTTTGTTAATATTTTGGGGATCTCGATCATTCTGTTTGCTTCCTCTGTGTGCCGATCATTTTTAACTATCAACCGCTGCAAAAAAAGCTAATTTGCGGCGGTTTTTTAGTTGCTTCCTCACTAGCATGAAAACGTTTTGTGTTAGAATAAAAGGGACTAACTGTTAGAAGCAGATACAGGAGTAGATAGATGAAAAATAAAACTTATATGAAGGCTAGCTTCCGTGAAATTTTTTATTCGAAGGGTCGTTTTATCGCGATCGTTTTGATTATTTTATTAGGCACATTATTGTACGTTGGGATCAAAGCGACAGGCCCAATCTTGAATCATTCTGCTAGTCGTTATGTGGATCGTCAAGAATTATCTAACGTGCAAATTATTTCTACCGGGGGCTTGACTGGAGCAGATGAGCAAATAGCTGCGGATATTCCTCATGCCGAAGCAGAGAGCGGCTATCAATTTTTCTATGCCGACAGTGAAAAGAATCAAGTGGTGAAATTGTATTCTTATAACAAAGACGATCAGCAAAACCAATTGATCGTTAAATCCGGTCATTTGCCGCAAACTGAAAATGAAATTGTGTTGGATGAAAAAGCCCAAGCAGAGGGATATCGCTTGAAGCAAACATATCAGATTGATCAACCGGATCAATTGAAGCGTAAAAACTTTAAGATTGTCGGCTTCGTTCAATCGCCAATCTATACGAGTACCGATGAACGAGGCCTTTCAAATGTCGGCAACGGCGGCGTGGATTTTTTTGCTTATTTGCCAGAAAAAAATTTTTCGTCAGAAGTAAAAAGTGTGATTTATCTCCGATTTGATAATGTCAAGGGCTTAGAGACTTTTGGTAAAGACTATGAAGAGAAGATGGATGAAAATATCAGCCAGATCAAAAAGCTTTTCGCTGATCGATCAAAGGAACGAGGGATGGAGATTCGTGAGGCCGCAGAGAAAGAGCTGCAGCCGAAGAAAATTGAGCTCAATAAGAACTTAGCGAAGCTGGAAGCGGGTCAAAAGGAACTGGATCAAGTGAAGGGGCAACTACAGCAGCAAGCGGCTAGTTTGCCGACCGGTAATCCACAATTAGAAGAGGCCCAACAGCGTCTGGAAACTCAGCAAAAGGAGCTGACGGCCAACCGGGAGAAATTAATTTCCGCCCAGCAGCAAATCAAGGACAGCGAGAAAAGCATCGCAGAGTTGGCGGACCCCAGTTATACTTACGATCAACGGGCTGAAAATCCTGGCTTTCAGGAGTATGGCGACTTATCTGAACGCATCGCGGCGATTGCCAATGTCTTTCCTGTGTTTTTCTTTTTTATCGCGGCTTTGATTACATTTACGACAATGACGCGAATGGTAGAAGAAAATCGGCGAGAGATCGGGACACTCAAAGCTTTAGGGTATTCCCGCTTTGAAATTGCTATCAAATATATTATTTATGCAGTATCTGCTGCAACATTAGGAATCGTACTTGGTAGTGTAATTGGAACCAATACTTTACCACGACTGGTTTTTGAACTTTCTAGTGATCGTTATAATTTTCCTGGTGTTGAAGCCTTCTATTTGGCCCGACCGATTATTCAAGCAGCGATTGCTTTTTTATTCGCCAGCCTTGGTGCGGCATTATTAGTATTGCTACGGGAGCTGCATGAAAAACCTGCGGAGTTATTACAGCCAAAAGCGCCGAAACCCGGCAAACGGATTTTCTTAGAACGGTTCACACCGTTCTGGTCGCGTTTGAGTTTTAATCAAAAGGTCAGCTACCGCAATCTCTTACGGTATAAATCCCGCATGATTATGGCAGTGATCGGGATCGCTGGCTGTGCGGCGTTAATGGTGGCAGGTGTCGGTTTGAGAGATTCCCTCAGCTCGGTTGGCGCGAAGCAATTTGGTCCCATCATTGATTATCAAGGGATCGTGACCTTAGACAATCAGCCAGATACAGCGGCGGTGAAAAAAATCTTCGCGGAGACGCCGCAAATCACCGATCAGCTGGCCACGCTAAATCAAACGATTGAATTGAAACAAAAAGGACAAGCCAATCAAAAATTGACGATGATGGTTCCGTCGGATCGTCACGCCTTTAAAAAGTATGTACACCTGAAAAATCAAAACAAACACTTCAGTTTAATGGATGATGGCGCCGTGATCACTGAAAAAATCGCGGAAATGTTCCAATTGGAAAAAGGTGCCACGCTAACGGTTTATGATGGCGATCAACGCTCCTTCGAAGTGACCATCAGCCATATCACCGAAAATTATTTAGGAAACTTTTTGTATCTATCGAAAGATTATTTCCAAAAAGTTCGCGGTGAAAATTTTGTCGCCAACAGTTATCTGCTGAAGAGTAAAGACATGAGTCAAACCGCTGAAAAAAAATTGGCGGAGCAGTTATTAAGCTCAGCACAAGTCACGAACACCTCCTTCATGTCAACGCAAATCGATGCGCAAGAGCATTCGATGGATAATCTTGACGGGATCGTCTGGATTTTTGTCGTTCTGTCTGGTTTGTTGGCTTTTATCGTTTTATATAATCTGACCAACATCAATGTGTCAGAACGTTTGCGGGAATTGTCTACGATCAAAGTTTTAGGCTTTTATGATCGTGAAGTCACCGCCTATATTTTCCGTGAGAATATTGTTTTTACCTTATTAGGAATTATCTGTGGATATGGGTTGGGGATTGGCCTGACTAAGTTCATTTTGGACCAAGCCTCGATGGAGTCAATTATTTTTCCTTTAGTGATTCGACCAGGTGCGTATTTGATTTCTGGCGGGTTAACGATTCTCTTTACAGTGATTGTCATGACTGCGACTCATTTCCGCCTGCGGCATATCAATATGATCGACGCCTTAAAGTCGAATGAATAAAGTTTTGTGAAAAATTGTTGACAAATTTTTTTTTCGGGTCTATCCTAATAATCAATAGTTGAAAGCAACGAGAAGGACATGATTTTATTTTCACTTCACGACAAGAGAAAGAGGCCTTGGCTGGAAGCTTCTAGTGGAAAAAATAGAAATTACTCCCTTTAAGTGATCGAAAAAACCGGTCCGATTGATACCCGTTACGTATTATGAGAGCCAAAAGGTGCAAACTTTTTGGGAACTTGGGTGGTAACACGTTTATTCACGTCCCTATTTTTATAGGGGCGTTTTTTTATTGAAAACCCTTTTCATCATTTGTTAAAATTGAATGGAGTTGAGGAAATCAATGAATAAAAAATTTACTAAAAATAGATTGGAGTTGAGTTGTATGTCAAAAGAAATCGAAGTCGTTTTACCTAATGGAAATAAGCAAGAGGTGGTTGAAGACACTACCTTGTTTGAGATAAATGACCCTTCTGTTAAGCAGGCAGTTGTTGGCAGTATCGATGGAGAAGTTGTTGATTTATCAACTCCGATCGATCATAATACAGAAATTTTATTTTATAACCGGTCTTCTAAGGAAGGTATGACAGCGATTCGTCACACGGTCAGCCTGTTATTAGAAGAAGCGATCAAAGAACGTTTTCCTGAAGCACTGTTTGCCCACGCGCAAGGTGCTGGTCAAGGTCTGTGGGTAGACTTGCGAGTAGATCAACCTCTAAGTGTTTTAGTATTGAAAGAACTGGAACGTCATATGAAAAAGCAAATCAAAAAAGGTGTCCGGATTGAAAGTACACGTTTGGCTGTTTCAGAAGCAAAAGAAGTCTTTAAAGACAACGAGCTAAAATTATTCGCGTTGAATGAGCTAGAGGATGAGCAGTCGGTTTTTGTTTATACGTTAGGCGAGGTATCCGAATTCTTTTTAGAGCCAGCGGCATTGGATTTATCAGTAGCAAAACATTTTTCCCTATCTAAAGTTTCTGGGGCTTATTGGCTAGGTGACGCGAAAAATGAAATGTTGCAGCGAGTGAACTGTGCAGTCTTCTCAGAAAAAAGCCAGCTAGACAATCATTTAGAATTTTTGGCAGAGTCAGAAAAACGTAGTCATCAAAAATTAGGGAAAGAATTAGACTTGTTTATGTTTTCTGACGAAGCACCAGGGATGCCTTTTTATTTAGAAAATGGTCTGATCATCCGCAATGAGCTGCAAAAATTCTTACGGGAATTACAGGCCAAATATGAATATAAAGAAGTCCAAACACCCTTGATCATGAACCAACGTTTATGGGAGCAATCAGGTCACTGGGATCATTATAAAGATAATATGTATTTCACAAAAGTCGGGGATGAAGATTATGCTTTGAAACCGATGAATTGCCCGGGACATTGTTTGATCTTCAAGGATCGCAAGCGTTCCTATCGGGATCTACCGATTCGCATGGCTGAATTCGGTCAAGTCCATCGCCATGAATTCAGTGGGGCTTTGAATGGCTTGCTGCGGGTCCGGACTTTTTGTCAGGATGATGCCCATATCTTTGTCCGTCGTGATCAAATCGAGCAAGAAATTGCTTTGGCGTTAAAGATTATTGACGAAGTATACAAAATTTTCGGTTTCGAATATTCGGTGGAATTATCGACTCGTCCAGATGATTTCATGGGTGAAATTGAATTATGGGATGAAGCAGAAGCTTCATTAGGAAAAGTCTTGACTGATCAAGGCTATAAATACAATATCAATGAAGGCGACGGCGCTTTCTACGGTCCGAAGATTGATATTCATATCAAAGACGCATTGAATCGTAGTCATCAATGTGCGACTGTTCAATTAGATTTCCAAATGCCTGGAAAATTTGATTTAAGCTATATTGATGAACAAAATCAAGCAGCTCGTCCGGTGATGATTCACCGTGCGGTCTTTGGGTCACTAGATCGTTTCTTAGGAATTTTGATCGAACATTATGCTGGGGCCTTTCCAGTTTGGTTAGCACCGAAACAAGTAGAATTAATCAGTGTTGCACAGGCTCATGAAGCAGGGGTGGAACAATTATTCCAAGAATTTAATGAAGCCGGAATTCGTGTAGAAAAAGATGTTCGTAATGAAAAATTAGGGAAGAAGATCCGGGAAGCAGAGCTACGGAAAATTCCTTATATTTTAGTCATTGGCGATAAGGAACTATCGGAAGAAACATTTTCGTTACGTAAACACGGCAGTCAAGAAGTAATTGAAATGCCTAAAGCTGAGCTGATCCAAATGATTCAAAAGCAAGTCCAAACAAAAGTGCATCAATACTAAAGCAACAGCATAAATCAAAAAGAGCTGAGGAAATCTCAGCTCTTTTTGATTCCTTTAGTTAGCCATTGTGTTTTGAATTGGAAGTCTTGTAATAATTGCTCTTTGTTCCAGTGGTTGGCCAGCATATCTGTTAGGGAATCGATTACCAGCTTCATAGAAAAGTATAAAAAGCTGATTTGTTCGTCAACAGAAGGCATGTCAAAATGATTCTTCACCAAAAGCTCTTGCCATTCGAGGATACCGTGGTTTGTAGTTGGACGATAAGAGAAAAGGTAGCTGTTTTGCGTTAATAGCACGAGCTGCTGATAGCGGGGACTCTCGTGAGAAAGGTCAACATGCATCACTAAAAAGTCTTCGATGCCTTTGAAAAAATCAGCTTGCTGCCGCATCATGTAGGCAATGATCTCCCCGTGAATCTGTCCAGCATAATAATGGATCAAATAGTCATAAGCATCATTCAAATCTTCAAAGTATTTATAAAAAATGCCTCGCGACATTTGCAACGCATCGACGATCTCGCTGACTTTGACTTGACTGACCGGTTTTTCATAAAAAATCGTCAACAGCAGATCGCGGATTTCTCCTTGTCGCTCCTCCGGTAAATTTAAAAAAGTTTTTTTCGGCATAAAGACACCTCTACCTCTATTTTCTTTTCTTTTAGTATAGCATAAAACAAAATCGGTGACATTATGTCACCGATGATGTATGATTGTCCCATTGGAAAGGATGAGAGAGATGTTTTTAGCTTGGAAAGAAATTCGCTATGCGAAATTAAGATACGGATTAGTTGTCGGTATTATGATCTTGGTGGCCTATGTGGTCTTCATGTTATCTGGTTTAGCCAACGGTTTGGCTGATGGAAATCGGAAGGCAGTGGATGATTGGCAAGCCACAAAAATAATTTTGTCGGAGGACAGTAATAAAATTGCCAACGCCTCACAACTACAAATGCAGGACTTGGATCGAGTGACGGCTAAAGAAAAAGCCGGGATTGGTGTCTACGCCACTGCGGTAGAGCACAAAGGCGGGTCAGAAAAGACGAATGTTTCGATTTTTGGGACTGCCAAGGATTCATTTGTTGTACCAAAAATCATCAAAGGACGGTTGTATCAAAATGATAAAGAAGCAATCGTTTCGGAAAATCTTTTAGCAGAAGGCTACAAATTAAATCAAGAGATAAAAATCGGTGATCAAACATTGAAAATCGTCGGTGTGACCAAGGCGAGTACTTATACGATCGCTCCGGTGCTGTATGTAACGCCGGCAGCTTTCAAAACATTGAAATATGGGGCACAGCCAAGCGGCAACCAGCCAATCAATTTGATTGCCACCAAAGGAAAAACGACGATTGACCAAGAGAAGGATCAGACAAAACTAACGAGTATGACGCCTGAGACGTTTATTGAAAATATTCCAGGCTATTCACCAGAAAAATTGACGTTGAATACAATGATTTATTTCTTATTTGTTGTTGTAGCTGCGATCATCGGAATCTTTATGTACGTCATCACGCTACAAAAAACGTCGATCTTCGGCGTGATGAAAGCACAAGGCGTGGCAACGAACTATTTAGTTCGCTCGATCTTAGCACAAGCCTTTCTCGTTGGCATCATTGGAGTTGCCGTAGCAGTCGGACTGAGCGTTTTGACAAGTTCTGTCTTGCCAACTGCAATGCCGTTTGCAGTTCACTGGGAAGAGTGGGCATTGTATAGTGTGATTTTAGTATTCGTTGCCATGATCGGTGGATTGTTCTCGATCCGAACGGTTACAAAAGTCGATCCGGTCACTGCGATTGGAGGAGAATAAAATGAATAATGTATTAATGATGAAAAGTGTCGTGAAGAAATTTGGTCAAGGACATACCGAAGTAACGGCTTTAAAAAATGTGGACTTTACGGTTGCTGAAGGCGAGTTCGTCAGTGTGATTGGGCCTTCTGGTTCAGGGAAAAGCACATTTCTAACAATCGCTGGGGGATTACAAACCCCCACCGAAGGAAAAATAATGATCAACGGTGCAGACTTTGGTCAAATGCAGGAAAAGGAACGCTCAAAGGCACGGTTTAAGGAAATCGGCTTTATTTTACAAAGCTCTAATTTGATTCCTTTTCTAAAGGTCAAGGAACAATTTCAATTCGTCGAAAAGATCGAAAAAGAAAAAAAGACAGCTCAAGCGGAAGACTTGTTGAAGTCGTTAGATATTTGGGAATTGCGGGAGCAATATCCGAAAGCCTTGTCCGGTGGCGAACGCCAACGTGTCGCTATCGCCCGTTCGTTATTCAATGATCCTAAATTGATTTTGGCGGATGAACCGACAGCCAGCTTAGATTCTGATCATGCCTTTGATGTTGTCAAGCTTTTGGCAAAAGAGTCTCATGAACGCAACAAAGCGATTGTGATGGTGACCCATGATGAACGAATGACAAAATGGAGTGATAAGGTCTACCAAATGAAAGATGGTCAACTTGTCGTGAAAGAGTAGTTGCGCAACACCCTGCTTCCTGTGTATAGTAGTAAAGTTGAGATAGAAAGCAGGGAATATATGGACATTTATTTAAAAAAAGCCGCACTGCATATTGTGGATCGCGAGTCTGGCGACCCAATCTTTAGTCAAAGTGAACTTGATTTAACGAAGGAATATGTGCGGGATTACTTAACGAAAAAAATTCAAAAGCTATCTTC
This sequence comes from Enterococcus viikkiensis, assembly GCF_005405345.1. Lineage (GTDB taxonomy): Bacteria > Bacillota > Bacilli > Lactobacillales > Enterococcaceae > Enterococcus_A > Enterococcus_A viikkiensis. Next base: position 261,831 of record NZ_BJDW01000001.1, on the reverse strand, counting down.
CGCTCAAACCAAGACGGGTACGTTGGCGGAAGATTCAATGTTTGCCTTAGTGAGTCAACAGGCGGAGCATGAATTTTTGTCCGCTAGTGAGCGGTTGGTCTCTCGCTGGTATGAAGCGTATAAAGAAAGTGAAGAGGCGCCCAGTGCCGATGCGTTTGTCGCGCTGTATGAAGAAGATACGCAACTGTATTTAGCTTTTTTAAAGGTTAATTATCATGAAGGTTATACTCACATTGTCGATTCAGATGAGAGTGGTCTGAAGAATGAATTGATCATTCATCGGGCGCTACTGTCTGGGAAGACCCAAAAGGCTGATGAAGGGATCGTCGTTAATTTAAGCAATTTAAGTTATGAATTGATCGAGAAAAAGTATCCTTTTTCAGGTGAGAAGCGGTTGTATTTTTCTACTCAAGTGATTGAAAGTCAACCGGCCCCGTCTTTGGAAGAAAATGTTCGGGTGATTAAAAAAGTCGCCGAAAAAATTGGTGCAAAGTTTGAAAGCCAAAAGCATGATGTCATCGCCGATGTAAAAGAAGCGGTCTACGATATTGTGGAAGAAAGCGGACAGATCGATGCCAAGAGCGTCGCACAAAAAGTTTTTAAAGACAATGTCTCAGCGCAAATGGCGTTTCAAGAAGAAGTTGTGGAAAAAGGATATGTCGATCAAGCGCCACTTCTACGAGAAGTTCGAGAGATCACCGAGAAAAAATATGGCAAGCAAAAATTGAAATTATCGAACGGCATCGAATTGATCGTTCCTTTAGATGTCTATCGCAATCCTGAATTAATCGAATTCATCAACAATCCGGATGGAACCATCTCAGTTACCATCAAAAATGTCGATGAAGTCATCAACCGCCTGTAATTGGCGGTTTTTGTTTGGACTTTTTGCCAAGGATTGAGAGAGACGGACAAATCGGCTAAAATAAAGAAAATGACCGGAGGAAAATGAATGGAAGCATATCAAGAATTTTTTCGCATTGGACAATATACTGATGCAGAAGCAATGACTGGTTGCACCGTGATCGTATGTCAGGACGGTGTGACAGGTGGCGTTTCAGTGAGAGGTGGTTCACCGAATACGCGAGACACAGATGCATTAAAGTCAGAAAACAATCGGAAATTCGTTCACGGTGTCACCCTCTCTGGAGGGAGCGCATTTGGTTTGGCAGCGAATGCCGGCGTGGTAGATTTTCTAGAAGAAAATAATATTGGACGAGACATGGGAATCACCTATGTCCCTAATGTTGTGGGAGCTAGTCTATTTGATTTGCGGATCGGTCGTTCAGGTGTTCGACCAGATTATCAGGCTGGACGGAAAGCTTGTGAAGCGGCATTTGATGGACAACTTTTTCAAGCAGGAAATTACGGTGCTGGAACGGGCTGTAGCGTGGGAACGGTTAACGGCCCGCAGCAGGCGATGAAAGGTGGCATTGGACTGCATACGATGCGCCATGGGGATTTGTGGGTGACTGCCGTTATCGCCGTTAATGCAGTCGGGGATGTTTTTGAAGAAGAAGCTGGAAAAATTATTGCTGGCGCACGAAAAACTGGTGAAAGTAGGATTGGCTTTTCCGAAGAACTTTTCTTGGAACATTATCAAAATGAGTCTGGTCTTTTCGAAGGAAATACCGTGATTGGTTGTGTCATGACCAATGCTACTTTTCCAAAAGCCAAAATGAATAAACTGGCGGATATTAGTCATAATGGAATTGCTCGCGCGATTCGACCGTCCCATACAACTTATGATGGCGATACGCTATTTGTATTGGGAGCCAATCAAATTGAAGCTAGCTTTGAAGCGGTTTCGATTTTAACGGTGGAAGCCGTCCGTCAAGCAATTATCAAAGGAACAAAAGCAGCCGAAACCTATGGCGATTATTTAGCCTATCAAGATGTATAAATAGAATAAAATCAAAAAGCGCCGTAGCCCTGATAATGAGGGCTGCGGCGCTTAAAAAAAGACTAGCCAAGGAGCAGCTAGTCCGTGGGGAACGATTATTGAACGCGGGGTTCTGATTCCATATTTTCACTGATTTTGTCTGTTTGATTGCTGACAGCATTCTTCGCACGGTTGGTTTGTTTTGATGCAAATTTCCCAGTTGTTTGTGCAGCGCTACTTACTTTATCTTGAACCGTTTCGCTATCTTCTTCGTATTCTTCACGAGTCTTGATATCAACAACGTTGACATTGACTTCAATCACATCTAAGTGAGTCATTTTAGCCACTTGTTCAGAAATTAATTTTTTCATTTGTTCGTAAATGTCGTCAATATCTTTACCGTATTCAGCAACGATATCCATGTCAACTGCCACTTGTTTCTTACCAACCTCAGTACTTATACCCGAAGTTATATCGTCGCTGTTCACTAATTTGTCTTTGATGTTTGAGAAGAAGCCACCATCAACTGTTAATAAGCCATCCACGTCTTCTAAAGCGATTCCGATGATCTTTTGGATTACTTTGTCATCATAAGTTAATTCGCCTCTTACATCTTTTGTTGTATCTGCCCCTGTGTTCATTCCTGTTTTGATTGTTGAGTTTTCCATTATTTATTCCTCCTAAGTATTATTAATGTACGAACCTGCCAAGATTCAATCAATTTGTTGTTTATTTTTTTAGATAGTCATCTAAAATGTGGTTGTTTCGCAAATAAATGCCGACAGCTACACCGATAACTGTGATTAAAATTAATAAAATAGTTTTAAAGAAGCCGACCGTAAAGAATAGTACAGCTAAGATAAAACCTAAGACACCACAGATTAAAGGTAGTTTGTCTCGTGATAAATATTCTTGCATCGCTGTTCCTCCTATTCTACACGCGGTCGACTGACCGTCGTCGCTGGACTTTTTTCAGGCTCAAGCGCCTGGAATTTCACCTTGATAGCAACTTTTTCTTCAGGTCCAAGTAACTGGCGAATATGTGTTTCGACGCCTTGGGCCCAAGAATCCGTTCGACCAATCAAGGATGAAGTTTTTTTCAACTGTCCACGCACATTGACTTTTATTTTGTTTTTTGTGGCAGTCACGTTGACCTTAGGCGTGTCCATGAAGTCTTCCTGTTTTAAACTTGTGCGGACGTAACCTTCAATGGCTCGTTTATCCAATAGCAATTTTCCTTTTTGCTCATGCAAAATAAATTTGGTGATTCTTTTTGGATAGAAGATAATGATCAGAATGGCAATCAGTGACAAAATTGCTAAAGCAGCAGCTACCCAGAAAAGATAAATCTGTGCATATGTGTTTGATAGCACAAATTCTTGCAGAGCACTCAAATCGAATGGATTTGAAGCGACAAAATAATAAATCGCCATGACTGGTACAAAAATCGAAAGCAAAATCAAAAAGAAAATGATTAGGATGGTTTTCAACCCCTTGTTCATGTCGCACCCCCTTACTTCAAATTTTCTAAATTGTTTACAATAAAATAATAAAATGTTATCCCTTTCCTGTAAAAAAATATGATTTTCACTTTTACTATAGAGACTCTTTTTACGTTGTTTATAGGAATTAAACAAGGCTGACAAGCGATTTTTTCTATAACACTTCATTTTTTTTAAGAGGTTGGAAAAAAAAGATAGGGTGATTTTTTTGACAAAAAGAAAGAGGCGTTGTACAGCCTCTTTGAAGGGTGAGTTCAGTGGGGAGCTAACGCTCTTTCCATTTGCGATAGCGACGATAAATACTTTCTAAAATCAAAAAGAGAATGGAGAGGGCCGCGATGGCGTAACCGAAGATCCCTAAATCTGAAATTAAGGTATCTCCTTGTGGGGAAGTTTGGACTAGCAGAGAAGAACCGATCACTAGTGCAGAGAGGATCAAACCAATTACCAGTCGATTGACCATCGCTTCTGCTCGCTCCAGTAAATTCCGCTGATTTTTTAGTTCAAGATTTAACTTGCCTTTGCCTTTTGCAAAAGTGTCTAAGGCATTTAAGGTATGACTGGGAAGTTTAGGTAAAGCTTTTAGGGTCGTTAAATAATCTAGCCCGGTCTCTTGTAATTCATTTTTTAAATCAAGTTGTTGAATGAAATACTTCTGAGCAAAAGGTGCAACGACTTCAAATAAAGACAAGTCAGGGTTCAAATCTTCAATCACACCTTCTAATGTTCCAAAGGCTTTGATCAGCATGGTTACAGAGTCGTCAATTTGTAAATTGTTATCATGACAAATCAGAACGACTTGTGAGAAAACTTTTTGCAGATCGATTTCTTTGATAGGCAGCGTCAAATAGCGATTCAAAAATTCATCTAATTCATCGGTGAAGGTTTCTTCATCGAAACTGCCAACTTGCTTACAGATTGCGTGGACTGCGTTTGTGATTCGCTGGGTATCTTTACTGTAAATGGCAATAATCGTATTGCTCATCTTTATTTGCATCTCACCGCTAATGGTGCCCATCATTCCAAAGTCGATGAAATTTAAACGAAAAGGTCGCAGCTTTTCTTTAGTTGAATAAGTAAGTTCATAAGGCAGCTTTCCCAGCTTGCCGGCATATTCCTTTGTTTTTAACGGCTGGTTCTGTTGATTTTCGCCAGCGGTCATCAGCTGCAGCAAAAGATTTCCAGGGTGGGGATCGGCATGGAAGAAGCCGTCCTCAAAAACTTCTTTCATAAAATGATCGATCAACAGTTCGCTGACCATTTTTTTCAGCTCTTTATTGGATAAGTCGGTGTGAATTTGCGGCTCGTCATCCGCGTTGATTAATTCTTTTAGATTTGTCCCGGGCATCCATTCCATCACGATCAGTTTTTTGGTGGAGTAGGCGGGTTCCATTTTTGGGACGCGAACCTCTTTCCACCCATGATTCAGCTGGTAGAATTTTTCCGCAAAGTCCAACTCTTTTTGAAAATCCAATTCATTTTGCAAAGAAGTGCGGATTTCTTTTAAAATATTTTTTAAATCAATGACGTTACTTTCGGGCACCCAGCTAGCCAAAGGGATTGCTTTTTCAAATAGGGACAAGTCTACTTCGATTTCAGAAGCGATGTCTGGATGCTGGACTTTAGCTACTACCGATTGGCCATTTTTTAGCTTCGCATGATGGGCTTGGGCGATTGAGGCGGAAGCGAAGGGGACTTCATCGAAGCTTTCAAAAATTTCCGTTAAGGGAACTTCTAACTCACGTTCGACTAATTGTTTCACGGAGTCGAAGTCATCCGTCTTTACGTCATCTTGAAGCTTGCGTAATTCTTTTGTAAAAGTTAAAGCAAAAATATCGGTTCGCACGGACATCATTTGTCCTACTTTAATAAAGGTCGGACCTAATTCTTCAAAGGCTTTGCGAACATCGACCGGATTTTTCTGCTGGGTAATATTTTTTACTAAACTATAGCGATTAACGATCGTCACGATTTGGCGCAAACGAGCTGTCTTGGATTGTTTACTCATAATCGTCACCTCCATCTTACTTCTATCTTACAAGAGAACTTTTCTGGACACAATCAAACCCCACCTTCTTTCCGATTACACAAAAGAAGGTGGGGTTAAGTTGGATGTTAACTTTAACGAGTGGTTACAGTCTGAATGACTTGCATGATACAATAAGTAATTCCGGCTGCAATGACAGGACCAGCGGCCACACCCTTTAAGAAGACCACACCCATGATCGTTCCAAAAACAAGGGCAACGGTGACCTCTGGCGATTGATTAATCAGCCCGATTCCTTTGGAAGATAAGACAGCAACTAAGACGCCGCAAATGGTTGCGACCCAACCTAAAGGCGATTTTAACGTATTTAGCAGATCCTTCAATACGATATCACCGGTGGCGATGGGAACTAAGATCGTGGCCGAAATCAACGTCACCCCCCAATTGATACCTTGTTTATTTAAGAGACTTAAAAATTTATCCGAATGAGGGATCAATTTCAACACTAAGACGGCGATTGTAGCAATCAACAAACTTTGATTCTTCGCAACAAAGGCCACTAATAAAATCAGTCCTAAAAAAAGCCAACTCTCCACTTCTATCACTCCTTTAAAAAAAGATAAAGACCTTAATACTATTTGTCTGTTGCTTAACGGGTTCAACTTATTTACTATACAAGAAAAGATCGGAAGTTGCGAATGGTTTTCTGATGTGGATAATTCTTTTTTCCCAAGTGATTTTAGTGTAAGCTTTTTTAAGAAGCTGAAATAAATGTACAAACAATGGCTTAGCCAAAAGCAGGAGGGTATAAATGAAGATAGGTTTACGAACAATCAAAACAGCGGTGGCGGCACCGATTGCTTTATTATTGGCGGGAGGACTACAATTAGATTCAGCCGCTTCAGCTGCCATTATCACGATCTTGACTGTCACCAATACGAAGCGTTCAACCGCAAAGACCGCGTTGAACCGGTTGTTTTCTCTGACCTTAGCCACGGTGATTGCTGCCGGCTGTTTTTTACTGCTAGGCTTTCATCCAATCGTCTTTGGTCTGTATTTAATCCTGTTTATTCCCTTATCGATTCGTTTTGATTTAGCGGAAGGGATTGCGGTCAGCTCGGTCTTGATCACCCATTATTTAGCGGCTGAAGCCATGCCTCTGACGTTGGTGATTAACGAGTATTTGTTGATGGTGATTGGCGTGGGCTGTGCGTTGGCAGCCAATCTTTATATGCCAAATACTGAAAAACAACTGCAGGAAGATCAGATAGTCGTTGAAGTGACAATGAAAAAAATGCTGGATCGGATGTCGGCGTTTCTTAATCAACCAGACAAAGAAGAAATCCTGCGGCAGGAATGTCTAGCGCTGCAAAATTTTGTGAAAAAGGCGCAAACGCGGTCGCTAGAATATGAAGAAAATCATTTTTTCAACGGCAATAGTTATTATTTTGAATACTTTGCGATGCGGCGTCTGCAATTAAAAATTTTTTCGGACATGCTGCAAATTTTGAATCGGCTGTCCGCAGCGCCAGAAGATGTACAGGAACTAAAAGAATTATTTGAATTCACTGCGGAAACCTTATCAGAAGAAAATGATGGCTCAGCGATTTTACTTAAGATCGAAGAAGTTGATCAGCGTTATCAGAAGAAAACATTGCCGGAAAATCGTCAAGCCTTTGAAGAACGAGCCCAGCTTTTTCATTTATTTCAATTATTCCAAGATTTCATTGAAATCAAAGCGGGCTTTTATCGGAATAAATAAGGATGAAAGAATCCTATTTAAAGTCTATGTCAGCGGGAGCGATGCATTTGAAACCTTTGTGAGAAACCAAGTTCATCTATCTAAAGACAAGTAACGTGATAACGCCATTGATTTTATTGGTTAAAGCTTTCAAAGGATAAAAAAATCAGGCTCCTCTCTCATTTGAGAGAGGAGCCTGATTTTGTTTTATCTGAATAAATGTATTTCTCTTTGAAAACGCCACACAAAAAAAGTTTCTGAAAGAGCTAAGTATAAAAATAAACCTGCAATCAAAAGGACTGTTTTTGCTGCGATCCAGCGATAAAAGAAGACAGAGACGATGACTCCTAAAACGAAAGCTACGACGACGAATAAGAAATGGAAGAAACGGGTTTTAGCGCCAGCATCTTTTGTTGTTAAATAATCGTAAAGGTTTGTCGCAACGCCTTTCAAATTACCAGTTGTAAATAAATTCGTATAGGCTAAGCCGTTAATTTTATCAAAAGCAATCCATTGAATGGCGGCAGTGAAGGCGATCATGATCGTAATAATGGCTGGATGAGGCTGTAAAAAAGGCAAACTGATCAAAAAAAAGACCAGCGCTTCAAAATAAAGCAGGAATAATCGCCAAAAATGAAGCTGTTTTTTCTTGAAATAATCAATCATAAATTTAGTTAAGAGAATCCCGAAGAAGAAGAATAAGGTAGAAAGGAGTTTTTTTCCTACCATGTTCCATTGCTGCTCATACGCTTGAATGATTGCTAAGACGATGTTCCCAGTCTGAGCCGAGGCAAAGGCTTCGTAACGTATATAAGTATAGCTATCCATCATTCCACCGATAAAAGTCAAGAGCAATCCTACCGAACGATTCTCATGAAAACTGTTTTCCATCTGTACTTCAACTCTTTTCGCTAACTATCTTAACATATTTTTTCTGAAAATCATTCTTCAAATTTCATCTCCTCTCTAATTAGTAAAGTAGATTCGTTAAATGAACTCACTTCACTCACAAAAAAAGAAAACTTATTCAGCGGTTAAAAGGAGCAAAGCTGTAATTGTACATGAATTTTTCATAAGAAACATTTAAAACTTTCCTCTTTTTATTTCGCAAAAGCAGATGTTTATAAAGTTTAGAAAAAAATAATTCGGTTTAATTAACCAAATTAAATTTTTTAAAAGAAAAATTCGATAAATTCCTGAATTTTACGAATGATTATGATCGTTTTCATAAAACTCATAAGATGATTACAGGGACTCCTTTTTTGGCAAGAATGTGTTAGAATGAGAATGCTTTTTATCCTGTGAACGTGAAGGGAATTGAGAAATTACCATGCCTGTAAAAAAAAGGACACCATGGTTAGAGGCGTTTTACGCAGTGCTCCCACTTTGTTTAAGCTATATTCCAGTCGGCTTGGCCTGTGGCATGCTGCTGCAAAAAGCGGGGTTCAATATTTTTCTGACTGCCTTACTTTCGATGCTGGTCTTTTCAGGAGGCGCACAATTTTTAGTCGTCTCAATGCTAAGTGTCCATGCATCATTTGTGTCCACCATCTTAATGGTCTTTTTCCTGGAGCTACGTTATGCACTGCTTGGCTCCAGCTTATCGCAATTTTTTAAAAAAGAGAAACGTTCATTCATCGCTTTGTTTTCGCAATCAATGAATGATGAAAACTATGCTGTAAATTATTTGAAGTATTCTACCGATCCTGAATGGAATCGTAAGAAAGCGTTGTATGTCAATTGGTTTTCGATGGCTTCTTGGACGGGAAGCACAATTTTAGGAACGATTTTTGGTTCGGTGATCCATGTTGATACTGAACTGGTTCATTTTGCTTTGACAGCGATGTTTATTTTTATGTTCATGATGCAAATGAACAATGGCTTGCTGCTAATCACGGGCTTATTATCTGGTGGGCTAGCGATTATTTTTATGCTGATGTTTAAAAATACCTTTGGGTTGATTTTAGCCACATTGTTAGCCTCTTTTGTCGGCTATCTGATTGAGCGTTTTCGCAAAACATCCAACACCAAAAATGACGGGCCGAATCATTATGATTTGACCGGTGAGGAGGTTCATCATGAGTAATGGCTCTTTATTGTTGCTAATTTTGTGTCTCTTCTCGGCTTCTTATTTGCCGCGATTGTTTCCGATGCTATATTTTTCGCAACGTCAAGTCCCGCAATGGTTCAGTGATTGGATGAAATATGTGCCGATTTCTTTATTTGCTGCATTAGTATTTAAAGATGTCTTTATTAGCGATAATCAATTTGATGTAATCGGCAACGTTCGAATTATCGCGATGTTTTTAGTGGCTGGGGTTGCTTACAAAACTCGTTCCATGGCGATCTCTGTAATTACGGGGTTAGCTGCAGTCTTTTTATTATCGATGATCTAAAAAAGTCACTCCTTGTGAGTGACTTTTTTTTGCGCGTTTCTCTTCGGATTTTTAAGGCGATTAATGGAATCGTATACGTGCTGAAGATCAGCCACTTTGAAGTAGCTGTATAGGCTAATTTTGATATTCAGCTAACGGACGATAGGTTAGGATTTGCATTTTGCGATAAAATTCGGCGGGCAGGTTTTTCCAAGATGCCAACAGGTTTTGGAAAAAGCCGCCTTCCGCGTTGATGATATATTCATTTAATAAAAGACCAAATGATTTTTTCGGTTGTTCTTTGACTAGTTCTTCATAAACTTTTGTGGCTTGTTTTTGATCCTCGGCCACAAAAAGTGTATTCACTTCGACATACGCACCTTCAATGTTTTGTGTTTCCTCAACAAAGTACACAGATTTAGTGACTGTTTGTTCCTCCATTTGAGTCATCCTCTCCTTTAACTATATCTAGCGTACAAAAGAAATAGTAACTATTCGTGAATTTTTATGCCTAATCCCACAATAAATTATGAATTTTTCAAGTTAGTCGGCAAATATATTTTAAATTTGCTGCCTTGATCAGGAGAACTCTTGACTTCGATACGCCCTTGGTGTAGGTCAACAATTTGTTTGGCAAGAGCTAAACCCAGTCCGTTGCCTTTTGTTTTTCGACTGGTGTCGCTTTGATAAAATTTATCGAAGATGCGCTCCGTAATCTCAGTGGTCATACCGATTCCTTCATCGCTGAGAGTGATGATCTGTTCATTTTCTGTATTTTGCAGGCGGACATGGATACGGCTGTCTTTTTGACTATATTTGATGGCGTTATCCATTAAGTTTAACCAGACTTGATACAAAAATTCTTCATTGCCATAAAATTCGGTCCGAGGCAGATCCAAATCCAAGCTTAGATTTAATTGCTCCCATTTCGGTTGCAAAAATAAAATTACCTCACGAATCTGTTCGTCTAAACGAAAGGCTTGAAAGTCTAATCCTAATCCTTGATTTTCCAATTTGCTGAGCTTCAAAATATTGTCGGTTAAATACGTCAACTGCTGAGTACCATCAAGCATTCGTTCCAAATACTCTCCTCGTTCAGCAGGAGACAGTGTCTCGTTTTGTAGAAGTTGGACATAGCCTTTGATAGTAGCGATCGGTGTTTTAAATTCATGGGAGACCGTTGAGACGAAGTCGTTACGCAAAGTTTCGATACTGCCTAATTCTTTTACCATCAAATTGAAATCGTGATACAGTTCCTCGACATCCTCCATTTGCTTGTCTTCACTCAATTGGATCGTGAAATCGCCCTTAGCCACTTGACTCATAGCTTGCCGCAAGTCGCCAATGGGCTGCAGGATTCGTTTGCCGACAAAGATCGAAAGAGCGGCACCGATTACTAGGCTTAGAAAAATAATGAAATAAAGTGGGAAGAGGTGCCCCTCACGTTCTGGTGTCAGCAGCTGAAAATGATTCACGAGAAAGAGCATCGCAATGAAAAAAGCTAAGACGATTACCATCAGTAAAAAGATGATCGCGACAAAATTCATCCATAGTTGGGGAAAGATTCGTTTCCTCATAGAAGGACCACCTTATAGCCTAATCCACGGATTGTTTCGATAGTGAAATCGGGATTATTTTCTAGGCGAGTTCGCAGGCGCTTGATATGAACATCAATCGTTCGCTCATCGGTATCAGAATCTAATCCCCAGATCTCATCCATTAATTGTTGACGGGTAAATATTTTATTGGGGTAAGCCAGTAACTTATATAAAAGTAAAAATTCCTTTTACGGTAGCGTCACACGTTGCTTCGGCGTTTTAATTTGGTAAGTTTCTTGGCTGAGCTGCGTATGACCTACGATTAATTCCTTCGTGTGGACGATTTGGGCTCGCCGCAGGAGCGCATCTACGCGTAAAATCATTTCATTTACATCGATTGGTTTGACCATGTAATCATCGACCCCAATGGTGAAGCCGCGTTTTTTATCTTCAAAAGAATCTTTGGCGGTGATAACTAAAATCGGCAGTTCATAGCCCGCCTGCCGTAAACTTTCTGCAAGCTCATAGCCATCCATATCCGGCATCATGATATCACTGATGATCAGATCAATGAATTGTCGCTCTAAAAGTTCAAGTGCAGCGACGCCATTACTCGCGCGAAACACTTCGAAACGTTCATTTTTCAAAGCTGATTGATAAAGGATTGATAAATTTTCATCATCTTCTACGATAAGTATTCGATTCATTTGCGTTGCCCCCCCTTTTTGTTCAATAATGATAACGAATTACTGTGAACCTAGTATGAATTTTTGTTCATTTTGAGTTAATAATGCCATGCTATCTTTACGATGTAAACTAAGAGAAAAGGGTGACACGATGTTAGAATTAAAAGATATAAAAAAATATTATCATGTGGGCGATACCACCACAAAAGCGTTAGACGGTGTGTCGGTTGCATTTCGCCGACAAGAATTCGTCGCGATCCTAGGAGCCAGCGGATCAGGGAAGACGACGATGCTGAATGTAATCGGTGGCTTGGACAATTATGATTCCGGTGATATGATCATCGACGGGACATCAACGAAAACCTTTAAAGACGCCGATTGGGATGCGTATCGTAATAATTCCATCGGGTTTGTTTTTCAAAGTTACAACTTGATCAGTCATTTAGGAATTATCGATAATGTAGAGCTTGGGATGACCCTCAGCGGTGTCTCGAAGGAAGAAAAGCAGCAACGGGCTGAGGATGCGCTACGGCGAGTAGGTCTGGCCGATCATATGCATAAGAAACCAAATCAGCTTTCTGGAGGACAAATGCAGCGGGTCGCCATCGCGCGAGCGTTAGCCAACGATCCAGATATTTTGCTTTGTGATGAACCGACGGGTGCTTTGGATACCGAGACCAGTGTTCAAATCATGAACTTGATCCAAGAATTGTCCAAAGAAAAATTGGTTATCATGGTGACGCATAATCCTGAACTAGCAAATAAATATGCTGATCGGACCATTCAATTTTCTGATGGACAGATTTTGAATGACTCACATCCCCATATCGAAGGAAAGAAAGGGGAAGAGTTTCAATTAAAACGAACCAAGATGAAATTCATCACTGCCTTGAAGCTGTCCTTCAATAACTTGCGTACCAAAAAAGGGCGGACCTTTTTGACTGCCTTTGCTTCAAGTATTGGGATCATCAGTATCGGAATTGTGCTTTCACTGTCCAGCGGTTTTCAAAAGCAAATTGATACGACCCAAGCAGAAACGATGGCGAAGTATCCGATTACGATCTCGAAAACCACGACAGATCAGACCGCGAATCGCAATCAAGCATTAGGCTCAGAAAAAGTGAGTGACTCAAATAAAGCTGGCAAAAATGAAATCATCGCGAAAATCAGTGATGAAGACAAAGCGCAACATACGAATAAGATCGATCAAAAATATATCGACTACATTAATAATATCGATCCTAAGCTAAGTAATAATATCGGTTATACGCGTGTTGTGGGAATGAACCTTTTGCGTGATGTCGACGGGGATGTGAAACCAGTCAAGCTATCAAATGAAGCACCAGACAGCGGCCCTTCCATGATGAGCGCAGTGTCTAGCATGACCGGAATGGGCGTTTCGTCTTTCCCTACGCAGCTAGATGAAAGCTCTGGGAACTTTTTAGAGGACAATTATAAATTGTTAGCTGGGGCTTATCCAAAAGCGACTACCGATGTGGTACTCATTGTTGACGCGAACAATAGCACCAATATCAATTCATTAAAAAATCTTGGCTTTGAGCTGAAAGACGGTGAAAAACTGAACTTTGATAAGATCGTCGGCACCCAATTCAAATTGATTAACAACAATGAATATTATCAAAAATTACCGACAGGGAATTTTATTCCTAAAAATGATTACCAAGCAATGTTTGATAATGCAAACAATGACACGTTAAAAATCTCAGGAATCTTACGGGTGAAAAGTTCTTCGACTATGAATTTATTAGCACCAGGGATTGCTTATAGCAATGAACTGACATCTAAAATCGTCAAAGATAATGAAAATTCTGAGATTGTCGCAGCACAAAAAGATGCGGATACAAATGTCATGACCAACGAAAAATTAGATGAGGCTGCTAAGGAGAATACTTTGGCCTACTTAGGCGGCGACAGCATCCCAAGCAGCATCATGATCTATCCAAATAATTATAAAGACAAAGAACAAATTTTAAGCTATTTGGATGATTACAACAAAGGCAAACCAAAAGAAGACAAGATCATTTATACTGACTTGGCAGGCACGATGACTGAATTGACCGGCGGTTTAATGGACGCCATTACTTACGTTCTAGTTGCTTTCGCTGGAATCTCACTAGTGACCAGCATGATTATGATTGGGATCATCACTTATACTTCTGTCATTGAACGGACCAAAGAAATTGGTGTCTTGAAAGCGCTGGGCGCACGGAAGAAGGATATCACCCGAGTGTTTGACGCGGAAACGTGTATTTTAGGTGTTGCTTCAGGAACTTTAGGTGTCTTGATCGCCTACCTTGCGACCTTCCCAATCAACGCGATTCTTTATAATATGACTGAACTTAAAGACGTGGCGCAATTAAATCCAGTCCACGGAGTTATTTTAATCCTCGTTTCGACCGTATTAACCATGATCGGCGGACACATTCCTGCCAAAATGGCGGCTAAAAAAGATGCGGCTATCGCATTGCGAGCAGAATAATTTATCCATCAAATAAAAAATAGGGAGTGCGGCCATTACAGGTCGCACTCCCTATTTTATTCACTATAAAGATAGTTTAAACTTTTCAAATAAATAAATCGCTTTACAGCAAGTATATCCAGGTCCGGCTTCACGAACTAGCGTTATCGGCAATAAGCAAAACGAGCTTGCAAAAGCCTTTCTCAATCTCAGAAAATCAGTGTAAAGAAATAAAACTTGCTGCAGTCAAGAGACTTCCGAGCACAACGATTCCCCCACAAATAAATAGGTGAATTCGTTTGTGCATCAGAGCCACTGCGATGAATTCTCGTAAAAAAGCATTGGGCCAATAATAACGTGCAGTCTTTGAACCGATTCCGTCTATTTTTAAGCCCGCTTGGGACGCATACATCCCTGCTCGGAAGATATGATAGTTGTTTGATGTAAAAATCGCATGGTAGCCAGAAGGTCTTTCTCGATCCATGATTTCTTTGCTAAACTTCATATTTTCCAACGTATTTGTAGACTGGGCTTCCAGTAAGATATCTTCAACAGGAATTCCTTGTTCGATCGCGTATTCTTGCATAGCGATGGCTTCGGGGACCTTTTCATCCGGACCTTGCCCACCAGACATTAAGAGCTTCGGCGCAGATAAAGTTTCTTTTAGCTGTTGCTGATAAAATTGAATCCCGCGATTGATTCGCTGTGCTAAGAGTGGTGTTACTTTCCGTCCATCGATTAAGCCAGCACCAAGAATAATAATAAAATCTTGATCTTCCTTTGGTTGGTTGAATTGATAGATCATTGAGATGGATAGAAAATTCCAAAAGACAATAAAAAAATAACCAGAAATCAAGGTTGGAATAGACAAGAGCGGTAGCATCCACTCAGGGAGAAGCTGGGCCCCGTAGGTTTGTATAATGACCAATGCAATAATCGCTAAAGCCAAGATCAGCGTTAGTAAGTTGGGTAAGCGGCGAGATTCATGCCGTAAAACAATGAAACTATTACCGATAAGAAAAATAATTGCGGCATAAATACCAAAAAGAAAACTAAATAAGAACAGCAGAATTAAAACACCTAAAATGCCTGCAGAAATCAAGGAACGTGATGAGAATGTTAAGATGACTAAATAACCCATAAAACTAAGTAGAAAAAGGTTGAATAGCCAGCCGTTTCTCAAACGACACTTGTCTTTGAAATAAAAATAATAAAATAAGAAAAAGAAAAATAGCGGAATTAAAAGATAAAACGTTTTTTCGCGTATTTCGATAAAGCAAAAATATAAGATTAGAAAAATACCTGTCCAAATCAATACGTGTTTCAATTTTTTTTTCTTAAAGCGAACGAGTATAAAAATGAATCCAATCAAATAAAGTGCTAAGGAAAGCAAATCTCGTTGCAGTTGCATGTATCATCACACCTTTCTAGCATAGTATAGCAAAAAATTGGAATAATACGCACTCAAGAGGGAATAGTTGGTTTTCTTTAGGAAGATTAGTAAAATGAATAAAAGAATGACGCGAAGTAAATAGGAGTAACAGCAGTTTTGGCTGAAAATAAGTTTACATTAGGAGGACAGAGATGGAGATTGAAGGCGTAAATCGAGTGGATTTGCCACCGTTAGATGTGATTGGGAAAGAAGGCCGCGGCTTGGCGGAAGAAGGATCATCATGGGTGCCGTTATTATGGGATCAAATGAATACTCATTTTGAAGAAATTGTCGGACTTTTAGCTGGACAAAAAATGGAGGACTTACACCTGTGGGGCTTAATGAGTGATGGTACTCATTGGTTAGAGCCGTGGCAGGAGGAAGGCCGTTATCTTGCCGGTGTACAAGTACCAAAGGATGCGGAAACACCCGTAGGTTGGGTGCGTTGGGAATTGCCAGCAATGAGTTATTTGACTCTCAAGGCCAGTGCTGAAAAAATCGAAGATGCCACGAATTTAATGCTGGGAGAGATCTTTCCGTTAGAAAAGCTTGAGCTTGCCGGCGCAATTCAGGAACATTATCTGCCACATTTTGCGGAGGGTGAAGTGGAGCTCTATTTTCCCTTTAAAAAGAAATAAAAAAACTTTCGACCGATGGATTTGATTCGGTCGAAAGTTTTTTGTTTTAAGCAAATAGATTTGTGATTTTCTTCCAGAGAAGTTCAAAGACGTTGGCTTTCTCGACCGCAGTTTTTGTTAGTAGATCGGTCGTTGCACCTTCATCTTTTTGCAGATACCCTAAGTTGTCTTGTGCGAGCTGGACACTAACGGTTCCGATCTTTTCGTTTTTATGAACTGGCGCGATAATGGCATTATTATCTAAAAGAGAATGGTCTAAGTTCGCTTTGATTGTTAGATTTTTGATATCCATATCATTGCGGACCCATAATTTTACCGGAGCACCTAAGATTAGTGATACCTTCTTTTCTTTGCCATCGGTAACCTTTAGTGTTTTTTGTCCGCTAGGTGGTTCTTGACCAGTAGCAGTAACTTCTTGCTGACTCCAATTCGTCAAGCAGTAGTCCATTAATTTGTTTGTTTCCACAAAGCGAGCTGAGCTGTTATTTGGTTCATCTAGGGCATTCAAAATGACCGTAATCACTCGGCGTCCATCTTTTTGAATCGTTCCCACAAAACAGGCACCGGCTAAATCGGTTGTCCCGGTCTTTAGTCCATCTACACCGTCTTTGTGATCATTGCCGCCAAGTACCATCAAATTCCAGTTCTCCATCTCTTCTGGATGAGTCGTGTTTGGGGCAAAAACTTTCTTCGCGATTTTCGATGTTTCTAAAACCTCAGGAAAGTCTTTGATCAGATGCTGAGCGATAATCGCCACATCTCTGGCAGACATCAGGTTCTCATCGTTTTCTTGTGTATCAGGGTAACGGTGTTCACCAAGGTAAACATTGCTTAAACCAGAGGCATTAATGATAGTGGCATCTGTGATGCCCCATTGTTTGACTTGTTCTCGCATTTGATCGACGAAGGTATGCTCATTGCCTGAGACTAATTCAGCTAAAGCAACAGCCGCCGCGTTGGCGGATTGAATAATCATGGCTTCAAAAAGGTCTTTGACTGTATACTTTTGATCACGAACTAACGTAACGTTTGATAATTCGGGGGTGGTGCTTAGTTGTTCCGCATACTCGGATATCGGTACTTCTTGATCCCACGAAATTTTTTGCTGTTTGATCGCATCTAAAACAAGATATGCCGTAATTGTTTTAGTGATTGAGGCGATCCCTTTTGGTGTGTCGCCATCTTGATTGAAAAAAACTTTTCCTGAGTCTGCATCGATTGCAAAGCCGGCGTTAGCGTTGACGGAAAAATCGTCTGCCGCTCGAGCGGTGATCCCTACAAGTGACTGGCAGAAAAGAATTAAGACAACCAAAATGAGAGGGAATTTTTTCTTTTTATGCATTGATAATCTCCTTTATTTCTCTTAACCCTAAAAGTTTAGCAAAATCATTAGGTGAATACAAGAAAATACACGGAAACACCGAAGATTCCATTAATTTTGGCTGTCTTCGGTGTTCTTTATTAGCAGGTATTCTTTTTGTGGTTAAAAACTTCTTCCACCGCCACCAAAAGTCCCGCCACCACTAGAGTGCGTTGAACTTCCGCCGCCCCCGCCGCCATTATTATTGGAGGCCCTTGGAATGCGGCGTGTGGTGACAAATGAATTCACTAATTGATCTTGTCGTTCTGTTAGATCTAATTGCGCATTTTGGCGATAGGGGTATTTGTAGGTTCCCGATTTTAATTGATAGCGCAAGCGTACCGAAACAAAAAAGCCAATTGCCGCAATCGACGCAACGAGCACCCCAATCGCAAGTTCAAGTGGTGTGATGGATTTATAGTAGGTGATTTTACCGGTGTTTTCATCAATGCGGTACGAGCCACCAGGCACGCCGTCATCGACGAAGTTTTTGATATTAGTTAGATAGGCAGTGCTGGCTTGATAATAATTTCCGTCGCTCATGGCACTGCTAACATCGTCTAGTAACTGATCGCGACGTTTGTCTGTTACAAAATCGATCATATTGCCGGAGGTCGATAAATAAATTTCACGTTGATTCATATCCAACAGTAGCAAAGCCCCGTTATGATTATTGCCAATCCGATCCCTCAGTTGATCGTCTGCAAATTTTCGTGGCTCTTCGGTGTTGTTATTGGTTGTTAGAATGAATACTTCACCCTTGATTTTTTCATTAATTGCGTCAGCGCGCTCAGCTAATTCGGTTCGTTCTTCCGGTGAAAGGAGGTTGGCTTGGTCATCGATAGTATTTGCTGCTGCTAAGACTTTCAAGGGACTAAACAACACGAAGAAACCAAGTAAGAACAGTATTTTTTTCATAGAAAATACCCCACAATCATCGCAAGCGCCATGACTGCCGCAAAAATTCCGCCAGAGAAGAGTCCTAAGCGTTTATAACTAATCGGCAACACTCCGCTGACTTTTCCCGATTGGCCGTTCATCGCGTAATAGTACGTTTTGTCCGAGTTGTCCTGATAAGTTACCAACCAAACAGGCAAGAGCATATAATGATTGTCCTGTTTTTGTACCTGAGTCGATTGATTGCCAGGCGTGAAGGTCGTGTAACCGGAAATCGTGTCTTGCAATAAATCTTTCGTGTATTCATCTAATTCGTGGTCGATCTGCTGCGCTAAGTCTTTGATTTCGATATCGCGCTTCTCTGCTTGGAAACCAGATAAATATTCAGTATGAAAATCCACCGCTTGATCAATGGAAAAAGGTTGGACACCTTCCACCATTTTTTGCTGAATATTTTTCGTCAGTGCATTTTTCGTCAGGTGCTTGATAGAAGCTTTTCCTTTACGAAAAATTTGATAAACTTTAGTTTCCGTATATTCTAATTCGCCAACGATCCAGACTCTTAACGAGGTTCCCTTGCCGGCTAAGCTCCCAATTGTCTCAGCATCTACTACCCAATAAGGAAAATAAACACCAGTCATTTTTTCAATCTGTGCTTCATTGAAAAAATCTTTCGGAACAAAACGTTTTTTACGTGCCCAATTCAAGAAATCAGCCACGGCTTTTTCGCGATCAATGGTAAAAGGCAAGACCTTATTAGGTAAAAATTCGCCGGTCAATCGTCCAGATAACACGACGGGGTTATGGCAAAAATAACAATAGGTTGCAGCAGTCGTATGATCCGTGACGATTTGGGCGCCACAGCTGGGGCAGAGAAATAAATCCATCTCGCCGGAAACCGTGTCTGTTGGGTTCGCGGTAGCCGCCGTGTCCTCTTTAGTCGTCACCTGCTCTTTAGCTTCAAATTTTTCGATGTCTTCCACGGTAAAAATACTTAAGCAATAATCGCAGTGAAATTTTTGATCACTTGGATTAAACGTCAAAGGTCCACCACAGTTGGGGCAATGATGAGTTACTACATCTGCCATTGCAGGTCCTCCTAATTCGTATTAATGAATTCATTTTTCAAAAAGTTGAAAAATGAGTTTGATTCTCAAGCCGTATATCATTCCTCTATGCGTCACACGCAGCTTCTTCTTTGACTATTAAAAATCTTTTTTAGCCAAGCAAACTGTGAAGAGAGGAACTGGCATCCTAATTCGTATTAATGAATTCATTTTTCAAAAAGTTGAAAAATGAGTTTGATTCTCAAGCCGTATATCATTCCTCTATGCGTCACACGCAGCTACTTCTTTGACCATTAAAATCTTTTTTAGCCAAGCAAACTGTGAAGAGAGGAACTGGCATCCTAATTCGTATTAATGAATTCATTTTTCAAAAAGCGAAAGATGGGCTTGATTTTTGTCACGTATATCATTCCGCTAAACTGTTTTTTAGATCAAATACCAGATCTAACTTTTTTACTAATAGGTACTGTGAAAAGCAGAACGATATGCTGATTATCGTTACTCTAGTGGAATTCCTTTAAAAGGTTTGCCACAGTGAGGACAGAATTTTGGAACGCCGCTACTTAAATCGACGACTTCACCACATTCGCTGCATTTCATTTGGATTTTTGCGCTTGTTGTGGGGGCGGGCTTTGGTTCGCCGCAATTACTACAGAATTTACCGGTATTTTCCGTGCCGCATTTTGGGCAAGTCCACTGATCATCTGCTGATTTTTGTTGAGCTTGTTGATTTTGCTGAATCTGTTGGTTATTACTTTGCGAAGCTTGGTTCAAAAAATCGCCGCCAGCATTCATGCCCATTCCCATACCGAAGAAACCAGTCGTTGCTCCTGCGTCGTTTTTTCCAGCCGCTTCCATGCCACGAGCGACAGAGCCTTGCACATAGCCTTCTCGGACGCTTGCATCACCTAGCATTGCGCCTTCATTGCGCATATTGATTAACTTGGTTGAATCGTCCGTGTAAGAGATGCTGGCAACGGCTACTGAAACAATTTCCATTCCACGTAGTTCTCTCCAACTATCATCCAAGGCATCCGCCAAGTATTTACTTAGCTCTAAGCTTTTTGATGGTACGTAAGAAATTCGTTGACCATCGGCGGACATTTGATTGATAGAAGCTTGTAAGCCAGTCAAAAATTCTTGCAAGTATTGTTCATTGATGTCGCTGATATCTACTTGATCCATATTCCGAGGAATCGCGTTGGCGAAAAATAGAATCGGGTCGGTAATTTTGATTGAATATGTTCCATGTGCCCGTAAGAATAACTCCGCATTATAAAAATTATCGAAATAATTCAACGGAGTACTGGTACCAAATTTGATTCCTTTGATTTCTTGTAAATTAATATAGAAGACTTGTTGTTTTTGCGGAGTAACACCACCAAACTTGAAACGGCTGAAGGTTTCGGCCACAGCATCCTTTAATGAGCCGTTGAACATTGAAGGTGCAGAATTATTTTCTACGGTGTAGTAGCCTTCTTCAGCGGTATAGTCAATAATTTTTCCGCCGTCTACTAGGAGCATCATCATATTTGGATAGACATGGATCACAGAGCCGTCGGTGATAACATCCTGGGTGCCCTTTTTATTGCTACCGCGCTTATCATCTTTACGTACGGCAACGCCCTTTGACATGACAGTTGTCTGACCCATGTCGGCAGGTTCAATGACCTCTAGCCATTGATCTGCCATTCCACCGCCGATACTGCTAGTTGCTGCTTTAAATAGTCCCATCAAAATCCCTCCATTAAACGTTTTTTTTATTATACCATAGGCTTTTTTTGAAATAGAATTGAAGCCCTCTGACAAATTAAAAGAGCCTAAACAATTGCTAGATAAAATTGGTTTTTATAGTTTTTTTGTCCAAAATCACGTATAATGAAAAGCAGTGATTTTGTAAGAAAAGAGGGAAAATATGGCGTATCAAGCACTTTACCGCGTTTGGCGTTCACAGCGTTTCGATGACTTAGTGGGTCAAGAAGCGATTACTAAAACGTTAAAAAATGCGATCCAACAACAGAAAACTTCTCACGCCTATTTATTTACCGGCCCCCGCGGTACAGGCAAGACGAGTGCGGCAAAAATTTTTGCCAAAGCCATCAATTGTCCCAATAGTGTCGATGGGGAACCTTGCAACGAGTGTGAAATGTGCCGTTCGATTACTGAAGGACGGCAGGAAGATGTCATTGAGATCGATGCCGCCAGCAACAATGGTGTGGAAGAGATCCGTTTTATCCGTGACCGGGCAAACTACGCGCCGACAGCGGCAAAATATAAAGTGTATATCATCGATGAAGTGCATATGTTGTCGACGGGCGCCTTCAATGCGTTGTTAAAAACGTTAGAAGAGCCGAAAGAGCATGTGATCTTCGTCTTAGCAACAACGGAGCCTCATAAGATACCGGCGACGATCATTTCGCGGACACAGCGGTTTGACTTCAAACGGATTGGTGTCTCAGCGATCATTGGCCGAATGGCTTACATTTTAGAGCAAAGCAATCAGCCTTATGAAGAACAGGCACTGTCGGTTATTGCGCGGGCGGCAGAAGGCGGGATGCGGGATGCGTTGAGTATTTTGGATCAAGCCATTTCTTTTAGTAATGAGACGATTACGTTAGCCGATGCCTTAGCCGTGACTGGCAGCTTAACGACTGAAATGATGGACCGCTTCATCGGAGCTTGCTTACAACAAGATGTCAGCAGTGCGTTAGAGGTATTGGAAAATATTCTGGCGGAAGGAAAAGAAGCGCGCCGTCTAACAGAAGATTTATTATTGTACTGCCGTGATTTATTGATGTATCAGCAAGCCCCAAAACTTTTGGAAAGTCGCGCGGCCTATTTGACCGATCCGTTCAAGCAATTAGCTGAAACAACGGCTTCGGAGCGCTTGTATTCGATGATCAAGATTTTAAGTGATACGCAAAATGAGATTCGCTTTACTAACCATGCGAATGTTTATTTAGAAGTTGCGACGGTAAAATTGGCAACACCGCAAACTGCGGCAGCAAACGCGGCGAATGTTCAAGTAAGTCCAGCAACAAATCCAGTGGATCAAGCAGAGCTGACGGCTTTAAAAACGCAACTACAACAAGTGCAGAAAGAGTTGCAGCAATTAAAAGCCAATCCAACAGTTGAAAAAGAAGAACGTAAAGCGGCCGCACCGAAGAAAAGTGCTAATAGTTATCGTGTGCCGACTGAACGGGTCTACCAAGTATTAAGTGAAGCGACAAAGGATCATCTGCTTAACGTCAAAAATGTATGGGAAGATTTGCTGATGGCTTTGCCGGTAACCCAGCGAGCGATGTTAAAAGCCAGTGAACCAATGGCGGCCGGACCTTCATTATTGTTAGTCGCCTTTGACTATGAGATCGTTTGTCAGCGAGCAGACAGTAATGACGAGCTGCGCTTGAATTTACAAAACAGTTTAAGCATGATGATCAAAAATTATACCCCTGAGTTTGTCTTTATCACTCGGGAAAGCTGGCCTCGTTTACGGCAAGCCTTTCTCAGTCAACATCACGACCGTCCAATCGAGATGGAAGCGAGTGACTCAGAGGAAAAAATCAGTTTATTGCCAAAAGAAACCAATGAAGTCGTTGAACAAGCGAAAAGTTTGTTTGGTGATCTCGTTACAATTAAAGAAGATTAAAGTAGAAGATAGAATCTTAAAGGAGCGAATAATAAAATGATGCGCGGAATGGGAAATATGCAAGGTATGATGAAACAAATGCAGAAGATGCAAAAAGAAATGGTGAAGGCTCAAGATGAATTAAATGCTAAAGAATTCACTGGTAGCTCGACCAATGATCTAGTTACAGTGACCTTCACTGGAGATAAAACAATGAAAACAATGGCCATCAATCCTGAGCTGATTGATCCAGAAGATCCAGAAATGCTACAAGATATGATTGTGTTAGCAGTAAATGATGCGATTAAAAAAATTACTACCGAGACCGATCAAACGATGGGTAAATATACAAAGGGACTTCCTGGAATGTAAGCGACTTTGATCAGAAAGGAAGAACACAATGCACTATCCAGAACCAATTGCGAAACTGATTGAAAGCTATATGAAGCTTCCTGGGATCGGACAAAAAACTGCGACTCGTTTGGCTTTTTTCACGATTGATATGAAGGACGAATCCGTTAATGAGTTCGCCCGTTCATTGATCAGTGTCAAGCGTGACCTGCGCTTTTGCAGCATCTGTGGTAATATCACGGAAGAGGATCCTTGTGAGATATGCTCAGATACGACTCGTGATCGTAGTACGATCTTAGTAGTGGAGGAACCCAAAGATGTCATGTCGATGGAAAAGGTTCGTGAGTACCACGGACTTTATCACGTTCTCCACGGAGTGTTGTCACCCATGGAAGGAACCGGACCGGAAGATATTAATATTGCACCGTTAATCAAACGGCTGCATGATGATGAAGTGAAAGAAGTTATTATCGCTACCAATGCGACGACTGAAGGAGAAGCTACGGCGATGTATTTGTCGCGCTTGATCAAACCAGCTGGTATTAAAGTGACCCGCTTAGCCCATGGATTGTCCGTTGGCAGTGATATTGAATATGCTGATGAGATTACTTTGCTGAAAGCAGTCGAAGGACGCCGTGAACTTTAATTTTTTCACGGTTTTTTTTTGAAAATAGAAGATAGAGAAGATCATTATTTTGGGGGACAAGGAACGTGAAGGGACTATTTATTACGATTGAAGGACCAGACGGAGCTGGCAAAACCAGTGTAATCGAAGAACTGTATCCGAGATTACAAGCAACAGCGGCAAAACAAATTGTTAAAACAAGAGAGCCAGGTGGTATTCCAATCGCAGAGAAAATTCGCCACGTGATCCTTGATCCAATCAACGATCAGATGGATGATCGAACTGAGGCATTGCTTTATGCAGCGGCTCGTCGTCAACATCTGGTTGAGAAAATTTGGCCAGCTTTAGATGCTGGGAAAATTGTTTTGTGTGACCGTTTTGTAGATAGCTCTTTAGCTTATCAGGGAGCGGGCAGAGGTATTGGGATGGATGAGGTGTTAAAAATCAATGAGTTTGCTACTGAAGGAACCATTCCAGATATTACTTTGTATTTAGATGTCGATTCAGATACAGGTCTGCAACGAATTATGAAGAACCGAACCAATCAAATTGACCGTTTGGACTCCGAAGGGTTACAATTTCATCAAAGGGTTCGACATGCTTACTTAAAACTTGCAGAAGCAAATGCTGATCGAATCGTAAAAATTGATGCTAGAAAGCGTCTTGATGAAGTTGTAGAAGATTGCTTCTACGAATTGTTGACCTGTTTTCCAGAGTATTTTCAATCACGAGAGGTGTAAAAGAGATGAAACTTATTTTAGCGATTGTCCAAGACAAAGATTCTAACCGCTTAGCCAATGAATTTATTGATGCCAATATTCGAGCAACGAAGCTCTCTTCTACCGGTGGCTTTTTGAAGGCTGGCAACAGCACCTTCATTATTGGGATCGAAGACGAACGGGTAGACGATGCATTAGCATTGATTAAAGAAACGTGTCAAGCGCGGACACAATATGTTACTACGCCTGTGACCCTTGATATTTCTTTAGACGGGCAAGTTCCTTATCCAGTTGAAGTTGAAGTCGGTGGTGCGACAGTCTTTGTCTTACCAGTTGAAGGCTTCCAGCAGTATTAATGATGGAAGAAGCGAAAAGACTCGAGACCATTCAACCGATCGTTTTTCGCCAATTACAAAACAGTTTTGAGCATGGGCGTATGGCTCATGCTTATCTTTTTGAAGGCGATCAAGGGACTGGCAAAGCTGAATTGGCACTGTGGTTTGTGAAACATCTTTTTTGTTTGAACTTACAAGCTGGGATGCCCTGTGAAAAGTGCAATAATTGTCTGCGAATAAATAGTAAGGATCACCCCGATGTCGTTGAAATCGAACCAGACGGACAGTCAATCAAGGTGGATCAAATTCGCGCGTTGCAAAGCGAATTAGCAAAGAGTGGTTTTGAGTCTGCAAAAAAGGTTGTAATCATCCATCAAGCAGAAAAAATGAATCTCAATTCAGCAAACAGTTTGCTGAAATTTCTTGAAGAGCCGCCAGCGAATTTTATGATTATTTTAGAAACGCAATCGTTAGGAAAAATATTACCTACGATTCGTTCTCGTTGTCAGATCATCCATTTTCAAGCATTATCAAAGGAACATCTCCAAGCACGCTTAGAAGCTGATCAAATCCCAACCAAAACCGCACAACTATTAGCAAATTTAACAAATAGTTATGGAAAAGCTGTTGAAATCTCAAAAGATGAATGGTTTAATGAAGCTAGAGATAGCGTTATTCAAT
The DNA here is from genome assembly GCF_005405345.1 of Enterococcus viikkiensis. Lineage (GTDB taxonomy): Bacteria > Bacillota > Bacilli > Lactobacillales > Enterococcaceae > Enterococcus_A > Enterococcus_A viikkiensis. The sequence goes on along the minus strand of NZ_BJDW01000001.1, from coordinate 235,908 downwards.
GGTTTAATTATCTCGAAAAAAATGACCCGCAAGCTTTTATTTATGTGCAGAAGAAGCTCGTAAAGACCTTTAAAGATAAAATGCAGCAGCAATTTTGTTTTGAACTGCTGGCTTATTTTGTCAAGGAAAAACGGGATCGAGACTTGAAAAACCAGCAAACAAGCGTAGTGAAAGCCAATAACTTGTTAGCTGAAGTTTTAGCTGCCAGTCAAAAATTAGAAGCAAACGTCTCATTTCAAAATATCGCAGAACAAATAACGTTGCACACTGTTTTTGCATAGCGTTATTTAACAGAGAGTAGGGAAAACCATGGTTGAAGTTGTAGGTGTTCGGTTTCGTGACGCAGGACATATTTATTATTATGCGCCCGGGAACAAAGAATACTACTATAATGATAAAGTCTTGGTTGAGTCACAACAGGCGCACCAGATTGCGACAGTGGCGATTCCAAAAATCGAGATTGCTAAAAATGATTTATCATATGAGTTAAAAACAATTTTGCATAAAGCCTCTGAAAAAGAATTAAGAAAAGTGGCTCAAAACGAAGCGGATGCAGCAACAGCCTTTAAAACGGCTAAAGAAAAGATTCGGGAACACGAACTGGATATGAAGCTAATTCAAGTTGAATATACGTTTGATCGTAGCAAAATGGTTTTCTATTTTACGGCGGATGGCCGGATTGATTTTCGTGAATTAGTGAAAGATTTAGCCGGTGTTTTTCGGACACGGATCGAATTACGTCAGATTGGTGTGCGGGATGAAGCGAAAATCTTGGGTGGAATTGGTCCTTGTGGCAGACCGCTGTGTTGTTCGACTTTTTTAGGCGATTTTATCCCAGTGTCTATCAAGATGGCAAAAGATCAAGGACTATCCTTGAACCCAACAAAAATTTCGGGTTTGTGTGGTCGTTTGATGTGTTGCTTGAAATATGAGAATGGCGAATATGAAGCTGCTAAAAAAGCTATGCCTGATTATGGCAAAGAAATCAATACACCCGAAGGTCGGGGAAAAGTGATCGGTTTGAATTTGTTAAGCAAAGTGGTGAAAGTGCGCCTGTTCGGCCGTGATGCCACTGTAGATTTTGATTATCAAGAGTTAGTTGAAGCAGGTGAACAAGCATGATGGATCGACGTTCGCTATATGATGGCTTAAATCAATTAGAACATGAGATGCAAAAAAATCTCACGGATCTTGTTTCGATGAAAGAGACATTATTAGAGCTAGTAGAGAAGAATGCGACCTTAGAGATGGAAAACGAACGATTGCGGGAACGTATTCGACAAATCGATGAAAAGAAATCTCCTGTCTTTGATGAACGTCAGGAATTATCTGAATCTCGGTTGAATCTTGAAAAAATATACGAAGACGGGTTTCACGTCTGCAATTTGCTTTATGGCTCAAGACGGGAGCAAGATGAACCTTGTGCCTTTTGTTTGGATGTCATCTATCGCGAAAGTAAACAAAAATAAGCGAACCGGGACGAATTGTTCCGGTTTTTTAGTAGTTTGATGATTGCTTTTCAGGAGTTCTACTCTTGGGATCGCAGGTTGAATCGCTAATTAGAAAGAAGGAAAGTCGTGAAAAGTCAAAAGAGTTTTGCTGAAGCTGCTGGGGTGCTCTATTTAGTACCGACGCCAATCGGAAATTTAGAAGATATGACCTTTCGAGCAGTCAAGACGCTGCAGGAAGTGGATTTGATCGCTAGTGAGGATACACGAAATACCCAAAAATTATTGAATCACTTTGAGATAAAGGTGCCACAAAAAAGTCTCCATGAACATAATTATAATGAACGTATCCCAGAGTTGATTCGCTTTTTAAAAGGTGGTCAAAGTATTGCGCAAGTCAGTGATGCCGGAATGCCCTCAATCAGCGACCCAGGTCATGAATTAGTCGTCGCTTGTATTAATGAGGACATTCCTGTGATTGCGTTGCCTGGAGCAACTGCTGGGATGACTGCTTTGATCGCTTCCGGTTTATTGCCGCAGCCTTTTTATTTTTACGGGTTTTTACAACGAAAGAGGAGTGCACAGAAAAAAGAGTTGGAGGAATTAAAGAAACAAACCGCGACTTTGATTTTTTATGAATCGCCTCATCGGGTGAAAGAAACCTTGAAAAATATGAATGGTGTTTGGGGAAACCGTGAAGTCGTGATTTGTCGAGAGTTGACGAAGCTTTACGAAGAATATTTACGAGGCACTACCGAAGAATTATTAACTTATTTAGAAGATCATTCTTTAAAAGGTGAATGCTGTCTCTTAGTGGCTGGTGCTGATGAAGCGGAGGAAACAGATGAAGTTTTCGAAGGAACACTTAAGGAACAGGTAGAAGCGTTGATTGTAGCAGGTCAGCCTTCAAAGGAAGCTATTAAAACGGTTGCCAAAAGGCACAATTTGAAAAAACAAGAAGTTTACAAAGAATACCACGACTTATAAGAGTAGGAGAATCCTCCTACTCTTTTTATGTTACTATTTCTGACACAAAAAGTAATTAAATTAGAAAAAGATGAAAAAAATGGGTAAAAACACTTTTAATCTGAGAAAACGATGTTAGAATACTTAACATAAAAAGAATGGAGTGGTTTGATGGCAGCGAATATTGCATTTATTTTGATTTGTTCTGGATTGGTTTTTCTCATGACCCCGGCACTGGCCTTTTTTTATGGCGGACTGGAGCGTAGAAAAAATATTTTGAACACGATGATGATGGTCATCTGTACGATGGGATTGGCCTCGGTTCTGTGGGTGGCGATTGGCTATTCGTTATCCTTTAGCGGTCATGGCGACTTTTTCGGGAATTTTGACAAACTTTTTTTTCACGGTGTTTCCATGACAAAAGGCGAGGGTATTCCTGAAGGTCTGTTTGCCTTCTTTCAAATGATGTTTGCTTTGATAACGACCGCAATTTTGACCGGATCAGTTGCAGGTCGGATGCGCTTTTCAGCGATTTTCTTATTCATCGCAATTTGGCTAGTGGTAGTGTATTTCCCAATGGCGCACATGGTTTGGGGTGGCGGCTTCCTTGATAAAATCGGTTCGGTTGATTTTGCGGGCGGAAATGTTGTCCATATTAGTTCAGGGATATCTGGCTTGGTCTTAGCGATCGTATTAGGCCGCCGGCGAGAATATCATTTAGGAGATTATCGTCCTCATAACGTGCCTTTTGTTGTATTAGGAACCGGCTTGTTATGGTTTGGCTGGTTTGGATTTAATGGAGGGTCCGCATTAGCGGCCAACGGTTTAGCGATTCACGCGTCGATAACGACGAACACAGCCGCTGCTTGTGCTATGCTTTCATGGATGTTGATTGAAAAATTGTTAAATGGTAAGCCAACAGTAGTTGGAGCCTGTACGGGTGCTGTTGTAGGTCTAGTTGCCATCACTCCTGGTGCCGGTTTTGTTTCGATTGGCGCAAGCTTCTTGATTGGGGCTCTGGTCAGTCCCTTCTGCTATTTGTTTATTGCTGTAATCAAACAAAAACTAGGTTTTGATGATGCATTGGATGCCTTTGGTTGTCACGGTGTTGGTGGAATTTTTGGTGGAATTGCCACGGGAATTTTTGCTGATCCGTCAGTAGGTGGGAAAACAGGACTCATTTACGGCCAGCCCCATTTGTTCATCGCACAGATCGAGAGTGTTCTATTTACGTTAATGTTTGCTGGAGTGGCCAGCTATTTGATTATTTCTTTGATTAGAGTCTTTATGCCGATTCGAGTGTCGCAACAAGAAGAAGCGCTGGGGTTGGATCAAATTGAACATGCTGAGAATGCCTATCCAACATTTATGGGGATGGATTCTTAATTAGAGAAAGGAAGCGAGAGTGTTTCTAGAAATATCATTTTGAAGGGAGTTTGCAAGGTACAATGAAAAAAGTTGAAGCAATTATCAGGCAGGAAAAGTTAGAAATACTCAAGGCAGCGATTGATCATGAGGTGGAAGTAAACGGGATGACTGTTAGCCAAGTTTTAGGCTGTGGATTGCAAAAAGGACAAAAGACTCATGTCCGAGGACAAGAAGTTATTACGACCTTGTTGCCAAAAGTTTCGGTCAGTTTTATTTTAGCGGATGAAGATGTGGAGCAAGTGATTGGTTTAATCTTAGATACTTGTCAATCTGACGAATGCGGTACGGGAAAAATATTTGTTTATCCGATTGAAGAGGTGATCCGCATTCGTACACGAGAATCTGGAAAAGCCGCACTTCAATAAGGAAATAAAATGTAAACGAAGAGCCGTACCGATGCATTTCGGAACGGTTCTTTTTTACTAACTCAGAATTTTTAAGAGTCCAGAAAAATTTGGAGCTAGCTCCACTCTTTATAGTATCCTTCCAACTTTGAGTAATTGAGAAATGCTTGGCTGATAGCTAGCTCCTGTTAAAAAAATAATTTCGAAGCCTAGATAAATGATTTATTTTCATATGCATACGACATCACTAAGAGCATTGGACGCGAAATGGAAGGCGTAAAAAAACCACCATAGCCGTCACTATGGTGGAAATGAAGGTTGTTATTTACTCTTGGTAGGAGTAAGTATGAAAAAACCAATTCGGGATAATTGGTATATTCATATAATAATCGACTGCTACGATGAATTCATGAATAGCCGTTTGTTAATCGCTAAGAAATGTATTAGAAAAAACTTATGCAAATTTCTGTGGAATTTTTCGATATTTTTACATAATGTAACGGTTGCATTTCGTTTTAAGGAAATTGCTGGCTATGGTACACTTGATTTGGAAGACTTAAATAGGAGGGTACATTTATGGCAAATATCAGTAAAAAGTTACTAGCTGAATTGACTTCAGAAGAAGCAACGGGACCGTTTATCACGTTTATGTTAAATACGCATCACGCGCATCAAGATGTGGAAAAAGATCAAATCATGTTTAAAAACTTTGCTAAAGAAGCGAAGAAACGCTTCGAGAAAAAATACACTGATCATAGCTTTGAACCATTCCAAGAAAAGATCGATCAACTCTTAGCGGACGGTGATTTTTGGCGTAGTGGAACAAAAGGTGTCGCAGTCATTTTGACAGCGGGGGAAACCTATATTCACCGGTTAAGCATCGGAGTGGATAATCAATATTATGTCAGTGATCTGCCTTATTTATTGGCGATCATCAAAAATGCCCAGTTCAATTATTCTTACTATTTAATGGCCTTGAATCGAGATTCTATGAAACTTTATTGTGTTCGTAATAAGGAGGTTAAAGTAGTCGAGCTTCCTGATGATGCACCTAAAGATATCGTAACGGCTTTAGGCGATGAATTAACCGGTGGAAATCTGAACGTGTCTGCTCGCGGCGGTGAAACCGGCAGTTTCCATGGGATTAATACCAAAGATGAAGAGGTGGAGATCGACTGGATCAATTACTACCAAGCGGTGGATAATTACTTGAAAGAGCTGGATAATCCAGAGCAGTTCCCCATTTATCTATTTGCTTTACCGGAAAATCAAACACAGTTTAAAAAGGTGGCTAAAAATCCATATTACTCAGATAAAGCAGCCATTACTGGTTCACCGGCTCAATCGAATGTGAACGATGTGAAAAAGGAAAGTCAAAAAATTGCTGATGAGTTGGCTGCGGCGGAAACACAAAGTTATCAAAAATTAACGGATAAGAAATTTAATGATCAATTGGTCGATATTGTGCCAGCAGCAAAAGAAGGGAAAATTTCTCATCTCTTTATCGCTACTTCCAATTTAGTTGATGGCTTTGGTGAAGACCCAGATGTGGAATATGACCGTCGTCAAGTATTGAATGAAATTGCTGATGACGTTATCAAAAATGGTGGACAGGTCTTTGTTCTAGACCAAAAAGATGCCCCGGATGAAAAAAGTTTATTGGCAGTTTTGCGCTATTAGCGCTTTAATGTTTCAAATAGATTAAGAAAAAACTTTTTAAGCGATAATCTAGTGTTATCGCTTTTTCTGTGTTATACTTCTAATTGTAGTTTTTGTACGGTAATATTGGCAAGTTTGTTTCAGACGACATCTTTCCTATTTCACCATTCAAGTAATTACAAAATTAATTTTTATCCTAGGAGGATGTTTAACATGGAACAAGGTACAGTAAAATGGTTTAACTCAGAAAAAGGTTACGGATTTATCACTGCTGAAAACGGAAACGACGTATTCGTACATTTCTCAGCAATCCAAGGCGACGGCTTCAAAACTTTAGAAGAAGGTCAAGCAGTGACTTTCGATGTTGAAGATGGCCAACGTGGACCTCAAGCAACAAACGTAAACAAAGCTTAATTAGTTTTTTCAAACGAGTGCTTCGGTACTCGTTTTTTTTTAATCATAGGATAGACTTAGCAGAATTTTTTTGCTAGGTCTTTTTTATTTTTGAAAAAATAGTCGGCTTTCGAAAGACTTAAGAGGACGGCTCTGTTAAAAAATAGTAGAATCCGCTATAATTCCATAGGAAGGAGGCTGTCATGAAAAAAAGATATGCAGTTGTAGACATTGAAACGACTGGGACAGATCCAAAGTCGGATCGGATTATTCAATTTGGTTGTGCACTGATTGAAGATAGTGAGATCGTTGCGCATTTTTCAACGGATATCAATCCCGATCAAACGATTCCAAATCAAATCCAAACCCTAACAGGGATCACGAATCAGCGGATTCGTAAAGCCCCTTATTTCGAAGATGTCGCCGAAACGATTAGTAATTTATTGGAGGGGACTGTTTTTGTCGCCCATAATATTTATTTCGATTATCCATTTTTAAGTAATGAACTTGAACGTTGTGGAATGCCGCCGTTAACGATTGACGGCATCGATACCGTTGAATTGGCGCAAGTGTTCATGCCGACCTCTCCAAGCTTCCGCTTAAGAGATTTAGCAGAGGAATTGCAGCTAGTCCATGAAAATCCTCATCAAGCAGATAGTGATGCTGATGTAACGGCACAGTTACTGTTGCATTTGGAAATTCAAATAAAAAAATTACCGATTATCACGCTAGAGAAGATTGTAGCGACTGCTGATCAGATGGCTTTTCAGACGAAAAACTATCTAGTCGATTGTTTGATTGAGCTGCAAGAACAACGCAAGCCGTTGGCAAAAGAGCTGGTGATCGTTCATGGCTTCGCACTGAAAAAAAAGAGCGTACCGCTTTTTTCTGAAAATTATTTTGGCACCAAAGCTTATCCTCGCTCTCGTAAAGCCAAAGAAAAGGTGTATCAAAAGGAGCTGGATTTTCGTAAGGAACAGGCGCGCTTGATGAATTTAGTCTATGACTTTTTTAATAAGAAAGAGGACAAAAATATTTTAGTCGAAGCCGCGACGGGTATCGGGAAAACCTTAGGCTATCTATTGCCTATGAGTTATGTGGCAACACCGGAAAATCCGTTAGTGATTAGCACCGTCTCTTTATTGTTGCAGGAACAGATTGTGAATCACGATCTGCCGCTGATCAATCGCTTATTGGATCAGCCTTTGCAAGCGGTAGTGATGAAAAGCAGTCGCCACTATCTCGACCTTGATCGTTTTTATCAGAGCTTCCAAAACAAATCTCAGCAAAAACAATATACCTTTTACCAAATGGCTTTGCTAGTTTGGTTGACTCAGACAGAGACGGGGGATTTTGACGAGCTAAATATGACGAACTTGAAGCATCCTTTTTGGCAAGAGGTGGCTCATCTGGGCCCAACAACGTTAAATCCTAATAGTCCTTTTTACGAGGTTGATTTTATTCACCATCGTCAGAAAAAATTGGCACAAAGCAATGTGATTATTACGAATCATTCCTTTTTAGCTCAAGAAAATCAGCGGAAAAGTCCACAGCTGCCGGCCAGTCCCTATTTGATTATTGATGAGGCCCATCATTTAAATCGAGTTTTGGAAAAGGTCAGCACGCATCAATTAAATATTTTGGCGATCCAAAAGGGGTTCAGTCATTTGCTGGAAAATAAAGTCTTTCAAGCTTGGCGAGCCTTAGTTAAAAAAGATCAGCAGACCCAACATTCGTTAGAAGTTTTTCAGGATGTGTTGCAGGAATTGAATGAAGAGCTGACCGATCTTTATCAGCTATTTAAAGAGGAGTTTCCAACGAATGACGAGCGCTTGATTACTAAGGAAATGATTGATCAATTATCTTTAGCGAGTGAACAAGTCTTGCAGCGGGTAAGTTTGCTTTATCAAGACGCAGTAACACTTGGCGAGCAGTTGAAAAGTTATTATCTGCGCTATCAAGAGACCTTTAGCATTTCCGAACAGGCTCAGTGGAGTGATCTACAAACATTATTGGATAGCTTAGCCCAACAGCAGCTGGCTTTCGAACTTTTCAGTGAACAGTGGGAGCCTCGTTATATTCATTGGTTCAATGTCAAACGTAAGACGCTTCACGTACAAGACTTGGAAGCTTCGCAATTAAATCAAACAAGCTGGTATCCTCGTTACAAACAGATTTTGTATCTCGGCGGAACGTTAAAAATTGGTGGTGATCGCCATTATTTTGCAAAACGCTGGGGAATTCCTGAAGCGGCGTTGAAAATCATCAGTAGTCCCTACGATTATGAACAACAAGCGCGACTTTATTTACCAACAGAAAACATTAGTATTCAAACGTCTTCACCAGATCAATATGCCCAATATGTTGCCGATGTGGTCCATAAAATGACGGTTCATCAGCAACGACCGATTCTAGTTTTATTTACTTCTCATGATATTTTGAATCGCGTGCATCAGCGATTGAAGATGCCGTTGTTGCATGAAGGACGAGAAGTCTTAGCACAAGGAATCGGCGGGAGTCGTGAGAAGTTGCTGAAACGATTTTTACTTTCAAAAGATGCGGTGCTGCTAGGGGCGGACAGCTTTTGGGAAGGGATCGATTTACCTGGAGAGATCTTGCAGCTCTTGATTGTAACCCGACTGCCCTTTGAAAATCCGCAACGTATTCAAGTTCGTGCTCGAAACAGTTTCCTAGAGGCTGAGGGAATCAATCCCTTTTTCCAAGAAGCAGTCCCTCATGCGGCATTGCGTCTAAGACAGGCATTAGGTCGTTTGATTCGTTCTGAAACAGATAAGGGCGTGATGCTCTTATTGGATCAACGCTTTGTTTCAGCTAGCTACGGCGAACGATTACGAAAGGCGTTGCCGAAAGAATTGCCAATCAAACAGCTACCGCTAGAAGAAATTTTGACGGAAACGACTCAATTCTTAATTTCTGAGAAAAGTGAAGAGAATTAATGAGGGATAGTTGTTCTTTTGGTATAATGTAGCTTGTCTGGAAGGAGTATGATTTTGGATACGAATAGTGCAAAACAGAATAAACTTAACCGTTGGCTGTTAGGAATCGTGGCCTTTTTATTGATCATCCTTGTTGCCGGATCTATGATTTTCATTCGTTCAAACCGGCCAATGCAACAGGCGAAAAGAGAAGCGATCCAAATGGCGGAAAAATATGCAGATCTTGAAACGGTGGATCAGTTTTACTGGTTCAATCGCGAGCAGACTTATTTTACGGTCGTAGGAAAAAACAAATCACAGGAAGAAATCATTGTGATCATTCCGAAATCGGGAGACAAAGTGCGTGTCCTTGCTCAGAAGGATGGACTGACTGAGGAGCAAGCAGAAGCAACTGTTAAAACGAATTATCCCGATGTCACCGTTGAAAAAGCAACTCTTGGTATCTATCGCGACAAGACGGCTTGGGAAATCACTGCAAAAGACGATCAAGGCGCGATTTATTATTACTTGCTGACCTTTAATGACGGCAAGACAATTAAAGTCATCAAAAAGCTCTAAAAAATCTTGGTAGGGGAGTTATTGGTTATGAAATTATCGCAGCGTGTAACGAACTTAGAACCGTCCGTCACTTTAGCAGCAACGACAAAAGCCAAAGAATTGAAAGCAAAAGGGTTAGATGTGATTAGTTTGACCGTAGGAGAGCCTGATTTTACTACACCGGAAAATATCGAGCAAGCGGCTATTGATGGGATCAAGAGTGGGAAAGTCAGCTTTTACACTGCCTCAGGTGGTACACCAGAATTAAAATCAGCGATCATTGAGTTCACTGAAAAAAATTATGACCGGACTGTTGAAGCAAAAAATATTATCGTGACTACCGGTGCAAAATTTGCTTTGTATACGTTGTTCCAAACCATTCTTGATGCTGGGGATGAAGTAATCATTCCAGTGCCTTATTGGGTTAGTTACGGAGAACAAGTCAAGTTAGCGCAAGGCAATCCAGTCTTTGTGTATGGGGAACAAGCCAACGATTATAAGATCACAGTGGATAATTTGGAAGAAGTTCGTACAGAAAAAACCAAAGCGATCATTATCAACTCCCCCTCAAATCCGACTGGGATGATTTATTCAGAGGATGAACTGCGAGCGCTAGGTGAATGGGCTGTTCGTCACGATTTATTGATTGTTTCAGATGATATTTATGATCATCTTGTTTATAATGGGAACAAAGCGGCCCATCTTGCTTCTTTATCTGACGAGATTTTTCAGCATACAGTGATCATTAACGGTGTATCAAAAACCTATTCCATGACCGGTTGGCGAATCGGTTATGCGATCGGTAACGCTGAAATCATCAGTGGTATGACAGCAATTGCTTCACAATCAACCAGTAACCCAACAGCGGTCAGTCAAATTGCGGCGGTCGAAGCTTTGTCAGGTGAACAAGAGACAGTCGAAAAAATGCGGCAAGCTTTTGAGGAACGGCTAAATACCATTTATCCGAAGGTGGCTGATCTGCCAGGCTTTAAATTAACAAAACCACAGGGAGCCTTTTATCTATTTCCTAATATCAAGGAAGCGATGGATATGGGGGGGTATGATAACGTGACTACTTGGGTCAACGATCTATTAGAGCAAGAACAAGTAGCGCTGGTGACTGGTGAAGGATTTGGTTCGCCTGTCAGTGTGCGGATGAGTTATTCTGCCAGTATGGAAGAGTTAGAAGAAGCGGTTATACGGATTCGTCGTTTTATTGAAAATAGTAAAAAGTAAAAAAACTTCATTCGGGATAAATAAGTTAGGAGAGACATTTGTGGAACAGATTCAAATTATTGATGCCAAGAATCATGTTGGCGAAACAGTAAAAATTGGTGCTTGGGTAGCGAATAAGCGCTCAAGCGGAAAAATTTCTTTTTTACAATTACGTGATGGAACAGCTTATTTTCAAGCAGTTGTAGTAAAAAGCGAAGTATCAGAAGAAGTTTTCCATTTAGCAAAAGAGCTGACACAAGAAACGTCAGTTATCGTAACAGGAGAAATTCGGGAAGATACTCGTTCGAAATTCGGTTATGAGCTAGGCGTGAAGGAAATTGAAGTCATCGGTGAAAGTCATGAGTATCCTATCACACCAAAAGAACACGGCGTTGATTTTTTAATGGACCATCGTCATCTATGGTTGCGTTCATCACAACAACACGCAATCATGTTGATTCGTAACGAGGTGATTCGTGCGACATACGAATTCTTCAATAATAATGGTTTCGTGAAAGTTGATCCACCGATCTTAACGGGTTCAGCTCCTGAAGGTACGAGTGATTTATTTGAAACGAATTATTTTGATCATAAAGCTTATTTATCACAAAGCGGACAGTTATACATGGAAGCCGCAGCGATGGCTTTAGGAAAAGTATTCTCATTCGGCCCAACCTTCCGTGCTGAAAAATCGAAGACTCGTCGTCATTTAATTGAGTTTTGGATGATCGAACCGGAAATGGCTTTCATGCATCAAGAAGATAGCCTAGAAGTTCAAGAACAATATGTTGCGTACTTGGTACAAAGTGTCTTGGACAATTGTGACTACGCGTTGGATACGTTAGGTCGAGACAAAGAAATTTTGAAAAATTATACAAAATTACCGTTCCCACGAATCACGTATGATGATGCGATTGACTTATTGAAGAAAAATGATTTTGATGATATCGAATGGGGCGATGATTTTGGTTCGCCACATGAAACCTTTATCGCGAATTCCTTTGATCGTCCAGTCTTCATTTTGAATTATCCAAAAGCTATCAAACCATTCTACATGAAACCACATCCAACACGTGAAGACGTGGTGATCTGTGCGGATTTGATTGCACCAGAAGGCTATGGTGAAATTATCGGCGGTTCAGAACGTGCGACAGATTATGATTATCTGTTAGAACAAATTCGTGAGGCTGGTTTGAACGAAGAAGAATATTCATGGTATTTGGATTTGCGTAAATACGGAACGGTGCCTCATTCAGGCTTTGGTTTAGGCTTGGAACGGACCATTACCTTTATTTCAGGAATTGATCATGTACGGGAAGCCATTCCATTCCCACGCTTGTTAAACCGGATTTATCCATAAGAATAAATAATAAAGGAGCTGTGACAAAAATCTTGTCATAGCTCCTTTTGTCGAATAAAACGGTGTTTCAGAAGTAGTTTTTTTCGGAAATAAATTGAAGCCTTCCACGTTCTGTCACAAGCTCTTTTCTTTTTGAAAAAGCTTTCTTTTCTGCTTGACATATGAATGGTTGTTCATATATAATAAATATGAAGAAACATTCATATGTATTATAGAGAGAAGGGAATCTCATGGAAAAAGTATATCGGTTAGATGGATTGGATTGCGCAAATTGTGCAGCTAAGATCGAACGTTCCGTTCAACAAATCAAAGGTGTGGAAAAAGCACAAGTTGATTTTATCAGTACGAAACTGACAATCGTTGCGCCTGAAAAGGACATTGATCGCGTGACGGAAGAAGTGAAGGAAGTCGTTTATAAGCTGGAACCTGACGTCGAGGTCAATAGTGTCCAAACGGAAAAAGTCGAAGAAGACTCTAAAGGAAAAATCATTCAAATTGTGGTCGCTATCCTGGCATTAGCTTTATTAGCAATTGTGACACCGGCAATGCCTTGGAAGCTCGTTGCTTACTTAGTTTTGTATTTGTGGATCGGGTATGACGTATTGAAGACCGCTATTACCAATATTTTTCATGGTGAGATTTTTGATGAAAATTTCTTGATGGCTGTAGCAACGGTTGGGGCGATCGCAATTGGTGAATATCCAGAAGCGGTGGCAGTTATGCTCTTTTACCAAGTCGGTGAATTTTTTCAAGATTATGCAGTGGCAAAATCGAGAAAATCAATTAGTTCGTTATTGGCGATTCGACCGGACTCTGCGAATTTAATCCAAAATGGTGAGGTAAAGAAAGTCGCACCAGAAATGATCCAAGTTGGCGATCAAATTTTAATCAAACCAGGTGAAAAAGTTCCTTTAGATGGAATTGTTAAAGAAGGAAACTCGATGCTGGATACATCCGCCCTAACTGGGGAATCCGTTCCCCGCAGCATTCATCCTGATGAACAAATTTTGAGTGGTTTTATTAATCAAAGTGGGCAACTGACGGTGGAAGTGACGACGACATTTGGTGAGTCAACGGTTAGCAAAATTTTGGATTTAGTTGAGAACGCCAGCAGTAAAAAAGCACCAGCGGAAAACTTTATCACTAGTTTTGCTCGTTATTACACCCCTATCGTTGTGGGATTAGCAGCGCTGCTGGCAATAGTTCCGCCGCTTGTTACCGGTGAGCCCTTTTATGATTGGGTCTATCGTGCATTGACCTTCCTAGTGATTTCTTGTCCTTGTGCGTTGGTTATTTCTGTACCGTTGAGCTTCTTTGGGGGAATCGGCGGAGCAAGTAAAGTGGGCGTATTAATCAAAGGCAGTAATTATATTGAAACGTTAGCAAACGTTGAAACTTTAGTTTTTGATAAAACGGGAACCTTTACCAAAGGTGTTTTTGAAGTTCAAAAGGTTGAGACTACCATTAATCAAAATGATTTTCTACGTTATGTTGCCAGTGCAGAGCAAAGCTCAAGTCATCCGATCGCTCAGTCTATCGTGAACTACGTGGATCAACCGTTGTTGCCAGTTAGTCAGTTAACAGAAATTGCTGGCTATGGCATTTCAGTTGTGATTGAAGGACATCAATTTTTAGTTGGAAACGAAAAATTATTAGCTAAAGAAAATAGTTCCTTTCAAGGAGTCGATGAGATCGGTACGATTGTGTATGTGACGATGGATGGAAATTATATTGGACATTTAGTGATTGCGGATGAATTGAAGAGTAACGTTGTTGAAGCGTTAGATGAAGTGAAACAGTTAGGTATCAAAAGGACAGTTATGCTGACTGGAGATAATCGTGGGATTGCTGACGCAATTGGGAATAAAATTGGAATCGATCAAGTCTACAGTGAATTATTGCCAGAAGATAAGGTGATTCATTTAGAAGATGAATTGAAACGGGAACAAAAAACCGCCTTTGTCGGAGATGGGATGAATGACGCACCGGTTTTAGCACGTGCGGATATCGGGATTGCCATGGGGGGCCTTGGATCAGATGCGGCTATTGAAGCAGCAGATGTTGTCATCATGGATGACCAACCGGAAAAAATTCCGGTTGCGATTCGGATCGCTCGTAAAACAATGAAAATTGTCAAACAAAATATCGTCTTTGCGATTGGCGTAAAGGTGATCGTCTTGATCTTAGGTGCGTTGGGCTTTGCTACAATGTATGCCGCGGTTTTTGCAGATGTTGGTGTGACAGTGCTCGCTGTGTTGAATGCGATGCGGTGTTTGAGAACAAAATAAACAACCGTAAGGCTTTGTGACGTATAGTCGCAAAGCTTTTTTTTGCGTTTTAAAAAAAGAAACAACATAATGGTTGACGAATTGAGATTACAAATGTAAACTTAAAAAGTAGATTACATTTGTAAACGGAAGAGGTGAGAGTATGTCTATGACGATTACGCCGATTAAGATCAGTGATTCTGAATGGGAAGTCATGCGAGTGATCTGGACACAAAAGGCAACTACCGCACAAGAAATTATTGCTATTTTAGGACAGACAATGGACTGGAAACCGGCGACGATCAAAACGTTATTAGGGCGTTTAGTGAAAAAAGAAGCCGTGCGCACTGAGCAAGCGGGGAAAAAATATATTTATTATCCAGCGATTAGCGAAGGTGAGACAGTCAAGAGCGCAACGGAAAATTTATTTTCTCATATTTGTGCGAAGCGAATCGGGGAAGCAATCGCCGAGTTGGTGTCGGAAGCGGAATTGACCGCTGCCGATGTGGCATTGATTCAAGAGCAGTTGCTAAACAAGCAAACGGTAGAAAAAATTGAGTGTAACTGTATTCCTGGTCAATGCGAATGCAAGCATCATCAATAAAAAATAAAACGAAGAAGAATGGAGACAAAAAAAATGAAAAAGCAATTTGCAATTAACGGAATGAGCTGCAACCACTGTGTGGCAAAAGTGGAGCAAGCGATCAATCAATTGGATGGGATTGATAAAGTGAAAATCAATCTGAAGAAAAATAATGGTACGGTGAAATTCGACGAGGCACAAGTTTCAGCAGATAAAATCGCTGCAGCAGTGACTGAAGCAGGGTATGAAACTGAGGTGATCTAATTGGCAGACGCAACCGTAGAAACATTTGCGATTACTGGTATGACTTGCGCCAATTGTTCGGCACGAGTGGAAAAAGAATTGAAAACGACCGATGGTGTACTGGAGGCGAATGTTAATTTAGCGACTGAAAAAGCCACCGTCCAATTTGATCGCACCCTTAGTGCAGAGCAAGTAATCCAAAGAGTCGAAGCTATTGGGTATGGGGCGATTCTGTTTGACGAGGAACACAAGCAAAAGATTCAACAAGAAAAAGCCGCTTACTTAAAAAGAATGAAACGTGATTTGATTTTGAGTGCGTTCTTAACAGCTCCTTTAATGATCGCCATGATCGCGATGCTTTTAGGTAGCCACGCCGGTTGGGTACATTTTCTACATCGACCACTGGTTCAGTTGATTTTAGCCACGCCTGTTCAGTTTGGTATAGGTCAGCGATTTTATCGTGGTGCCTACCATGCCCTAAAAACCAAGGCCCCTAATATGGATGTTTTGGTAGCGATGGGAACATCTGCGGCGTTTTTACTAAGCGTTTATAATGGTTTTTTCAATCCCCATAACTCTGATTTATATTTTGAAAGTAGTGGCATGATCATCACGTTGATCTTGTTGGGGAAATATTTAGAGCAAAAAGCCAAAACCAAAACGAGCGACGCAATCAAACAGTTAATGAGTTTACAAGCCAAAACAGCGACGATCCTCGTTGCAGGGGTAGAACAGCAAGTTCCAATTGAAAAAGTTCAAGTGGGAGATTTATTGCGTGTTCGTCCTGGGGAACAGATTCCTGTGGATGGCAAGATTTTTGCTGGTCAAACGACGATTGATGAAAGCATGTTGACCGGTGAAAGTCTGCCGGTAGATAAACAAGTAGAAGATCAAGTGTTTGGCGGAACGGTCAATACGACCGGCAGTATTCAATTTACCGCTACCCAAGTTGGTAGTATGACGGTACTTTCTCGGATTATTCGGATGGTGGAGGATGCGCAAGGTGAAAAAGCGCCGATCCAACAAATTGCGGATAAAATCTCGAAAATATTTGTCCCAACTGTTTTAGGCATCGCGTTATTGACCTTGCTGGCCACAGGCCTGTTTACAGGTGATTGGCAACAGGCGATTGTTCATAGTGTGTCTGTCTTAGTGATCGCTTGCCCCTGTGCCTTAGGTTTAGCGACGCCGACAGCGATTATGGTGGGCACTGGTTTGGGAGCGAAGTCGGGCATTTTAATCAAAGGCGGTGGCGCGTTAGAAAAAATTGCCCATTTAACGACGGTTGTTTTAGATAAAACGGGTACGATCACTGAAGGGAAACCGGTGGTAGCTGATTTTGAAGCTTTTGATCCGCGAGCCCTGGCGTATCTGACGAGTTTGGAACAGCAGTCAGAGCATCCCCTTGCAAAAGCGATTTATCAATATGGCAAAGACCAGACTGAAATTTTACCGGTTGATCAATTTGAAAGTTTGACTGGACAAGGGGTGACAGGAAGTATCAACGGCAAACATTATTTTGTCGGATCAAAACGGGGCTTGAAGGAGCGAAATATTTCATTTGCAGAAGATCGTGTGCTAGCGTTAGAAGAGGAAGGTAAGACGGTGATGTTCTTGACCGATCAAGCCAATCTTTTAGCGATGATCTCCGTGACTGATCAAGTTAAAGCTTCTTCTAAATCAGCAATCGAAGCACTTCACACGCTAGGCATCAAAGTGAAAATGTTGACAGGAGACAACCCCCAGACCGCTCGTTACATTGGTGAACAGGTTGGTTTGCAGTTTGCGGATATCGTCGCAGAAGTATTACCTGAAGATAAGGCTCAAGTTGTGAAGGACTTGCAGACAAAGGGAGAATCCGTTGGTATGGTAGGCGATGGAATCAATGATGCTCCAGCCTTGGCCTTAGCAGATATTGGGATTGCAATGGGTAATGGGACGGATATCGCAATGGAGACAGCAGATATTACTTTGATGAATAGCGATCTTGTATCGGTTGAAAAAAGTATTCGTTTATCTAAGTTGACCTTACGAAAAATTAAACAGAATCTATTCTGGGCCTTCTGTTATAACGTGATTGGAATTCCTTTTGCGGCCTTTGGCTTTTTGAATCCAATTATTGCTGGCGGTGCGATGGCTTTTAGCTCCGTTAGCGTCTTGTTGAATTCGCTGAGCTTGAACCAGAAAAAATTATAGGCGAACGATTATTAAAAATAAGATTAAAAAGAATTGGGAGTGAGTTGCTATGAAACAGCGAGAACAAATGGATGAATCGATGGAAATGGATCATTCGGCACATGAACATCACGAGATGAATCATTCGATGAGTGATCATCAGCAGATGAATCACGAAATGCACGGTCATGAGGATCACGAAATGGATCATAGTGGAATGGATCATTCGATGCATATGGGCAATTTTAAACAAAAATTTTGGCTCTCGTTGATTTTGGCGATTCCCATCATCGTACTTTCACCGATGATGGGAATGCAGCTACCTTTTCAGTTTACTTTTCCTGGTTCTGAATGGGTCGTCTTAGTTTTAGCGACGATTCTGTTTGTTTACGGCGGTCAACCTTTCTTAAGCGGCGCCAAAATGGAATTACAAATGAAAAGCCCAGCGATGATGACCTTGATCGCGATGGGAATCTCGGTTTCGTATATTTATAGTCTGTATTCTTTTGTGGCGAATAAAATGAACCCAGCGGCCCATGTGATGGATTTCTTCTGGGAATTAGCAACGCTAATCGTTATTATGCTACTAGGCCACTGGGTAGAAATGAGTGCCGTTTCTAATGCCAGCAATGCATTGAAGAAGTTAGCTGAACTGTTGCCGGATGAAGTCAATAAGATCGAAGCAGACGGCTCGACGAAAAAAGTCAAACTGCAAGAAATAAAAAAAGCCGATCGATTGTTAGTACGAGCCGGCGACAAAATGCCCACAGACGGTGAAATCACTGATGGCTCGACGATCGTGGATGAATCCGCAGTAACTGGTGAATCAAAGGGTGTCCAGAAAACGGTCGGCGACTCGGTGATTGGTGGCTCTGTCAATGGTGATGGTACCATCCAATTAAAAGTAACGGGGACCGGTGAAGATGGCTATTTAGCGAAAGTTATGACGATGGTGAAACAAGCCCAGCAAGAAAAATCTAAGCTGGAATCGATCTCTGATAAAGTAGCCAAATGGCTGTTTTATATCGCGCTAGCTGCTGGGATAGTCACCTTTATTGTTTGGCTAGTTGTAGCAGATTTGCCTAAAGCTTTGGATCGGATGGTCACAGTCTTCGTAATTGCCTGTCCTCATGCGCTAGGACTAGCGATTCCTTTAGTAATCGCTCGCTCGACTTCTTTAGCTGCAAAAAATGGGTTGCTATTAAAAAGTCGTCAGGCGTTGGAACAAGGCAATCAGTTAGATTATGTATTTTTAGATAAAACGGGAACGTTGACAGAAGGACAGTTCACAGTGACCGGAGTTGAAAGCCTGACTGAGATGGACAAGACAGAAGTGTTGAAGTACATTGGCGCGTTGGAGGCGCAAACGAATCATCCATTAGCCGTTGGGGTCATGAATTATTTAACCGCTGAAAAGATCGAACCTTATCAAGGAACAGATATTTCAACGTTAAAAGGGATTGGCGTGAAAGGATCTGTTGAAGGGCATCAAGTGATTTTAGCTAATCAAAAAGAAATCGAAAAACGGCAGTTAACAATTGATCCAGAGAAATTAAAAGATTATCAGGCCCAAGGCAATACCATTTCTTTCTTGTTGATTGACGATCGGCTAGTTGCTTTCTTTGCTATGGGTGATACCTTGAAACCACAAGCGAAAGAGTTTATCAAGAGCTTGCGAGACAATGGGATTGAACCAGTCATGCTGACAGGTGATAATCAAGAGGCAGCGAAAGCAGTCGCTAATTATTTGGATATTAAAAAGTTTTACAGTGAACTCTTGCCAGATGACAAGGAAAAAATTATTAAGGATTATACGGATAAAGGTAAAAAAGTCATGATGGTCGGTGATGGAATCAATGACGCGCCAGCATTAGCCAGAGCCTCGATTGGGATGGCGATCGGTGCAGGAACGGATATCGCGATTGATTCAGCTGATGTTGTTTTAACTAACAGCAACTTACAGGATATTTTAAAATTCGTTCGCTTGGCTAAGCGGACCCATAGTAAAATGATCCAAAATCTTTGGTGGGGAGCTGGTTACAATATTTTAGCGATTCCTTTGGCCGCGGGTGTCTTGGCACCGATTGGGATTTTGTTAAGCCCAGCTGTTGGAGCGATCTTAATGTCTTTAAGTACGATCATTGTAGCGATCAATGCCATGATGTTAAACGTCTGATTTTTCAGGCGTTTTTCTTTTTTTTTGGAAAAAAGTTGAGAATTTAAAGCCTTTGAACTTATGCTATGTTGAATGAGAGACGATCGGCAAGGAGTAGGAAAGAAGGGCGAAGGATGATCTGGCAATTTATGACAGGAAAAAAAGAACAGCGGCAGCTGCAACTCATCGAGTTATTGAAAGAAGAATGTTATACAGTAAAGGAATTAATGGGACAGCTCGGTGTTAGCAGAAAAACCGTTTTGCGGGATCTGACCGTTTTACAAGAAAAGGGTTACGCTAAAAAAATGACTCAATGGCAACTTGATTGGTCCAACGTAACGAGTTTTTCTGAGTTGTATCGCAAAATTCTTTTAGAGAATCCCACCTTCAAGCTGTTCCAACAATATTTATGGAGTGATGGGCCGCAAGAAATTGAGTATCGAAAAATCAAGCAATTAAATAATTATTTACTTATTTGGAATCTTTCAGTTAATCGCCGACGAAGGTGTTTAAGCGGAGATGCTCGTTTGATTTTCCATTTGCAGTTGAAGTTTTTACGTGATTTTTGCCAGTTAGAGGAACGAGCGTTGTATCATCGTTTGGCTCGGCATTATGAAGAGCAGCAGCTCTTTTATCCAAAGCAAGAGTTGATTCCGGATAAAGAAATGCTGTTGACCTTTGCAGCTGATTTTTCTTTACCAGAAAATATTGCTGAGCTGTGTTTTTTTGATTATCTACGCTATCATATCCAGACTTGTCTGGCATTTTACCTTTGTCACGAGAAAGATCAAACCCCTTTATATCAGTCGATCATCCAGAGCTTGCAAATCATTGAGATGGAATCTATGTGGGAATTGAATTCTAGCAAGCCTGTTTTTATCCTTAAATTATTTGATCTGTTTTTAGGAATCCAGCAAGGTCTGCCTTTAGCGGTTTTTAACCAAAAATGGAAGCCGAGAGAAGTGCCGGCGATTTTATTTTCCTTCAGTAAGGAATTGAAACGATCGCTTCCGCTATTAAGGAATTGCCGAATCGATGAATTGGCTTTGGCGCTGAATCATATCCTTTATTCCAGTTATCAAGTTTCGTTATCCTTAAATCCCAACTTAAAAACTTCACTACGAATTCAAGAGGGCTATCACGCTTTTTTATCTTCATCTAAAAGAATATAGAGGGATGTTTTTGCTTAATGAAGGGTTATGCTATAATAATGAAGACTACGCGCGTAGGAGGAGAGCAGATGGGGTTAAAAAAATTAGATGTTCCGACATCTTCGATTACAGAAGTAAAAAAATCACCAATGGATGTTTTTGCTCAAGCTCGCAAAGCCGACACTGGGGTCTATGTCTTCAATCGTGAAAAAATTGCTGGCGTGATGTTGACGAAAGAACAGTATGAAGCTTTAATTGAGGAATTAACAACCTTACGAGATACATTATACCAACCAGTGGAGCGGGAATTACCGGTCCCAGAAGAATTAGAGGAATTAGCAACGGCTTTACGAACTACCTTAGCGAAAGGCTCGGTAATTTCTGCCCGTTACTTAGACGAACGCATGGTGGCCACCGGCTTTATTACGAAGAAGACCGGCTTTGGTGGTGTCACGGAAATGATGAAGGAATTGGAAGACAGCGGCAAGATCGTTTATCAATTGCGCCGCAGGGAACATAATAAAGTCATTTATGCTGAAATTTTTGGTGAAGCCCAGGAATTCCAACGAGCAGCAGCGGATAAGTTGATGATTCGTAAAGTTAATTTGATTGAACGTTAAGTCGTTCAAGTGTTAAATCGGAAAAATAGATTTAAGGTCTAAAGCGAAAGCTTGGGCCTTTTTTATTGGGGTAAGATCATTATCTGAGAACCTACGGGATAGTTGTTTGTGAACAAGCGTTCGGTTATAATGGAGCTAGAATCATCGACAGAGATGCTGAAAGAGGAGGTGAGTTCTATGGCTGACTTAGTTTTTCCGTTAAAAAATGATACGACGCGAAAAATTATTCATATCGATATGGATGCTTTTTTTGCTTCTGTTGAGGAGCGGGATGATCCTGAATTAGCGAAACACCCCTTAGTCATCGCCCGCCATCCTTCTGATACTGGAGGAAAAGGAGTCGTGACAACAGCGAATTACAAGGCTAGGGTTTATGGGATTCATTCTGCGATGAGCGCTCAAAAAGCGTTTGAGCTTTGTCCCCAAGCAATTTTTAAACCTGGTGATCATGAAAAATATCGTGCGGTCTCGCAACAAGTTCGAGCTATTTTTCATCGCTACACAGATGTCATTGAACCCGTCTCGATTGATGAAGCCTACTTAGATGTGACTGAAAATAAAATCAATGCTCGTTCAGCCATTAAGATTGCTCGCTTAATTCAGCAAGATATTTGGCAGGAGTTGCAACTGACTTGTTCGGCTGGGGTCAGCTATAATAAATTTTTGGCTAAATTGGCTTCTGACTATCAAAAACCAAGAGGCATGACAGTGATCTCCCCAGAAGAAGCTGTTGTCTTTTTAAAACGACTACCAATTGAAAAATTTCACGGTGTCGGTAAGAAAACCGTACCTAAAATGAATGAATTGGGAATCTTTACTGGCGAGGATTTATACGAAAAAAGTGAAATGTTTTTGATCCAGGAATTTGGTAAGATGGGCTATTCTTTGTATCGAAAGGTTCGCGGAATTCACGACTCTCCCGTCACTGTGACTCGCGAACGCAAGTCAGTGGGAAAAGAGCATACTTATGGCCGTCCATTGGCCACGGAGGACGAGGTTTTAAGTCAGTTAAGGCAATTAGCGGAAAAGGTCGAAGGCGCCTTAAAACGCGTACAGCGGCATGGTAAAACGGTGGTCGTCAAGATTCGTTATACAGATTATACGACGGTGACGCGACGAGTGACGTTGCCTTATTACATAGAAAAAAAAGAAACACTATTTTCCCAAGCAAGCTTGATTTGGGAGGAAATTGGCGGCATCGAAAAAGGGATCCGCTTAGTCGGTATCACGTTGACTAATCTAGATCCCATTGCCTATGAAAATATTGTCTTACCCTTGTGGGAGTAAGAAAAGCTAGTTCGTAAAGCCGGACATCGAAATGGAAAGGGCGATCAAATGAGTTCGCTCTTTTTGATTTGTTCAAAAGCTTTTTCGGAGTCATGGAGTTTCTCCCAAATGACAACTTCACCTTGTGCCAAAGATTTTTTGACATCAATGATCCGTTGATTGGCACTGCCACGAAATTGCAGCATCAAGTTTTTTTGCGCTAGTTCAAAACGCCCGTCAACGAGAATATCAATCTTGCTGAGCATTTCTAATTTGTCTTCACTATCTTGCAACAGCTCCTCAAATGTATAGCCGCTCCAAGACCAAATATCCTTCGTGTCGCCAAATTCTTTCCGTAAACGATCAATCACTCTTAAGCAGACTTGGGTATTCAAAAAAGGCTCGCCGCCTAAGAAGGTGACACCTTGTACATAATCGTGGGCTGTATCCGTGATTAATTGCTCTTCAATTTCTTGAGTGAAGGGCTTGCCGTAATGAAAATTTTGTGCGGCAGCATTAAAGCAGCCTTCGCAGGCAAAGGGACAGCCACTGACGTAGAGACTATTCCGGACGCCTTCTCCATCAACAAAGTTGAAGGGCTTATAATCGGCAATGTATTGCTGACTTAGCTCACAGGCCAGCCATTCTTTTGGTTTAGGATTGCGCATGTTTTTTCACCTTTCAAGTAAAACAGGGAGCGGCAAAGAGCGCCGTCCCTGTCAATCGTATTTCCAGTTTCTATTTCATATGTTTGACGCGTGAGGCGATTTCTTCATGGCGGCCGTGAACCATTGGGCGTGCTTGCGGATTGCCTAGGTAACCGCAAGTCCGTTTAACTACGTCACAAGTTTTTGGATCATGGTTGCCGCATTCTGGACATTCAAAACCGCGTTTGGTTGGTTTGAAGTCCCCTTCGAAGCCACATTCGTAGCAGTGATCGATTGGCGTGTTGGTTCCTAAATAGGCGATGCGATCATAGCCATAGTCCCAAACGGCTTCCAAAGATTTTGGATTTTGTTGCAAGACTGGGTATTCACAATAGTGGATGAAGCCGCCAGAACAATATTTAGGATAGTCTTTTTCAAAATCTAATTTTTCAAACGGCGTTGGGTTTTTCCGCACATCATAATGGAAACTATTCGTGTAATAGTCCTTATCCGTGATGTTCTCAATGACACCGAAGCGCTCTGTATCTAAACGACAGAAACGATCCGTCAAGCTTTCACTTGGTGTTGAGTAGACACTGAAGTGATAGCCGTACTCATTGCCCCAAGCATCTGCATGTTCTTTTAGATCTTTCATAATATCTAAGGTGAAATTCTTCGCTTCAGGATTGCCTTCCCATTCGCCGCCGTAAAAGACACTAGCCACTTCATAAAGACCAATATAGCCTAAAGAAATCGTTGCACGTTTATTTTTGAATAATTCGTTGACAGCATCTGTTCGTTTCAAACGTTTGCCGAATGCACCGTATTGATACAAGATCGGTGCGTTCGCCGGTGTGGCTTCTTTACAACGATCAATCCGGAAAACAAGCGCGTCTTTAGCGATTTGCAAACGTTCCTCTAATAATGTCCAGAATTTTTCTTTGTTACCGGCTGATTCTAAGGCGATTCGTGGTAAATTTAATGTAACGACCCCAAGATTCATACGGCCTGCATTGATTTCTTCGCCTTGTTCATTTTTCCAGCCTTGTAAGAAGGAGCGGCAGCCCATCGGCACTTTGAAGCTACCCGTCAACTCAATTAATTTATCGTAGTTCAGGATATCTGGATACATCCGCTTTGTTGCACATTCTAACGCCAATTCTTTAATGTCATAGTTTGGATCAGTTGGTTCCAAGTTAGTTCCACGACGCAGGGTGAAAATCAATTTAGGGAAAATCGCCGTGCGTTTTTCGCTGCCTAAACCTTCGATCCGAATTTGTAAGATTGCTTTTTGAATCTCACGTTCAAACCAATCTGTTCCAAGCCCGAAGCCTAATGAAGTAAAAGGGGTTTGTCCGTTTGAAGTAAACAGTGTATTGATCTCGTATTCTAAGCTTTGCATCGCGTCATAAATATCTTTACGTGTTTTTTGTTTTGCAAAAGCTTTTTGTTTTTCTGGACTATCGATCCATTCTTCGGCGTCTTTTAAATGTTTTTGATAATTTAAACGTGCGAAGGGAGCTAACAATTCATCTGTCCGATCGGCTGAACAGCCACCATATTGACTTGAAGCTACATTGGCAATGATTTGTGAAATTTGTGCGGTCGCCGTTTGGATTGATTTAGGACTTTCTACTTCGGCATTACCGATTTTAAAACCGTCGTTTAACATCCCTTTAAAGTCGATTAAACAGCAGTTCGTCATTGGTGTATAGGGATGATAATCCAAATCATGGTAATGAATTTCGCCCTTTTGGTGTGCATTCGCCACATGGGCCGGCAACATTTTTAAACCGATGGATTTACCCACGATTCCAGCCGTTAAATCCCGTTGAGTATTGAAGACATCGCTGTCTTTATTGGCATTTTCATTTACGACGGTTTGGTCTTTATTGATTAATTTTTCGATGGTAAAGTTAATGTCAGTGGCTTTGCTACGCTGGAAATCACGATGAGTCCGATAATTGATATATTCTTCGGCTAACTCGTATTCGTTATGTTCTAATAGAATATGTTCTACGATGTTTTGGATTTCATAAATTTTAATGTCGCTGTTAAAACGCTCAGAAATTTCAGCATCTACGCGTTCGACGATTGATTGGATGCGCTCGTGAGCTAAAGGGTCAATTGAACCTTTTATTTTTGTTTCAGCTTTAATCAATGCATCATAAATTTTTTGGTCATCAAAGGAAACGTGACGTCCATCGCGTTTTACGACTTTAATATTTTTTAATGACGATTGAAACTCGTTAAGCAACGAGTCTTTTGTATGGATTTCCATCATAACAAACACTCCATTTCTTCTAGATCTCACTATTAATAATATAGCATTTTGATTTAGCATGCAACGATATATTGGGGCTTTTTCGGGTAATGCAAGAAGAACACACTATATATAGTGTGTTCCTTTATGTAAAAGTGTATGAAAGCTGATGAGGACGTGCTTTGTAGCTATGTTAAAATAACTTAAAAATATTTGCTTTGAATGTGAAAAAAATGTAAGCTGTCAGACAGTCGTTTTACGTAAAAAACCAACCTAAATATGATACCATAAAGGAAAAAATTTGGATATTAGAAATAGCTGCTTAATTTTGAAAAGAAATCGGTTTGACAGGAGGATCAAGCAATGCAGAAAATAATCGATGTGCAGCATTTAAGTAAAAGCTATGGCACTCGCAATAATAAAGTAACGGTCTTGAATGATCTTAATTTCTCCGTAGAAAAGGGGGAATTTGTCGGAATCATGGGTCCTAGTGGCGCTGGCAAGACGACGTTAATGAACATCCTGTCAACGATTTTGCTACCCACGATGGGAAGTGTGAAGATCGACGACGCTGACATCACGCAAATGCGGGAGAATCGGTTGACAGATTTTCGTCGAAAAAATCTGGGATTTATTTTTCAAGAGTTTAATCTGATTGACAGTTTGTCAGTACGAGACAATATTATTTTGCCTTTAGCAGTTAGCAAGCTTTCCTATGAAGAGATTGCGAAACGAGTGGATCATCTAGCAAAAATTTTAAATATTGACGGTATCTTAGAACGTTTCCCAGAAGAACTTTCTACTGGTCAACAGCAACGGACTGCAGCAGCACGGGCCTTGATCACTCGTCCAATGATTTTATTTGCTGATGAACCCACCGGCTCTTTGGATTCTAAAGCAGCGACTGAGTTTTTGAATTACTTGGATGAGGTGAACCTTCATGAGGAGACGACAATCTTGATGGTCACTCATGATCCTTATACAGCTAGCTATTGCAATCGTGTGCTGTTCATTAAGGATGGGCGCTTTTTCTCTGAGATTGTTCGGCGTTCAACCCGTAAGGATTTTTTTGAGAAAGTGATTGATATGCAGGCGACGATCGGCGGAGGAGGCAAGGCCAATGCTAATTAGGTTAGTTTGGCGAGGCTTTAAAAAGCAATTATTCAATTATTTATTGCTATTCTTTAGCTTGATTTTTTCAGTGATGGTTTATTATTCTTTTACAGCGATGACTTATGAACAGCCTTTGATTCGCGGTGTTGGGAAAAATACCCAATTAGTTGGTGTTTTAGGGGTCGGCAGTTTTGCGGTGGTGTTGATTCTTTTATTTTTTATGGCGAATACCAACCGTTTCTTTATTGAAAATCGCCGCAAGGATATTAGTATCTTTCATTTATATGGACTGAGTTATTATCAAATTTGTCTGTGGTTTATTTTAGAGCTTTTATTCATGGGTGTGTTTTCCTTCGGGATTGGGATTGGCCTAGGTATTCTATTTTCAAAACTCTTTAGCATGATCTTGGTTAAAGCGATGGATCTGCCACTGAAAGTCCATTTCTTTTTCTCTAGTGATGCGATTCTGGCGACTGGACTCGTAGTATTGTTTATTTTGGCCGTTGTTTGTTTGCAGATTTTGTGGTTAGTATCTGGTTATAAGTTCAGCCATGTCAAAAAGGCTCGGCTGCGAAACATTCAGGCAATGAAGCTTTCTTTATGGCAAAAGGTTATGGCTGTAATTGGTGGCTTGCTTTTACTAATGGGCTGGGGATTGGCCCTAACGTATATTTCGATTGCTCCGAAGCTAAGCGATCAGCTTGGTTTGGTCCAAGGGAATTTTCTATTGATGAGTATTATTTTTCTGTTATGTGCGGTCGGTAGTTATCTCTTTTTCGCTTTTACTTTACGTTGGTACAATTCCTTTCATCCGAAGCGTCTTGATAAAAATCTAGGTATGTTGTCACGCAGTGAGTGGCAGCTACGGTTATTCAGCGAATGGCGCTTTTTAGGATCAATCACCGTTTCCTTAGGTTTAGCTCTAGCAATACTTGGCGGCATGGCAGCTTTGGCTTCGATAGAAATGCGTTCTGTTGATGAAATCGCTCCGGCTTCGTTATTGATTACGCGGGAAAGCTATCAGAAGCTAGCACCTAAGTTGGAAAGTGTCGAACCTTACCAACGACAATCCATTCATTTTAAAGCGGTGCCGGCGAAACAAAATGTAGAAATTTCAGGAGAAGGGATGAATACCCAGCCGGAAGTCATGGATATGGTTTCCATCTCAGATTATCGGGCCTTTCAAAAAATGAATCCTACATTGCGAGACATTCAATTGAAATCTGACAAGTCTACCGTGGTATTAAGTTCTTATCAGCGCTATTTGAACGACTATACGCGCTATAGCAATCGGATTTATTTAAAGGATAAGAAATTAAGTGTTCAAGCTAGTCACCCAAATTTTTTTGGTGATATTAATCTGCGCTATGGTACGGGGATGATTGTTGTTTCGGATCAATTATTCCATGAAACTGAGGGCATTTCTTATACGATTGAGGCGATCGATGTCCATCCCAAAAATGAAAATAAGTTGAACCAGTTGATCCAAAAAAATGTCAAAGGAGATTGGGATTTTCCGATCCACTATGATCTTAGCTGGAAGAATCATCAGCTAATGGGAGATATTAATCACGGAGCCGGCAGTAAAAAATCCGACACAACGATCTATCGTTCGGAGTATACTTCTTATCAAGAGACTTATCGCAGGACTCGTAGTAGCCTTGGGTTGGTTTTGTTCGTGGTAACATTTGTAACGACGACGTTTATTATTACGACAGCCAGCACGGTAACGTTACGACGCTTGTCAGAGTTTAATCGAAAACGTAAGCAGTATCGTTTATTGCAACAAATGGGGATTCCTAATCAGACGATTTATCAAGAGATCAATCGAGAAAATCGAGTGGCGTTCTTTATCCCAGCTTTATTGGCATTGATCCATAGTGTTTTAGCCATTTCGGTTATTTCTCATATTGCTCAGAACGCAGATTATGGCTTTGTTTACTTATTTTGCGGGTTGATGCTGATAGTCTATGGGGGGTTCTATTTATTCTCCAGTGCCTATCAAAAAAGATTGCTCTAAATTTGTTTTACCAGTCTTTTAGCTCTTCGTCAGCTAGATCAATGATCAAATCTTGGCTCTAATTTGTAATAGTAAGAGAATAAAGTAAGGATTCAACTTTTCTTTATCTTTTTTTGCCGCGACATGCAGG
Source organism: Enterococcus viikkiensis (assembly GCF_005405345.1). Taxonomy (GTDB): domain Bacteria; phylum Bacillota; class Bacilli; order Lactobacillales; family Enterococcaceae; genus Enterococcus_A; species Enterococcus_A viikkiensis. The sequence goes on along the minus strand of NZ_BJDW01000001.1, from coordinate 206,968 downwards.
TGCCGCGGCTTTTTTTGTATTTAAATAACCGATGTGACAAAACTGTTCGTTTGAAACTGGATAATGTAAGTTGAATACGTGGAAGATTATCTTGATCGTCCTATAATAAAATAAGCTACAAAAGAAAACAGAGAGGGCGATTTAATGAAGGCATTTTTGAGCCGTCCGACAACTCATTATTGGTTGAGTTTTATCGGCAAGACGATTTTCTATTTTGCAGTCGTGCTGATCTTAATTTATTTATACCATTACAAGAGTATCCAAGGCGGTAACTTTATCTACAATGAATTCTAGTTTCAACAGCACAATTTCGCCTGAACCCGAACGGAGGGATAGTTATGAAAAATATCATTACGACGATTGATCAATGGGCGATCGATCAACCAGAGGCGTTAGCCTACCAATCTGAAACAGCCAGCTATTCTTATCAATTATTGCAGCAGTGGTCGGATAACTTAGCGCAGTATTTAGCAAGACAAACCGCAGCCAAAACACCAATCGTTGTTTTTGGTGAGCTAGAGTTTGAAATGATTACTAGTTTCATAGGGGCAGCCAAAAGCGGACATGCCTATATCCCAATCGAATCGAACACACCCCTGGATCGTATCCAATTGATTTTAGAAGTCGCGCAGCCTGCTTTAGTTTTAAGTGTGTTGCCGTGGCCTGAGGAACTGGCAACGGAGATCCCCGTTGTCACGCCAATTGAATTGACCAAAATTTTTAAAACAGAACAAGCACAAACCGAATTGCAGCCAGTGAAGGAGGAGGAGACGTTTTATATTATCTTCACTTCTGGTACGACGGGTGTACCAAAAGGGGTGCAGATCAGTCATGATAATTTATTGAGCTTTGCGAATTGGGATCTGCAAGCTTTCGGTATTCAGCAAGGAATGCGTTTCTTATCTCAAGCGCCCTATTCCTTTGATCTATCCGTGATGAGCGTTTATCCTGCGCTATGTAGCGGTGGTACCTTGATCCCAATGGAAAAAGCCGTCATCAATGATTTTAAAAAGCTCTTTAGTTTTTTACCAAGCTTAGACTTGGAAATTTGGGTCTCCACGCCTTCTTTCATGGATATTTGTTTGATGGAGAAAACCTTCGATGGCGAACATGTTCCTTCATTAAAAATTTTCCAATTTTGCGGCGAAGAATTAACGCGTAAAACAGCAGAAGAATTACTCAGACGCTTCCCCAACGCCAAAATTTTTAATACGTATGGACCGACTGAAGCAACGGTGGCGATGACCTTGATCGAAGTTACTTCTGAAGTATTGGATCAATATGATCGTGTACCGATTGGCTATGTCAAAAAAGATACAGAGGTTTTAATTTACGATGAAGATCACCTTGCAGCACCGGGTGAAGCTGGCGAGATCGTCATCAAAGGTCCTAGCGTGTCAAAAGGCTATTTGCATAATCCAGAAAAAACTGCGGCGGCCTTTTTTGAAATTGACGGCGTGCCGGCTTATCACACCGGCGATGCAGGTCGTTTGCAAGCAGATGGGTTATTGCTTTATGAAGGACGGATCGATTTTCAAGTGAAGCTCCACGGTTTCCGAATTGAATTAGAAGATATCGATCATCATTTGGAACATGTTTCTTACGTGAAGCAGGCAACAGTAGTACCAAAATATCAAGACCACAAAGTCCAACAGCTAGTGGCCTATGTCGTTGCCAATGACAATGACTTTGAAAAAGCCTATCAATTGACGAAGGCAATTAAAGAAGAGTTGGCTGAAGGCGTGATGGACTATATGGTTCCGCAAAAATTTGTTTATGTGGATCAATTGCCCCGGACAGCCAATGGCAAGATTGATCGTAAGCGGCTGATTAATGAGGTGAATCGTTAATGTATATTCCTCATATGGTGCCTTATGCGTCACCGATTTACTTTATTATTTTAATGGTTGCGTTGTTGCCACTGATCGTAAGTTTATTGCTTCGTGGTAAACGGATCGGTTGGTACCAATCTTTGATCACCGTATTCTTTTTGTATATTTCCTTTGGCGGAAAAGATTACCGTCAAGGAATTGCATTGATTGTTTATGTCATCTTCCAAAGTATTTTGGTTTGGGGATATCACCAATACCGCAAAAATAAAAATCAAGCGAATATCTTTTATTTAGCGGTCTTTTTAAGTATTGTTCCGTTGATTTTTGTTAAAGTGACACCTTTTATGGATGGACAAAATTCTATCTTAGGCTTTCTAGGTATCTCGTATCTGACGTTTAAATCGGTTCAGATCATTATGGAGATGCGAGACGGTATGATCAAAGAATACCGTCCTTTGAATTACATCAAGTTTCTGTTGTTCTTCCCAACGATCTCATCAGGGCCGATTGATCGCTATCGTCGTTTTGAAAAGGATTTGAATGAGCCACCTGCACCGGAAAAATATATCGATTTGTTAGGCTCAGGGATTCATAATATTTTCGTTGGCTTTTTATATAAATTCATCATCGGGTATTTTTTTGGCCAAGTTCTTTTACCGGTTGTTGACCGGATAGCGATGCAGCATGGTGGAATTTCTTGGGGCTTAGTTGCCTATATGTATGTGTACAGCATGTATTTGTTCTTCGATTTTGCTGGGTATAGTCTATTTGCGGTAGGAACAAGTAAGCTGATGGGTTACGAGACGCCGCCGAACTTTAATAAACCGTTCTTATCGTGGAACATCAAAGAATTCTGGAATCGTTGGCACATGACGCTTTCCTTCTGGTTCCGTGATTATATTTACATGCGTTTAATGTTTACCTTGATCAAAAAGAAAACCTTTAAGAGCCGGATCGTGGCTTCAAATGTTGGTTATTTCGCGTTGTTTTTGATCATGGGTATCTGGCACGGCTTGACATGGTATTACATTGTCTATGGGATTTATCATGCGACCTTGATTTGTTTGACGGATGCTTGGCTACGTTTCAAAAAGAAACACAAGAAACAGTTGCCATCGAATAAATTTACCCACGCATTGGCGGTCTTCTTGACCTTCAACGCCGTCTGCTTGAGTTTTTTAATCTTCTCAGGTTTTTTAGACAAGTTATTCTTTCATAACTTTTTGATGCGTTAAAAGAGATTTACTTAAAAAAATGAAATGGAGTGAGGAATATGGAAGACACATTATTCAGTATTTTAGAAGATATTACAGGAACAGATGAAGTAAGAGACAATCCAGATGTCGATTTATTTGAAGAAGGGTTGATGGATTCGTTGGCAACCGTTCAATTATTAGTGGAAATCGAAGGGCAATTAGGCGTTCAAGTTCCTGTATCTGAGTTCGACCGCGCTCAATGGAATACACCAAATAAAATTATTCAACAAGTGAAGGCTTTAGAAGCTTAATGAAAAAGAAACTCTTCGGTATCTTTGGCCCGATCCTTTTGGCGGCGGTCCTATTGGTTCTTCTGTTTTTTTCACCATTCAAGATCGACAGCAATGATCCAAAACTGATCAAGGCTGCCTCAAGTTCGATGGCGGGAAATGTCTTACGAGGAAACAGTATTACAAAGGAAGCTTTAAGTACCGATAAGTATGTGCCGTTTTTTGGTTCTTCTGAGTTGAGTCGAATTAGCCCGTTCCATCCATCAGTCCTGGCTGAAAAATATGATCGTGGCTATACGCCCTTTTTGATGGGGGCGCCTGGCACACAGTCTTTAACCCAATTCATGATGATGCAGTCATTAGGCAGTGAATTGAAAGATCGTAAGGCGGTCTTTATCATTTCTCCGCAATGGTTTGTTAAAGATGGTATCAAACGTGATTACTTTGATGCCTACTATTCCCCAGAACAAACCTTGAGCTGGTTGCTCCATTTAAAGAAGGTTCAAGCCAGTGACCGCTATTTGGCTCAGCGCTTGACGGACTATGGCGTAGTAAGAAAAGATGAACACTTAGATCGAATGCTGGCCGCAGTCAAGGATGGCAAGTTACCGGACAAGACGGATGTGAGGTTCAGTCGCTTGAAATTGAATATGCTGGAACGCGAAGATGAATTGTTCAGTACTGTCGGCATGGTAAGTAAGCAAGAGGCAATCGATAAAAATGTCAAAACCTTGCCAACTGAATACAAGCATAGTGAGTTGAGCAGTTTGGCTGATCGATTAGGAGAGCGGGCAACGCAAGGAAATGAATTCGGCATCCAAAAACACTTTTATCAAAAACGGATCAAACCGCATATGAATCTTTTTGCTGATTCGCAAAAAAATTGGGATTATCGTTATTCCCCTGAATTCTCTGATTTTCAATTGGCCTTAGATCAATTATCTAAAGAACATGCCGACTGTCTCTTTATTATTCCGCCAGTGAATGGCCGCTGGGCGAAATACACAGGGCTTTCTCAAGAAATGTTGCAGCAGTTTTCGGATAAGATCAAATACCAATTGACTTCCCAAGGCTTTAACAACATTGCTGACTACACCGATCAAGGGGACACGCCTTACTTTATGCAAGACACGATTCACCTAGGTTGGAATGGTTGGCTAGCGGCAGATAAAAAAATTGCGCCATTCTTAAAAGATCGCAAACCGATCAAAGAAAATTACGTCATGAACAATACGTATTTTCTAAGTCATGAATGGCAACAGACTAACCCGCTAGATATTAAATAAAAATAGACGTCAATCTCAACAGATTGACGTCTATTTTTAGTGCTATTTAAGGTAACGGCTTCTGAAGCCGAATGGCCTGTTCCGATTACCTGAATTTCCGCTGATACTTCTAAAATAGTTTTAATGATTCCGTCACAAGCAGAGCATCGTCAACAACGACAAGGCGAATCGTAGTCTTCCTCCTTATTTACAAGTAAAAACCGGGATGTTCACTTAAGGGCGGGCAGCGCAGAAAAGGTGCACATTTTTCGGTAAGATGACAAGGCTCATAAAAATTATTCGGTGCTTGTGTGATGTGTAATTGCCCGCCGATTTTGGTGACGTGTTGCCGTGTTTCATCACATTGGCTAAGGCTTCTTTTAAGATCATGAGTAAGGTTCGTTCTTGTTCCTGATTCCAACGATTTGGTACTTTACTACGAAAGAACGGAACAATTAGGGCAATTAATACCCAGTTCCAAGTACTCTCGTTCCACCAAACAATTCGCAGCTTTACCGGCAGAAAAACAAGTAAGGTTGGCCAGAAAAACTCAAAATCAAGAGCGGGAATACGCCGGCTGTCTGTCCTAACCATTTCGGCGGCAACAAAGCTGAGCTGTCCAACAGGATAAGAATCAAAAAATAAATGATCATTTGTGTGAAAGCCTTGCTGAAAATCCGCAGTACCTCGATTACGTACTTCCCCCAAGAAAAAATCTACCTAATAGTTAGTTAAAGGCTTCAATTTCTGTACCTGCTCGTAGTAAAGTATTAGTTTCCGAAAATAAAAAAATTTTTTAATCCTCCAGATGATTGCTTACCAATGAATACAGTCGTCATTTTATTATTGGCATAAATTCACTGTAAGTTTGCTCATAATTTTATTATAGTAAATGTATAAGGAAAAGGAAAAGGGGGTTTTTCAAGTGGTGATTGAAATCGAGAATTTAGTGAAGCGTTATGGCGATTTTACAGCGTTGAATCATTTGAATTTAACGGTTAAAAAAGGAGATATTTTAGGTTTGTTAGGGCCAAATGGGAGTGGGAAATCTACCACAATCAACTGCATGTTGTCGTTGTTGACCTATGATCGCGGCTCAATCAAAATATTTGGCGAGGAAATGGGACCAGAAAAATATGGAATCAAACAAAAAATTGGCGTAGTACCGCAAGAGATCGCAGTTTTTGAAGAGCTGACTGTCATGGATAATATCAATTATTTTTGTGGCTTATATGTGCAAGAGAAAAACCAGCGAAAGCAGTCTGTGGAAGAAGTTATCCAGTTAGTTGGGTTGGAAGAATTTCGCACGTTTTATCCTAAGCAGTTAAGCGGCGGGCTCAAACGACGCTTGAATATTGCTTGTGGCATCGTGCATAAGCCGGAATTGATCTTCTTGGACGAACCGACTGTCGCGGTTGATCCTCAAAGCCGCAATAAAATTTTAGACAGTATCAAGGAGCTGAATCGTCAAGGGGCCACGATCGTTTATACGACTCATTACATGGAAGAGGTCGAAATTTTATGCAACCACATCGTGATTATCGATCAAGGGCAAGTAATTGCTGAAGGCAGTAAGGAACAACTGAAAAAGATGGTCCGAGAAAACGAAAAATTGATTATTGAAGTTCACGGTTTAACGAAGGCACAGGTTGAAGCGGTGGAAGCTGTTCCTTCGATTTTAGAAGTCTCCTATGATGACAGCTATTTGCACGTTACCACGAAAGACTTGAAGCAGGCGCTGTTGCCGATCTTGCATTATTTTGAAGCGGAGAAGATCATGTACGCCAATATCCATACGCAAGAAGCGACCTTGAATGACGTTTTCTTAGAAATTACGGGCAAAGAATTAAGGGATTAGAGGTGAAAATATGTTTGTTCGGTTATTTATTTATCGGTTAAAGGTGCTACTAAGAAATCGCAGTCTGCTCTTTTGGACGTTCGCTTTTCCTATCGTCTTAGGTCTGCTATTTAATTTAGCTTTTGGCAACTTGGATGATATATTTTCACTGGAAACGTCAACGGTTGGAATCGTTACCACTGATCAGTCAAAAGCGGATCAGTTTGAAGCAGTGTTGAAGCAAGTCAAAAATGAGAATGAAGTAGTTTTTAAAGGAAAAAAATTGTCAAAAAAAGAAGCAAAAGCACAATTGTCTGATGATAAAATTTCAGGTTACTTTGAAATTGACGCCAAAAAAATCACCTTGTTCGTTAGCAAAAGCGGCACACAGCAAACGGTCTTAAAGGAATTATTGAATCAATACTTACAAAATACGGATAAGGTCGAGAACTTAATGGCCTCAGGCACAGCTCAGCCACAAGCCATTGAACAAGCGTTAGAACAAAAAAACTTTGTTCACGATAGAAATGGACAAGGAAATTTTAACTTAAAATCTTTTTATTTCTTTACTTTAGTGGGGATGACAGTGATGTATGGCTTTATGTGGGGATTACGGAACGCGAATGATCAGCAAGCCAATCAATCGCCAGAAGGCATGCGGCTATGCTTGATTCCTCGAAATAAATTGCTGGTTTCCTTTGCTAATATGCTCGCTAGCTTTTTCCTCTTTGTTGCTCAAGTGATCTTGATCCTAATGTTTTATCGGTTTGTCTATCAAGTTGAATTCGGAGACCATTGGAATTACATTTTACTGGTTTGCGGGTTGGGAGCTTTTACGGCAATTTCCTTTGGTACCTTAATTGGCAATGCCTTTTCGAAATTAGATTTTCAGCAAAAAATTTCGATTGGTATTTCGATTTCCATGATTATGAGTTTCCTAGCCGGGATGATGGGTTCGCAATCGATCAAATACTGGATTGATGTTCATGTTCCGCTGTTGGGGCGAATCAATATCGTGAATCTGATTAGTGAAAGTCTGTATCAATTATTCTATTATCAATCCCTAGATTCCTTTTACACCAATCTGATTTGGCTAACGAGCTTTGGTCTTTTGTTTGTGATCGTGAATTATTCTTTCGAGAGGAAGGTGCAATATGACCACTTATAAGGCGATCCTGCAAATTTTAAAGAAAAATAAGGGCAGCCTGCTGCTAGGTGTGATCATCATGGCGATTATTACTTTATTTTACGCGGGACAACTGACGAGGGACGCGGAAGAATTGACGAAAGTGAAGGTTGCCATCCTTTCGGAGGATGATTCTAACTTGGAAAAAAATTTTGTTACTTACTTAGCGAAACAGCATACTCTTGTAGACTTGCAAGGCACCTCAAAGAAGAGTCTGGATGATGCTTTGTATTTTGATGAAGTGCAATACATTTTAGAGATTCCAAAAGATTTTTCTGCTAAATTATCGAAAGGAGAAACGGTTTCGCTAGCCAGTAAGACTCGGCCAGCGACCTTTTCTCAATCGTTAGTCGATACAACCGTTAATAATTATCTGAACACTTATTTGACATATCAAAAGCAACTGCCGTCCCTTAGTCAACAAGAACTATTGGAAAAGACTATGACCACTTTAAACAAGGACGGAGAGGTCCAGTTTGATTCCACCTATCATAAAAAGAAAAAGCAAAATGTAACTGGCCAAATTTATAGTCTATTGGCCTATGGGATGTTTATGTCCGTTTTTAGCGGCTATGCAGCAGTCAATTTAGCTTTCAATCGCAAGGAGATTCGTGAGCGAAATAGCTGTTCACCGATTTCGCGTCGGAAATTGGCCCGGAAGATTTCGCTGGGTAATTTGTCCTATGCAATTGTTTGCTGGCTGATCTTTCTTGTCTTTGTTCAGTTCGTGACCCGTGGAGATTTTGATCACGTACACGGTTACTTTGTTTTGAATACCGTTGCCTTCTTCATTGCCATTATCAGTTTTTCTATTATGATCACCAGTGTTTTGCAAAATGAGGATGCCATTGCTGGCATCAATAATATTTTCATTATGGGGAGTTGTTTTATCGCTGGGGTCTTTGTTCCCAGCCAATTTTTACCGGATGTGGTGAATAAAATAGCGGCCTTTACGCCAACGTATTGGTTTGTTCAAAACAATGATCTGATCGGGCAGACCGTCGCTTTCAATCAAACGTTTTTAACTAAATTTTTATTTCAATCAGGGGTATTGTTAGCCTTTGCCGCCGCCTTTTGGGTGATCCACTTGATCACGATGCGAGAAAAAGGCACGTGGTCATCAAGAAACGTTCAAGCATAAATTAGAAAAATTTGGGATAGTATCCGCTTCAAGAAATTTTGGCTTAGTTCCGAAGAAGCTGATTCTATCACATCGCGTATTCTTAAAAATCCTTTTAGCGAAAACACCGCTAAAAGGATTTTTTTATACTTCACGATAATACTGCTGCTCTTCACCGAAAAAGATGGGCAATAACTCGTGTAAAGTCCCGGCTAAAGCCGCCGACTTTAAATCTTTTTTAGCTACCCAAAAAAGATTTTCTGAGACCGCTTGTTTCACAACGTTTGCGTGATAAAGAAAGGCCAGCTCCCGCGTTTTGTCTGCCAAATGATTCCATTCAGCGGTCCCTTGAAGTCTAGGCCGAATCGCTAATCCAGTTTCTTCTTGGATTTCTCGGATAGCCGCAGCGTAGCTCCCTTCGTTTTTTTCAACATGACCGCCGGGAAAGGTCCAGCCGGGCCAATCTTTCTTTTTCCGATCTTGGATCAGAATCTCACCTTGTTCATTTTCAATCATCACCAGCATAGTGAATTCAATCGCTAGTAAACGGTTCATTCTCTCACCTCCTTGTGATTATACAACATACTACGCAGATTTTTTTGACAATGGTATACTATTTCTATGGAAAAAGGGAGTATCTTACTGAGCTAAGAAGGGCAAGCAACTAGCACTCCTGTTTAGTTAGGAGATTCCTGAAGCAGAATAATTTTTTTATAAAGTAGGAGGAATAGATTTGGAGAAAAAAGAAGAGGAACTGCTGATTAAGTTAACTTCTGCTCGCGGTATTGCGGGAAATGAAGAAGAAGTCAGAGAGGTTTTTAAGGCATACGCTAAAGACTTCGCGGACGATATTTTTTTTGATGGCTTGGGCAGCGTGATTGCAAAGCATGGCGCAGGTGGCGGACCAAAGGTTTTTATTTCGGGACACTTAGATGAAGTCGGCTTTATGGTAACGAAGATCACGGAAAAAGGCTTCTTAGAGTTTCAAACGATCGGTGGCTGGTGGAACCAAGTTATGCTGGCCCAACAAGTCGAGATCAAAACGCGTAAAGGAAAAATCATCCATGGGGTGATTGGTTCAAAACCACCACATGTATTGACACCGGAAGCACGGAAAAAACCATTTGAGATCAAGGATATGTTTATTGATATTGGGGCTTCTAGTCAAGAAGAAGCCAAAGAGTGGGGGATTCGTCCTGGGGATATGGTGACACCGTACATTCAATATCAGCGCATGAATGAGTCCAAATTTTTATTAGCAAAGGCTTGGGACAATCGGATCGGTACAGCGGTCGCGTTGCGGGTGTTGGAAAACTTATCTCAGCGAGAACATCATAATGTTCTTTTTGCTGGTAGTGATGTGCAAGAGGAAGTCGGTTTACGAGGCGCTCGCACGAGTTCGCATATCGTTAATCCGGACATCGCCTTTGCCTTAGACACTGGGACGGCTGGTGATACCCCAGGAATGACACCGAAAGAAGCAGATTCGGTCTTAGGGAAGGGGCCACAAATTTTGATCTATGATGCTTCGATGGTGCCGCACAAAAAATTATTGGATTTTGTAATTGATGTGGCGGAAGAATTAGCGATTCCTTTCCAATATACGGTAATTGCTGGCGGCGGAACAGATGCGGGACAGATGCATTTAACTAGAGATGGGGTACCGTCATTAGCGATTACGGTGCCGGTTCGTTACCTACATTCTCATACATCAGTGATCCACGAAGAGGATTATTTAAATACTGTCAAACTAGTAACTGAAGTCGTGGCTCGCTTAGATAGCGAAACGGTTAGCGAAATCAAAAATTACTAAGACCCCAAATTTTTGTGAGCAGAAGGAAGTTTATTAATATCAAGATGAGGAGTGAGTCAATGAAACTGAGTGAATATCGTCAAACCGCCAAGGATCGTTTGAGCGGTCAATGGGGGATCAATGTTGGATTAGTAGTGATCATTGGATTGTTAACGGGAGCAATCAGCAGTGTCTCTACGATGCCTCAGGATACGAATCTGCAATTAGGTTTTTCTTTCCTATTAAGTATTCTCGTTTTATTCGCCTTTAGCTATGCGCTTTATTATGTCAGCCTATATGTGGTGCGCGGCGGACGGGCTGAATTGGGTCAGATCTTTGTTGTTTTTCAAAAGGGTTACTATGTGCCGCTGCTATTAATCAATATTATTGCGCAAGTCGTTCAATATGCCTTAGCTGCAATCTTCTTTATTCCAATGCTGTTGCAAGCCGGTAGCGGCGTCTACTTCTCTTTAATTTCATCAGGGGGAGTCACCAGTACAGAGAACGTCAGCACCTTATTGAGTATTGGATTATTTGGTTTATATTTCATATTATTATTGGTATTTTTATTAGTCACCACGATCATTAGTATTATTTTTAGATTCGCAGTTTGGGTCAAATTTGATTATCCTGATTTAAGTGTCAGTGAATCCATTAAGCGGGCGTGGTTCTTATTGAAAGATCGCTGGGGCAAATACATTTTACTGCAGTTATCATTCATTGGTTGGTATATTTTGGGAATCGCGGCCTTAGTCGTGGGATTATTATTCGTGGTAGTCTATGTCAATACAGCGAGTGCGGCCTTTTATGATCAAGCAGTTAAAGAAAAAATCGAGCAGGGGGAATTTGCATGAAATTAACCGTGTTAGGTTGCTTAGGTGCTTATCCTTATGAAGGCCACGGAACGACCAGTTATTTATTACAGTCGGAAGGCTTCAATCTATTATTAGATGCTGGGAGTTCGACGTTAGTTGAGTTGGAAAAGGAATTAGATCCGTTGGATTTAGACGCGGTGATCCTGACTCACTATCACCATGATCACATCGCCGATTTAGGCGTGCTGCAATATTATTGGCAGCTTTATCCAACCAAAATACCTAAACCGATTTTACCGATTTATGGACATACAGAAGATCCGTTTCATTTCAATGATTTAACGATGGAAGGGGTGTCTGAAGGGCATTCCTATTTCGAAGCAGAAGAATTGAAACTTGGTCCGTTTCTTGTTACGTTTATGAAGACGGTCCACCCAGTGCCTTGCTATGCGATGCGTTTCGTGGAAGAAAAAACCGGCAAAGTGTTTGTTTTTACCGGCGATTCGGGCTATCTAGAATCCTTTAATGAATTCGCGCAGGATGCGGATTTGTTCTTAGCGGATACTTATTTATTTGACGGAAACGAACGTCATAAAGCGCATTTTACTGCGGGTGAAGCAGGATTATTCGCCAAAAACGCAGCTGTCAAAAAATTAGTGTTGACCCATCTGCCTCAACAAGGGGATTTAGAAAAACTGCGTCAACAAGCAGCGGCTGTTAGCAAGGGGATTCCCGTTGAATTAGCAGCGCCGCACAAAATTTTTGAGATATAGAAATGGAGTTGGGAAAATGCTCTACGTACCAAATGATAATGAACGTGATCCACGAATAAATCTAGCGATTGAAACGTATTTATTACAAAATATGCCTTTGGACGAACCGATTTTACTTTTTTATATCAATGAGCCTTCAATCATTATTGGCCGCAACCAAAACACAATTGAAGAAATCAATAAGGAATATGTCGATGAAAAAGGGATTCATGTTGTCCGCCGGTTAAGTGGTGGTGGAGCCGTCTATCACGATCAAGGAAATTTGAATTTTAGTTTCATCATGCCCGATGATGGGAATTCCTTCCGGGACTTCAAGAAATTGACGGAGCCGATCGTGGAAGCCTTGCATAAATTAGGCATTGACGGAGCTCAATTGAAAGGTCGTAACGACTTAGTAATCGATGATAAAAAATTCTCCGGCAATGCGATGTATTCGACGAACGGCAGGATGTTTGCTCATGGGACCTTGATGTTTGACAGCGATATTGATGAAGTCGTGAATGCGCTGAAAGTGAAAAAAGACAAGATTGAATCAAAAGGCATCAAGTCGATTCGTTCTCGTGTAACGAATATCAAAGATTATTTACCGCAAGACAAGCAATCCATGACCACTGAAGAATTTCGTCAAGCAATCCTGTTACAAATATTTGGCGTAGACAATGTTGATCAAGTCAAGACTCACGAATTGACGGAAGAGGATTGGCAAGCAATTAATAAAATCTCTGAGGAGTATTATAAAAACTGGGATTGGAATTATGGCCGTTCGCCAGAGTTTAACTTGGAACGACAAAAACGTTTTCCGATTGGCTCGATTGAAGTACGCTTAGATGTCGTTGGTGGGTCTATTGAAAAAGCCAAGATTTTTGGTGATTTCTTCGGGTTAGGCGAGATCAAAGATGTGGAAGGCCAGCTGATTGGTACCCGTTATGATAAGCACGCTTTAACTGAAGTGATCGATCAACTTGATCTGATTCATTACTTTGGCAATATCACCAAAGAAGACTTTTTAGCATTGATTTATTAATTTAAAGGAAAAGCGGTTGTCCATCTTTATTGGACAACCGCTTTTTAAATTGAAAGAGTGATCTTAAAATAGTGTTCGTTGTCTTTATCTTCCCAATGCCACTGGCCATCAGCACTTTTTACGAAGTGCTTCAGTGATTGATGCTCCACGGTTGTTTCCGTATGGATACTTTCAGCAAAAGAATGACGAGTAAAGACGTTCGTACTACTTTCAATCACTAGTTTTCCTGCTTGCTCTTGAACAGTGATATCTACCGCACCATATTCATCGCCAATCAGAAAGTTTTCAAGCAATTGGATAATGATCAAAAGACTGTTTTCTCGCAATAATTCGTGCTCTTTAGGAACCTTAATTTGATAAGTAAAAAACTTCGAACGTTTTGAAAATTCTTTCTGATAATAACTCGTTGCATGCTGTAATACATGCTCTAATGATTGTAACTGGTCGTATTTGCCGCTTTCCTGTTGTGCCAAAAGCTTAAAGGTCTGCAGTAAGTTCTGTTGCCGCTCGTCGCGAATAATAGTCTTTTGGTTTTCTTCTTGTTGCCTGTTAACTTGCTCGCGTAAAAAGGCAAGATCTTCGCTAAAGTGATAGGAACAAATGATAAACATTAAGAGACTGAAAAGAATCAGCGGCCAGTCAATTGTTAAATTGGCTGCGCCAGCAAACAACTGTATATAGAAAAAGCAGTGGATAAAGGCAGCGATTACAATTGCCGGAGAACAAACCACATAAAAATGATTTTGATTCGCTGACTCGGCTAAAGCGATTGTAGCGGTATAAAGGGTCAAGAAAACATGAAAACCATTAAAGACCTGCATCGAAACCGGTACTGAGAGTTGATTGATAAAAGTAAAAATCAATCCCGCGAACAAAAGAAAGAATTGCAGGACAATCGCCGCTAAGTAAAATCGGTGATACCTTTTAGTCCGTAATAAGTAATAGTTGGTCAAACAAATCGGAATCAAAATACTGGTAAGATTATAAATCAGCGACAGACTAGTAGGACTGAATAAGGTGCTGGCCGGGATATTTAGAACAATTGATTGAAACCCAATTAAAAAGACAAAGCTCACTAAGAGCAATGTTGCCATAATTTGTTGACGATCAGGCTTTCTCCGTAAAAAAAGTAAAACCAGCGCCGCGATTATCGAGCTGAGACAGACAACAAATAAAATTAATTGCGGGATAGACCGAAGCACAAAGTAACGGCTGATTTCTGATTTTTCCCCAATAAATACTTGAGCGGGAATTCCCGCATAATACTCGTAAGGTGTATTAGTGATAATTCTTACTTTTTTTTGCTGATAGCCCTCAGGTAAGTGCAACGTAGTCTGTAAAAGACCAGGCGTTGGGTTCCGTTTGCTAGCAGCATATTGATATAGAAGCTGATCTTCCAAATAAACCGAAACCCATTGATGATTTGTTCGAATTGCCAATTCAGGATGTTTCAATGGTGATTCTAAAATCTGTTGCATAATCAATGAATGATTAGGCTCAACATCTTTGATTCGTTGATCCGATTCACCGAAGACCAGATGATCCGAACGATCTTTGACAAAAAAAGACCAGTGCTCCGTTATTTGACGGACACTTGTTGTTTTTAAGTCATAAAAAAACTTTGAAAAGCCTAATATGAGAAATAATAAAATAACTATAGATATGATAAGTTGTTTTCGCATTAGAAATTTTTTAAAAACAACCTTAAAATTTCTAAGAAACGGAATAAGATAACACCCCTTTTTTATAAAGACACCTAGATACAATAGTGTATGTCTGTTAATTTTAACATAAAGCATAAATCTTTCAAAATTTATTCTGCCTTTTTGTTCATTACATAATGAAAAAATGGATTTTTTTGCTAAATATGCTATGATAATAATAAGAGGAAATTCTTTATTCGGAGGAAAACCACGCGTGCGTAAACATAAAAAAATAACGATAGTATATATTTTTGTGATCTTCTTTCTATTTATCCTAGCACTAGTAACGATTGTTATTCCCAAAATACTCAATGTTACCCCCTATGTCGTAGGAGATAATAAAATGGCGCCGCAATACCGCAAAGGCGGGTTGGTTTTTGTTAAAAACGAGGAACGAGATATTCATGTGGGCGATCCAATTACCTATTATGAGAATCAAGGAAATGCAATCAAAACACGCCGTGTCTTGGCGGTAGACGATCGCTTGGAGGGGTATTTTGTCAAAGGGGATAATACGGATAAAGTGGAGATGGGCATTGTCCATAAACGAAACCTGATCGGAAGGCCGTATTTCTATTTACCTTATATTGGCATCTTAGTGAATGTTCAGATTATGGGTGTTTTAAAAGTAAGTCTCTTCTTGCTAGCGGTACTGATGACTTTTTATGCGCTGTTGGTTCCGACGAATATCCATCAATTTCATCAAAAAAAAAAATAAGAAATCATTCCTCTGATTAGAAGAATGATTTCTTTTTTATACGACCACATACCCGTTTGTAGTGAGGATGGCACTGGCAGCTGCTTGTTTTTCTGTTTTGACTAAAATATAGTCGGTATTGTAAGTAGAGACGGCAAAAATACTGATATCGGCAGCTGCTAACAGTTGCGCGATCTTTGCTAGAATTCCAACTAAACTAAAATCTAGTACACCTTCGATTTTAAAGGCTTTCCAGCCGTCTTCACGTTCAATAGTGTCAGCGGGGACTTTATCTGTGGCCGAAACAACAGAGATCTCCTCGTCAGTCACACCGATAAATAGCGGCTGTTGAGATAAGTCCAACTCAGTCAATGCGGCAACTTGGTAAACGGACAATGCTTGCGTTAAGACAACTAGTTTCATAGTTCTCCTCCTTAAATTATAATTTCGAATCACGAGCTTTCACTTCTTAATTTACCAAAGTTTCAGACTAAGAGCAATTTAATAAAAACGTAGGATTGAAAAAAGAAGAGAAGCTTTATGCGGTATAAAAAAATACTCCACGTGGACACAGTCTCGCCAGAAAAGGGATTACGCGCAAACGAGCAGGTGCTCCCAATATGGAAGCTTTTCAGGACGAGTTGAAGTATTCTATCTAACTGCTTGAAAAGTAAGTGGGGTTTCAAAAAAAATTTTTCAGCTTCATCCAAAGCAACAAGGAGAGGTTGAATACGTTCTTTCCTTTAGAAGGGATCTGGCTCACCAAAAATGTGGAAGATATAACTGGAAATCTCAATGATGCCGCAAAACAGTATCTGGGAGACATCAGGCGATTTTTCGCTATCAAATTGAATAAAAAAAAGTCTCATGGAAATGATTCATGAAGTGTCACGCTTTTTTTCTCACAAGCACAATTTTCGTCTTCTTTCCGCCTTTTTAGTATAGTGGCTTTGAGGGAGGTGTAGACATGGAAAATCTTATTTTGCTGGGACATATTCTTTTTGGGATTGCTTCTTTTGTTGGCGCTTTATTATTAACGATTGGTTTTAGAAATACTTTTGCTGATCTGACGGCAATCCAAAAATCTGGTATTGTTTTGACTGTGGCCAGCCTATTCGGAACAATCGCATTTGCGATGTTGACGAAGGGGAATATCGTAGGTGCAGGACTATTTATTGTTTTAGGATTAGCAATGTGTTGGTTGCTAGTAGCACCAAAAGCCGTGAAAGAATAAAAAACATGCGTGTTCAGAAGGAAACTTCTGGACACTTTTTTTCTATCTAAGAGGGGAGACTTTCACACAGTGCCTTCTAACTGGCTACATCAACTAGATTATTCAACAAAAAACCGTTAGGAAAATGAATTCCTAACGGTTTAAACATATCACAGGAGGGATTCGAACCCCCGACCGTCCGCTTAGAAGGCGGATGCTCTATCCGGCTGAGCTACTGTGACAGTAGTTTTGCAACAATTGCTATTATAGAAAAACTACACTCGCTTGTCAATCCTAATCAGTTATTTTACTGATTCAAATAGATATTCTTTGATTAACTTCAACGTTTTCGGATTTTCAATCAGTGAGCCATGATCGGATTGCTCGTTGACGATGATTTCTTTATATTTCTCACTATCGCCATAAATCAGCCGACCAGCTAAGACGCTAGTCAAAGGGACGGTAGTGTCCGTATTTTGGTTGTCTACATTGCCGGCAATATTATAGACCGTTATGTTTTTAGGAATATTCTGCTTGTTTTTCAAGTAATACTTCAACAAGTCGCTCTTAGCCTTTGGTTTGGTGAAGGTCGAGTTGTTTTCGTTGTAGTCCCACGAGGTATCGTTGTACGGAGTTCCTAGTGTAATCAAATGATAGAGCGCAGGATCGTTACTCTTTTGCTCATTTTCCAAGTAGCCGGTAATAATCAAGCCGCCATTAGAATAACCTAAGTAGTCATAGGTGTTGAAAGTATAATGTTTCTCAGCATACTCCAAGGCTTTTTGGAACCACCCTGCTTGTTTAGGCAAAGAAGGGTCTGAACCGTCTTCGAAGGCAATCGCGATGATGGGCCGTTTGGTCTTTTTGGTAAATTGTCCAGATGACGTAATGGAATCGTCTTTGTTAACCGTGATTTTTATTTCATCAACATTTTTTTCTGTTTCTTTTAGAGAATTCACTAGACTATCAAAGCGATCGACATCGCCATTTGTCCCAGGTACCATGATGACTGGTGCAGGGATAGCTAAGGGTGTTTCGATTTTTTTCGAGGCATGAGCGGAATTTTTCGTTTTAAATAGAACCATTCCGACAAAACACACTATAATGATCGATATGATGATTCCTATTTTCTTTTTCATAGGAAATTCCTCCATTTCAGTTCCCTAGTGTACGCCAAATTTTTTCAGGTACAAGTAAAAAGACGGAAATTCAAAAAAGTTTCAAATTTCCGTCTTATCTATTAGTTGTTTTTTGAAATTAACGCTACGCCGTCACCCAATGGCAATAAGGTGGAGGTTAGTTCGGGAGATTTTGTGACTTCCTCTAAGAACTCATTCAAATGCCGATGAATCGCACGATTTTTTCGTGGGATTTCTTCGATGCCTTTCAACACGGTGCCGGCTTGGAAAATATCATCCACCATCAGCACACCGTTATCAGCCAATAAACGCAAACATTCTGGCAAGAAGGCGATATATTTAGATTTAGCACTGTCCATAAAAATAAAATCATAAGGACCTTCCAGTGTGCTTAGTAAATCAGCAGCATCACCTTCTAATAAAGTCACTTGATCCTGTAAGCCTAGTTTTTCAAAGTTCGCTTTGGCTTTTTCGATCATCACTGGGAACCGATCAATCGTGGTGATTTTAGCCTCTTTACCAATGGATTCGGCCATTAAACTAGCTGAGAAGCCGATAGCCGTTCCAATTTCTAACACGTTTTTCGGTTGTTTTTGTTTCAATAGGAATTGCAAGAAGACGACGGTTTCGTGGGGAATCACCGGCACACCATTTTCATGCGCGAGTTCTTCCAACTCTCCTAATTTTCCAGTCAATTGCTTTTGCTCCGTTCGTAAGTAATGCAAAATATCTTCGTTAATAATTGGGCGGTACATCATCTCGTTGCGCATTTATTCGTCCTCTTTCTCTAGTAAATTTCCTAATAGGATCCAGTCTTCCTTGATTTTTTCAGTGAGCGAGCGATTGTAAAAAATAGCTGCTGGATGAAAAAGGGGGAGGACATTGTATTCTCTTTTTGATAGTTGATAACGATCCAGCGTGTCATTTAATTCCAAGATCGATCCACGATAGACAGTCCCGTGCTTTTCGCTGATCAGCCATTTTGGTCCTAACAGACGTTGTAAGCCGATGTTGCCCAGTGTAGCGATAATTTTTGGTTGGACCTGTGACAATTCATAATCTAAAAGCGGAGCGTGAGCTAAAATTTCTTTTTTGTTTGGTATTCGATTCGGATAAACGAATTCATTTTTCTGCGTTCGTTTATCCAAACGCTCTAATACTTTGTAGGGACGGCTTCTGACAGCACTCGTAATATACGTATTCTCTCGGGTGAGTCCAATCGATTCCATCGCTCGAATCAGTTCTTTACCAGCGGCACCAGAAAAGGGAATATGGTTCTCTACTTCTTTTCGACCAGGTGCTTCGCCCACTAACATTAGTTTTGGATGAATAGGTCCTTGACCCGCAATGAAACCTTCCAGTTGAAAGCCCGTTGAACGTTTTGCTACTAGGTCAACTAAATCGGTTGGATAGTCCATTATTATCACCTCGTCTTATTATAGTAGAAAAAAGCTGGCGCCGCGTCAATAATTAATCATTGACTTAGCCTATCTTTTTTAGTAGAATATGAATGTTGTAATTGTGGAACCCACAGCTACAACCGCACAGAACAAGTAGTAAGTACTTCGGTCACTTGGGATGGCGAGTCTAAGTATATTATATAAGGAGGTGCCACAAGCATGTACGCAATCATCAAAACTGGCGGTAAACAAATCAAAGTTGAAGAAGGTCAAGCAGTCTACATTGAAAAATTAGACGTTGAAGCTGGCGAAAAAGTTGTCTTCGACCAAGTCGTTTTAGTAGGCGGCGAATCTACGAAAGTAGGAGCTCCTATCGTTGAAGGTGCAACTGTTGAAGGAACTGTAGAAAAACACGGCAAACAAAAGAAAGTCGTAACTTTCAAATACAAACCTAAAAAACATTCACACCGTAAACAAGGTCATCGTCAACCTTACACTAAAGTTGTCATTGACTCAATCAAAGCATAAAAAAGAAGGTGCCTAAGTTGATCAAAGGTACATTCACTCGAAACCAAGCGGGTCTAATCAGTGAATTTACGCTGACGGGTCATGCTGAAGCAGGTCCTTACGGTAGTGATATCGTCTGTGCAGCTGTTTCCGCGTTAGCTATCAGTACGGTAAATAGCTTGGATGCACTAGCGGGTGTCATTCCGAACATCGAAACCAATGATGATGAAGGTGGTTACCTTCATGTTTCAATGGAAATAAATGATTCGTTGACCCAAGAGCAGATGAATATCTCACAAATTTTGCTAGAGCATTTATTGTTAGGCTTGCAATCAATCGAAAAAGACTATTTGGATTTCATCGAAGTCCAAACACAATCTAAACCATAGGAGGTGCAGCTCATGTTAATGAATATGAACTTACAATTATTCGCCCACAAAAAAGGTGGCGGTTCAACATCTAACGGACGTGATTCAGAATCAAAACGTTTAGGCGCTAAACGTGCTGACGGTCAAACTGTTACTGGTGGATCAATTCTTTACCGTCAACGTGGTACTAAAATTTTCCCTGGTGTTAATGTTGGTATCGGTGGCGATGACACATTGTTTGCTAAAGTTGACGGCGTAGTACGTTTCGAACGTAAAGGTCGCGACAAAAAACAAGTGTCTGTTTACCCAGTAGCTCAAGAAGCTTAATTACAATTAGCTCTATCCCTTGTGTAGCAAGGGGTGGGGCTTTTTTTATTTATTCGCTTCTTTTTACTTATTTATTCAAGATAAACTACGGAATATGGGAGAGGTGTTTTTATGGACAAGAAAGAACAGGTAATCCATATTTCTGTGCAAAAGAAAATATACTCATTATTATAGCGAATGTGCTAGGAGTCATTTTAGGGGCAATCACGATTGTTACCACAATTATTTAATATAAAACCAGTCAGAGCAGATCCGAAGCTTGGCTGGTTTTTAATTTTCCCAAAAGCAAATACTTGGTAATTTTTTATTTGATTTTTTATAAAATTTAATTGAAGAAAATGGGATAAGACTTTGTGAAAGGATGTTGTTTTCCCTTGTATAAAAAGCTAGAATGAGGGTTAAGAATGTCCTGAGAAAGTTAATTTAGTTTTGCGATTTATTTAACAAAATTAGTTGAATGATATACGGTATTCGAATGAAACTCATTTTTCGTGAGAAAAATGAATCCATTGAAACGAGTGAGGATGTCAGTTCAACTTTAGTAGTTTATAAACAAGACGAACCGTCTAAAAAATTACGGTTAAAAAAAGGCGAACGGTTTAGTTGAATGATATACGGCATTCGAATGAAACTCATTTTTCATGAGAAAAATGAATCCATTGAAACGAATAAGGATGTCAGTTCAACTTTAGTAATTTATAAACAAGACGAACCATCTAAAAATTACAGTTAAAAAAAAGTGAACGGTTTAGTTGAATGATATACGGCATTCGAATGAAACTCATTTTTCGTGAGAAAAATGAATCCATTGAAACGAATAAGGAGAAAAAATGAAAATTATCGTTTTAGGTGCTGGCAAGGTCGGGAAATCTCTGACGCAGCATTTATCTAATGAAGATTATAATTATGATGTGGTCATCATTGATCTACATGCTGAAAAGGTCGAAGCAATCGTGAATCAGTACGATGTGTTGGGGATCGTTGGCAATGGTGCCACCTATGACATCTTGATGGAAGCCGGAGTTAGCGAGGCGGATATTGTCATTGCTGTGACAGAAACAGATGAACTGAATATTTTAGCGTGTTTGATGGCTAAAAAAATGGGGGCCAAAAATTCCATTGCTCGTGTTCGGAATCCTGACTATTTGAAGCAACGTTCCTTTATGCGGGATCAATTAGGAATTTCCATGATCATTAATCCCGAATTAGAAGCAGCAAATGAAATACGGCGGATCTTGCTTTTCCCTTCGGCTTTTAAGGTGGATACCTTTGTTAGCGGCAAGATCGAGTTGGCAGAATTTCGACTAAAGGAGAATACTCGTCTAAACGGCATACCATTGAATCGTTTAGGAAAGGTTTCTAAATCAAATGTGCTAATTTGTGCAGTTCGCCGCAAGGAAGAACTGATTATTCCAGATGGAGATTTCGTGCTTGAACAGAACGATAGAATTCATGTGATGGGTCAGCACCGAGACTTGGTACGTTTTTGTCAGGATATCAATTTATTTAAACAAAAGACCAAGCGAATTATCATTGTCGGTGGCGGTCGGATCGCATTTTATTTGGCACGCCAATTGGTTGAACATGGGATTCAAGTAAAAATTATTGAGAACAATCCGAAGCGTTGCTTGGAGCTTTCAAGAAAGCTGCCTGAAGCGACGATCATTGAATCGGATGGCAGCGATGAAGAGGTATTGATTGAAGAAGGGATCGAATCGATTGATGCGTTAGTGGCATTAACGGGATTAGATGAAGAAAATATCGTAATTTCGCTTTACGGCAAGCAAATGAACGCAAAAAAAACCGTGGCGAAAGTGACGCGAATGAATTTCGTTCATGTTTTGGATCAATTGGATATCGATAGCGTGATCTCTCCGAAAAATATTATCGCTGGTCATATCTTGCGCTTCATTCGAGCAAAAAATAATAAGGATGATGATAGCAGTGTGAAGACCTTGCATCGATTAGTGAATGATGATGTTGAAGCGATGGAGTTTGTGGTTACGCCTCAGTCAAGGTTCCTAGACAAAAAGGTCTCTGAGGTTCAATTGAAGGACAATGTATTGATTGCGGCAATCTCAAGAGAACGTGGTTTTGTTATTCCAAAAGGTGATACTGAAATTCGGTTGAAGGATCATATCGTGTTTATTACAACAGATCGAAATATTTGCTGCTTAAATGATCTGGTAAGGAGATAACGATCGATTATTATGAATAAAAAAATGGTTCTGTTTACATTAGGTAAATTATTGAAGGTGGAGGCGGGGCTACTATTATTGCCACTATTGGTCTCGTTGATTTATCAGGAAAAAGGTACAGCTTCATATGCCTTCGTATCAATAGTGGTTTTTTTAGTGGGTTTTTCATTGTGTCGAAAGCCGCCTAAAAATAGAAATATTTATGCAAAAGAAGGCTTCTTCATCGTGGGGGTAAGTTGGTGTTTACTATCGCTTTTTGGGGCGTTGCCTTTCGTTTTGACAGGTGAGATTCCTTCTTTCACCAATGCATTTTTTGAAACGGTTTCTGGTTTTACGACAACGGGGTCATCGATATTATCGACGCTGGAGGGCATGAGTCATGCGAGTTTATTTTGGCGCAGCTTTACCCATTGGGTCGGTGGGATGGGGATCTTAGTCTTCACTGTTGCCTTTATTCCATTAGCGTCTGGGCGAACGATGCATATTCTGAAAGCCGAGATGCCAGGACCGGTGGTTGGTAAATTAGTGTCTAAGGTACGGGTCACCGCCCGCATACTCTATGTCATTTATGGCGCATTGACGTTACTCCAGATTGTTTTATTAATCATCGGCGGAATGCCGGTTTTTGATAGCATGCTAAATTCTTTTGCAACTGCTGGGACGGGTGGCTTTTCTGTTACTGATGCAGGCATTGCTGGCTATAATAGTGCGTATACTGATGGTGTGATCACGGTTTTTATGATTCTCTTTGGAATTAATTTCAACCTGATTTATTTCTTTATTATTGGAAAAATTATTCCCGTATTGAAAAGTGAAGAACTACGAGGTTATTTGACAATTATTACGGCAGCAACAATTTTAATTACCGTGAATATTGCTTCGCAGTATCCTTCGTACTTAAAAGCTTTCCGATATGCCGTTTTTCAAGTGGCATCGATCATTACGACGACTGGATTTGTGACGGCAGATTATGATTTGTGGCCGATGTTTTCTCAAGTGACTTTGCTATCCTTGATGTTTATTGGCGCTTGTGCCGGATCCACAGGTGGGGGAATCAAAGTTTCGCGGATCATGATGCTCTCGAAGCATGCGCTGCAAGAGTTAAAACGAATTTTACATTCTCGGACGGTCACTACCTTGAATTTTGAAGGAGAGGCGGTTGCACCTAAGACGATTAACAACATCCATTCGTATTTAGTCCTGTATTTGTTAGTATTTGCCAGTTCATTACTGATTATTTCTTTGGAGAATGTTGATTTCCAGACGACTTTTTCAGCAGTAGCCACTTGTATTAATAATGTTGGACCGGGTTTCAATGGCGTCGGTCCCACTCATAATTTTGGTTTTTTATCCAATCTTTCTAAATGGACCTTATCTTTTGCTATGTTAGCTGGACGATTGGAGATCTTTCCAATATTGATTCTCTTTTCAAAATCCTTCTGGCGAAGTTAAGATCAATAGAACCAGCTGATTTCTTTTGACTCATATGAATTTTGGAAAGAGGCTGTTTCAATTTGAATTTTTTCCTATCTTCCTGGAAGATGGGAATTTTTTTGTTTTACCGTTTATTTCAAGTGAAAGGACGGGAAAGTCCAAATTATTACTATTTATATAGAAGAAATAAGGTATCTTTTTAGGGAATTAGGAAAGGATAAAAGAAATTATCGGGATTTATTAAGGAAGTTTTTATAATTCTTGTGACAAATCAAGAAAATTTCCATTTGTAAAAAATATAGTGTATTATTCTATAACAAATTATTTGACATTTTAACAAAAACTATAGATGATTGATAGTAGGAATACACTAATAAAGTAGGTGACTGAATGGAACGACGGATTGACCGCATTTATCGCTTTGTATCTGAGAACGCGAATGCAACAACAAAAGATGTTGCGGATTCTTTAGATATTCAACGAACAAATGCCAGTAAAGATTTAAATTTACTTGTTAAAGAGGGCCAATTGAATAAAAGTGAAGGGAGACCCGTTCGCTATTTTGTTTCGACCCAATCACTAGAAGTGTCGTTTGATCCAGAACCTGTTCATGATAAAACCACCAAAATTGAACCGCCAGAGAAAAAAATTTTGAATCAGAGTGCAGGAAATGTTTTTACTCAAATCATTGGCTCAACCGGCAGTATGCGTAACGCTGTGGAACAGGCGAAGGCGGCAATTCTATACCCGCCACGTGGCTTGAATTGTTTGATCACTGGACCTACTGGATCGGGCAAAACATTTTTTGCTCACGCGATGTTTCAATTCGCTCAAACTGAAGGCACGATTAAAAAGGATTGTGAGTTGGTTGTCTTTAACTGTGCCGACTACGCTAACAACCCAGAACTATTGATGAGTCATTTATTTGGATACGAAAAAGGAGCTTTTACCGGAGCGGATACCGATAAAGATGGACTGATTCAGCAAGCGGATGGCGGAATGCTGTTCTTAGATGAAATTCATCGCCTGCCCCCTGAAGGTCAGGAAATGATCTTCTATTTTATGGATCATGGAACTTATAGCCGTTTAGGAGAAACGGGGAAAAATCGTTTCGCAAATGTTCGGATTGTTGGAGCCACCACAGAAGATCCGCATTCCTCCTTGTTGGATACCTTTGTTCGAAGAATTCCGATCAATATCCAGATGCCAGCCTTCAGCAGTCGTCCAGCCGCAGAGCAGTTGGATTTGGTTCGGGTGATGGTAGCGATGGAAGCCAATCGAATTCAACGCAAGATCACTTTGACTGAAGATGTGGTAAAGGCCCTTCTTGGTAGTGTATCTTATGGAAATGTCGGCCAATTAAAATCAAATGTTCAATTGATTTGTGCCCGAGGCTTTATGAACCACATGATGCAAGAGGAAATTCCTATCACATTGAATGATTTGACGGAAGGGATTAAGGCCGGCTTAGTCCAGCTTTCTGCTGATCGGATCAAAACAACGGATATCTCACCATATCTTGAACCAGAGATGGTGGTTACGCCGAATGAGATCGATGAATTGATTAAGACGGATACTTATGAGCTGCCGTATAATCTGTACGATATCATTGGCGACAAAGCCGCGTTATTGAAAACGGAAGGTCTGGATCAAGAAACGATTAACCATTTTATCTCAACGGATATCAATGTTCACTTGAAATCATTCTATAAAGATCACGGCTTTACCTTTGACACGGAAACACGCTTAACGGAATTTGTTGATAAGCATGTGATTGATACGAGTAACAAGATCGCTGCCCTTGTGGGTGAACGGCTGGAGACTCATTTTCAACAGAACTTTATTTATGCAATGAGTCTGCATATTTCGTCTTTCTTGAAAAAAATCCATGTTGGTGAGACGCGTGAGACCAATGACAATATTCGTGAGATGGCTAAAGACTATCCGACGGAATTCGCGGTAGCTCGTGAGATTCGTCGCTTAGTTGAACAGGAATTCCAAGTAATTATTCCAGAGAGCGAAGATTATTATTTAACTGTTTTATTGGTTTCATTGCGAGAAGATCAATCTTCAGGCAAGATTGGTGTGGTTGTAGCGGCACATGGAAATAGCACGGCGTCATCGATGGCGCAAGTTGTTCGCGAGTTGTTAGATGTCACGAATATTAACGCAGTGGATATGCCACTGGATATGCATCCGCGGGTAGCCTATGAAAAAATGCGAGAAGCAGTCGCGCAAATTGATGACGGCAGCGGTGTTTTGATTATGGTAGATATGGGATCACTAGCTACTTTTAATGAAGAGATTCGAAAGGATACAGGGATAGAGGTTCGAACCTTAGACATGGTGACGACGCCTCTATTAATTGAAGCCGCACGCAAATCCAGTGTACTCGGTTCTGGGGTGGATGAGTTATATGAATCTTTACAGGGCTTTCGTGGTTATGGTCATGTGAGTCAAGAAAACGAGGAAGTGAGTGAAAAGCAGGCGATTTTGGCTGTTTGTGCTTCCGGTGAAGGAACGGCTCAACGTTTGAAGGAGATTATTGAACGTCCATTGAAGCAGCGTAATCTGAAACATATTGAGGTGCTGACTTTGGCGGTGGGAGATATAAAAACCAAAGTTCCTACTTTTAAAGAAGAATACAAAATTATTGCAACGACGGGAATTGTTGATCCTAAAATTGGTGCTCCGTATATTCCAATGGAAAAATTCATTAACCAAAAAGCGGAGCAAGTCATTGACGAATTGCTATTAGAAAATGATTTAGCAGATCAAGGTGAAGTCGTCTTAGATGCTAAGCAAGCACGAGAATTGTGTATTAAATTTATGGAAGAAAGCTTTACGTTTGTCAATCCTAGTAAGATTATTGAGCCTCTATGGCATTTAGCTACGACTGTTATTGAGAACAATGGAAATTCCGCGGACTATGCTGTGATGGTGAATTTCGTTATGCATATGGCCGGAACGATTGAGCGGGGCATTTTACAGCAGCCGTTGAAAGTCGATGAAGAGTCTAAAAAAATCTATCAGAAGGTAACGGATAATAAAGTCATGAATCGCGGGCTAAACGAATTAGAGAGTCAACTTCGAATTTCAATTCCTACCTCAGAGCGTTACTATATTTATCAATTACTCAAAAATCATGAAGAAGTAATCGCATAAATAATACACAAAAAAGGATACAGTATACTGTATCCTTTTTTTGTGTATCACTAGAAAGCTGATAACTAAAGAATTTCTTGTTAGTGTATTTTGGCACGGCAATTGCTTTATAGTAAGTGAGTAGCTGTTTGTCAGTGTACTCATTATTGTAGCACAAGTCTTTTAGCATCGGAGCCTTGTATTAGTTGTAGGAGGTGGTGGGATGGTAATGGATATACGCCTCACTCGGATCGATGATCGGTTGATCCATGGTCAAGTGGCTACTGCATGGTCAAAGGCAACTGGAATTGAACGGATTTTAGTAGTCAGTGACGAAGTGGCTAATGATGAGTTGCGAAAATTCCTATTAAAACAAGCCGCTCCACCAGGTATCAAGTCTAATGTCGTCACCAAAAGAAAATTGGTAGAGGTTTATCAAGATCATTTGTTTGATGGGATGAAGATCATGCTGCTGTTTGCTTCTCCACAAGATGTGTTAGAAGTAGTTCAAGCAGGCGTTGATTTGAAGGCAGTCAATATCGGTGGTATGCGTTTTTGCGAAGGAAAAAAGATGATCACAAACTTTATTTCCATGAATGAAGACGATCTTGCTTGTTTCAGGACCTTGGCTGAACTAGGAGTCGAGTTGGAAGTACGCCAAGTACCTACGGACCGCAAAACGGATCTAATGCAATTGATCAAAAAAAGAAAAGATGCTGCAACAACTTAATTTTGGTTACAGGTTTTTAGAACTTATTTATATTTTTGAGCTGTAACAATAATAGTAGGAGGTATAGAGATGGTAGGAATTATCATTGCCAGTCATGGTGAATTCGCTAATGGTATCTTGCAATCCGGAGCGATGATCTTTGGAGAACAAGAAAATGTCAAAGCTGTAACTTTGATGCCCAGCGAGGGACCGGATGACGTTAAGGCAAAAATGAAAGATGCAATCGCTTCTTTCGAAAACCAAGACGAAGTATTGTTCTTAGTCGATCTTTGGGGTGGAACTCCTTTCAACCAAGCCAATAGTTTGTTTGAAGAACACAAAGACAAGTGGGCAATTGTTGCTGGTATGAACTTACCAATGTTGATTGAAGCTTATGCTTCACGTTTTTCAATGGAAACTGCGCATGAAATCGCTGCTCACATTTCAGGAACAGCAAAAGAAGGCGTAAGAATCCGTCCAGAAGAATTGGAACCCACTGAAGCAACTCCAGTAGTTGCAGCAGATAACGACCAACCTAAAGGGGCTATTCCAGAAGGAACGGTTCTTGGGGATGGACACATCAAATTTGTCTTGGCACGTGTGGACTCTCGTTTACTTCATGGACAAGTAGCAACTGCTTGGACAAAAACAACTGGACCGAGCCGGATCATTGTTGTATCAGATGCGGTAGCAAAAGATGATCTTCGTAAGAGATTAATCGAGCAAGCTGCTCCTCCAGGTGTTAAAGCCAATGTTATTCCAATCGACAAGATGATCGAAATTTCAAAAGATCCTCGTTTCGGGAATACAAAAGCATTATTGCTATTTGAAAATCCTGAAGACGTACTTAGAGTGGTTGAAGGCGGCGTAGACATTAAAGAGATCAACGTTGGTTCAATGGCGCACTCAGTCGGTAAAGTCGTAGTAAGTAAAGTATTGTCAATGGGTCAAGAAGATGTTGATACTTTTGAGAAATTAAAAGCAAAAGGAATCAAATTTGATGTACGTAAAGTACCAAATGATTCTAAAGCCAACATGGACGAAATTCTTAACAAAGCTAAAAACGAATTAAAAAATGCATAAGCAATAAAATTAATTAATAGGAGGGCTTATAATGTCTGGTATTTCAATGGTATTAGTAATAATCGTTGCCTTTCTAGCTGGTATGGAAGGAATCTTGGATGAATTCCAATTCCACCAACCACTAGTAGCATGTACATTAATCGGTCTAGTAACTGGTAATTTAGAAGCTGGGATCGTTCTTGGCGGATCGCTTCAAATGATCGCCTTAGGTTGGGCAAACATCGGGGCCGCTGTAGCACCGGATGCTGCGTTAGCATCTGTTGCATCTGCAATTATTTTAGTTTTAGGTGGTCAAGGAGTTAAAGGTGTTTCTTCTGCCATCGCAATCGCAGTTCCTTTGGCTGTTGCTGGATTGTTCTTAACAATGATCGTTCGTACATTAGCTGTACCAATCGTTCACTTTATGGATGCTGCGGCTGAAAAAGGTGAAATGCGTACAGTTGAAATGTGGCACATCATTGCAGTATGTATGCAAGGTATTCGTATCGCAATCCCTGCAGCTGCATTATTAGTTATCCCTGCTGACACAGTACGTGGATTCTTAGAATCAATGCCTGCTTGGTTAACAGATGGTATGGCTATCGGTGGTGGTATGGTTGTGGCCGTTGGTTATGCAATGGTTATCAACATGATGGCTACACGTGAAGTATGGCCATTCTTCGCAATTGGTTTTGCAATTGCAGCTATTTCTGAATTAACGTTAATCGCACTAGGTGTTATCGCTGTTGCATTTGCTTTGATTTACTTGAACCTACAAGAAAGTTCTGGTGGCGGTTCATCTAATGGCGGCGGAGGCAATACTGGTGATCCGCTAGGCGACATTTTGAATGATTATTAATCTTGAAGGAGGAGAAATAAAATGGCAGAAAAAATCGAATTAAGTAAAAAAGATCGTTTAGCCGTTGCATGGCGTTCTACCTTCATTCAAGGATCTTGGAACTATGAACGTATGCAAAATGGTGGTTGGTGTTTCGCAATGATGCCAGCGATCAAAAAATTGTACAAAACTAAAGAAGACCGTATTGCTGCAATGCAACGTCACTTGGAATTCTTTAATACTCACCCATATATCGCTTCACCAATTATCGGGGTTACACTAGCACTTGAAGAAGAACGTGCCAATGGCGCACCCGTTGATGACGTAGCAATCCAAGGGGTTAAGGTTGGTATGATGGGACCTTTAGCCGGTGTTGGTGACCCAGTCTTCTGGTTTACTGTACGTCCGATGTTAGGTGCTTTAGGAGCTTCTCTAGCATTAGCTGGAAATATCTTAGGACCAATCATTTTCTTCCTTGCTTGGAATATTATTCGTTGGGCATTCATGTGGTACACACAAGAATTCGGCTACCGTGCTGGTTCTAAAATCACTGATGACCTTTCAGGCGGTTTGTTACAAAAAGTGACTAAAGGTGCATCTATTCTAGGGATGTTCGTGCTTGGTGCCTTAGTAGAACGTTGGGTAAACGTGAAATTCACACCAGTCGTTTCTACTGTTAAATTAGACAAAGGTGCTTATATCGAATGGGATAAATTACCTTCTGGCGCACAAGGAATCAAAGAAGCGTTAACTCAACAATCTTCTGGTCTTGCTCTTGATAGCCATAAAGTTACAACATTACAAGATAACTTGAACCAATTGATTCCAGGCCTTGCTGCCTTACTATTGACACTACTTTGCATGTGGTTATTGAAGAAAAAAGTTTCTCCAATCATCATCATTCTTGGTTTGTTCGTAGTTGGTGTTGGCTTACACGTATTAGGTGTTATGTAAAAAGGCACTTATGCAAATGCTCGGGCTTGTCCCGGGCATTTTTTTGCTTAATAAATAAAAAATAAGTATAATATGAAACAGATACATATATGGAAATGGAGTAGATCAAATGGTTCAGTCAATCAATACAAAGGTCGATTTGACGATCGATGCTACCTCGTACTTAGGCGTCGCTGATTATGGGAAAATTATGATCGGTGATAAAGGCTTCGAATTTTTTAATAACCGTGATGCTCGAAAATTTGTACAAATTCCGTGGGAAGAAGTAGACTATGTCGTTGCCTCTGTGGTTTTTAAAGGGAAGTGGATTCCCCGATACGCGATTCAAACAAAGAAAAATGGAACCTATTCATTTGCTTCAAAAGAACCTAAAAAGGTTTTACGAGCCATTCGTGAGTATGTCGATCCCGACCATATGGTAAGATCGCTAGGATTCTTCGATGTAGTGAAACGTGGTCTACAAAATAAATTCAAGAAGTAAGTTAAGAGTCTTTCAGTTCTGCACTGAAAGGCTCTTTAATTTTGGCACAAACTTCTGTGCCAAACCTCTATCTTCTATTCCTTGAAAGCGTATCATTCTGGCGCTATGATAAAAATGTAAACGAAATCATTTTATTATTTAAGGAGGAACTAAAATGGAAGCTACTAGACAAAAAAGTGGACTTAAAGCAAAAGTCCAGCGTCTTGGGAGCCATCTATCGGGGATGGTCATGCCAAATATTGGAGGATTTATCGCTTGGGGGGTTATTACAGCCTTATTTATTCCAGATGGCTACTTTCCGAATGAAAACCTTGCCTCATTAGTCTCACCAATGCTTACTTACTTATTGCCATTATTAATCGCTTATACAGGTGGTAGCATGGTACATGGCCAACGCGGAGCGGTTGTTGGGTCAATTGCCGCTATGGGTGTGATTGTCGGTTCCGATGTTCCAATGTTTATCGGCGCGATGATGATGGGACCTTTAGGTGGTTGGTGTATCAAGAAATTTGATGACGCTTTCCAAGAAAAGATCAAAGCTGGATTTGAAATGTTAGTCAATAACTTCTCTTCTGGTTTGATTGGTTTTGCTTTAGCGATTATTGGGTATTACGCAATTGGCCCAGTCGTTGAAGGCGCAACTCATTTGATGGCTGCAGGTGTTGAATCAATCATCAACATGCACTTATTGCCATTAGCCAATGTCTTTATCGAACCTGCGAAAATTTTATTCTTAAATAACGCGATCAATCATGGGATTTTGACGCCACTAGGAATTGAACAAGCAGCAGAAGCTGGAAAATCAATTTTATTCTTATTAGAAGCAAATCCTGGACCAGGTCTAGGAATCTTATTAGCCTTCACATTGTTTGGAAAAGGTGCAGCGAAATCCTCAGCACCAGGTGCAATCATTATCCAGTTCTTAGGTGGGATTCATGAAATTTATTTCCCATATGTAATGATGAAACCATTATTGTTCTTAGCCGTTATGGCCGGTGGGGTTGCCGGAACATTTACGTTCCAATTGTTAGGCGCAGGTTTACGAGCAGCTGCTTCTCCAGGATCAATCATTGCAATCATGGCTATGACACCACCGGATGCTATTTTTGCTAACTTAGCTGGGATCGCTGTTGGCTGTGCTGTTTCATTCTTTGTTGCAATGATCATTATCAAATCGGATCACAGTGAAGAAGACGATCTTGCTGCTAATCAAGCTGCTATGGCAGATGCAAAAGCACAAAGCAAAGGTCAAAATGCTGTTAAAACAGAAAACCAAGAAATGTTTGGTAACATTAACAAAATTATCTTTGCTTGTGATGCTGGAATGGGTTCTAGTGCGATGGGTGCTTCGGTATTACGAGACAAGGTGAAGAAAGCGGGACTGACGTTACCTGTATCAAACTCAGCAATTAACAATCTAAACGATGATCCAAATGCTTTGATTGTGACGCAAGAAGAATTGCATGAGCGGGCTAGCCAAAAAGCCCCTAACGCAACCTTTGTTCAAGTAGAAAACTTTATGAATTCACCACGGTATGATGAAATCGTCAACCGGTTATCGGAAGAACCAACGGATGCTACTGAAGAAAAACCATTGACTGATGATGTCGTTCAAGGCGTTGCGGATTATTCGAAAGCCGATCATGTCATCTTTGCCTATGATCAAGTCAAAGGCTCTGCTAACATGGGTGCAACGATCTTGAAGAAATTACTGAAAGACAACGGGATGAATTATCCAGTCACAGTGGTAGCGATTAAGGATTTAGCAGATGAAACGAATGCGTTGGTTATTACTAACAATGACGAAACTATCAAAGCGGAACAACAAGCACCAAGTGCAACTCATGTACCGTTGAGTGATTTAGTTGCTTCAGAAAAATATGACCGTGTGGTCCAAAATCTAAGAAAATAAAGTAGTCTTTTTTGAAGAATCGTATTACTCTTAAAGCAGTGAGGATTCTCACTGCTTTTAGCCTTTGAAATTATTGGAGGAGATATTGTGTATTTTTCGATTCGCGAAAAAAAGATACTTTCGCTTTTGTTAGAATACCCCAACGGCATTACGTCGGAGGAGTTGCAAGATCTATTACAAGTCAGCAAACGAACAGTTTATCGTGAGATATCCAGTATCGAAAAGACGATCAAATCGGTGGATGTACAAATCATCAAACCTCGTGGCGAGGGGTACCGGATTGTTGGTGAGACCCAAAGTTTGGAGCAATTACAGCAACAGTTAGGCGAGAAACAAACGGAGTTGTTTACCGATAACGTTCAACGACAAAGTGCGATCGTCTGCTCATTGCTGTTGATGGATGAAGAAGAAACAATCGAAGGGCTAGCGATTGATTTTAAAGTAAGTCCTGCGACGATTACTTCGGACTTAGCCGCGATCGAAAAAAGCGTGATCGATTATCGCTTAGAACTTAAGCGATTAAAAGGACGTGGAATTCGAATCGACGGTCGTGAGAAACAGCGGCGGCAGTTATTAAGTAATTTGATTTATAACGGTGTGAGTGAATTTGATTTTTTTCAGTTTCTTGATTTATTGGAGGAAGGTGAGGCGGTCACTGATAATTTCTTTTTGAAATTATTAAATCAAGAGAATTTATTGTTGGCTGGCCAGATTTTTACCCAAGTTTCCCAACAATCTTTCCGGAAGGTCACGGATAATCAATTGCAGCGAGTGTTGATTCTATTAGCGTTGTCAATCGATCGGATGGCACAAGATCGTTTTGTTGAGGCAGAACAAGAAAACAAAGCCAAGCCCGAAAGTATGCAGATTGCAAGCCAAATCATGATCAAGGTGGCGACAACATTAAAGAAATCGATTCCGCCACAGGAGGTTCGTTTCTTCGCTTTTCAATTGGAAGGAGTCAATTATAAGCAGCCGCAAAATATTTTCATTGATAGTTTTGATGTAGAACTTTCTTATCAGATCAAGGAATTGATTCGTTTAGTTTCTGAAGCGACGACAATCGATTTCCGCAAAGATGAGCAGCTTTTCAATGATTTATCGGCCCATATGTCCGCGGCCTTGAAACGGAATTTGACGGTTATACAAGGCGCGAGTAATCCACTGTTGCAAAAAATTCGTGAGAAATACCAAAAACTGACGACAGCGATCATTAAAGAGTTGGCGGTGGTTTTTCCAGATCATGAATTTACTACGGATGAATTAGGGTATGTCGTGATCCATTTTGCAACATCTTTAGAGCGCTACCCAA
Source organism: Enterococcus viikkiensis (assembly GCF_005405345.1). GTDB lineage: Bacteria > Bacillota > Bacilli > Lactobacillales > Enterococcaceae > Enterococcus_A > Enterococcus_A viikkiensis. Next base: position 172,440 of record NZ_BJDW01000001.1, on the reverse strand, counting down.
GAGGTCGAGCCCTTTCTGTTTTAGTATTGTGTTCCAGTGGAATCGGAACGGCACGTATCTTGGAAAGTCGGATTCATAAATATTTGAACGAGATCGAGCAGGTGCAAGTCGCAAAAATTTCAGAAATGAATCATCTGGATTATAAAAGCTATGATCTGATTTTAGCGACGGTCTTCTTGCCGGGGTTCCATTTACCTTATAAAGTCATTTCACCTTTACTATTAGATGATGAGATCAAGGAAATCAAAGAATATATCCAGACGCTACACCCTGATAAAACGGTTGAAATGATGAGTGAACCAGAACAAGAGCCGAGTGAAGCTTTTGATGAGATTTATGAAACGATGCGAGTTGCCAATCAACTGTTGCAAAGTTTTGATGTGAAGCCGATTACGTCGGAAGAAACGATTGAGCAGACCTTAGCGAAAATCATTGATCCCTTAAATGGAACGATTGTGACAGATGCGGCGGCAGTGACAGATAAAGTGATTCAACGTTATTTAGTGGCACCAATCGGGGTACCAAAGACTAATTTTGCGTTGTTCCATGCCGCTGATGTGCATGTCAAAGAACCGCTATTCACCATTTATGATTTGGACCAGAAGTTTTTGATTCAAGGAATGGATAAAAAAAGTATTGAATTAACGCGAGTATTATTATTGCTTGCCCCTGATCCAATGCCAGCTAGTCAACAAAGTCTGTTAGGAAAAATCAGCAGCTCCGTGATTGAAAGTGATTTGAACACGGAAATCTACAAATTTGGCAACAAAGAAATCATTTATCAGTTATTGAGTTCTTTGTTCGTGAAAGAAATACGGGATAATTAATCTGTGATAGGAGTGAATCAATAATGGAATTAGTGCCAGAAATGATTTTAATGGATCAAGAATATGCCAATAAGGAAGATGCGATTCGTGCCTGTGGTCAACTACTAGTTGATGCAGGTTGTGTGGAATCAGGCTACGTGGATGCAATGATTGAGAGAAACAAGTTAGTCTCTGTTTATATGGGAAACTTTATTGCGATCCCCCACGGCACCGACGAAGCTAAGCATTATGTGAAAAAAAGTGGTATTTCAGTAATTCAAGTCCCAACGGGCGTTCGCTTTGGTAAAGATGATACAGAAGATGTAGCAATGGTATTATTTGGTATCGCTGGAATCGGGAATGAACATTTAGACATCCTACAAAAAATTGCTATCTTTTGTTCAGATGTTGAAAATGTCGTAAAATTAGCAGATGCAAAAACAAAAGAAGAAGTCATTGGCTATCTTCAGGAGGTAGAATAGGATGCAAGCAACACATTTTGGCGCAGGAAATATTGGACGGGGTTTTATCGGAGAAATTTTAGCAAAGAACGATTTTTCAATTGATTTTGTTGATATCAATGAAACAATCATCAATGCGTTGAATGAACGAAATGAATACACCATTCAATTGGCAGACGAAAGTCAAAAAGAAATCCATGTTTCAAATGTGGATGGTCTAAACAATCAAACGAATCCAGAAGCGGTCATTGCTTCTGTCAGCAAAGCGGACATCGTAACCACAGCGATTGGTCCTAATATTTTGCCATTTATTGCAGAATTAATCGCAAAAGGGATTCAAAAACGTCGCAGTGAAGGAAATAACGCGCCTTTAGACGTGATTGCCTGCGAAAATATGATCGGCGGCAGCCAGTTCTTATTTGAAAAGGTTCAAGGCTTTTTATCCGCTGAGGATATGACCTATGTAGAACAATACATCGGATTCCCCAACGCAGCAGTCGATCGTATCGTTCCAATTCAACATCATGAAGACCCACTATTTGTTTCAGTGGAACCTTTTAGTGAATGGGTGATTGACGCAACACAAAGTAAAAACAAAGACTTGCGCCTTAATGACGTGGAATACGTAGAAGATTTAGAGCCTTATATTGAACGGAAGCTATTTTCAGTTAATACCGGCCATGCGACAGTTGCTTATACGGGCGCTTATGATGGCTATGAAACGATTGACGAAGCGATCTCAGATGAACGAGTCTTAGAAAAATTACGAGCAGTTTTAGGCGAAACTGGCAGTCTGTTAATTAATAAATGGGGCTTTGACAAAGAGAAACACTTTGCTTATATTGACAAGATTGTTAGTCGTTTTGAAAATAAATACATTTCTGACAGCATTAGCCGTGTCGCACGGACGCCAATTCGTAAACTAGGCTTTGATGAACGCTTTATTCGTCCAATCCGCGAATTGAAAGAGAGAGGATTAGGTTATGACAACCTAGTCGATGTTGTTGCAATGGTCTTAAAGTACGATGATCCGAAAGATGAACAAAGTGTTGAGTTGCAAGCTCTACTTAAAGAAAAATCAGTGGCTGAAGTGATTCAACAAGTAACCGATTTGAAAGATGACGAATTAATTGCAGAAATTTCAGCAAAATATCAAAAATAGTTTCTTCTACCTCCACCATGAATGTTCGTGATGGAGGTTTTTTTGTGCATAAAGAAATATTATTTCAAATAAGAGATAAAAATATTTTTTCCTTTATTATAAATAAATATTTTCATATGAAAGGTATAGAAGGTGTGATTTTATAGATAGTCGTCTAAGTTGATTGTCAGCAAAATAAGAAACATTAAAAGCATTAAGTGATAAAATAGTTCGTGTTTTATCGGAAAAACACTTGATTCTTTCTTTTTGAAAAGATATGATAAAAAAGTCTAGAAATTTCATTTCATGAATGTTCGTGGATAATTCAAAAATTTCTGGATGAACCTGAGTTTTTTAGAGAGAGCACAAATCAGCTTTTCCAAAATTTAGCATTCATTTTTATCAACTATAAGGGGGAGTCAAATGACGACATTCGCTGACAATTATCATCATTTGAAAGCATTCACTGAAGATTTATTTTTACATCCTGAGTTGGGTTACAAGGAAGATCGGACTTCAGAAAAAGTCATCGAAGAATTAAATCGTATTCACTCGACGGTTGAATTCTCTAAATTTTCTGGAACTGGAATCAAAACTTTTTTGTCTACAGACAAGAAAAGAACCCTGGCGTTCATTGCAGAATTAGACGCGGTTTATGCACCAACACATTTCCAAGCAGATGCGACGACGGGAGCTGCTCACAATTGCGGTCACTTTACGCAAGTAGCAATCGCGTTGGCTTTATATGATCACTATGTCAAAACTGGAGATTATAAGAAATTAGATTTTAATCTGTGCTTTATCTTTGTACCCGCAGAGGAGTATTTAGATTTAGATTTCCGCAAGCAACTTCGAGAGGCTGGCAAGATTCAATTTTTAGGCGGCAAGCCAGAAGCGATGTCATTAGGCGTTTTTGACGATGTTGACTTTGGTGTTTGTGTGCATGCCATCGGCGAAGTATTTGAACGGCCAACGATCGAAGTGAATTGCGATTTAGCAGGCTTCTTGTATAAACGCTATCATTTTTCTGGAAAAGCCGTTCATGCAGGATTCGATCCTTTTTCAGGGATCAATGCCTACAGCATATCAACTTTGTTCAACACAGCAATCGCTTTGAGTCGGCAACAGTTTAAAGATACGGAATCGATTCGAGTGAATCCAATCGTAATGGACAGCGACATGTCAACGAATGTCATTCCAAATCACATTACAGTAGGGACAGATTTACGCTGCAAGACAATAGAATATATGACGGAAGTAGCACGGAAGCTGGATCATGCTGCCAAAGGAAGTGCTTATGCTTTGGAAGGCGAAGTGACCATCGAAACGGAGATGGGTTACTTGCCGTTTGTTCAAGATCGTTATTTAAATAGTTTTGTAGAACGGGCGTTTACTAAGTTTGACAAGATTCCAGATATCATTGATGATCGCGGTGGAATCGCAGCAGCTGGAGATATTGGCGACTTGGCATTTATGATGCCTTGTATTCAGATCAGTTATGGGGGATTTGCAGGAACGATTCATGGTGATGATTTTAAAATGATCGATCCGGAATTTGTCTTAGAGATTCTTCCTGAATTCTTGGCAGAGGTTCTAAAAGAAATGTCTGGCAATTTGGATGGGGAAAAAATCTATCGTCGTTCATTTGAGGAATACAAAGAATTGATCGATTCAATTGGAGGGAACGTATGAAAAAGCAGTTGTTGTGGTTAATTGGTTTTGTGATAGCAGTAGTAACTGTTGCAGAATTAGTCGGAATGCAGTTTATTTCATTAGGAAATACAACGATCACTGTTTTACCATTGGTTTTCTCTGTGTTGTTAGCTATGCTATTTGGCTTACCGAGGGTTCGTAAAGGGTTCATTGCGAAGGTTTATTCGAAGAGCAACATCCAGTTTTCAGCAAAGTATTTATTGTATATCATGTTACCCTTGATGGCGCGCTACGGTGCTGATGTGGCACCGAGATTGAAAGAGATTTTGACCGTCGGCTGGGTATTTCTTTTTCAAGAGTTGGGAAATGTTGGGACAGTCATTATTGGTTTACCGATTGCGCTGATGTTAGGTTTACGACGGGAAGCGATCGGTGCCACCTTAGGATTAGGACGTGAAGGTGAGTTAGCATATATTTCTGAGAAATACACATTAGATTCAGCAGAAGGTCGCGGCGTGTTGTCGCTCTATCTAATCGGTACGTTGTTTGGTTCGATTTTTTTCAGTATTTTTGCACCGATCATGGCAGGAATGGGCTTTGATTATCGTGCCTTGGCAATGAGTTCAGGAGTCGGTTCAGCAAGTATGATGACTGCGGCATCTTCTTCCCTAATTGCTTTAATGCCTGAAAATGAAACTACGATTGCAGCATATGCGGCAGCAAGTCAGTTGCTGACCAGTTTTGTGGGAACGTATACGATGGTTTTTGTGGCTGCCCCGTTGCAGCGTTTCATGTACAATTTATTGACAGGAGGATCACGCCGTGGAAAAGAAACAGTCCAATGAATACTTCAAGATATCCTTGGTCCTATTATTGAGTATTTGCTTGATTTTGTTTACTCAAGGGGTCAAATTGCTTAAAAATCCAGCTTCCACTCCGATTACCTTAAATACACTTCAAGGACTCATTGTCTTATGGGCTTTTTCAATGATTGGTGTATTTATTTCAACCTTAGTGAAGAAAACCAACATTAAAATTTTAGCCGATTTTCCAATCTTAGGCTGGGTATCATTGACTTCTTTATTTTTCTGTCTGCTTTCTGATTTTTTTGTTCAGGCAATCGCTGGAGTCGATTTTTTATCGATCACCACTCCAATCTTAGCTTTTGCCGGTCTCTCAGTAGCGGATAGTCTGATGGATTTGCGGAAAACTTCTTGGAAAGTTGCTATTGTTGCGATATTTGTTTTTATTGGAACGTATCTTGGAAGTACGATCATTGCCCAAATCGGCTTGTTTTTAACAGGGAAATAAATGCTTTTATAGAAACAGCAGCATGCTGTCAAAATATGACTCTCCAGCTCAGAATAAACTATGAGCTGGATATTTTTGATTAATGGAAAAGGTTTTATCTTCCCAAATAGTAAGTGACGATAATAGTATCAAGTAATAAGATAGAAAAATTTATAATTTTGGTCTAGACTTAATTGTTGCAAATGTCAGATTATGGTGTTAGAATTGGTGTATACCAAAAGAGTAAAGGAGCGTTTACCCATGAAAGTAATTCGCGTAAAAGATGCCGCTGAAGGCGGAAAAAAAGCATTTGAAATTATCAAAGATGGAATGGAAAACGGAGTAAAAGTATTAGGTCTGGCTACTGGTAGTACTCCTGAAACGTTATATCAAGAAATGACTTCTAGTGATTTAGATTTTTCAGAAATGACTTCTGTAAACTTAGATGAATATGTTGGTTTAGCAGGCGACGATGTACAAAGCTATCGTTACTTCATGAATGATCAATTATTCAACAAAAAACCATTTAAAGAAACTTTCGTACCAAACGGCAAAGCGGAAGATTTAGAAGCTGAATGCAAACGTTACGACGGTGTAATCGCTGATCATCCACTTGACTTGCAAGTATTAGGAATCGGCCGCAACGCGCATATCGGATTCAACGAACCTGGCACACCATTTGATGTGACAACTCATGTAGTTGAATTGACTGAATCAACTATTGAAGCCAACAAACGTAACTTTGACAAAGTAGAAGATGTTCCTACTCATGCTTTATCAATGGGGATTGGTTCAATCATGCAAAGTAAAAAAATCTTGTTAATGGCATTCGGTACGGATAAAGCTGACGCCATCAAAGGGATGATCGACGGACCTGTAACTACGGATGTACCTGCCAGCGTATTACAAAACCACGCTGACGTAACAGTGATCATCGATGAAGCTGCAGCGAGCAAACTATAAGAATTAGATTGAATAGCGACGTCAAGGGAATTTTCCTTGACGTTTTTTATTTATTTATGATCTCCTTGCTTCTTTTCTTGCCATTGGCTATAGTAAATTATCAGAGTAAAAAGGATGATAGGAATGCGTTTAGATAAATTTCTAGCAGAAGTTGGCCTAGGCAGTCGCAAAGAGGTTAAGCAGCTGATTAAAAAGGGTCAGATCAGCGTCAACCAACAAATTGAAAAATCGGACAAAAAGCAAGTGGAACCGGAAAAGGATCAGATCGCTTTTCAAGGCGAGACGCTACATTATCAGGAGTTTTATTATTATTTGTTGCATAAGCCAGCAGGGGTGGTGAGTGCAACAGAAGATTCAAGGGATCGAACAGTTTTGGACCTATTCACACCAGCAGATTACCGTAGTGATTTATTTCCGGTAGGACGTTTAGATAAAGATACGGAAGGCTTGCTATTGATTACCAATGATGGCAAGTTGGCTCACGAATTATTATCTCCCAAAAAGCATGTAGAGAAGGAATATTTTGCAAAAGTAGCAGGTGTGATGACAGTAGAAGACCAACAGCGCTTTGTTGAAGGCATTTTGTTAGATGGAGAAAAGACCTTGCCGGCGGAATTGTTGATTGATGAGACGACAGCAGACTCGTCAGAAGTTAGGATCATTTTACACGAAGGCAAATTTCATCAAGTGAAGCGGATGGTCAAGGCTTGCGGAAAAGAAGTGACCTACTTAAAACGAATTCGTATGGGAAGCTTGGAATTGCCGTCAGAATTAGTTAAAGGAAATTACAGAGTAGTAACAGCAGAAGAAATAGCTTCTTTGAAAGGTTAGGGAGGTTGCTTTTTTCTCTAGCATGCTATACTGAATAGAGAGGTGATGGACCAGTGGATTTGAAATTATCCGTTTATGAAATCATGTTGCGCTTATTTTTAGCCATGGTCATGGGTGGCGCCATTGGGATAGAGCGTGAATATAAGAATCGTCCGGCTGGCATTCGGACCCATATTTTGGTGTGTATGGGCGCGACTATTATGGCATTGATCCAAGTTGAGATCGCCGATCAGGCGTTGCGCTATGCGGCGGCTAAACCTGAGTTTGTTGGAGTAGTTCGAGCAGATGAGGCCCGTTTGATCGCTCAAGTGGTCAGCGGCATCGGTTTTCTAGGTGCGGGTACGATCATGGTCAGTAATCGCTCGGTCAAGGGGTTGACGACGGCCGCTTCGATCTGGGCCGGTGCTGGCTTAGGGATTGCTATCGGCATGGGTTATTATACAATCGCCATTTGTAGTTTTGTCGGCATTATACTGGCACTGACTGTGGTGAAGCGTGTGATCAAGATCAACGCGATTAAAAAAATCGAGATTCGGTACATTCATCGTGAAGCCACCAAAGAATTTATTATGAATTATTTCGAAAGTAAAAATATTGAAGTTGAAGATGTCGATTTCGACGTGGATTTCATGGATGATTATCGAATTTACACCAATGTTTATACGATTGATTTGCCGCGGGGGATGAATTATACCGATGTGATTGAAGATTTATCGATGTATAAAAATATAACGAAGCTCCGGATGATTAATGTCTAAAAAAAGAGAAGCTCCTAATTAGGAGTTTCTCTTTTTCGTTTACTCTAATCCAATTAAATAGTCATCGTCATTCATCGCCTCGACTTGACCAAGTAAATAGCCATTACCAACTTGTGAAAAGAAATCATGGTTGCTAGTTCCAGTTGAAATCCCGTTCATCACAATTGGATTGACATCATCAGCGGTGTCAGGGAATAGTGGGTCCATTCCAAGGTTCATCAAGGCTTTATTGGCGTTGTAGCGCAAGAACGTTTTGACTTCTTCCGTCCAGCCGATTTCATCATATAGCTCTTCGGTATAATGCTCTTCGTTTTCGTACAATTCATACAATAAATCATACATCCATTCTTTCAGACGTTCTTGTTCTGCTTCTGGTTGTTCATTGAAGCCACGTTGGAATTTGTAGCCGATATACGTTCCATGAACCGATTCATCACGAATGATTAATTTAATGATCTCCGCCACATTAGCCAGTTTATTGTTCCCTAAATAATACAGTGGCGTATAAAAACCAGAGTAGAATAGGAATGTCTCAAGAAACACGCTAGCGATCTTCTTTTCTAAAGGTGTGCCATTTTTATAAATCTCATTGATCCGTTCTGCTTTTTTTTGTAAATACGGATTTGTATTCGTCCATTCAAAAATGTCATCGATTTCAGACTTCGTGTTCAAAGTACTAAAGATTGACGAGTAACTTTTGGCGTGGACCGACTCCATAAATTGGATATTGTTCAAGACAGCTTCTTCATGAGGTGTCCGAACATCTTCGCGCAACTGATCCATTCCGCTTTCTGATTGTACAGTATCTAGTAGCGTTAGTCCGCCGAAAACATGACCAACCACGGTATGTTCCAAGGGCGATAATTTGCGCCAATCATCTAAGTCGTTAGATAACGGAATACGGGTATCCAGCCAAAACTGCTCCGTCAATTTTTCCCACGTCGATTTATCGATGACGTCTTCGATTTCATTCCAGTTAATGGCTTCATAATACGTTTCTGCCATGAAGATTCCTCCTAAGATAAATATATACTCACGCATAGCATTCCCTCTCGGACCAACGTACGAGAGGGAGTAGTTTTTTTTAGATCACGCAGCTTTCACATTGGTTCGAACCGATTTCTTCTGCATCATCCGTAAAGGTCCGGACATAGTAAATTGATTTGCAGCCTTTATAAAAGGCGTAGTTGCGTAAGATGTTCAGATCACGAGTCGTTTGTTTTGTTTCGGTTTTCCATTCGTACAAGCCTTCAGGAATTTCTGAACGCATAAATAGGGTTAAGCTCATGCCTTGATCAATGTGTTGTTGTGCCGTAGCGTAGACATCGATAACTTTCCGCATATCCATATCATAAGCAGAGGTATAATAAGGCAAAGTTTCATTATTCAAGTAAGGTGCTGGATAATAAATTTTCCCAATTTTCTTTTCTTGCCGTTCTTCAATCAAGCGAGTGATTGGATGTAAGCTAGCACTCGTATCGTTAATATAAGAGATCGATCCATTTGGTGCAACAGCTAAACGGTTTTGGTGATACAAGCCGTCTTTTTGAACAGCTGCTTTCAAATTTGCCCAATCTTCAGCAGAAGGGACGAAGATCTCTTTGAAGATTTCTTTGACCTTGTCCGTTTTTGGTGCAAATTCGCCGGTCATGTATTTATCAAAATAAGAACCGTTGGCATAATCAGATTTTTCAAAGTTATGGAAGGTCGTCTTGCGTTCTTTCGCCATCGCGTTACTTTCCATTAGGGTCCAGTAATTTAACAAGGTAAAATAAACATTGGTGAAGTCGATCGATTCTTCAGAACCATATTCCATCAAATGTTTGGCGAAGAAGCTGTGTAATCCCATTGCGCCGAGACCGATGGTATGATTTAAGTGGTTACCGTTTTGAATCGAAGGTACTACTTCAATATCAGATTCATCGGTAACAAAAGTTAATGCTCGAGTCATCGTTCGAACTGATTGCCCAAAGTCAGGGCTCTCCATTAAGTTGACGATATTGGTAGAGCCCAGATTACAAGAAATATCCGTTCCTAATACATCATACTCTTGACGGCCATTAATGATAGACGGTGTTTGAACTTGTAAAATTTCGGAACAAAGGTTACTCATAACGATTTTTCCATCGATTGGGTTGGCACGATTGGCGGTATCGATATTGATAATATAAGGATAACCAGATTCTTGCTGTAATTTAGACAGTTCATTTTCTAAATCACGTGCACGAATTTTTTTCTTGCGAATATTCGGGTTTGCTACTAAATTATCGTACTCTTTAGTGATGTCTACGTAAGAAAAAGGTACGCCGTATTCACGCTCAACGCCATATGGGCTGAATAAATACATATCTTCATTGTTGCGAGCTAATTCATAAAATTTATCTGGGACAGTTACACCAAGAGAGAGCGTCTTTACACGGATTTTTTCGTCGGCATTTTCTTTTTTCGCTGATAAAAACATGTCAATATCAGGATGGAAGACATCTAAATAGACGACACCCGCACCTTGACGTTGCCCAAGTTGGTTAGAATAAGAGAAGCTGTCTTCAAATAATTTCATGACCGGTACAACACCACTGGCTGCACCATCGTACCCTTTAATCGGTGCGCCAGCTTCCCGTAAATTAGAAAGATTGATTCCAACCCCGCCGCCAATCCGAGACAGTTGAAGGGCTGAGTTAATCGAACGGCCGATGCTGTTCATATCATCGGTAACTTGGATCAAGAAACAAGAGACTAATTCACCACGGCGTTTGCGTCCGGCATTTAAAAAGGATGGGGTAGCTGGTTGGTAACGTTGGTGGATCATTTCGTCGGCTAAAGATAAGGCTAATTTTTCATCGCCATCCGCAAAATATAGCGCATTGAAAGCCACGCGATCTTCATAGCTTTCTAAATATTCAGTACCGTCATTACTTTTCAGGGCATACTGAGAATAAAACTTATACGCCGCCATAAAAGATTTGAAGGTAAAATTCTGCTCCGCTAAATAAGCATATAACTTTTCAATAAAAGCAGAGGTGTATTTTGCGATAAAGGCTTCTTCAAGAAAATCTTCTTCTATTAAATAGTCGATTTTTTCTTGCACGGAAGCAAATTTATGTGTATTTGGTTCAACATTCTCTTTAAAAAAGGCTGCCAAGGCATCTTTGTCTTTATTTAGTGGAATCTGTCCATTGACTGGACGATTGATTTCGTTGTTTAGCTTGAAGTAAGATACTTCACCGAGGTCTTTTAAACTCATTTCATCACATCTTTCTATTTTATCTTTTTGCTCTTCGTATTTTTTTTCGTAAACCAGTTTTTTTAGTCTGGGTCTTTGGCGAATTTCAATTTAGACACTCATCTTTCAAAAAACGTAAAAAAAGACTCTAATTGGTATAACGTCGATCTTTCCCCAACGCACACCAAAGCGTGGTGTGAAACTGGCAACAAACTGGAGGTATTCGCTGTCGTTTTTTTCATATATATAAAAGAAGAAAACTTTGCAATCGTGGGACCGCAAAGTTTCGAGTTAGGCTAATGCTTTCAATTGATCTGGACGGAAACCGATGATGGCTTGCTGTCCGCCGAAAATAACTGGGACACTTTGGAAACCCTGATCTTTCAAGAAAACGAGCGCTTCGGGTTCATTGTCGATATTGACTTCTTCAAATGAAATTTGTTTCTCAGTTAAATAACGTTTTGTCATCTTGCACTGCATGCAATTATTTTTAGAATAGACTTTTACCATAAGACGACCTCCCTTTGTTTCTACAATTACTAGTATAAAAGATGTGGGCTAAAAGTCAACGGTTAAACACCATATATTGTGTCGTTGAAATATCGGTATACTACTTTTTGTGTTTTTTGCAAAAACATTGAAAGCAGACTGTTTCAAAGAAAAACACCGTTGTATAATTAAAAAAAATATTCAACGATGTTTTTTTTCGAGGGAAAAATTTTTTTAATAACTAATAAATAATTTTAAAATCAAATAAATCAGTGATTGTCAAACAAACTGCTCGCCAAACGAGAAAATCTTCGACCAATGATTGACTTTGGTGCCAAATGAAGCTATTCTTAGTGAGAAAGATTCTCATTATTGATTAGAGTTAGGTGGAGGGTATATGACGACTTTAGCAGATGTTTCGTTGAACCAAGTAGTTCAAATTGATGAAATGGCATTGGATAATGATTTAAAGCGACGTATGCAAGATCTTGGCATGATTGTGGGTTCGAAGGTTGCGGTTGTAAATCATTCTGGCGATAACGGGATTATTCTACTACACAATACCCGCTTAGCCTTATCCCAATCCTTATTAAAGAAAATACTTGTGAAAGAATTAACGGAAGCGCAACAATCGTGGATCTCACTTGACCAGTTGAAGATTGGAGAACAGGGAACTGTTGTGAATGTTCATGGTAGTGGCGCGATTAAACGGCGCTTAATGGATATGGGGTTAACGAAAGGAACGAAAATCAAAGTTGTAAAATTAGCCCCGTTAGGCGATCCGATGGAACTACGAATCCGAGGATATGAATTAAGTTTACGGAAAAATGAATCAGAGATGATTGTAGTCGCGAAGGAGGCGGAGTAGATGGCAAATGTCCATATTGCATTGGCGGGGAATCCTAACAGCGGGAAGACCAGCACCTTTAACGTCTTAACCGGAACGAATCAATTTGTTGGCAATTGGCCGGGGGTAACGGTAGAACGCAAAGAAGGAATCTACAAAAAGAATTCCGATGTTACTATTGATGATCTGCCAGGTATTTATTCATTGTCCCCTTATTCACCAGAGGAAGTAGTAGCTAGGGACTATTTACTATCGGGTACGCCAAATGCCATCATTAATATTATTGACGGGACCAACCTTGAACGCAATCTTTATTTGACGACGCAATTGATCGAGACTGGTATTCCAGTTGTTGTAGCAGTCAACATGATGGACATCATAAAAAAAAGCGGTAAGCAAATCAATTTAGAAAAACTTTCTTATGCTTTAGGTGTCCCCGTGGTAGGAATCAGCGCCTTAAAAAATTGGGGCATCGATAAAGCTGTTAATGAGGCGCTACATCTAATCAAGAAAGGCGTTGAAGAAATTAATTTCCCTCACTATGATAAGAAGCTGGAAGCAGCACTTAGCGAGATTGAAGAAGTTTTAGGCAGTACCGTGTTGGAAAAATACAGTCGCTGGTATAGTCTGAAATTATTTGAGCGGGACGAACGGGCGCAAAAAGAATTAGAGTTAAGTTCAATCCAGCAGAAGGACTTAGCGGAGATTACTAAGATCACGGAAAAAATCTTCGGCGAGGATGCTGAAAGCTTAGTCATCAACGAACGTTATAATTTTATTACCAATTTAAAAGCGTTATGCGTAGTGGACGAGGATCAATTCAAATTATCTCTTTCAGATAAAATCGACCGAATCGTAACGAATCGTTTCCTAGCGTTGCCTATTTTTATGCTAGTGATGTGGCTGATTTATTACATTGCAATTCAGACGGTTGGCGCAATGGGAACGGATTGGGTGAATGACAATCTCTTTGGTGATATTGTACCTAATTTTGTCAGCGTTACCTTGCAGTCATGGCATGTGGCTGGTTGGATGCAAAGCTTGATCTTAGATGGGATCATTGCCGGTGTTGGTGCCGTATTAGGCTTCTTGCCACAATTGATGGTGCTGTTCCTTTGTCTGGCATTATTGGAAGACTGTGGCTATATGGCCCGGATTGCTTTTGTAATGGACCGGCTCTTTCGTAAGTTTGGACTGTCAGGTAAATCTTTTATCCCGATGCTGATTGCCACTGGTTGTGGCGTACCGGGCGTGATGGCGAGTCGAACGATCGAGAATGAAAAGGATCGGCGAATGACGGCAATGTTGACGACCTTTATGCCGTGTTCAGCGAAGTTGCCGATCATTGCACTAGTGGCGGGGGCCTTTTTCCCAAATAGCAGTTGGGTAGCACCGTCGGCTTACTTTGTTGGTATGGGAGCGATTGTTTTATCAGGGATTGCTTTGAAGAAAACCAAACTTTTTGCTGGCGATCCGTCTCCCTTTATAATGGAGTTGCCGCTGTATCATATGCCTAGAATCGGCAATACGATCCGTTATACGTATGATCACAGTAAAGCTTTTGTTAAACGGGCTGGGACGATCATCTTTGTTTCTAGTATCGTAATCTGGTTTATTTCCAGCTATAATTTTTCCTTGCAATCAGTCAATGAAAATGACAGCATTTTAGCAGCTTTAGGTGGGTTGATCGCACCGATTTTTGCACCGTTAGGTTGGGGTGATTGGCGGGGAGCAGTTGCTGCGATCACTGGTTTAGTCGCCAAGGAAAATGTTATCGGAACCTTTGGGATTTTATATCGCCATGCCGAAGTAGCGGAAGACGGAGTAGAAATTTGGAAGTCCTTGCAAGCGGCCTATACACCTGTCGCTGGCTATTCCTTCTTAGTCTTTAATTTATTGTGTGCACCATGTTTTGCCGCGATGGGTGCAATTCACCGTGAAATGGGCGATATCAAATGGACTTGGCGGGCGATCGGCTACCAATGTGGCTTAGCCTATGTGGTTAGCTTTATTATTTACCAAATCGGTCATGTAGCTTTTGAAGGCGGAACACTTGGCGTTGGCTTTATTCTTGCGATCGGTTTGATTGTCGCAATGCTGTACTTCATCTTGAGAAAACCAGTGAAGCAAACACCGACAATTACGATTGAAGAAATCAAAGAGGTGAAAGAATGGCAACTATAATTTTAAGCGTCTTGATCTTTGGTGGGGCCGGAGTGGTTATCTATCGCAGGATCAAAAATGGCAGCTCTTGTGAAGATTGCGAATGCGGCTGTCCAGTCAAAGAAGAGCAGAATAAATAATAAAATTAAACACCGACTTTTAAAGCAGACTGCTTTAGAGTCGGTGTTTTTGCGTCTTCAAAAAAAGTTCAACATAATTGTTGACAATAGTTCGGCACCGAACTATAATAGCAAACGGAATGAAGTTAGGTACCGAACTTTAAATAGAAATAGATGAAGGAGCGCTTGATGATGAGTGATTTTACTAAAGATTTGATGCGACAATTACGTTTTATTAGTTCAGCGAGTAATGCGTTCATGAGTAAACGACAAAAATTAAATGGGCAGCAACGTGTCCTAGCCGTTTTGGCAAAAGAAGACGGATTAATTCAAAGCCAATTAGCTGAGATTTTAGATATTCGACCTAGTTCATTGGCGGAATTGATGAAAAAAATGGAAAAAAGTGGCGATGTTCTGCGTAAAGAAGAAAAACAGGACAAGCGCATCAAACGTGTTTTTTTAACAGAACAAGGTCGGCAAAAGGCCCAGAAATATAGCCGTGTTAGTGAAGACATGAGTGAAGCATTTTTTGCCGGTTTAACAGAAGAAGAACAGGAAAATTTCAGTGCCTACATGCAAAAGATTTCAGCCGGCTGGCAAGAAGAATTTCAAAAGCAAGCGGGACGCTTTGTTGATCCTATGGATCGTTTGCGACAGATGCAGGCAATGCGTGAACAATTTTCGGAAAATTGGCAAGAAGACTGGCGAAATCTCTCGCGGGAAGAACAGCACCGAATGCGTAATCAAATGAAGCGAGAAATGCGCAAGGCTTCTCGTGATTTTTCAAGGGACTTCAAGCATGATTTTCGTCAGGATTTTTGGGGTGGGTATGATTTTTCCGAAAGACCGGATGAAAACCGAACAACAAAAGAGACTGAATGGGAAGATTTTTAGCAAAAAAATTTGCTAAAAAAGGAGGAATCGCACATGGATCGTGGAGTGGACATGGCAGAGGAAAGACTTGCGGCTAAAAGTAACTATAAATTAAAGGATTTCGTCCGGTTGATCACGAGTGTTAATCCAAAGAAAGCGTTGTTTATGTTTGGCTTATTTTTAAGCTTGCTGACTAGTGGTGCCAGCTTGATCGTACCGCAATTAACTAAAGGCTTGATTGATACGAGTAAATTGGCCCAGATCGATAAGAAGATGTTGATCGTGTTAGTTTTAGCTTTCGTAGCGCAATTAGCTTTTGGAGCAATCGGTAGCTTCTTATTGCGTTTTGTAGGAGAAAGCGCGGTTAAAACACTGCGGGAAAAACTATGGGGTCATTTGCTGCAAATGCCAGTTGGTTATTTTGATGACCATAAATCAGGGGAGAGCAGCTCACGGTTAGTCAATGATACGACTGTCATCAAAGATTTGGTGGCAACCCAATTTCCTAACTTTATAACTGGGGCAATCCAGCTAGTCGGCTCCATGGTGATTTTATTCGTGATGGACTGGAAAATGGCGTCACTGATGTTTTTGGCGGTGCCTGTGATGGCTCTGATTATGATGCCGATCGGCCGGGTGATGTCCCGTTTAGGTCGTCAATTACAAGCTGCAACGGCAGACTTCAATGCGGAAGCTAGTGAAAAATTATCGGAGATTCGTTTGATTAAAGCCAGTAATGGTGAAACTTTTGAAAAAGAAAGCGGCGGGTCCTTTATTAACAAAATTTTCAGCTTAGGGATCAAGGATGCTAAAGTCGAAGCGTTGCTGCAACCGATTATTACGACGGTTATGTTAGGTTTATTCGTAGGGATTTTAGGGTATGGTGCAGTTCGCGTTCAAGCTGGTACCTTGACGAGTGGTGAGTTAGTCGCTTTCCTTTTATATCTCTTTAACATCATGATGCCGGCGGCTAGTTTTGCCATGTTCTTCTCTCAAGTCCAAAAGGCAATGGGTGCAACCGAACGGATCGAACAAATTCTCAAGACGGATTTAGAACCAATCGAACTGGGCAAACGGATCGATGTCACTGGACAAACGATCAAGGCAGAAAATTTATCCTTCCAATATACCGAAGATCATCCCATTTTGAAAAATGTTTCTTTTGAAGCGAAACCTAATACAGTGATCGCTTTTGCTGGACCAAGCGGCGGTGGGAAATCGACTATTTTTGCCTTGCTAGAACGTTTCTACAATCCGGTCAATGGCACGATCAAGATTGGTGCTGAAACCATCGACGATATCAGTCTAACGAATTGGCGTTCACAAATCGGTTATGTTTCTCAAGATAGTGCGGTCTTTGCCGGAAGTATTCGTGAAAACTTGCAGTATGGATTAGACCGCACCTTAACAGAAGCCGAATTGTGGCATGGGTTGGAATTAGCCTACGCCGATCAATTTGTTCGTGATTTTCCAGATCAATTGGAAACAGAGCTAGGTGAACGAGGTGTGAAACTTTCTGGTGGTCAAAAGCAACGGATCGCCATCGCTCGTGCCTTCTTGCGAGATCCTAAGATTTTAATGTTGGATGAAGCGACAGCCAGCTTGGATTCCCAATCAGAAGAAAAGGTCCAACGGGCATTGGATCAATTGATGGAAGGACGGACGACGTTGGTGATCGCTCACCGGTTATCCACCATCGTGGATGCCGATCATATTTATTTCATTGAAAAAGGGGAAGTGACCGGACATGGCTCCCATAGTGAATTAATCGCAACGCATCCGCTTTATGCCCAATATGTGCAAGAACAAGTGTTAAATTAAAAAAACTCTTCGAAATTTTTTTCGAAGAGTTTTTTGCTGTTTTAGAAAAAGATTCAATGAGCTTGTGTTGGCTTTAATAAGTTAGCATCTTCTTTTCGTAGGCCGTGATCTCGTCTTCATAGCCTAAAGTGATACTGATATCATCCAAGCCTTCCACCAGCTTTTCTTTCCAAGTCGTGTCGATTGAAAAACCATAGCAGGCGTCTGGGGTGCGGACTTCTTGTTTTGGCAGATCAATCGTGATGCTTTGATCTGCTGGTAATTGACTTAGCGTATCTCGCACGGATTGGGACAATTGAATCGGCAGCAGGCCATTTTTTAAAGCGTTCATGTAAAAAATATCGCTGTAGCTGCCGGCGATCACTGCTTTGAAGCCGTAGTCTTGGATCGCCCAAGCTGCATGTTCTCGGGAAGAGCCGGAACCAAAGTTTTCGCCAGAGATCAAAATCGTGGCTTCCTTGCGCTCTGGTGCATTTAGAATAAACGCAGGATTCTCTGAACGATCCTCTAAGTAACGCCACTCATCAAAAAGATGTTTGCCAAAGCCGGCTTTATCGACTTGCTTCAGGAAACTTTTAGGAATGATTTGATCGGTATCAATATTGTCGTTCATCAACGAGACGTTCTTTCCGGTATAGACGGTAAATTTTTCCATTAGATAACCTCCTTACGACTATCGACAAACTTTCCGTTAATGGCGGCAAGGGCGGCCATTGCGGGGCTGCACAGATGTGTAAGGGCATCTTTTCCTTGGCGTCCTTGAAAGTTTCGATTAGAAGTAGAGGCACAATGAACGCCTGCTGGGACGCGGTCCGGATTCATTCCGAGACACATCGAACAACCCGGCTCACGCCACTCAAAGCCCGCCGCTTTAAAGATTTTATCCAAGCCGATTTTTTCTGCCGCTTTACGAACAGGTCGCGAACCGGGAACCACGATCGCGGTGACTTGGTCATTGACTTTTTTCTCGGCAACGATTTTAGCCGCTTCTTGCAAATCTGAAAGCCGACCGTTGGTACAAGAACCAATAAAGACATAGCCAATCGGAATATCCGCCGGGGTTTGTCCGGGTTTCAAATCCATATAATCGTAGGCTTGTTGAATATCTGGCGAGGTGATCGCGGGAAAGGTTCCGTTAAAAGGCACGCCCATTTCGGGATTAGTACCCCAAGTAACGAAAGGAACCAGCTCATCGACTTCTAGCGTCAACACTTTATCGTATTGTGCGTCTTCGTCTGTGTATAATTGTTTCCAATCTTCAATCGCAGCAGTCATATTTTTAGGCGCATACTGGCGATCTTCGACGTATTCAAAGGTTTTTTCATCAGGAGCGATCAAGCCAATCTTGGCGCCTCCTTCGATCGCCATATTACAAATCGTCATGCGTTCTTCCATCGAGAGCCTTTCAATGGTCTCACCGCAAAATTCAGCAGCATAACCAACCCCAAAATTAGTTCCGTATTTAGCAATCAAAGCTAAAATAATATCTTTGGCATAGACACCTTTTGATAATTTACCTGTAATTTTGATGCCCATATTTTTTGGTTTATTTTGCCAAAGGGTTTGAGTCGCAAAAACGTGTTCTACTTCGCTGGTCCCAATCCCAAAGGCTAAGGCACCGAACGCGCCATGAGTGGCTGTATGGGAATCACCGCAAACAATGGTTTTTCCTGGTTGGGTCAAACCGGTTTCCGGTCCCACCATGTGGACGATGCCTTGTCGCTGGCTGCCATTATCGCAAAGCTGAACGTCGAATTCGTTACAATTCGCTCGTAACGTATCGATCTGCTTTTTCGCGATAAGATCCGTAAAGTTGAAAATATCGGCTGTCGGGATGTTATGATCCATTGTCGCGAAGGTTCTTTCGGGATGACGCAAGCTTCGGCCCGCTTCACGAATACCGGCAAAAGCTTGCGGGGAAGTAACTTCGTGAATCAAATGTAAGTCAATATAAAGCAGTTGTGGTGCACCTGCTTCGCCATAAACAACGTGTCGCTGCCAAAGCTTATCAAATAATGTCTGTCTCATTGTTTGTACTCCTTATCGGCTTTTTTTGTGCTATCTGATTAGCCAGTTCTATTTTTTCGCTAGTTCCTTAACCACAGCGTCGGTAAATTCTGTTGTGGAGGCTTGTCCTCCAAGATCACTAGTAAATACTCCTTGTTTTAAGACGGTATCGCAAGCAACTTCGATTGTGGCTGCCGCAGTTTCTTCTTGGAAAGACTGTCGCAGCATCATAGCTACCGATAAAATCATTGAGATCGGGTTGGCAATTCCTTTGCCGGCGATATCAGGGGCAGAGCCATGGATGGGCTCGTAAAGTGACGAACCATCAGAGCTGTGACTGGCACTTGGCAAGACGCCAAGCGAGCCAGGTAAGACCGAGGCTTCATCACTTAAAATATCCCCAAAAAGATTTTCTGTAACAACCACATCGAAGGCTTTGGGATTTTGAATCAATTTCATCGCGGCGGAGTCTACGTATTGATGCTCTAATTGGCAATCAGGATAGTCCTTTGCGACTTCCTCGGCGGTTGCTCGCCACAGTTTACTGGAGGCCAAAACGTTTGCTTTATCGACGGAGGTGACCTTTTTGCTGCGGCCCTGAGCGATCGTAAAAGCAGCATGTAAAATCCGCTTGATTTCTGCTTTTTGGTATCGAGCAGTATCAACGGCCATCGTTTCACCTAGTTCACGTGGTTCGCCAAAATAAATGCCACTGCTTAATTCACGAACGATAACCAAATCGGTGCCTTCAATAATTTCTGGCTTTAAAGGTGAGAGATGTAGCAAAGCAGAAGAAACAGAGATCGGCCGAATATTAGCAAATAAGTTCAAGGTTTTACGTAAAGCCAATAGACCTTTTTCTGGAGTATCAGTCATTTTTTCCCACTTCGGTCCACCGATCGCGCCAAGCAGGATCGCATTGGCTGTTTGACAAGCAGCAAGCGTTGCTTCAGGCAAGGAGGTACCCGCTTCATCGATTCCGGCACCGCCAAAAGGCTGTTTTTCGATGGTAAATTTGTGAGAACATTGTGCCTCAATCGCAGCTAAGACCTTTAACCCGCTGTCCATGATTTCTGGTCCAATCCCGTCACCGGCTAAAACAACAATTTTATTATTCATAAATGCATCTCCTTATTCGATTATCGCTTGGATTAAATGATTACTGGCTTGTACATAAGCTTTAGCTGAGGCATGAAGTACATCGAAATCGACGCCGATTCCCCGGACTTCCCGATTGTTCTTTTCATCAAACAGTGTGACCCGAACTTCAGCCTGTGCATCTTCACCACCAGTTAATGCTTGAATTTCGTATTCTGTTAGCTGAGGTTCTTGCTGGAACAGATCATCAATGGCGTTGTAGATCGCTTGAATACTTCCTGAGCCGATTCGTGAAGCCACTTTGATGTCGTTCTCCTCACTTGAGATAGAAACGATTGCTCCTTGATAACCGTTGGAGTTGTACTGAACTTGGACGTCAGCCAGCTTCCATTTTTCAATTTCTTCTCGATATTGGTCGGCTAATAGTGCAACTAGATCTTTATCCGTGATTTGTTTTTTCTTATCAGCTAAATTTTTGAATCGTTTAAAGGCTTCTTTGCGATCTGTCTCGTCCATTTGATACCCAAGTTCTTCAAGCTTCGTAGTAAAAGCATGACGGCCGGACAATTTTCCAAGGGGGAGGGAATTTTGGCTGACACCAACTAAAGTCGGAGTGATGATTTCATACGTTTCGGGATTTTTTAACACACCATCTTGATGAATACCTGATTCGTGAGCATAGGCATTTTCGCCAATGATCGCCTTATTTTTGGGGACAGGAATGCCTGAAAGGCGAGAAACTAATTCGCTGGTCTGTTTGGTTTCATTTAAAACGATCCCTGCGTCACATTGATAAAAATCTTTGCGAATAAATAATGCTAAGGCGACTTCTTCTAAAGCTGTATTGCCGGCCCGCTCACCAATCCCATTGATCGCACCCTCGACTCGATTGGCACCATTTTCAATCGCCGCTAATGCATTGGCGGTAGCCATGCCTAGATCGTCATGGCAATGAGAAGAAAAACTGATCTCCATCTCGCTTTGAATATTTTCGATTAGATAACGAAAGATCTCGCCGTATTCTGTGGGGTTCGAATAGCCTACTGTGTCCGGCACATTAATAATCGTCGCGCCAGCGTCAATCGCCGTTTGGACCGCTTCTAATAGGAAGCCTTTTTCCGTTCGCGAAGCATCTTCCGGTGAAAACTGAACTTTTTTAAATAAACTCCGGGCATAGCTAACATGCTCTTTGATAGAAGCGAGGACTTCAGCTTTAGTCATTTTCAATTTGTATTGCATATGGATGTCACTTGTAGCTAGAAAGACATGGATTTGCGGATCAGCTGCTTCTTTCAGTGCGTCATAGGCACGATCAATATCTTTTTTCTGGCAACGGGCCAAACCGGTGACAGTCATTTTTTTTATTCGACGTGCAATATGTTGGACCGCTTCAAAGTCTCCCGGTGAGGCGACAGGGAATCCGGCTTCGATGACATCTACGCCCCATTTTTCTAATTGTAGAGCAATTTGAATTTTTTCTTTGACATTAAAATTAACCCCTGGTGTTTGTTCGCCATCCCTTAATGTAGTGTCGAAAAATTGGATCTTTCTCATCTTTTTTCCTCCTTAGTCAAAAGCGGGTATAAAAAAAGCACTCCATCGAAGAAGAACCTCTTTCTTCTTCGATGCAATGCTAATAGGGACTCTCTGAAAGAATTTTCAAGAAAGAGTCCCAGCTATAATAATAAAGTTGCGTTGAAAGCTATTTTTGTATTCGTCATTGCAACCACCCGTTTATTGTCAGAATTTTTTATAAAATTTGTTGTTAATATCGTATAAGAAAACAAAAAGAATGTCAATGGTATTTATGAAGAAACAATGAGAATTATTTTTAATTTTAAATGGATTTGATTGCGTTTTAAAAATGAAAAAATATAATTTTACGCTTAAATGAATGCTATTATTTTTTTTTCAAAAAAATTTGGCTTACATTTTGGTGTAAATAGACAACATTTACTTGATTTACTTAGCTAAGAAAAAAATTTCTTGATTAATTGTTGATTTAACAAGTTTTACTTTGATTTTTTGCTGAAATTAAAAAAAGTTTAAGCAAATGTATTGATTTATTAAAAACAAGTGATTAAACTACTAATTAACTCAGAAAAACATAATTATTCTGAAAATTGAAACAAAGGGGAAAAAGATATGAGGAATAAATTTACTTATGGGATTATCGCAATATGTGGTCTAGTTTTAGCGGGGTGTTATGGCGGTGGGGCGTCATCGGACAGCAAAAGTAGTTCTAGCAGCGGTTCGAAAGACAACAATGGCACCTTCAATTTAGTTGTTCAACAAGAAATGCCTACCGCTGACTTATCAGTTGCAACAGATACAATCAGCTTCACCGCATTAAATAATGTTTATGAAGGAATTTATCGTTTAGACAAAGACAATAAGCCTCAGCCTGCTGGTGCTAGTGAAAAAGTCAAAGTCAGTGATGATGGTAAAACCTATACTGTTAAATTAAGAAAAGATGCAAAATGGTCGAATGGCGATCCTGTTACCGCCAAAGATTATGTTTATGGTTGGCAGCGAACAGTGAAGCCTGAAACCGCTTCAGAGTATGCCTACCTTTTTGAATCAGTTGAGAACGCAGCAGATATTACGGCTGGGAAAAAATCGCCTGATGAATTGGGAATCAAAGCAGTAAATGATCACGAGCTTGAAATCAAATTAGCAAAGGCAACCCCTTATTTTGATTACCTATTGGCTTTCCCTTCATTCTTCCCACAAAATCAAAAAGTTGTTGAAGAAAACGGCAAAGAGTATGCGACTAAGAGTGACAAATCCGTGTACAATGGGCCATTTACATTAGCAGGCTTTGATGGACCGGGAACGGACACTGAGTGGGAGTATAAGAAAAATGATACGTACTGGGACAAAGACGAAGTCAAACTATCGAATATTAAAGTCAATGTCGTGAAGGAATCTTCTACTTCATTAAATTTATTTAAAGATGGTGAAGCAGATGACATCATTCTTTCAGGTGAATTGGCACAACAAAATGCCAATGATCCAGCCTACAAATCCTTTAAAGAGGCCCGTACTAGCTACCTTGAATTTAATCAACGCAAAGCGGACTCACCATTTAAAAATGAAAACTTGCGCAAAGCAATTTCTTACGCGGTCAATCGTAAATCTTTAGTCAACCAAGTATTAGGTGATGGTTCAGTTGTTTCAACTGGTCTAGTACCATCTGGAATGTCAAAAAATCCTAAGACTGACGAAGACTTTGCGAAAGAAGCGGGGAATTTAGCGCCTTATGATAAAGCAAAAGCCAAAGAATATTGGGACAAAGCTAAGAAAGAATTGAATATCAATTCACTTTCATTCGAATTAATGGCGTCAGACACTGATTCATCGAAAAAAGTGATTGAGTATATGCAAAGTGCTTTAGAAGAAACCTTGCCAGGTGTTACGGTTAAACCGACACCAGTACCATTCTCAGTTCGATTGGATCGTTCAAATAACGGCGACTTCGATGTTCTTTTAGGCGGTTGGGGTGCTGACTATGCAGACCCATCTAGCTTCACCGATTTATTCGTTACAGGAAATTCATACAACCGTGGACGTTGGAGCAACAAAGAGTATGACAAAGCAGTCGATGATTCTGGCAATAAAGATGCTAGTGATGAAGAAGCACGCTGGGATGATCTACAAAAGGCTAACGAAATCATCTCTAAGGAATCAGGGATTGCGCCACTTTACCAATTATCAGAAGCACATTTAGTAAACGAGAAAGTCAAAGGTATTGTGCATCACCCAGCTGGCGCTTCTTGGGATTACAAATGGACTTATGTAGAAAAATAGTAGAGAAGTAAAAGAACCTGTGGAAAATTAATCGAAAACAGACTGATTGATGTGCAAACGGGGGATGATGACTAAAAAAAGAAGTTGGAACGTTCCTTGTTCCAACTTCCTTTTAGATCATTGCCAGAATGACGCAAACGATGGATGCAACGATTAAGATCGCGGCAATGATCAACCAAAAGAAATAGCGTCCTTGTCCAACTTCGGAGAGGGCTAAGCCTTCTGATTTTTTCTTTTGTTTTCTATTAAGGGCTTGTTTCATTGAATGTTGAAAATAGTCAAAGAAGCCTGAAGAAAAAATCCATAATAAAATGCCGATAATCAAAAAGGGCAGACTAACTAAAAAGAATCGGTTGGATAAAGATATGGCCGTCAGATCATTCTGAAAAGCAGAGTAGACGACAGTTAAGATTAGTAGCCCACCACCGATAATGAGGGGAAATAATTTGTTTTTCATATAGACAACTCCAATTTTTAAGTTAAGGACAGCTATTGATACTGTAAAACAAAATGATCTTTAAAGTCAAAGAACAGGCTATTACATTTAGTAGAGCATTTGTTCTATTCATAAAAATTAGTCAAACAATTCAATGACACTCGATGTATTTAAAATACATATTACGATAGAAATTAGGAGGCACCAGATGAGCAGCTATGTTAAGTATTTATTGAAGCGTGTCTTTTTTATGTTGATTACCTTATGGCTGATTGCGACCATCACTTTCTTCTTGATGCAATTATTACCAGGGACACCGTATACCAATCAAGAACGTCTAAGTCCAGAAACGATTGCAATGTTAAACAAGCAAGTGGGACTAGACAAACCAGTGATCGTTCAATACGGCATTTATTTGTCAAACCTAGTTCAAGGAGATTTTGGGATTTCCTTCCAGTTTAAAAACCAAGCGGTAGCGACTTTATTAGCTGGACGAATCGGACCTTCCTTACAACTTGGGGTACAAGCAATTATTTTCGGTACCCTTGTAGGGATCATTTTAGGAACGGTAGCGGCAATGCGCCAAAACTCTTGGGTGGATACGTCCTCAACGCTAATCGCCATTTTAGGTCGTTCAATCCCGAACTTCGTTTTTGCTGTTTTGTTGCAATACATTTTTGCTATGAAGTTGCAGGTTTTACCGATCGCAAAATGGGAAGGCTTCGCTTATACCATTTTGCCAACCATTGCCTTGGCGATGTCGCCACTAGCCGATTCGGCCCGCTTTATTCGAACCGAGATGGTGGAAGTCCTCCACAGTGATTATGTAGAATTGGCACGAGCCAAAGGATTAAGTCGCTGGGAAATCGCCTTTAAGCATGGCTTACGAAATAGCTTGATTCCTCTAATGACCTTATTAGGACCTCTAGCAGTGGCCTTGATGACCGGTTCGTTGGTGGTTGAAAATATTTTCGCAATTCCTGGGATCGGCGAGCAATTTGTTAAGTCCATTACTACTAATGACTATCCAACCATCATGGCGGTGACGATCCTTTATTCCTTTATGCTAGTCTTCGTTATTTTAGTTGTAGACTTGCTCTATGGGCTTGTTGATCCGCGGATTCGTTTATCAGAAGGGAGCAAGAGCTGATGGAAACAATCAAATATTCTTCGATCGTTGATATTCCTGCTGATGAATTTCAACCGTTACAAAAAAATACCGAGAAGGAACGGGAAGAAATTGCCGCACCTTCCTTGAATTTCTTACAAGATTCTTGGCGCCGTTTGAAAAAAAATAAAGCAGCTGTGATCTCTATGGGCTTACTTGTCGTGATCATCGCGGTTTCAATTTTAACGATTTTTATTTCACCCCAAGATCCGACGAAGCAAAACGTAGATTACAGCAATTTGCCACCGCGAATTCCCGGTCTGAATATTAACGGGTTGAACGGAAAAACAATGGTGGCCGGTGAATTGGTTAATAAATATGCCCAAGCAGATGTCCCCAGCAACGTGAATTATTTATTAGGAACAGATAGCTTAGGTCGAGATGTATTGAGCCGACTATTCATGGGAACGCGAATCTCACTATTGATCGCCTTTATCGCCGCTCTCTTTGATATTACGATCGGTGTAGCTTATGGCTTGATCTCTGGTCTTTTAGGCGGGAAAGTTGATAATGCGATGCAACGTTTCTTAGAAATTCTTTCAGGGATTCCCAACTTAGTGGTAATGATTTTGATGCTGGTAGTTTTTGAACCAGGGATCTTCTCAATTGTAGCTGCGATGGCGATTACCAACTGGATACCGATGGCGCGGATTGTTCGAGCCCAGACCTTGAAGTTAAAGGATCAAGAATATGTTTTAGCTGGGATGACCTTAGGAGAATCTAAATGGAAGATTGCCTTCAAGCATATCGTCCCGAATATCTCCAGTGTCATTATTATTCAAATGATGTTCAGTATTCCAACGGCGATCTTCTTTGAAGCTTTCTTGAGCTTCATCGGTCTAGGTTTGATGCCGCCGAATGCTTCTTTAGGTACATTGTTGAACGACGGGTACAAAACCTTCTTATACTTACCTTACTTATTATGGATTCCAGCGGTGACAATCTCCGTCATTATGATCTGTTTTAATCTATTGGCCGATGGGTTGCGAGATGCCTTCGATCCGAAAATGAAAGAGTGACGAGCGTATGACAAAAATTCTAGAAGTAAACAACTTACAAATATCTTTTGACACCTATGCGGGAAAAGTTCGCGCGATTCGCGGTGTCGATTTTGAACTAAATAAAGGGGAGACCTTAGCCATTGTGGGAGAATCTGGTAGCGGGAAATCTGTAACCACCCGGACAATCATGCGGCTACTCTCCAGTAATGCGAATATCGATCAGGGAGAAATAGTATTTAAAGGTGATAATTTAGTCAACAAAACAGAAAAAGAAATGCAAAAAATTCGTGGACGAGAAATCGCTATGATTTTCCAAGATCCTATGACTTCTTTAGACCCCACGATGCCAATTGGCAAACAAGTGGCCGAGTCTTTAAGAAAGCACAAAAAAGTTTCGAAAAAAGAAGGCTTAAAAGCGGCCCTGGATTTGTTGAACTTAGTTGGAATTCCCGATGCCGAGAAGCGTTTAAAAAGTTATCCCCATCAATTTTCCGGCGGGCAACGTCAACGGATTGTGATCGCGATTGCCTTAATCTGTAATCCAGAAATCTTGATTGCCGATGAACCGACGACAGCGTTAGACGTGACGATCCAAGCCCAAATCTTAGAATTACTAAAAGAAATCCAAACGAAGATCGAAACATCGATTATTTTCATTACCCATGATTTAGGGGTGGTAGCCAATGTGGCTGATCGGGTAGCGGTGATGTATGCGGGTAAAATTATAGAAGTTGGGACAGCGGAAGAGATTTTCTACAATCCGCAGCATCCTTATACATGGGGCTTATTAGGCTCAATGCCAACATTAGAAAGTGAAAGTGATCGCTTGTACGCGATTCCTGGGTCACCGCCTGATTTATTAGACCCGCCAAAAGGCGATGCCTTTTATCCTCGAAATGAATTTGCTTTAAAAATAGATGCTGAGCAAGAGCCGCCATTTTTCGAGCTCTCAGCAACCCATAAAGCTGCAACTTGGTTATTGGCACCACAAGCACCTGCAGTTACTCCTCCTGCCGAGATTCAACGGCGCTGGGATATCTTTGCAAAAAAACAAAAACAACATTCTGCGTAACACGAGGAGGATCACTATGACAAAACGGCTGTTAGAAGTCAATAATCTAAAACAATATTTCAATGCCGGCCGAAAAGATGAAGTTCGTGCCGTGAATGATGTCAGTTTTTATATCGAAGAAGGCGAGACTTTTGGATTAGTTGGGGAGTCCGGCAGTGGAAAGTCCACGACGGGACGAACGATTATTCGCTTGAACCAGCAAACGGCGGGTGAAGTCTTATTTGATGGACAAGACGTTACAAAAATCCACGGCAAAGAGGCCTCAAAACAATTTCGACGGGATGTTCAAATGATCTTCCAAGATCCGTATGCTTCTTTGAATCCTCGTATGAAAGTCAAAGACATCATTGCAGAAGGAATCGACGTCAACGGCTTGGCTAGCACTAGCAAAGAGCGGGATAAAATTGTGAATGACCTGTTGGAGACAGTCGGACTGAATCCAAGTCACGGCACACGTTATCCCCATGAATTTTCTGGTGGACAGCGTCAGCGGATCGGGATTGCCCGAGCGTTGGCGGTACGTCCGCGCTTTATTATTTGTGATGAACCAATCTCGGCTTTAGACGTATCGATTCAAGCTCAGGTGGTCAATTTATTACAAGACTTACAGAAGGAACACAATTTGACTTATTTGTTTATCGCTCATGACCTTTCAATGGTGAAACATATCAGTGATCGGATCGGCGTAATGAATAATGGGCACTTACTAGAGGTGGGTAGCAGTGAGGAGATTTATCACTTCGGTGTGCATCCTTATACAGAAAGTCTCTTATCGGCGATTCCGATGCCAGATCCTGATCATGAACGTCAACGCCGCCGGATCAAGTATCAAATCGAGCCACACGATAGCAAAGAGCGTTCACTACGAGAAATCGGACCAGGTCATTTTATTTATGCAGCGGAAGACGAAGTAGTCTACTATAAGAAAAAATTGCAGCATTTAAAAAATGAAAAAGCAATAGCAGTTTAATTTGTTGTACACAAAAAACAGCCCAAACAATCATTGTTTGGGCTGTTTTTTCTATGAAGTTAAAAGCTAGCTATAAAAAAATTAGATTATTTTTCAAAGGAAAGATCCATGTACTTTTATAGTTAACTTATTTTTAATAAAAATAAAAAGTGCCACATCAAGGACTCTTTTCTAAACTACCGAAGTAGCCAAGAATCCTTATGTGGCGTGGGTTTGGCACCCAATGGGCCGTGAGGGGCTCGAACCCGCGACCCGCTGATTAAGAGTCAGCTGCTCTACCAACTGAGCTAACGGCCCAAACAAAGTACTTTCATATGTTAGCACTGAGAAAATAAAAATGCAAGAAGAAAAACTAAATTTTTTTATGAAAGCCATTCAATTATCTCGTTTTTGAAACTATGTTGTATAATTATGATGATTTTGTTAGAATAGGAATGAAAGGAGTTGGACATTCATGGAAGAAACCAAACTCAAAGCTTGGGCAGAGGAGTTAAAATTAATTCAACTACCTCGCTGGGATGAGTTACCGGAATTAGAATTGTATATGGATCAAGTGATCACAATTGTTGATCGTTATTTGTCGCCACTGATTGAAGACGAGAAGCATCCGTTGTTATCAAGCGCGATGGTCAATAACTATGTTAAACATAAATTAGTCCCGCCACCTGTTAAAAAGCGGTATAATCGCAATCACTTAGCCTATTTGATAGCGATTACCTTATTAAAGCAGGTGTTCTCAATTCCTAATATCAACGAGCTGATTCAGATGCAGTTGGCTATATATGAACCACAAGAGGCGTACAACAATTTTTGCATTGTTCAGGAAGAAAAGTTGTTACAAATCACCAAAATCGTTTTAGGCGAAGAGGTCAGCTTAACGAGAACTAGTAACGATTTTTATTATTTGGCGATGGAAGGCGCTGTTGCTTCCTTCACCCAAAAAATGTTAACCGAAAAAATTATCCAATTAGATAAAGAACAGGAGGGCGAAAAGAATGAATGAGAAAATTGCGATTTTAGTTGATTCGGGAACAGATGTACCGAAGGAAGTCGTGGATAGTGGTCCATTCTTTATGGTGCCGTTACGAATTATTTTTAGTGATCGAGAATATAAGGATGGGGTGGATATCAGCTCCGATACGATTTTTCCTTTGATTAAAAAAGAACTGCCAACAACTTCTTTACCCGACGGCGAATTAATCCATGAAGTCTTCGACCAAATCAAAGCAGAAGGCTATACTCATGTGATCATTGTGACGATTTCCAGTGGATTAAGTGGTACGTATAATGCGCTACGTGTTTTAGGAGAACATTATGAAGGATTGACTTTCCAATCAATTGATACGAAAAATGTTGGGATTGGTGCAGGAATCTTGGCGATTTACGCTGGGGATTTAGTGAAGCTAGGAAAATCATTTGCTGAGGTTATTCAAGAAGTGGAAAGCAAGATTCCTACTACTAAGATCTATTTCAATGTAGATACCTTAGAATACTTGCAAAAAGGTGGGAGAATTGGGCTAGTTGCTTCATTACTAGGGAGCGCCTTGAAATTAAAACCAATTATTTCTTGCAACCCAGAAGGTATTTATTATACGGTTGCCAAAGTGCGGGGATTAAACAAAAGTATTGATAAGACGATCCAATTAGTCAAAGAGCAAATCGGCACCCACAAACGGTTCAATTTGGCCATTACTCAAGCAGATGCAATGGAAACAGCGGAAAAAATGCGTCAGCGGCTACAGGAATTATTTCCGACTGCTGAAAATATTTACTTTGGAAAAGTTTCACCGGCACTGTCAGTTCATACTGGTCCAGGTTCATTAGGCGTCGTGTGCCAAGTGCTGGATTAACTATTAAGGATGCGGCTTTGTTCAAGAATGTTTGTGAACTATTAATCTGAAACGTAATACGTCTATTCTGATTATGGTGCAATTTCAATCTGAATAGACGTATTTTTGCGTGCTCAAACTTACAAAAATTAACAGCCTCGAAAGCAAACAAACGGCTTAGTGATGGAATTATTCTTAGCATCTTTTTCAATACGAGCAGGTGTTTATTAAACTTTTCTTTTTTTCTCCCTTAAAACCCTGTAAATAAATGGTCATCTAATTGAAAAGATGAAACGCTATTGAAATTATTGTATAATAGTAAAGCGTACATACAATCCTATGAAGGTATGAGGTGACTCTTAGTGAAAAAGATTCTAGTTGTAGACGATGAAAAACCGATCTCGGAGATCGTAAAATTTAATTTAACCAAAGAAGGCTATGAAGTCTTTACTGCGTTTGATGGTGAAGAGGCCTTGGAAAAAGTCGAAGAAGTCAATCCAGATTTGATTTTATTGGATCTAATGCTGCCTAAAAAAGATGGTTTGGAAGTGGCTCGTGAAGTACGCAAGACCCATGAGATGCCGATCATTATGGTGACAGCTAAAGATTCTGAAATCGATAAGGTTTTAGGCTTGGAACTAGGCGCCGATGATTATGTAACGAAACCTTTTTCTAATCGTGAATTAGTTGCACGGGTGAAAGCCAACCTAAGACGCGGCGGCCAAGCACCGAAGGAGGAAGAATCAACGACTCAAAGCGATTTGACGATTGGTGATTTGACGATCCATCCCGATGCTTACATGGTAACAAAGCGTGGTCAGACCATTGAACTGACTCACCGGGAGTTTGAATTATTGCATTATTTAGCGAAGCATATCGGGCAAGTAATGACCCGTGAACATTTATTGCAGACGGTTTGGGGCTACGATTATTTTGGAGATGTCCGTACCGTGGACGTGACGGTTCGTCGTCTCCGCGAAAAAATCGAAGACAACCCAAGTCATCCAACTTATTTAGTAACACGACGTGGCGTAGGCTATTATCTACGCAACCCTGAACAGGAGTAATTATGGAAAAAAAAGTCCGTTTTTATCGATCGGTCAATTTCAAGATTGCTTTTTCCTTTATCTTAATCTTGTTGATTTCGATTGAAATCATCGGCGCGTATTTTATTCGTGGACTTGAAAAATCAACGATCGATACCTTTACCAAAGACATGAATCAACGAGTGGCTAATTTGAGTACGACATTAGGTGCCACCATGACAGAAGATAGTGACAATGAATCCGATCAAATTCAGCGCATTATTGAGAACAACAATGCTTCTGATATTACTGATATGTGGGTCGTTGATGATAAGGGAATTGTTCTAGCCACGAATGATGTGGGGCAAAAGGATTCGATTGTCGGTAAAAAAAATGAGTACAGCGATATCGATGATTTTTCAATGAAACAATATGTAACGCTTGATGACAATAATAAACGGGTATATATCAATGTCCAACCTATTCAGTCCCCGACCGGCGATTCGGCTGTGATCGGGGCTCTTTATGTTAAGAGCGACATTGAACAAAAATATACCGAGATCAGTAACACTGCGTTGATCTTTTTTACCGCCTCGATGATCGCTGGTTTGATTTCCATCGTAGTGGCTTTATTAGTCGCTCGATCGATTACCAAGCCAATCAAAGAGATGCAGAAGCAGGCCGTTCGAATCGCCCAAGGGGACTACTCTGAAAAGGTTGAAGTCCATGGGCATGATGAATTAAGCCAATTAGCAGAGACCTTTAACAAATTATCCGATCGAATCGAAGACGCTCAAGATACGATGGAAGCCGAGCGGAATCGCTTGGACAGCGTATTGACCCACATGACTGACGGAGTTATTGCCACGGATCGTCGAGGCAAGGTCATTACGATCAACGAGATGGCTCTGTCTTTATTAGATATCACGAGTGAGTCAGCGATTGGTCAATCGATTTTGACTTTGTTGGAGCTAGATGAAGAATATACTTTGCGGAAATTACTGGAGACCCCAGAAGAGATTTTAATTAACCGTTCTAAATCTGACGCGGATGAAGACCGTATGACCTTGCGTTCTGATTTCGCGATGATTCGTCGTGAATCAGGCTTTATTAGTGGATTAGTTGTCGTTTTACATGATGTTACTGAACAGGAGAAGACGGCCGAGGAGCGGCGTCATTTCGTATCGAATGTCTCTCATGAATTACGGACCCCATTAACGAGTGTGCGGAGTTATCTGGAGGCATTAGAAGAAGGGGCTTGGCAAGATGAACAGATCGCGCCTGATTTTATTCGTGTGACTTTAGGGGAGACTGACCGGATGATTCGGATGATCAATGATCTATTGAATCTTTCTCGGATGGATTCCGGTGCACAACAAATGGATTTGGAATTAGTCAACTTCAATGAGCTCGTCGATTATATTTTGGATCGCTTTGACATGATGGTAACAAGTCAAGAGAAAAAATATCGAATTATTCGCGAATTTACGGAACGTGACTTATGGGTAGAAATTGATACCGACAAGATCATGCAGGTCATCGATAATATTATGAATAATGCCATTAAGTATTCACCAGATGGTGGGAAGATTGAAGTTCATTTGATGGAAACCCATAACAACGTTGTTTTGGGGATTTCGGATGAAGGACTAGGGATTCCAAAAAAAGATTTGGAAAAAGTCTTCGAACGTTTCTATCGAGTCGATAAGGCAAGAGCGCGGAAACAAGGAGGAACCGGCCTGGGGTTAGCAATCTCAAAAGAAGTGATGAAAGCTCACCAAGGGCAGATTTGGGTTGAAAGTGTGGAAGGAAAAGGCTCAACCTTCTATATTTCTTTACCGTATGAACCTTATGAGGAGGATATTTGGGAATGAAACTATCAGAAAAAATCATTCGCGTAGCCCTTCTCCTGTTGATCTTAATCAGTTTGGCTTTGACTTATGCTATCTGGCTCAGCCCTACCGCTAAAATTGCCGAGGTGAATACTAGTAAGCAAGCTGTGAAAAATGATCAAAACTACGCGAAAGCGACGGATGCTTTTTTACCGATTCGAGGGATTTGGGATTTGGCAGATGGAAAATATCAGACGAGTAGTGAGAATCTATTGGCGACAACTCAAGCTCGACTGACTGAAAGTACCTTTGGTCAACTGCAACAAGTGGCGGAAGGTGAAGAAGCGATCCAAAGCTATTACAGTTTGGATCATGGTATTGAATTGAATTATGAGGGTGGTTTTTCACTGACTGAGTACGTCAAAGTTTTCGACATGCCCATCAGTTTAAAGGCCTTGAAAGATGCGGACAGTATTTCTTTTTCGAAAATTCAAATCGATTTTTCAAAGAAAAAGATTCGCTTTTTGAACTATCATAAAAATATGGTTTATGAAGCCTCGATCTCAGCTGATTTTTCTAGTTTAGAAACAATTTATCAAAAAAATCAAATCCGCTATTTGGAGATGACAGAAGAAAATTCACTGATTCCTCGTTTATTGCGGACGAAAGAACAGATTCGGTTAAAAAAATACAGCTATATTTTAACAACACAATCGTACTCTCTTTTCCGGAATGCCTTTTTCCAAAATCCAGATCAGGCAAAAGGGGAAGAAGAAGAGAGCGGGGCCCGCTCATTTGTTAGTGGTCACGAAGAGATCATGATGGACGAGCAAAAACGACAGGTCACGTTTACAGGTGAGTTGCCAGAGGATTTAGAAGATGAGAGCATCTATAGTCAGACCTTTAATTATGTCAGTCGATTAGGTACGGCGGTTGGTAATTTGCGCTATTTCAATCACCATGATGGAAAAATAAATTATCGAATCTTCGTTGAGGGCTACCCGATCTTCAGCCAATCTTCCAAAGGGAAAATGAGTGTAACGATTGATTCGTCTAATACAGCAACGGTACCGCAAGTCAAAATCGAAACCAGCATGGATACGGTCCAAGTTCCGATTCCTTCAGATGAAGAGGTCGAACTACCAAGTACCTTAGAAATCGAAACGAATTTAGCGGCAGCCGGGATCGACTTAAGTAAAATAAACAGTTTTATAATCGGCTATACGTGGCAAGATATCGACGGAGTGAATAAGCTAGTTGCGTTGACTCCAGAATGGTTCGTCAAATATGAAGATACCTGGTATTCAGCAAATCAAATGATGCTAGGTAATTTTGAAACGGAGGCGAGCTAGATGGATTTTAGAAAAATTGAATGGATCTTCTTTTTCGTTTTCATCGGATTGAATATTTTTCTTTTCAGTATTTTCTGGAGTAATCAACACGAGCAAAGCCTAGTCACCAATTCAAAGCAGCGGGAAGATATCATACATCGACTAAAAAATGATGACATCGAGTTAAAGGAAAAAATCTCTGATGAACATCGCGAAGGGTACTATCTAAGTGCTGAACAAGATGACTTCCAAAAATTATTATCGGAGCCTTCCAATCAAACAATCGCACAAACAGCCAGTGTTTCTGACAAAATTTTAACGTATTATCCTAGTCAAAATCGGGAGTTTAACTTAAAAACGACCCAGAAAAGTTTTAACCAACTGATGCAGGAAAACACAGTTATTATGGATGGCCAACAATATTCTTATTTACCGGATATTTCGAAAAAGGAAGATGAGCTCGCTAAAATTGTCGGGGCTCAGTCTTATGAAGGAATTCCTTTTATGGATGAGACTTCACGGGTGATTTTAGACGTCGAAAAATCTGATGGTGAAGTACAAGTCTTGAAATATACACAAACTCGGTTGAAAGAGATCGAGCCATTACGGGAAAAAATGGCGCTTTATTCAGAAAAGGAAATCTTGAATACCTTGTATATCAATAATAATATTCCAGCAAAATCCACGATCACGAATGTCTATCTAGGCTATTTTAGAACCTTGGAAGTGCGAGAAAAAAATGTTTATGTGCCTGTCTGGTTTGTCAAAATTAGAACCGCGGATAAGACGACACAGATCGAAAAGGTCAATGCGTTGAACAATCAAGTGATCACAAATAATTTAGTTCCAAAAGTGGAAAATCCATAAAAAGGGTTGTATACTGAGGACAGTTTTAAAAGAGAGGACCAATTGCTCATGTTAGAAATGAATCAGGCCTTCAATGTCAGTGTCTTGGCAAGCGGTAGTACCGGCAATTCTTTATACCTCGAGAGTCCGAAAAAGCGAATCTTGGTAGATGCTGGTTTAAGCGGGAAGAAAATCACTTCGTTATTAGCAGAGGTCGATCGAAAACCGGAAGATCTGGATGCAATCTTAGTTACCCACGAACACCGCGACCATATTCATGGCGTTGGGGTCTTAGCAAGAAAATATAAATTACCTGTTTATGCGAATGAAAAAACCTGGGAAGCGATGGCTCCTTTAATTGGAAAAGTTGATGTTGAACAGAAGCATATCTT
Organism: Enterococcus viikkiensis; assembly: GCF_005405345.1. Classification (GTDB taxonomy): domain Bacteria; phylum Bacillota; class Bacilli; order Lactobacillales; family Enterococcaceae; genus Enterococcus_A; species Enterococcus_A viikkiensis. The sequence continues at coordinate 136,185 of NZ_BJDW01000001.1, read as the reverse complement.
TGAAATGGGAAAAGTTTTGACTTTCGGAGACTTAGATATCGAAAGTTTTGGCGTGTCTCATGATGCGGCAGCACCACAATTTTACCGTTTCTATAAGGATGGTCATTCGTTTGTCATGTTGACGGATACGGGCTATGCTAGTGAACATCTGCGAGGAACAATTCGCGATGCAGATGCTTACTTAGTCGAAAGCAATCACGATTTAGAAATGTTGCGGATGGGGGCGTATCCTTGGAGCTTGAAACAGCGCATCTTAGGAGATCGCGGACATTTATCCAACGATGATGGAGCATTAGTCATGACAGATATTCTCGGAGATCGAACCAAACGAATCTACTTAGGGCATTTAAGTAGAGAGAATAATATGAAGGAACTGGCTCATATGACGATGGAAGAGACCTTGACCCGTTACGATCTTGGTGTCAATCATCAATTCCAAATCTTTGATACGGATCCAGATAGTGCCACAGAATTATTTGCCATTTAAAATAGTCATAAAAGTGTTTAGAAGACGGCAGGCCGATCTTCTAAACACTTTTTTTGTTTGCTCTTTTCATTTTTTACCACCTTGATACTATCAAACAATAGGGGTGGAAAGAGCGAATCATACAAATTATTTTTATTTTCATGATGATTTTGATGCTAGTAAGAACGATTCTCACTAGAATCGATTGTGAAAGCGCTTTATATAAGAGTATAATAACAAATAATGGAGAGGGTAAAATCATTTCTCAAAGGTAGATAGAAATGATTTTCACAATTAATAATACTGATATTAAAAGATAAAATAGAATTTAATTCACTAGTAAAATCACTATTGTTTGTTTCTTCACATTACAAGGGAGGATAGTCCATGGATACATTGGTTAAAGCGATTGCAAAATTTAAAGGAGGCGTCAAAGTTCCGCATAATAAAAATACCGCGGAATACGAGAGCGTTTATATGGAACCTCCTGAAATTGTGATGATCCCTATGCAACAACATATTGGTGGTCCCTGTAAGCCGATAGTAAAGAAAGGGGATGTCGTCACTGTTGGTCAGGTGATTGGTGATTCAGAGGCGTTTGTATCCGCTCCGATCCATGCGTCAGTATCCGGCAAAGTGAAAGGAATCAAACCTGTGTTACTGGCAAATGGACAAACCTGTGAAGCAATCCATCTAAAAAGTGACGGCTTACCGGTAGAGTTTCCTGAACCACGCCCCGTTGAGATTCATTCAAAAGAAGAGTTGTTGAAAGCCGCTCGCGACAGTGGTCTCGTTGGAATCGGGGGTGCAGGTTTTCCGATGCATGTAAAGCTTGCCGTTAAAGAGGATACGCCAATTGATACGCTGGTCATTAATGGCGCTGAATGTGAACCCTTTATTACGTCGGATTATCGTGAAAGCTTGGAGTATCCAGATCGAATTATATCTGGGATGCAACTAGTGATGAAGTATTTGAATATTCGACATGGTGTCATTGGGATTGAACGTAATAAACCAAAAGGATTGAAAAGACTGCGTGATCACTTGAATGAGCTGGCGGAGCTTGATCCGACAATCGACGTAATGGAGATTCCTTCATTATATCCGCAAGGGGCAGAAAAAATGCTAGTCTATGCCACGACTGGTCGAAAAATACCTCCAGGAAAACTTCCGTCTAAAGTAGGCTGCTTGATTATGAATATCTCAACGATTTCACTTTTGCAGCGTTATATCGAGATTGGCATGCCCTTGACCCATAAAAGAATCACCATAGATGGAAATGTTGCCCAACCTAAAAATGTTGTCGTACCGATTGGAACGCCAATTGGCGAAGTCATTGATTATTGCGGCGGCTTGGTCGACGAGCCTAGCAAAATAATTCTAGGAGGCCCGATGATGGGGGTCGCCCAATTTTCAATGGACTTACCGATCACGAAGCAAACGAATGCGATTACCATATTATCAGCGGCGCAAAGTTTGCCGGAGGAATCTCCTTGCATTCGCTGCGGAAGCTGTGTCACCGCTTGTCCAATGTCACTTTTGCCGGTGCAGATTGAACGTTGTACCCGTAATAAGGATGTAGAGGGGTTGAGAAAGCTGAATGTTTCAGCCTGTATGGAGTGCGGTTGCTGTGCATTTGTGTGTCCAGCAGGCCGTAGACTTGTTCAAACAATGAAGCAAGCCAAACAAATGGAAAGGGAGGCTGTTCGATGAATAAATTACCTGTTTCCATCTCGCCTCACCTGCATTGTGGACGTAGCACTCGTAGCGTTATGTTGGATGTGATTGTTGCTTTGATTCCAGCAATGATCGCTGCTACCATCATCTTTGGATTTCGTGCCCTTATGTTGATTATTGTCACCGTGGGGGCTTGTGTTTTAAGTGAATATTTAACGAGGAAAATCTTGAAGCGGTCGGATACGATCCACAATTTGACTGCGGTCGTTACCGGGATTTTACTCGCACTAAACTTGCCGGTGACACTACCTTTTTGGATGGCTGCTTTAGGTGGAGTGATCGCCATTGTAATTGTGAAGGAATTTTTTGGCGGAGTGGGGCAAAATTTTGTCAATCCCGCGATCACCGCTCGGATCATTTTAATGATGTCCTTTGCTTCTCAAATGAGTACATGGCAGCCACCATTAAATTATTATATGTTTCGACCCGATGTGATTTCATCTGCATCGTACTTTTCAGCTTCGCAAACCGGCCAAAAAATTCCTTCGCTGCTGGATATGTTTTTAGGGATTCGTGCAGGGAGCTTAGGCGAGACCTGTGTTTTGGCATTGCTGATTGGAGGAGTCTATTTAGTCGCTCGCAAGGTGATATCACCTGTGATTCCGCTGTGTTTCATCGGAACCGTGGTTATCTTAGCTACTTTACTAGGAGGAAATCCGTTGTATCAACTAATGTCCGGCGGGTTATTACTAGGCGCTATCTTTATGGCAACGGATTATACGACTTCTCCGGTCACCAAAAATGGAAAGATCCTTTTCGGTGTTGGCTGTGGTCTCATAACTGTCTTGATTCGTTTCTTTGCGGCATTGCCTGAAGGAGTATCTTACGCGATTTTATTAATGAACATCCTCGTTCCTCATATCGAGCATTTAACGATTCCAAAAGTCTTTGGTGAGGAGGCGAAGGTGAAATGAAGCATTCAAAGGTGATTTTACTAGATGCACTGTGCCTCTTTGTGATTTGCCTCGTGGTGACTTTTGCCGTTGCTGGGACTCGCTCGGCTTTCAAGGAGCGGATCGCTAAGCAGGAATGGGCACAAACCCAAGCGGTCATGAAAAAATTGATTAAAGCGCAGGATTTTCAGAAAGAAAAATTAACTGGTGGGCAGCAGGCTTATAAAGCACTTGATCCAAATGGTAAGATTCTAGGTTACTTGTTTATCACTGAGGCCTATGGTTATGGCAGTGAGGTCAGTGTGATGAGTGCCATAGCAGATGGAAAAGTGGTGGGTGTGGATATTTTAGATGCGTCAAATGAAACACCCGGCTTGGGTCAAAATGTCACAAAAAAAGAGTTTGTTGATCAATTTTCTAATCTCCAAGGTTCACCAGAAATTGTCAAAAGCGCCCCTACTAGTAAAAATCAAGTAGAAGCAGTCACCGGTGCAACTAAATCGTCAACAGCCGTTGTGAAATCAGTTGAGAAAGCACTTGCTCTTTTTGATCAAGTCGCTGACTCAAAGAAGTAAGGGAGAGAAGGAATGGAAAATGAAAAGAAATCCGCTATTTTTACTAAAGGATTAATTAAAGAAAATCCCGTTCTTCGCCTAATGTTAGGCACTTGTCCCACCTTGGCTGTGACGACATCGGCAATGAATGGCTTGGGAATGGGGATCGCAGCTACAATTGTCTTATTAGGTTCCAACATCGTTATTTCGCTTTTACGAAAAGTGATTCCCGATCGGGTAAGAATCCCCGCCTTTATTACGATCATCGCAGGTTTTGTAACGGTGGTCCAATTGCTGGTGAAAGCTTTGGCACCAGCGCTAGATGCGACCTTAGGGATTTATTTGCCACTGATCGTAGTGAACTGTATTATTCTTGGCCGGGCAGAAGCTTACGCGAAAAATCATCCAGTCATCCAATCTGCTTTAGACGGTTTGGGGATGGGGGTGGGTTTCACCATGGCGCTTTTATGTATGGGAGGGATCCGAGAATTATTAGGTAGCGGCACCTTATTAGGATTTTCTATCACTGCCGGGGTAGTTCCGCCGATGACGATTATGCTACTGCCGCCGGGAGGATTCTTTGTGTTTGGAATGCTTGTCATGGTGGCGAATAAACTTAGCGACCGCGAGAGCAAGGAAATAGATTGTTCTGCCTGTCCAATTGCCGAAGCTTGTACAACGATTTGTGAAGAAAAGGCGGGTGAAGACTAATGCAGGCCTTCGTGACTATTTTAGTTGCTGGAATTCTAACGGATAATTTTGTTTTGTCGCAATTTTTAGGGATCTGTCCGTTTCTAGGTGTATCCAAAAAATTGGATACTGCTGTAGGAATGTCATTAGCGGTTACTTTTGTTATGGTTTTAGCAACTTTGGTGACGTATCCTATCTACAGCGCTTTGCTGATTCCGATGGGATTGGATTATTTACAAACGATTGTGTTCATCCTGACAATTGCCGCACTTGTTCAGTTGGTGGAAGTCGTGATGAAACGTTATATGACACCTTTATACAATGCTTTGGGCATCTATCTGCCTTTAATTACAACCAACTGTGCGGTATTAGGCGTAACGATTTTGAACTTTTCAAAAAATTATAGCTTTATTCAATCGATGGTTAACGCTTTTGCTGCCGGCATCGGATTTTTAGTCGCAATGGTGATTTTTGCAGGCGTTCGAGGTCGCTTGGAGGGCAATGACATTCCTAAATCATTGCAAGGATTGCCGATCACTTTGATTGCGGCAGCAATCGTTGCGTTATCATTTTTAGGCTTTGCTGGATTGGCGGAAGGATTGTTCCGATAAATCTGTTGATTGAGGGAAATTGCAGGAATCATTCAGACAAAATAGGAGGGACGTAAATGACGGAGATCATGTTACCCATTGGCATCGTCAGCGGAATGGGTTTGATCGCAGGAGTAATCCTTTCATTAGCTACGATCATTTTCCATAAACCTGTCGATGAGAAAGAAGAAGCACTAAGAGGAGCGTTGCCAGGGATTAACTGTGGGGCGTGCGGCTTTTCCGGTTGTGACGGGTATGCAAAAGCCATGGTGCAAGGCGAGGCTAGCGCAACCAACTGTACACCTGGAGGAGCCTCCACCCGGACGGCTTTGTCCGCAATTTTAGGCGTAGAGGTCGGAGAGATAGATAGAGTCGCTGCCTTTGTTCGTTGTAACGGGACTTGCGAATTTACGAATAAGAAAATGGATTATGCTGGAACAAGCACTTGTTATGGTGCCAATCAAATCTTTGGTGGTCCGCAAGCCTGTCAATTTGGCTGTATGGGCTTTGGCGATTGCCAGACTGTTTGTGATTATGATGCGATCGAAGTAGTAGATGGGATCGCGAAGATTGATCCAGAAAAATGTGTTGGTTGTCTGAAGTGTATCGCGGTATGCCCGAAAAACTTAATCAAGATGCTGCCCGCGGAAAATACTTCGATCGTGGCTTGCTCTAATCAGGAAAAAGGCGGAAGCGTACGTAAAATATGTGATGTCGGCTGTATTACTTGCAATCGTTGTGTGAAGACTTGTCCGCAAAATGCCATCAAAATGGTCAACAATGTAGCGGTGATTGATCCGAAGCTTTGCATTAATTGTGGTGAGTGCGTAGAAATTTGTCCGCAAAATTGTATTGTAGAGATGACTAAAAAGGAAATTATTCACAGTTAATCATAAAAGAAAGAGCCTCTTCAAATTGTTGAAGAGGCTCTTTCCATTTTTACGGATACTAATGATAAACGCTGAAGTGCTCTTTCTCGTGTTTTGGTGCAACCACTTCATCGATCATAGCGATCGCGTAATCGGCCATGCTGATTTCGCTTTTTCCAGCGGCATTTTTACGTAAATGTTCATCACTAACTTGGTATTGAGCAGTTCGTTCACCGTCAGGAATAAAATTTGCAGCCGGACTTAAATAAGTCCATCCTAAATCTTGGTGCTCTTTTAGTTCAAGAAATGCTTGGTACATATTATAGGCCGTCGGATAGTAGACCGCATTAGGATCAGAAAGATCAATCATGCGATGCGCCTCGTCAATGAACAAAGAGGATGTTCCGCCAACGACTAGTAGCCGCGTATTGCTTCCTTTTAATAAATCGGTTAGATGGCGCAATGAGGTTTGATGCAGAAATTCTTTGCCCACTGGAGGGCGAAAGGCATCAATGACAACATCAAAATAAGTTAGGTCCTGTGTTGTTAATTCAAATAAATCTTTGACTAAAATGGGAACCTTTACCTCTAACTTTTCTGGATGGCGAACGATCGCAGTTACCGCTAAATCACGATTGAGTGCTTCTTTTAATAAATGCGAACCGGCATTTCCGGTAGCACCAATAATTGCTACTTTCATCAAAAAACCTCCTTAAACTGATTGCTTAGTATCAGTTTAAGGAGGTTTTTCTAAAAAGGCAAAAGATTAGTGTTGAATCAACTTTTCTGAATGAATAGCGAGCTGGGTCAAAATTACTAATAAGTTCATCCCGACATGGGTGATCATGGAGGTCCAGATTCGTCCGGTATAACGATACATGCCGCAGAATAAGAAGCCTAGTCCGGCATACAAAAGATAATGGCCGTCATTGTGAGCAAAGGCGAAAAGTAATGAGCTTAAGAGTGCCGGAATGAGAAAGCCGAATCTTTTTTCTAATGCCCCAAAAATCCCACGCCGGAAAACGAATTCTTCCATAATTGGCCCAGCGATGGTAGTAGCGAAAATAAAAACCATATTGTTCATGATTAAATCCACAATATTTTGCGTATTTTGAGAAGTAGCAGATTGACCTAGGAAGCGTTGCTCAATTTGCAAAATGAGCATTTGCAATAGCAGCGAGACCGGTATCCCGATAACGCCAATCAAAATGGCGATCAGAACATTTTTTTGTTGAGACTCAATACCGAAGAGCTGAGACTTGTAACGATAAAAAATCATCAATGCCGCTCCTAAGAAATAAGTCAACGTTGTCAGTTGAATAATTTGTGAAGGGTTCGCGTGAAAGACTTGCAAATAGATCACGGGAGAGAATAAAACTAAGCCATAAGTAAAGATCGTAATAAAGCTGTATTTTTTTGCGTTCATTATTTTTCCTTTCTAAACTCTTATTGTCCCCAAGTATATCATAATTCACTTAAAAACTTAGTTGGAGAAAAATCGAAAAAGACAAACGAAGGACTTGCAAAAAGAATCGAAAATGAGTATGATAATAACTGTGAGTTAGCACTCTAAGTTAACGAGTGCTAACAAATTGAATATCATTACTAGTTGGAGGGATTTATCGTGTTAAAACCATTAGGTGATCGTGTCATTCTTGAAGTTACTCAAGAAGAAGAAAAAACAGTTGGAGGTTTAGTTTTAGCTTCTGCAGCCAAAGAAAAACCACAAACGGCAAAAGTTGTCGCTGTCGGTGAAGGCAATGTACTAGAAAACGGTGAAAAAAGTCCAATGCCAGTAGCTGTTGGTGATATGGTAATGTTTGAAAAATATTCTGGAACAGAAGTAAAATATGACGGCAGTGAATACTTGATTATCGCTGCAAAAGATATTATGGCAATCGTCGAATAAAAATAATGAGGTGAAGAAATTATGGCAAAAGAAATCAAATTTTCTGAAGACGCACGTGCAGCAATGCTTCGTGGGGTAGACAAATTAGCAGATACAGTGAAAGTAACATTAGGGCCAAAAGGACGTAATGTTGTTTTAGAAAAATCATATGGTTCTCCACTGATTACAAATGATGGAGTCACTATCGCAAAAGATATCGAATTAGAAGATCACTTTGAAAACATGGGCGCAAAGCTTGTTTCTGAAGTTGCGTCAAAAACCAACGACATTGCTGGTGACGGAACAACTACAGCCACTGTTTTGACTCAAGCAATCGTTCGTGAAGGCTTGAAAAACGTGACTGCCGGCGCAAACCCAATGGGAATTCGTCGCGGAATTGAAATGGCAACTAAAGCAGCTGTTGAAGAATTACACAGCATTTCTAAAGTCGTTGACTCAAAAGATGCTATTGCACAAGTTGCGGCCGTTTCATCTGGCAGCGAAGAAGTTGGTAAATTGATCGCTGAAGCAATGGAAAAAGTGGGTAACGACGGCGTTATTACTATTGAAGAATCTAAAGGGATCGATACAGAATTAGATGTTGTTGAAGGGATGCAATTCGACCGTGGTTACTTATCTCAATATATGGTAACTGATAACGATAAAATGGAAGCTGCTTTAGAAAATCCATACATCTTGATCACTGACAAAAAAATCTCGAACATCCAAGATATCTTGCCGTTGTTAGAACAAGTGTTGCAACAATCTCGTTCATTATTGATCATCGCTGATGATGTTGATGGTGAAGCCTTGCCAACATTAGTCTTGAACAAAATCCGTGGAACCTTTAACGTTGTGGCAGTGAAAGCTCCTGGTTTTGGTGATCGTCGTAAAGCAATGCTTGAAGACATCGCGATCTTGACTGGAGCGACGGTCATTACAGAAGACCTAGGGCTAGATCTTAAAGAAGCTACAATCGAAAACTTAGGGACAGCTGGTAAAGTCGTTGTTGATAAAGACAATACTACGATCGTTGAAGGATCAGGCGACAAAGAACGCTTGACTGAACGCGTTGAATTAATTAAACGTCAGATCAGTGAAACAACGTCTGATTTTGACCGTGAAAAATTACAAGAACGTCTAGCAAAACTTGCTGGCGGAGTTGCTGTTGTTAAAGTTGGTGCAGCGACTGAAACAGAATTAAAAGAATTAAAATTACGAATCGAAGACGCTTTGAATTCAACCCGTGCGGCTGTTGAAGAAGGAATCGTTGCCGGTGGTGGAACTGCCTTAGTCAACGTGATTAAGAAGGTCGCAGATTTAGAGGCTGAAGGCGATGCAGCTACTGGTATCAAGATCGTGGTTCGCGCATTAGAAGAACCCGTTCGTCAAATTGCTGAAAATGCTGGCTTTGAAGGCTCAGTCGTTATCGACAAGTTAAAAAATGCCGATCGTGGCACTGGTTTCAACGCTGCTTCTGGTGAGTATGTTGATATGATCGATGCAGGAATCGTTGACCCAACGAAAGTAACCCGTTCAGCACTGCAAAATGCAGCTTCTGTCTCAGCATTATTATTAACAACTGAAGCAGTTGTTGCTGACAAACCCGTTGAAGGTGGCGCAGCAGCCCCTGCAATGGATCCATCAATGATGGGCGGCATGATGTAAGCATCCTCGAAACAATTTAGCGTCATCGGAAAATTCCGGTGATGCTTTTTTTGATCTTTGGTTGGTCGGTAATGTTGTTTGAAAGAAACGACTATTTTCGAGCATTTAAAGAATAATCATGTTTTTTTACTTATTTTTTAGGAAAAAAATCTTTTTATATATCAAAAATGCTTCCATTCCTATGTTAAAATTAGATAGTAGACGAGGAATAAAAATATCAAAGGAGCTAATTGTATGAAATTAATTGAGACACCTTTAAATAGCAATGTAAATTTAGAAACACTGTACCCAAACCTTATGCAGTATATGTTTAATAATCGTAAAGCAATCAAATTACTGAAATTGTATGCGTATGACCGAACAAAAATCATTTACGCGGATCGCTTTGACACGATCACGTTGCTACTTTTGAATCGCCAACGGAAGATTAGTCATCAAGAAGTGGATACGATTATTCATCGCTTATTGAAAGTTGATCGTCAAGCGGTAACTGTTGATGTCGGTTATAAAAAGCAAATCTTAGAAGCTGGCATGTGGCCGAAGGAAAACTATAAAGACATGATCGCGATAGAATACAAAGTTCCACAAAAATAATGTCGCAAAAGAAAGACTGTGGGTCTTTCTTTTTTTGATGAATGTAGACTTGGGTCAGGGAAGCTTGTAATCCCGAGTTAGCCCCTCTTGTGATATAATATTTAAAATAGTTTAGATTACTAAAACAAATAAGGAGCATGATTATGAAAAAGTTGTACGAAGATGACAGTTTGACCCTCCATACGGATCTTTATCAAATCAATATGATGAAAACCTATTGGGAGACTGGACGTGCCGATCTTCATGCGGTATTCGAATGTTATTTCCGTAATATGCCATTCGATAACGGTTATGTCATCTTTGCGGGATTGGAACGATTGGTTAATTATTTGGAAAAATTGAGCTTTAGTGAAAGTGATTTAGCGTATTTAAAAGAGGTCGAAGGCTACCCAGATGCTTTTATCGATTACCTACGAGAGTTTAAATTCACTTGTACCGTACGTTCAGCGGTTGAAGGCGAGTTGGTTTTTAGTAATGAACCAATCATTCAAGTGGAAGGTTCATTATTACAATGCCAACTAGTTGAGACAGCCTTGTTAAATATTGTTAATTTCCAAACGTTGATCGCTACGAAATCAGCTCGAATTAAATCTGTGATTGGCGACGATCCTTTATTAGAATTTGGAACACGACGGGCGCAAGAATTAGATGCGGCGCTTTGGGGGACACGAGCAGCGTATATTGGTGGTGCAGATGCTACTAGTAATGTGCGAGCAGGAAAAATTTTTGGTATCCCTGACAGTGGGACCCACGCCCATTCTTTGGTCCAATCTTACGGCAATGACTACGATGCCTTTAAAGCCTATGCACAAACGCATCGTGATTGCGTCTTTTTAGTGGATACTTATGACACCTTAAATTCAGGTGTTCCTAACGCTATCAAAGTAGCGAAAGAAATGGGAGACCAGATTAATTTCTTAGGGGTTCGTATCGATAGCGGCGATATGGCGTATATTTCTAAACGTGTCCGTCAACAATTAGATGAAGCTGGCTTTCCGAATGCGAAAGTGTATGCTTCAAATGATTTAGATGAAGGAACGATTCTGAATTTAAAAATGCAACACGCGAAGATCGATGTTTGGGGTGTAGGCACGAAACTAATTACTGCTTACGATCAGCCGGCATTAGGCGCGGTCTTTAAACTTGTCTCGATCGAAAACGAGAAAGGGGAGATGATGGATACCATCAAGCTTTCCAGTAATGCTGAAAAAGTCACGACACCAGGTAAAAAACAAGTTTGGCGGATCACCCGTAATTCTGACGGTAAATCAGAAGGGGACTATGTGACTCTGTGGGATGAAGACCCACGAGAAGAAAGTGAAATCTTCATGTTCCATCCGGTCTATACGTACATTAACAAGACGGTGCGCAATTTTGAAGCACGGCCAATTTTACAAGATATTTTTGTCGATGGAAAATTGGTGTATGAATTGCCAGATTTGGAAGTGGTAAAACAAACCGCTAAAGAGAGCTTAAACTCATTGTGGGAAGAATATAAACGTGATTTGAATCCACAAAAATATCCAGTTGACCTTTCAACAGATTGCTGGAACCATAAGAATAAAATTATGGATCAAGTTCGCAATTCTGTGAAGAAAATGCAGCAAGACGATTAGGAGTGGATAGTTTATGACAGTACAAACAACGATTATTAAAGAACTAGGTGTAAAACCAACGATCGATCCTAAAGCGGAGATTCGGACGAGTATTGAATTTTTGAAGGCGTATTTAACTAAAAATCCTTTTTTAAAAACACTTGTGTTAGGAATCAGTGGCGGACAAGATTCTTCATTAGCCGGTCGTCTCGCGCAATTAGCGATGGAAGAATTGCGAACTGAGACTGGTGACGATAGCTATAAATTTATTGCTGTCCGTTTGCCTTATGGCGAGCAAGCGGATGAAGCGGACGCGAAACGAGCTTTGGACTTTATCCAACCCGATGTCAGCTTACGGGTAAATATCAAAGGCGCGGTGGATGCGCAAGTCGCCGCACTTGAAGAAGCAGGGATCACCATCAGCGACTTCAATAAAGGCAATATCAAAGCACGGCAACGGATGATCACTCAATATGGCATCGCCGGCGACAATCAAGGAGCCGTAGTGGGTACGGACCATGCCGCAGAAAATGTGACTGGCTTCTTTACTAAATTTGGTGACGGCGGAGCGGATATCTTACCGCTGTTTCGCTTGAACAAACGGCAAGGGAAAATGCTGCTGAAAGAATTAGGCGCAGATGAAGCCTTGTATTTAAAAATTCCAACCGCCGACTTAGAAGATGGCAAGCCATTAGTTGCCGATGAAGTCGCCTTAGGGGTCACGTATGACAATATTGATGACTACCTTGAAGGAAAAAATATTGATTCAACAGCCCAAACAACGATAGAAAATTGGTGGAATAAAACCCAACACAAACGCCATTTACCAATTTCCGTCTTTGATGATTTTTGGAAATAACCAATAAGCTTAGCAGGGAATCAACCTCTGCTAAGCTTATTTTGTCAGTCCAACTTTTCGCAGGATATTGAGTTCAGGTGCGCGATTATTGCGTAGTTGACTTATGAAGAGCGTAGTTTAGTTGGATGATATGCGCAGTGAGAATAGAAACTTATTTTTCGGTTTTTGAAAAATAAATACCTAAAAACGAACTAGCTGTCAGTCCAACTTTTCACGGGATATGGTTAGCCTTCCGTTATTTCTTTTATTTTTGTTGCTGTTAGCAGTTGGCGTGGGTTTGATTTTAGTGAGTTTGAAAAAAAGCATTCGATTAAAAAAGCAGCAGCAATGGTTGCGAGTCGGGATCTTTCTATTAACGAGCGGCTTGCTTTTTTATATTAACGGTTTCAATAATCAAAATAATCTTTTACGCAAAGCGTACAATCAAACCGCGTTGTGGATTCCTTACAGTCAAAAAATGAATTATTACAATACCGGTTTCATGGGTGGCTTTTTATATAACTTACCGGTGGATGCGATGAATCAACCGCAAGGCTATTCAGCAAGTGGGATTAAAAAAATTACTAAAAGGTATCAACCGGTTGAATCAGAGGCAACGACTGACAAACCGAATATCGTGTATGTTATGAGTGAAAGTTTTTCTGATCCGAGTCGTTTAAAGGGGTTGGAAATCTTGGGTGGCGATCCGTTGCAGGCATATCGGGAAGTTGCGGATCAAACCTATAGTGGCCAAATGTTGTCGCAAAATTATGGTGGCGGGACGGCTAATATTGAATTCGAAGCCTTGACGGGTTTTTCAATGGAACTGTTTAATGCACAAATGTCTACTCCATATACGATGTTAGTACCGAAGTTCGATCATTTTCCGTCATTAGTCAGCACGTTGGAAAAAAGAGGGTACCAAACGACTGCGATTCATCCTTACAATACGTCGATGTACAAACGTAAAGATGTGTATCAGACCTTTGGCTTCGATCAATTTTTAGATGAAGAGACGATGAAGTATCAAGCTAAGATCGAAGACAATCCGTATATTTCAGATGAGGCGGCCTATAACGAAGTTTACGATCATCTAACGAATCAGAAAAAGCCGCAGTTTCTCCATTTGGTTACGATGCAGACCCATATGCCTTATGAAAATAAATATAGCGAGCTGCCGTATTTGGCTCGTGGGGAGAATACTACCGCTTTGCGCAATTATATGCAGGACATAGCTTATAGTAGTCAAGCGCTGCAAGCCTTTCTTAAAAAAATAGACGATCTGCCAGAGCGGACGCTAGTGGTTTTTTGGGGGGATCATTTGCCGGGGATCTACTCAGACGAGATTCAGGCGAAAAATCAAGGACCACGCTTACACGAGACGGAATTTTTAATGTATGACAATCGTCATCAATTAAACAATCAACGAGCAGTCACGAGTCCTTTTTATTTTGGGGCAGATCTGTTTCAACAAGGACGCCTGCAAATGACGGGCTTTCAAGAGCTATTGATTCATTTGCAAAAAGAGCTTCCAGCCTTTGAAAAGGGGATGTACTCCCAAGCGGGGAATTGGAATAAAGAAGTCAAATTGAATCAAAAGCAGGAGAAAATTTACCAAGACTATCAAATGATCCAATATGATATCACGACGGGAAAACAATATAGTCTGAAGGAGAATTTCTTTGACTAGAAGGAAGGTGAACGGCTATGTCATTTAAAAAGAAAGACAATCAAAGTTATTACAATCCGGTGCGGCGCGCAATTTTAAATCACCAGATGATTGAGCCTGGCGACAAAGTAGCGATCGGTATGAGTGGTGGCAAAGACAGCACAACCTTGCTAGTATTGCTGGATCGCATCCGCCGTCAGCGCCGCTTAGGTTTTGATTTTGAGATTGTACCAATCATGCTTGATATGGGCTTTGAGGATTGTGATACTACGCCGATGAAGGAATTTGTGGAAAGCATGGGCTATGAGCTTGAAATTGTTCCGACGAATATTGCCAAGGTGGTCTTTGAGATCCGTGAAGAAAAATCACCTTGCTCTCTTTGCGCCAAGCTTCGGCGCGGGATTTTGTACAACCGTGCCAGTGAATTAGGCTGTCAAAAAGTGGCGTTAGGACATCATGTCGATGATGCTCTTGAAACTTATTTTATGAACTTTTTGTTTCACGGCCGGCTGAACAGCTTTGAACCGAAAAGCTATTTAACGAAGACAAAGGTAACAATGATCCGGCCAATGATCTATCTGGAAGAAAAACAAATTATCCGTTTTGTGAAACGTGAAGAGTTACCAGTAGTTTTCAATCCGTGTCCTGTGGATAAAAAAACCAAGCGAGAAGAGATCAAAAAGCTTGTGACCAATTTGTCCCAAGAGTACCCAGCGATTCGGGAAAAATTCATAATGGGCATGGAGCAAGGATCAGCTGAAGATTTCTGGATAAAAACCTGTCATGAAAGCCTTTTAAATTGAGGGTTTCCAGAATAAAAGATTGTATTTCTCGAGTCCCTCATGATATAATTCCTCTTGTATTCATGAGGGAGTAACTAGCAGCAGTCGCTGTGGCAACGCCACCAACAAGAAAGAATATTTCTGGTGTTGTCTTAAATAGTGAGACTTATGTATGTGTTTTTCGCATACACAAGTCCTTTTTTTTTACTTCCAACAGAAACACGAATAAATAGAATGTCTGTCGAACTCGAAGTATGGGGACATTCGAATTGAATAAGGAGGAAAAAGATGTCAGAGGAGAAAAAGCAACAACGAATAAAACCTTTCTATACAGAAGAAACAGACCAGGTTTTAGCAGAAGTTCAAACAACTGAAGAAGGGCTGACCTCAGCGGAAGCGCAAAAGCGGTTAACTGAATTTGGTTTGAACGAGCTAGAAGAAGGCGAAAAGAAAAGTATGCTTGTGCGGTTCTTTGAACAGTTCAAGGATTTAATGATTATCGTCTTGTTATTTGCAGCGGTAATTTCTGCAGTCGTTTCTCATGAAGTCGTCGATTCATTCATTATCTTAGCGGTAGTGATTATTAACGCGGTGATGGGTGTCGTGCAGGAGTCGAAAGCAGAGCAAGCGATCGAAGCGTTGCGAGAAATGTCAACGCCGAATGCCAATGTGCTTCGAGATGGACATGTCAGCTCAATCAAGTCCACCGAGCTTGTACCGGGAGATATCGTAATGCTAGAAGCAGGAGATGTAGTACCTGCTGATTTGCGCTTGATCGAAGTGGCGTCATTAAAAATCGAAGAGGCGGCTTTGACTGGTGAATCTGTTCCCGTAGAAAAAGAGCTAATCGTCATTACCGAAGGCGAGGTTGGTATCGGGGATCGCGTCAATATGGCTTATTCAAATAGTAATGTCACTTACGGTCGCGGAAAAGGTGTGGTAGTCAATACCGGGATGACGACTGAAGTCGGAAAAATCGCTGGTATGTTGGCTCAAGCAGATGAAACAGAGACACCGTTAAAAAACAATTTGAATCAATTAGGAAAGTTCTTAACCCTAGCAATTATTGTTATCGCAGTTGTGATGTTTTTCGTTGGAACGGTCTTTAATGATACTTCGTGGGTCGATATGTTATTGACTTCAATCTCACTAGCCGTTGCCGCTATTCCAGAAGGGTTGCCAGCCATTGTAACGATTATTTTGGCTTTAGGAACACAAGTCATGGCCAAACGCAATTCAGTGATTCGTAAATTACCAGCCGTTGAAACCTTAGGATCTACCGATATTATCGCGTCAGATAAGACGGGTACGTTGACTTTGAACCAAATGACAGTGGAAAAATTATATGTCGATAATCATCAATACGACGCGAACGGCGAAGTGCCTGTGGACAGCATGGCGATGAAAGTCATGAACTATGCCAATGACACAAAAATTGCCCAAGACGGCAGCTTGATCGGTGATCCAACGGAAACCGCACTGGTTCAATTTGGTTTGAACAACGGTTTTGATGTCCGTGAAAAAGTAGCCGAACAACCGCGCGTAGCAGAGTTGCCATTTGATTCTGATCGTAAATTAATGAGTACGCTCCATGAAGAAGCAGCGGGTAAAATTTTGGTCGCTGTCAAAGGAGCTCCTGATGTTTTATTAAATCGTACCTCACAAATCTTGTTAAACGGTCAAGTCGTACCAATGACTGAAAAAGAAAAACAAGCTATTCTAGTGAATAATAAAGACATGGCGCAACAAGCATTGCGTGTCTTGGGAATGGCTTATAAGTATGTTGATCAAGTTCCAGCAGAACTAGAAAGTGAAGTAATTGAAAATGATTTGATCTTCGCTGGTTTAGTCGGCATGATCGATCCGGAGCGTGCTGAAGCTGCTGAAGCGGTACGCGTAGCGAAAGATGCCGGTGTGCGTCCAATCATGATCACTGGAGACCACAAAGATACGGCAGAAGCTATCGCTGCTCGTTTAGGCATCATTGAAAAAGGAGACGATGCCTCCGTTTTAACGGGTGCCCAATTAAACGAAATGTCTGATGAAGAGTTCGCGCAAAAAGTGGAACATTATTCTGTTTATGCCCGCGTGTCGCCTGAACATAAAGTTCGGATCGTTAAAGCTTGGCAAAAAGAAGGCAAGGTTGTTGCCATGACCGGCGACGGTGTCAATGATGCACCTGCTTTGAAACAAGCGGATATCGGAATCGGCATGGGGATCACTGGGACAGAAGTTTCCAAAGGAGCGTCTGACATGGTCCTTGCTGATGACAACTTTGCGACGATTGTCGTAGCTGTTGAAGAAGGCCGAAAAGTCTTCTCAAACATCCAAAAAGCAGTTCAATATTTACTAGCTGCTAACCTTGGGGAAGTCTTGACCCTATTTATTGCAACTTTACTTGGTTGGGATACCTTGTTGCCGATTCATTTATTATGGATTAATCTCGTGACTGATACGTTCCCAGCAATTGCTCTTGGGATGGAGCCAGCCGAAAAAGATTTGATGCAGCATAAGCCTCGTGGCCGCAGTTCAAACTTATTCTCTGGCGGTGTCTTCTCAAGTATTATTTATCAAGGGATTTTAGAAGCTGCTACCGTATTATTCGTCTATTGGTCAGCGATTCAGTGGCCGATGCATACTGCCTATGCTGAAATTCATTCAGATGCGTTGACGATGGCTTTTGCAACTTTAGGCTTGATGCAATTGTTCCATGCCTTTAACGTGAAGTCTGTTCATCAATCATTATTCAAAGTCGGCCCATTCCGCAATAAGAGTTTTAACTGGGCGATCTTGTTATCCTTTGCTTTGATGATGGTCATCATTGTCGTGCCAGGATTGAATGACGTTTTCCGGGTGGCTCATCTAGATTTATATCAATGGGGAATCGTGATCGGTGCTTCCTTTGCAATTATTCCAATCGTTGAGATTGTAAAAGCTTTCCAACGTGGAGCAATGAAAAATAAAGATTAATTCATGTAGCGGGTAATGCTTGACGGAGGGTCAGCTTTGCCCGCTTTTTTAAAGGATTGTTTTCAGATGGGGCTGATGCTGATTTTAAATCTTTTCATAACCGCTTTGCATAATGAAAGAAAATCAGTAAAATGGAAGTATCATACCAAAGAAAGTAGGAATAGAAGAATGCGACCAAATACGGGGTTTTACGCTGGAGAAATTAACGAAATCGTTCAAAATACAGAAAAAATGGGTGAACGTTTACATCCAAGCTATGAAGAAATTCGAAAAGCTTTAGACGAAAAGAAAATCAACGAATTTGAAAAGGAACGGTTGTCAGAGATTCATGACCTATTCGAAGAAGGCACTCATTTTTATCAACTGAATTTAGAAAAAATTGGCATGATGAAACCACCGGCGAAAGTAATGGGAAATCATAAGAGCTTCCAAAAAGCTTATATCCAATATGTTGCCGGTTGCCAAGAAATGACCGATAGCTTATTACCAGAAGTCAATGAAGAAGCATTTAACGCGGCTGAAAAAAAACAAGATGAAGCAACCGATATAATCTATAAAACGATTCAAAAAATTACAAATTTGTTATTGAAATAGTAAACAATATAAATATTTAACACAACAAAGGTTTTTTAATTTTATTATAACGTTATTTTAAATACAATCGATAAAGAATCAGGTATGATTACTTCATAACCAATAACAACCTTTTCTTTTTCATTGCATTTAGGTAATACTCCTTGAGCACCGATTTGCCGATCGGTGCTTTTTTTTGTTCGTTTTTTTGCTTCAGCAGGTTAAAAAATCATAGGTCGCCCTGAATAAGCGTCAATTAAAAAATTACTTTCTTCATTTTTATGAGTTGCCTGTAACTTTCGGTGTGACTAGTGGAATCGTAAGCGTGATGTGAATCAAACACGTTTTCCGTAGGTTTTGGAAAATGAATTCCATAAACCAAGCCAACAACGGTAGCTCAATCAATTTTTAACATAGCCAACATCGTACATATAAAAAAACTGAGGCCCACGTGAAAGCTTCACGCGGGCCTCAGACTTTTAGATCTCGATATTTCTTACATAATCTTCAAAATAGTCATTCAGATCTTTTTTGATTTTTTGATATTCCTCTTCGGTGTATTCTTTTTCCTCAAGTCGGCCTTTAAAATTCGGCAAGTCCAAATCTTTTTTTAGCCGCTCGATGACTTCTTCTTTATTCATTTTAGAATCCTCTCAAATTGACTTAATCAAAATATACGCAAACGGCTTCTGGCGCGTAAACATCTTTTTGAATCATTGTTAAAAGTCCAGTTTCAGCATCGCGACGGTATAAGGTTAAGTTGTCGCTATTTTGATTAGCAGCTACTACGTAGGCGTCATCGGAACTTAAAGCAAAGTCTCTAGGGAAATCACCTTCTGTTGAGATGGATTGGATCATTTCAATCGTCGTTCCAGCTTCATCAATGGCAAAGACTGCGATAGAGTTATGACCACGATTTGATGCGTACAAGTAACGTCCATCGGTTGAAATGCGGATAGCTGCACCGCCGTTTTCGCCGTCGAAATCTGACGGTAAGGTCGAAACTTTTTGTTTTTGAGTGAAGCTACCGTCAGTCTTGTCGTAGGCTAAGACACTTACGCTGCTGTCTAATTCACCAAATAGATAAGCCAATGCTTTATTCGGGTGGAAAACAAGATGACGTGGCCCCGTACCAGGTTCAGCCACATAAACTGCGACTTCTTCAATCTCACCTGAGCCAGCGACATCGTAAGTATAAATGCGATCTGTCCCAAGGTCACAAACAACTAAACGCTGATCCGGAGTCAAATCGCTGTAATGGGCATGGGCATGATCTTGATTTTTATGCGGGCCAGTGGGCTCTGTATGGATAATAGAAGCAACGGCTTTTAGTGAGCCATCGTTTTGGATGGCATACGTATTTACTTCACCTTTATGGTAGTTGGCGCCATATACTAATTGACGGTTATCGTCTACGGCAACGTAGCAAGGAGGTGCGCCTTCTTCTGTTACATTGTTTAATAAGTTACTTTGCGGATTATAACTAGAGACGCCGCCTTCGCCTTCATGACTTGTTACGGAATACAGATAGTTTTCTTTGCTTTTAGCAAGGTAAGTAGGACTCGTTTCCTTAGTAATCAATTGCAAATTGTTCAGCGTTTCAGTGGTGGTATCTAATTCGATTTGATAGATGCCTTCACTTACACGGCGAGTATATGTTCCTAAGAGTATCTTTTGAATCATTTGAAAACCTCCTTCAATGTACCTCCTATTTTAGCAAGTTTATTCCTTCTTGGATAGCGCTAACTTTGTGATATAATTGGAAAATAAACTAAGAAAGAGCGTGAATTATGACAGTAACGGAAATAACTCAAATTGGCAAAGACGCAGTTAATGATGAAAATATTATCGTACTTTTTGGCGAAAGCATCACACCAGATTTGCTGGATGTCTCTGTCGTTCAGAAGACAATTAATGATGAGCCGATTGCGTTAAAAGCAGGTAGTCGCATCATCTTCGGCGACCAAAGCTATCAAGTGCAGGGCGTGGGTCCGGTGGCAAATCAAAATTTAAATGAGATCGGTCACGCGACGATTTTCTTTCAAAAAGAAGTAGGAACAATTGCCAATGCGGTCTATGTGAGTCCAGAAAAACTTCCAGAATTAGAAGTTGGAATGAAGATTACGTTTCAGTAGGGATGTGAGAGTATGGATAAAAAGAAATTAGGGGAACGCACCTCGTGGTTTTGGAAATGGTTTTTAAATAGCCAAGTGGTGGTGGCCCTGATCATCGTTTTATTGCTCCTATTGATTACGTTAGTATTTACAAAGGTTTCTTATCTTTTTGAACCAATAGGACAATTTTTCGCGATCGTTGGGTTACCGGTAGTGATCGCCGGAATCTTGTATTACTTAATGAATCCAGTCGTAAATTTCTTGGAACGCAAGGGAATCAAACGGTCGATAGGGATTGTTTTGCTATTCATTGTCGTTGTCGCGTTGATTGCGTGGGGAATCGTTGTGATCGTGCCGATGATCCGTGAGCAAGTCGGCTCATTGATTAAAAGTATGCCTGGCTACTTCGATACGATTACAGACAAAGCAAATGAAATCTTTAAAGATCGATCATTCCAACCCTTCCAAGAACATATTGAAAGCAGTCTGCAAAAATTATTGGAATCTTTGACAGAGATTACGCAAAATGTTTCTCGCGTTACGCTGCAAGGATTAGGAAACGTTGTTTCTACACTGGCGACCGTCGTGATTGCTTTAATTACGGCACCGATCATTCTCTTTTTCTTATTGAAAGATGGGGACAAATTAGCCCCATATTTGCTTAAATTTTTGCCGGATAAGACGAGAGAACCAACGTTACGGGTATTGACGGAAATGAATTCGCAGCTGGCTTCTTACATTCGGGGGCAATTGACTGTGGCCTTTGCCGTGGCAGTGATGTTCATCATTGGTTTTTCAATCGCGGGTTTAAATTATGCGATCACATTAGGGATCTTGGCGGGCTTTTTAAATTTGATTCCTTATTTAGGTTCTTTTTTAGCGATGATTCCAGTCATTTTTATTGCGATCGTCACAAGTCCGTTCATGTTAGTGAAGGTGATCATTGTTTTTGCGATTGAGCAGACGATTGAAGGGCGAATTGTTTCCCCATTAGTTTTAGGCAATCAATTAGAAATTCATCCGGTAACGATTATGTTTGTCTTATTGACAGCTGGAAAAATTTTTGGGATTTCCGGAGTCATTTTGGGAATTCCATTTTATGCGGTTGCAAAAGTAGTTGTAATCCATATATTTGAATGGTATAAACGTGTATCGCCTTTATATGACAACGAAGGCGAAGAAAAAGGACCAGTCGATCAATAATCGACGGTCCTTTTTTGCGCTGTGATTGGATTAAAATTGTGCGGCTAAAACTTTTGCTTTTTCCTTTGCTGCTGCTATAATTTCAGGAGCCTTTTCAGGATCGTAATCTGCACCTTCAATATAAATAGAATCAAAGTCAGTGATACCGATAAAATTCATAATGCCTTTGACGTATTGTGCTGAAAAATCTTGTCCATTATAGGTGCCACCACTTGATTGGATGTGGATAACCTTTTTGTCAGTAATCAAACCAACAGGTCCTTCAGCAGTATATCTAAAGGTTTTACCAGCGACATTGATGGTGTCAAACCAAGACTTCAACTTGGAAGGAATATTCAAGTTCCATAAAGCATTTGCAATAACAATTTTTTCACTTGCTAAAAATTGATCAGTGAATTCATTAAACATTCGAACCTTTTCTTGTTGGGCGTCACTTAAATCAGTGAATTCAGTACCCTGTTGCAAGCTTTTCCAAGCGGATAACAGATCACCATCAATTTCAGGTAGATCCGTATAATACAAATCTAGCATAGTGATAACATCTTCTGGATGACGTAATTGATGTTCCTCAATAAATGTGTCTAAAATAGTAACAGTTTGTGAATCTTCTGCTGACAACGGGTGGGCATTTACGACTAAAACATTTGCCACGACGAACACTCCTTATGATTTCTAATTTTTTTCTATGGACAATCTACACAAAAAAGTTATAATACGCAATTTATCTGCTTGGCGAATCAAAGTATTGACGTTTTAGCTCGCCATATATTTTTGATAAGCGGATGTTCCACCAATGACATTAAGAACATGATAGCCCTGATCTCTTAAAAATTGAGCCATTGTTTTTGAACGACCCCCAAATTGAGTGAAAAGGTAATACGTTTTACCTTTGTTTAATTGACCTAATTGATTCGGTAGTTGAGTCAAAGGAATTTGAAGGACACTGGAGCCTTTCAATAAATCAAAGCTATCATAAAATTCAGGGTCTCTTAAATCTAAAACATCCACGGATTCGTTTGCGACAAGCGACATAAATTCTTTTGTAGTTACTGAGTGATTCATTTTTTCTAATATCTTTTCTTTCTTAATATAGAATTCAATTTAATCTATTTATACTGCGATTACAAGTGTTATCCAACCTTTTTTATTCAATTTGACGAATATAAAAGAAAATACTCAAAGAATTTTCAAAAATGACCTAGTTATTTCAGTAGATTACCTTTCTCTTTCGATTGAAGATTTCACTAAAATCTGGTTATGAAAAAGCAACGCCGATAAACGTTCGCTAGGAATAGGTTTCACTTGCGTGATTCAGACTCCCTCGTTAAAATAGGAATGACGGAGGGAAGACGACCATGAATAATTTTCATTTAGGGAAACTGAATTTAAAAACAATTGCCATTCGTGTAAAAGACCGGGATGGAATGATTCATTTTTATCGTGATATCATTGGTTTGCATTTGTTGCGGGAAGAAAACGAATTAGCGATTTTAGGATACAAAGATCCAGCCAGAGAATTGCTTTGGTTGGAAGAAAGTCCACGAGCAAGTGAATATCGTGGAGAAATTAAAAAGATGCAGCGTGTCTCATTAGTTGTGCCGAACATTGAAGAATTAGCGAACGTTTACTATCGTGCTGAAAAAGAAAAGTATCCCGTGAAGTCTGCCTTACAGGCTGATGATGAAATGGGCTTGCTGTTTGAAGATCCAGAGGGAAATGAAATTGAAATTTTCTATGCGCCTAGTAATGAACGTTCAACAGCTGAACCAATCAGTCTTGATTTTAAGAAATTAGAAGAAAAGGCGACCAAAAGGGAGAAAATCCACGACGCTTATTTTGATAAGATCCATTTGAATATTAGTGATCTAACTCGTCAACAGGAATTTTTGGCGGAAATCTTAGGTTTAACGGTTCATGATGAGACAAAAGAGGAGCTGGTTTTAAACCGTGGCGAATTTAATGTTGGTTTAACTGTTGCTACTGGTGGAACGATTGATGAACCAACGGATAAAGTTTTAGGATTAGACTTTTTACAATTTCTCGTTTCAAAAGAAATGTTGACAGAATTAAGCAGCCGTCTAGATGAGAAAGAGCACAAATATTTCTGTGATAAGAAGCAATCATTGATTACGATTTACGATCCAGCTGGACTTGAATGGTGGTTTGTATTGAAATAGTAAAAAGCCGCGAGCAATCGCGGCTTTTTTTGCTAACCGTTCTGTTTATTTTACACGTAACTCTTCACTTAAGTGATTCCTTTTTTTACAGGTTCAAACGTTTTTGCTTTCTGGTTATGCTATACTTTTTGGGAAACTAATTTTGAGAGAAGGGCTGAAATGTATCCAGAGACACTTCACTTAATTGAAGCAAAGATGCGGCAGAATATTTTTCCCGGTGCGGTTTTTCAATTTATTGAAGATCAACAGGAAGAAGTACAGGTACTAGGCAACGCGCAAATTGAACCGACTATCATTCCAATGGCAGAAGATTTTCTTTTCGATGTGGCGTCGTTAACCAAAGTCGTTTGTACCACGACTGTTATGCTGAGACTGTTTGAAGCAGGCAAGCTTACTTGGGATCAGCCGCTACATGACTTATTGCCGGATTTTCAAAATCGTAGAATCACATTGCGCCACTTATTGACCCATACATCTGATATTCAGACCTATATTCCTAATCGTAATCGGTTGAACGCGGCAGAATTGCGCAGCGCTTATCTGAAATTAGACTCGGGTGAGGGGCTTGGAAAAGTTGTACAGTATACGGACGCGGGAACAATTTTATTAGGTTTCCTGATTGAAGAGCTCTATGAAAAAGACGTGATTGAGGTTTTCAAGCAAGAAATTCTACAGCCGTTACAGATGTCAGCGAGTCTTTTTTTACCAGCACCCCCTTATGATCGAATCGTTCCGACGCAAAAGCAAAGTGATGGGAGGATTCTAAAGGGCATCACCCATGATCCGAAGGCGCGAATTTTAGCAGAGCATGCTGGCAACGCAGGACTGTTTACGAATCTGAAAGATTTAAGTAAATTTGCGAAAATGTATTTGAATCTTGGGCGCGTTCAGGATAAAATTTATTTACATGACAAGACAATTCGTGCATTGCTAAAGGACCAGACCCCAACAAAAAAGGGCGAGCGTTCACTAGGCTGGGATTTGAAATTCAGTCCGAAAGATCGAGCCCCACTGCTTTTCCACACGGGCTACACGGGAACATTTCTGATGCTGGATATTGAAAAGCAATCAGCCTTTATTTTTCTGTCGAATCGTGTTCATCTAGAAGATCATCGAGCTCGTTATGTAGCGCAACGTGATGAAATTTTAGCCTGCTATTTAAATGAACGAAGGAAAATTTATCAAAAATAACTATACTTAAAAGGAGCAACAACTCATGGAACCATTATTTTTAAAACCCGTATTTCAAGAAAAAATTTGGGGTGGTGATCAACTCCATACCGTTTTTGGTTTTGATATCCCGAACGATAAAATCGGTGAAGATTGGGCTATCAGTGGACATCCTCATGGCGTAAGTATCGTAGAGAATGGGCCATACAAAGGCAAGACCATCAGCGAGCTTTGGCAAGAGCATCGGGAACTGTTCGGCAACGCTGAAGGGGACGTTTTCCCATTGTTAACGAAAATTTTGGATGCAGAAGATGATCTATCTGTCCAAGTTCATCCAGATGACAGCTATGGGTTGAAACACGAAGGTGAATTAGGTAAGACTGAATGTTGGTATATTATTAATGCGAAACCCGGCTCAGAAATTGTTTACGGTCACAATGCTAAGACTCGTGAAGAATTAGCGGAATGGATCGAAGCAGGTCGTTGGGATGATTTATTGCGTCGCGTGCCAGTTAAAGCGGGAGACTTTTTCTACGTGCCAAGTGGAACAATCCACGCGATCGGTAAAGGCATCATGATTTTAGAAACACAACAGAGCTCTGATACGACTTATCGGGTGTATGATTACGATCGCAAAGACGATCAAGGGAATACACGTGAATTGCATATTCAACAATCGATCGATGTAACGACCGTCCCAGCGATTAGTCCTAAGTTAGAAATAACGGAAAGCAAGAAGGGCACATCTTCTGTAATCACTTACTTGAAGACCGAATTCTTTAATGTTTACGAATGGGATGTTGTCGGTGAACTTTCCTTGAAAAAATCCGGTGACTATACGCTAGTGACCGTGATCGAAGGCTATGGTAATTTGATTGTTGGTGGGCAAAGCTATGAAATGAAGCCCGGTACAAGTTGTATCTTACCAGCGGAAATTACTGAATGGAAAGTCGAAGGCGAAATGAAGATCATCGCTTCAACGCCAGGAACAAAATAAAACAAAAAAAGAATCATTCGCAAAAAAATGCGGATGATTCTTTTTTTGTTTAAGCTATTTCCGGCAAAGCAACTTCTTCACCGTATTTATTTTTTAACGCAGTGTGAAGCAAGCGAATGGCTAAAGATTTATTCCGAGCTAAGATCGGTCCGTGGAAATAAGAACCATAGACGTTTTTATAAATGACGCCTTCTCCTTGATCTTCGCCATTATTGCCATTGCCTTTGACGATTGTGCCAAGCGGACGTTCACCTTCACCTAAGAAGGTGCGGCCGTTATGATTTTCAAAGCCATAATAAGTTTCACCAAATTCTTGGTTCTGAATCTCGATGTCCCCGATAAAGCGATGGTTGTCTTGGCTTAATGTGTAGTGATCCAACGCGCCAATTCCTTCAATTTTTTGACCGTCTGCACCAACATAGTAATGGCCTAGTAATTGATAGCCCCCACAAATCGCTAGCATGACACCATCATTTTCGATGTATTCTTTCAGGGCAGCTTTTTTCGTTTGGATATCTTTTGAAACGATCATTTGCTCGTAATCTTGACCGCCGCCAAAAAAGATCATGTCATATTTATCAGGGTCAAAGTCTTGATAAATGCTGACAATCTCCGAGTTCAGCTCGATGCCCATTTGTTTTGCATAATAGTTCAGGGTCAATAAATTTCCGTTATCCCCGTAGGTGTTGAGTAAATTGCCGTATAAATGTGCTAAGTTCAATTCGTAATTAGCCACGATCCATACCTCCATTAATGTAGCCTTTTTGGGCTAGTTCTTTCCGTAGTTGTAAGACAGCGGTATACGTTGCTAAGATATACACATGTTCCGTCGGCAATAGTTTGATCTTTTCAATGGTTTCCGTCAAGCTTTCTGTCTCGGTTAGCTTGTCGTCAGGAATACCTGCAACTCGGAAACGCAAAGCCATATCGGTGTGGCGGTCACCACCTGCGATTACCGCCGGTACATTCATTTCAGTGAAGGCTTCATGATTGCCATCCCAGATCCAGCTAATGTCGATTCCATCGGCATAATTCGCATTTAGTAATGAAACTAATGAAAAAGGATAAGGAGCTAAACCAATCATATCGATCACTTGGTTCAAACCGACAGGATTTTTGACTAAGACTAACGTACATTTTTTACCGTCAATTACAAACTCTTCTTGCCGTCCAAAAACTTTTTCATCGTAGCCTAAGCCGCGTTTGATTTTTTCCTGCGGAACGCCATAATATTCTGCTACCGCCGTTGCTGCCAGTGCGTTATAAACGTTGTACATGCCGCCAACTTCGATCTTATACTCTTGTCCGTCAATCACAAACTCAGAAGATTGATTATCCATAGCCTTCATTTCAGTTAATTTGTAATCCAATTCAGGACGGTGGAAGCCGCAGTTAGGACAATAATACTTTCCAAGGTTGGCATAAGTGATCATTTTATATTTTAAGATATGTTGACATTTTGGACAAAGTAACCCGTCCGTATTATAGTGAGCGTCTTGCTCTTTATCTGGCAAATGATCGAAGCCATAATATTTTCTAGGGTTGATGGTTTCCAACGAATTAAAGATCGGTGAATCACCATTACACAAGATTGGGGCCTGTGGTGATTTTGCCGCGCCATCAACGATTAATTTATAAGTGGTATAGATTTCACCGTAACGATCCATTTGGTCGCGGAAAATGTTGGTGAATAAGAACAGTTCGGGTTTGATATATTCCGTAACCTTGCTTAGGCTCGCTTCATCGATTTCAAGGACGGCAATTTTTTTGTCGTCTTTCTTGCCTTTGGCGTTTAAGAAGGTCGAGACAATTCCTTGGGCCATGTTAGCACCGGTTGGATTCGTCAAAACATAATCAAATTCTTGTTTTAAAATATTAACAGTCAAGGCCGTGGTCAACGTCTTTCCGTTCGTCCCAGTGACAACGACGACTTTATAATCCTTTACTAATGTATCTAAAATATGGGGATCTAATTTTAAGGCCAATTGACCAGGATAACTTGATCCACCTTTAAAGAAAGTTTTTAATCCCCATTGCGCGGTCTTTCCGGCGGCAATCGCCAGATGACTTCGTAAACCCATCGCACATCCTCCATGTCTCTAACAAATTTAATTCATCTTATCATATTTGAAAAAAAAATTTAAACAGCTTTTCCTTTTCTTAATCTTTCCAGCAATAATTTCAGCAGAAAATTGAGTTTCTAGCCAATAATAATCTTTTCTTCAGGAAATTCATAGCCTAAGTCTCGTGTTTCTTTTGGTACGAAAAGCATCAACGTATAAAGCATACCGATACGCCCGATAAACATTAAAATCGCAATCATAATTTTTCCCGTAGTAGACAAGTCGTGAGTGATTCCCAATGAAAGTCCTGTTGTTCCGAAGGCAGAAGTCACTTCGACAATGATCGAGATCAAAGAATGATCTTCGGTTGCAGTCAGAAAGAGAATACTAAAGAGGCACATGCCAGCAGAAAGCATAAAGACCACCACCGACTTACGAACATCCTCTTGGGCGATCTTACGTCCAAAAATATTGATGTCATTTTCATTTTTTAGGAAGGAATACAGATACAAGCCGATGATGGCGATAGTCGTCGTACGAATACCCCCGCCGACCGAGCTTGGTGAACAGCCAATGAACATCAATAAAGAAAAAATAATCAAGGTGGTATTCTGGAAAATATTCAGATCATGGATCTGTAAGCCGGCGTTTCTCGTCGTCATGGAATAAAAGGAAGCATTCAGCCACTGATCAAGAAAATTCATCTGAGCGAAGCTGTGGTCTTTTTCTAACAGCCAAATCGCCAACGTTCCACCAATAAATAGTACAAAGAAAGCTAATAAAGCGATCTTCGAGAATAAGCTAAATCGAAAAGGAATTTTTGCTTTCGATCGTTTGTGGTAGAGCCAACCATGAAAATCCATTAAGACTGGAAAACCGATCCCACCAATGAAAATCAGCAGCATGATTGTAAGAATGAAAAAAGCATCGTGGGAAAATGGAATGATTGAGTCCCCGGTCACGTCAAAGCCAGAGTTGGTCACCGCTGAAATTGCTTGATAGAACCCATAAAAGATTGCTTCACCAATGCGGTGGTAATAGCCTTTTAAATAGAAATAAACGGAAAAGAACATGCCGAAGACGACTTCGATCATTAGCAGCATAGAGAAGGTGATTCGAATCAGATTGACGATTCCACTCAGACGAGGTTGGTTCATATCGGTCATGATCAACTGCCGCTGTTTAAGGGTGATTCGCCGTTTAGAAACGATAAAGAAGAAAGTGGTAATCATCATGATCCCTAAGCCGCCAATATGAAAAAGTACCTCCAGCATGACAACGCCAGCGTTGTTAAAGGTGGAATTTATATCAATCGTGGTCAATCCCGTCACGGAAATTGTTGAGATTGCCATAAAAATTAGATCCAACAAAGAAACGTGGGACCCCGGTTCGCGAAAAATTGGCAAGCTAAATAAAAATAATGCCAAGATCGTCATTGCCAAATAGTAAAAAACGATAACCTGAATCGAAGAAAACCGATTGTTTAGTTTACGCCAGTTCTTTTTAAAAAAATTGATCCGTCGTTCAAAATTCATGGAGAACTCCTTAACAAGTAATTTGTAGAAAAAAATAAAATTTAACAATAAAAATAGTATAGCATGCTTCGCTAAGAAAGGCTGTTGGAACTCGTCTAACAGTTTGTCGAAAAAAAGACTCGCAAGGTTGGGGGGTGTCAGAAATAAAAAAACTCCCACCGCTAGGGCAGGAGTAAAAAGAGTTATGCATCTTGTGCTGTTGCGGCAATGTCGATTTCGCGAATGTTGACAGCTTGCGGCATATCATAGATAAATTTGACCGTTTCTGCGACATGGATAGGATCTAATGTGAGTCCCCCCATGCTGTCTTTCCAAGCACTGTAATCAGTCAAAGATTTTTGATCCGTGACATGAGTCAATAGTTCTGTTTCGGCTGCGCCAGGAGCGACGAGCGACACGCGGACATTTGAACCAGAAACTTCTTCGCGGATCGTTTCACTCAGCCCGTGGACACCGAATTTTGAAGCAACATATGCTGCATGATTTGTAAAAGTTTTTTTGCCGGCAAGAGAAGACAGATTAATGATCGTCCCATGTTTTCTTGCGGTCATACTTGGAAGTACGATCTGCATGCCATTTAAGACGCCCATCACATTGGTATTCAACATGGTTTGCCATTCGTTTGGTGATTGTGTCAGAACATTGCCTAATAACATGATACCGGCGTTGTTAACTAATAAATCAGTTGGACCATAAACGGCTTCCGCTTGCTTGATACTCGTTTCAAAAGCTAGGTAATCCGTTACGTCAACAGCTTTGACCATGACTTTATCAAAATTCAGCGGCAAGGCGTTGATTTTTTCGACACGGCGCCCCAACAATAACAGAGGGAAGCCGGCTTGGTTAAATATTTTGGCGATTTCTGCTCCAAATCCTGAGCTAGCACCGGTAATAACGACTAATGATTTTTCCATATAAATTGCCTTCTTTCAAAATTATGATAGACTTACTGTACTACTTGGAGTTAACTCCAGGTCAAGGAAGAAGTTGAAAAAATGAAAAAATTTTTGATCGGAGAAATTTCGGAACGTTATGGCATCTCTCAAGATACCCTGAGATACTATGACAAAGCAGGGTTATTACCCTTCGTTAAGAAAAATTCGGCGGGACGCAGGGAATTTACTGAAGATGATCTCGGTTATATTGAGGTAATCGATTGCTTGAAGCGCTCAGGCATCGCGGTGAAAGAGATCGCGAAATTTATGGACTGGTGTGTTGTCGGAGATAGGACGTTGCCGCAACGCTATGCCTTTATGACGGAGCAAGAAGCGGCATTGGAGCAGAAAATTCATGAATTGCAAGCGCAACTTGACTTTTTGCGTTGGAAAAAATGGTATTATCAAACAGCGAATGAAGCGGGAACGGAAACAATTTTCTTTAAGGCTGGGACCCGACAAGTAGATGCGAAGTGGCATCAAAAATATTTGGCTGCGACTACAGAATAAAAAACGACCGGAATCCATTAAAGGTTCCGGTCGTTTGCGATTATGAAAGCAGCACACCGGCTGCTAATAGGACAAGAATTAATACAATAATCGTAATCAATAGTTTGGTGACAAACTTGATCCATTTATCAAAACCAATGTTCACTACCGATAAGGAAACAAGAATCAATCCTGTAGGTGCAATCAAACCAATCAGGCCTTGCCCCCAGTTGTAAGCATCCACAATTAAAGCCCGATCAATTCCGACTACGTCGGCCAGCGGGGCCATGATCGGCATCGACAGCACGGCTAAGCCTGAAGAAGATTGAATGAAGAAACCTAAAATCACATAGACTAAGAACATAAACCAAATGAAGACCACATTGTTCATCCCACTGATAGCGCCACTAAAGAAATTCATAATGGTATCGCTGATGAAGCTGTTTTCCATTACGATTCCTACCGAGCGAGCCAAACCTACGATTAAGGCAACACCTAAAAGATCAGCCGCCCCAGTCACGAAGCTATCAACAAATTTCTTTTCACCTAGTCCAGAAACAAAGGCTAGGATATAAGTCACCGCTAAGAAAACAACAGCAATCTCGGTGAAGTACCAGCCTAATTGCTGAACACCGTAGATCATGACAACAAAGCCTAATGCAAAGACGATTAGTGAAAATTTTTGCCGTTTTGTAAAATCAGTGCTGGTGTTACGTTCTTCGCTGCCTAAAAAGCGTTCGCGATCGCTCGCTGCTTGATCAGCGACCAATGAAGCTGCGGGATTCAAACGAACTTTTTCTGCATAACGAATCGTGTAAAGAATCGAGATGCCGATGGCTGCGACCCACATGATGATCCGCAGCGGCATTCCATCAGTGAAGTTGATCCCCGCAGCATTGGATGCGATGACCGTTGAAAAGGGGTTGATCGTCGAACTCATCGTGCCAATAGCTGTCCCTAAATAGATCGAGGCGACAGCCGTCAAGGTATCGTAACCCGCCAATAAAAAGATTGGAATCAAGATTGGGTAAAAGGCAATCGTTTCTTCAGCGAGACCGAAAGTAGTTCCGCCAATTGCGATTAATGTGGTAACAATCACGATCAGCCACTTTTGTTTGCCTTTCAATTTTTCCGAAAGCCGCATCATGCCCGCATCCATTGCACCGGTAGCATTGACGATTCCGATCACACCTCCTAAAATCAAGATGAAAATCATGATATCAACACTCTCAGTGATCCCTTGAACTTGGGATTTTAAAAATTGAGTGATCGTTCCAGCTACCCCACGAGCTGGTTTTTTGATTTGTTCATACGAATTTGGAATAGCTGCAGGGCGGTAGATTGTCCCATCACGAAACTTGTCGACTTTGATATGGATGTCATATTTGTCCAAAGTTGCTTGCGTTGCTGGTTCCATTTTGGTTTTGTCGTGAGCATCCGTGATCATAAATTGATTTTTTTCGTCGTTGTACGTCAAGGTACTGTATTTACCGGAAGGAATAAAAAAAGTTAGTGCTTGTACCAGGATCAAAACGATGATGATGACTGTGTAAGCGGATGGAAAACTACGCCGTTTTTTAGTTTGTTCCATTAAAAAGCCTCCTAATGATAAATGATAAAAAATAAGTTCCATTGAAATTATATCATTGGTAAGAAGGATCACTAAAAGATAACCTATTTCAGATTAGAAATTCATTTGTTTTGCAAAAGTAAGAGACGCTTATTTTTTTATGAATATGGAAACGATGAAAATTATTACTGTAAAAAGATCTGCTTTTCCGCTATAATACGATAGGAACAAAAGAGAAAGGTGACAAGAAATGGCCCAGCTTTTTTTCAAATACGGCGCAATGAACAGTGGGAAGACCATCGAAATCTTGAAGGTTGCTCATAATTATGAAGAACAAAACAAACCCGTTGTGCTAATGACTAGTGGTTTAGATACCCGGGACGGCGTAGGCAAAATATCTAGCCGCATCGGTTTAAGCAGCCCAGCTGTACCGATTTTTGCAGATACAAAAATTTTTGATTTTATTCAAGGGCTTGATTTTAAACCTTACTGCATTCTGATCGATGAATCGCAATTTTTATTGAAGGAACATGTCTTAGAATTGGCTCGTGTGGTCGATGAATTGGATATTCCTGTAATGGCTTTTGGGTTAAAAAATGATTTTCGTAATGAAATGTTTGAAGGCTCAAAGTATTTGTTGTTATACGCGGACAAGTTGGAGGAGTTAAAAACGATTTGCTGGTTCTGTCATAAAAAGGCGACGATGAACTTGCATTATATCAATGGACGTCCGGTCTACGAGGGCGATCAAGTCCAAATCGGCGGCAATGAAGCCTACTATCCAGTTTGTCGCAAACATTATTTGCATCCGCAGATTCCCCACAACGAAGAATAACTGATTAATCAAAAAATAGATGTAATGAAAAACGTATTCATTTTTCACTGTATAAAAAATAAATACTTTAATACGAATTAGGATGTCAGTTCCGCTTTTTCCAGTAATTTTTGGTACAAAGAATCAAAAAAGGAATTAAACTGTATATCCAGATTGAATAAGTTTAGCGGAATGATATACGTGATGAGCATCGAATTCATTTTTCACTGTATGAAAAATAAATACTTTAATACGAATTAGGAGGAATTTTATCCATGTACGATCAACTGCAAGCCATCGAAGATCGTTATGAAGAGCTTGGCGAATTATTGAGTGACCCGGAAGTCATCACTGATACCCAGCGCTTTATGCAGCTGTCTAAAGAAGAGGCGAATACCCGAGATACCGTTGCGACATACCGCCGCTACAAAAAAGTAGTAGAGGGTATTCGTGATGCCGAGGAACTACTAGGTGAGAACTTAGACGCTGAAATGGCGGAGATGGCCAAAGAAGAGCTGTCTGATTTGAAAAAAGAAAAAGAAGCCCTAGAAGATGAAATTAAAATTCTGTTATTACCAAAAGACCCAAATGATGATAAAAATATCATTATGGAAATTCGTGGAGCAGCTGGTGGAGACGAAGCAGCTTTATTTGCTGGCGATCTTTTCAATATGTATCAAAAATATGCGGAATCACAAGGCTGGAAGACAGAAGTTATGGAAGCCAATGTAACTGGAATCGGCGGCTATAAAGAAGTTATTATGATGATCACCGGCGATAATGTGTATTCAAAATTGAAATACGAAAGTGGCGCCCATCGTGTCCAGCGGGTCCCTTCAACAGAATCGCAAGGGCGGATCCACACATCAACTGCAACAGTGGTCGTAATGCCAGAAGCTGAAGAAGTTGAGATCGATATTGCCGACAATGACATTCGGACAGATATTTATCATGCGTCAGGTGCTGGTGGACAGCACGTCAACAAGACGGCATCAGCAGTTCGTTTAACTCATATTCCAACAGGGATCGTGGTAGCGATGCAGGACGAACGTTCGCAAATCAAAAACCGCGAAAAGGCGATGAAAATTTTACGGGCCCGCGTATTTGATAAAATTCAACAAGAAGCTCAAAGTGAATATGATGCGAGTCGTAAATCAGCGGTTGGTACTGGGGATCGTTCAGAACGTATCCGGACGTACAACTTTCCGCAAAATCGGGTGACGGATCACCGCATCGGTTTGACGATCCAAAAACTGGATCAAATCCTAGCGGGTAAACTTGATGAAATTATTGACGCTTTAATTATGTATGATCAAACCCAAAAACTGGAAGAGTTGCAAAATGGGTAAAACGTATGTGGAAGTCCTTTCTAGGGCTTCCTCTTTTTTAGAGGCTGCTGGAAAAGAGGGCTATGCTATTGAATATCTTTTCCTCGCTCGCAAACAATGGAATAAAACCGACTGGCTGCTGCATATGCGGGAAGAAATTTCAACAGCTGAGGAACAGTTGATCAAAGAAGATATGGCGAGTCTAATGAAAAATATTCCGCCTCAGTATTTGCTAGGCTACGAATATTTTTTTGAGCATCGCTTCAAAGTAACGCAGGATACGTTGATTCCCCGACCTGAGACGGAAGAACTAGTCGCCCTTTGTTTGTCCCATAATGATACGTCCGCCAAAAAAGTCGTGGACATCGGTACCGGTACTGGTGCGATTGCGATTAGTTTGAAGCTGGCACGTTCTGCATGGACCATCACGGCGGTAGATATTTCTGAATCGGCGTTAAAGGTCGCCGCTGAAAATGCAGAGACCTTTCAGGCGCCGATCATTTTTCGAGAAAGCGATGTGCTAAGCGCTATTACAGAAAAGCAGGACATCATCATTAGCAATCCTCCTTATATCAGTAGGGCGGAATGGGATTTGATGGATGAGAGCGTACGAACTTATGAGCCGAAGCAAGCGCTCTTTGCGGAAAATGATGGGCTGGCGATCTATCAAAAGATCGCTGCAGAGAGTCAAGGAGTATTGCAGCCAGATGGGATGATTTTTTTGGAGATCGGCTTTCAACAAGGTCTAGCCGTCCAAAAAATATTCCAACGAACCTACCCTGATAAAACGGTAACGATCCATCAAGACCTTTCAGGAAATGACCGCATGATCATGGTGCGTTGAGATTTTCCCAAAAATTATTTTTACGAACAATTGTAATAAAAAAACATTGGGATGACGGTGTTAAAAGGTCGGAAAAGTTATACACATGGTTATACACACTTGACAAACAAGTTATCAACAACGCGGGGATAACTCGCAAGAAAAAGTTTTAAAATAAGGAAAGTTAAAAAAAGGGAGCTGTGGAGAAGCTGTGGAAACAAAAATATTTCAAGTAGAGGAACTTAAAGAAGCGGCGGGATTATTACGCCAAGGAGAATTGGTCGCCTTTCCCACGGAGACAGTCTATGGATTGGGAGCTGACGCGCTTTTACCGGAAGCGGTTAAAAAAGTATTTGCCGTTAAGGGACGGCCAAGTGACAATCCGTTGATCGTTCATATCGCGGATTTTTCCATGACCGAAAAATTTGTGGAAAATTACCATCCGTTGACTGAAAAAATTGTTGAAGCTTTCTGGCCGGGACCACTGACGTTGATTTTCCCTATTAAAAAAGGCAGTCTGAGTCCGGTGGTGACCGGTGGGTTATCCACAGCGGCCTTTCGGATGCCAGATAATAAAAAAACATTAACTTTAATTGAAGAAACCGGGGATCCTCTCGTTGGACCAAGTGCGAACACGTCAGGGAAACCAAGTCCAACGACTGCTTCTCACGTTTACCATGATTTAAAGGGAAAAATTGCTGGCATTCTAGATGATGGGGCGACCCAGATTGGAGTGGAATCAACGGTGCTTGATCTTAGTGGCGAGGTACCGACGATTTTGCGTCCAGGGGCGGTAACAAAGGAGCAACTGGAAGAGACGCTAGGGATTGAAGTGCCATTAGATAAACATTTAGTTAAAGAGAGCGAGACACCTAAAGCTCCCGGCATGAAATATAAACACTATTCGCCGGATACGTCGGTCTTGATGGTCAAACCAAATGATTGGGCAAAAGCAATAGCATGGGCCGTTGCGGAAAATAAAAGCTATGGGCTGCTTGCAACACCGGAAATTGCTGAACAATATCCATCGACGACGCGTTTTGTTTTTGAGAATGACTCCATCGAGGCGGCGACGCGGGGATTATTCAGCGGTTTACGGGCATTGGATGAAGGGCAGTCTGTTGATTTAATTTTTGCAGAAGTCTTTCCTGAAGATCATTTAGGCTTGGCTTATATGAATCGTCTGAAAAAGGCTGCCGCACAGAAATATTTCGAAGCGTAAAAATTTTAGACTGAATCTTGAATTTCTCGCTTCATCCATAGAAAAAATTTGTGGATAAAAACTAAACAAAAGATTCGATTATCTCTGGAAACTTTCGTATACTTAAATCAGAAAAAAGGAAAGGTGGCGTTGGGATGGATTACAAAGCACTAGATCCCGAACTATGGGGAGCAATTAAGGATGAGGGGCAGCGGCAAGAGCAAAATATTGAATTGATCGCCTCAGAAAATATCGTCTCAGAAGCAGTACGAATGGCACAAGGAAGTGTGTTGACCAATAAATATGCGGAAGGCTACCCTGGTCGCCGTTATTATGGCGGTTGTGAATTTATTGATGTCGTAGAAAATTTAGCGATTGACCGTGCAAAAGAATTGTTTGACGCAAAATTTGCGAATGTTCAAGCGCATTCTGGCTCACAGGCGAATCAAGCAGCCTATTTTTCATTGATTGAACCTGGTGATACGGTTTTAGGAATGGATTTATCGGCAGGGGGGCATTTGACTCATGGCTCACCAGTGAATGTCAGCGGGAAGTTGTATCATTTTGTTAGCTACGGTGTGGATCCTCATACAGAAACGATCGACTATGAAGTCGTTCGTATTTTAGCGCGGAAACACCAACCAAAATTAATCGTAGCCGGAGCAAGTGCGTATAGTCGGATCATTGATTTTGCCCGTTTCCGTGAGATTGCCGATGAAGTGGGTGCGAAGTTAATGGTAGACATGGCGCATATTGCTGGATTGGTGGCAACAGGGTTGCATCCTAACCCAGTTCCTTATGCCGATGTTGTTACTTCCACTACCCATAAAACTTTGCGCGGCCCTCGTGGTGGCTTGATTTTAACCAATGATCCGGAAATGGCGAAAAAAATCAATAGCGCGGTTTTCCCCGGGTTACAAGGCGGGCCATTGGAACATGTCATTGCAGCAAAAGCTGTGGCTTTTAAAGAAGCCCTGGCGCCTGATTTTAAAACATATAGCGAACAAGTCTTGAAAAATATTCAAGCGATGGTGAAAGTCTTTAACCAAACCCCGGAAACTCGGATAATATCTGGCGGTAGCGACAATCATCTATTTTTATTGGAAGTCACCGGCTTTGATATCACTGGTCGGGAAGCGGAAGAATTATTGGATCAGGTTCACATCACAGTCAATAAAAATTCTATCCCCTTTGAATCAAAAAGTTTCCGTGAAACGAGTGGGGTTCGGATTGGGACCGCCGCTATTACCAGTCGGGGCTTTAAAGAAGAGGATGCTAAGCGTGTAGCTGAATTGATTGTCGAAGCATTACGCTCAAAAGGTGACGAAGCGAAGCTGGATGAAGTCCGCAAGGCAGTCTTAGAATTAACCGATGCTCATCCGATTCAAGCCAGCTTAGACTAGTTTTCTTAAAGCAATTGTCATATAATAATGAAATGCATACTAAGAATATCCGCTCAACATGCAGCAGTTTTTTAGCGATCAAGAAAAAATTGGTTGGCGGATAGGCAACATGAAAATAATTATATTAAAATGAGTAAGGGGCAAATTAATATGGGCAAGTTTCAAGTAATTGATCATCCATTGATCCAACACAAATTAACGATTATTCGCGATAAGAATTGCGGAACTAAGGTTTTCCGCGAAGTGGTAAATGAAATCGCGATGTTGATGGCGTACGAAGTATCTCGTGATATGCCATTGGAAGACGTTGAGATCGAAACACCAATTACTGTTTCAACACAAAAAACATTATCCGGTAAAAAAGTTGCGATTGTTCCGATTTTACGTGCTGGTATCGGTATGGTAGATGGCATCTTAGAATTGATTCCCGCTGCCAAAGTTGGACACATCGGATTGTTCCGTGATGAAGAAACCTTAGAACCAAATGAATATTTCTTCAAAATGCCAGAAGACATCGACAGCCGACAATTATTTATTGTTGATCCAATGTTGGCTACTGGTGGTTCAGCGATCATGGCGATTGATTCATTGAAAAAACGTGGTGCTTCGAATATGAAATTTGTTTGTTTAGTCGCTGCTCCAGAAGGGGTCAAAGCATTGCAAGATGCGCATCCTGATGTAGATATCTATACAGCTGCATTAGATGATCACTTAAATGAACAAGGCTATATCGTTCCTGGACTCGGTGACGCAGGCGACCGCCTATTTGGAACAAAATAAATGAAAATAAGTTGGGGCAGAAGTGGTCAGCTACTTTTGTCCCAACGCTTGCAACAAAAGAAGGAGTTTGGACGATCATCGTCCAAACTCCTTCTTTGCTTACAAACTAAATTTTTTCCATTTGTTTATAATTGATTACAACAACACCGTTGGAATGATTAATCAACTCTCCGTTGTCTTGCTTTTCATCAATTTCAACTACTGCTGCATTTTTCAATTGTTTCGTGACAATTCCAGTCTGAGATTGTCCGCGAATCGTAAACATCACATGTGTCTGAACTGGAAAATCTTTTCCAGCTTCGGAAGGATCAATTTGCGTCTCTATTTTACCAAATGTAGCCATCTGTTCTAAACGCCTCCTTTTTCATACTAACGAAAATCTCAACTTTAAACGGCATCGGATTTGTTAGTATCTTGGATTTTCACTCGACTTAATCACGGCTTTTTGCTAAACTGTGAAAAGTGGAGTGGTCATCCATTTGTATCACGATCTTTATTTTAGCATATTTTCAACTTTTTTTCATGTAATCGCTTTTTGAGAGGAATCTTACTTTACTTTTTGCTAGAAGTTTTTTATAATTCCTTTTGTACGAAACGCCAGCTTAGCTCAGTTGGTAGAGCAACGCACTCGTAACGCGTAGGTCGTAGGTTCGAATCCTATAGCTGGCATAACTTATAAAAGCCGTCATATCAAAGGGAAACCGAGATAGCGACGGCTTTTTATTATATAATTTTGATTGTATGGAAGAAAAGTTGCTTTCTATTGAGGGAGAAGGATGAAGAAAAAGTATTTGTTTCACTTTGGTGTGATTTTTTATATTTTATTTATGAGTCACTTTCGCGAGACATTTTCGTTTATGGGCTTGAATGTTTTTCTGGCTTGGCTGCCACTAGTCTTTGGTAGTTTGTTTATGAAACTTATTTCGCCGATTCGCTGGCTATTTGCAGCACTATGGTTATTGTTCTTTCCGAATGTTCCTTATTTATTGACGGATCTGTTTCATTTAGAAAGTTTGAGGATTTATCACGCTCACGGTCTTTTTACACCAGTTGCGAGTGATTGGTGGTCTTATTTTTTCCTAGTGCTACCGATTTTGATTATGGTTTTTGTCGGGATGGCGCAGGTGTTTCGCTTATTTGCGACAGCCAAACTACAAACGGCACAACGCTTAATCAGTCTATTAGGTTTAGCTGTTCTTTCAGGAACTGCCGTTTACAGTGGCCGTTTCGACTGGATTCACTCGATCGAATTAATTATTAAACCGATTCACGCATTACAGCTCTTATTAGGAAACTGGCACATTGAAAAAATCCAATTCGTGTTGATGTTTAGTCTGTTACAATTAGGAGTGTGGGCGTTGATTTTTGGATTGCAACAAGATCGATCGCTTCAAGACTAAAGATTTTGCAAAGGAAATGAAGCGGACTTTTCTTTAGCGAGAGAAGCGTCTATAATAAGGCGAGTAAATTGGTGGAAAAGAGATGAAAAATGAATAGGTTAAGAAAAAACAATGATAGCCGAATTGATTACGGCGTTATTTTACCTGTGTTTCTATTATGTTTGATTGGATTATTGTCCCTTTACGTGGCATTATCTCACGATCCGAGAGATCCAAATATTTTTCGCAATATCGTCATGCAAGGCGTGTGGTACGCAGTAGGAGCATTAGCAATTGTTATTATCATTCATTTTGATGCGAAAATGCTTTGGCGCTTAACGCCATTTTTATATGCGATTGGTTTGGCCGTCATGCTGGCTTTGTTAAAATATTATGATCCGGTTCTGGCAGCTTCCACTGGTTCAAAAAACTGGTTCAAATTCGGTACACTGACCTTCCAGCCATCTGAGCTGATGAAAATTGCGTATATTTTAATGATGGCGCTGATTATTACGAAACATAACGTAGCCAATAAGCTTCACACAATTAAGACAGACGCGTTACTAATTGGCAAAATGTTGTTAATCACACTACCAGTGATCGGCTTGGTCTTGGCACAGAAGGACTTTGGGACAATGCTAGTTTTCTTGGCTATTTTTGCCGGGATGTTTTTGATGTCGGGAATTTCTTGGCTGATTGTGTTACCAGCGATTGCTTTAGCGGTGATATTAGGTGTCTCGCTGATCTTTTTAGTTTCAACAGATACCGGAAGATCATTATTAACAAACCTGGGTTTTAAGAGCTATCAGTTCGCTCGGATTGATTCGTGGTTAGAGCCTTTCCATGATCCTCAAGGAGTAAGTTTCCAATTGGCTCACGCGTTGATGGCGATTGGGTCTGGCGGTTTTTTTGGGACAGGCTATAACGTGAGTCATGTCTATGTACCGGTGCGAGAATCGGATATGATTTTCACAGTTATTGGTGAGAATTTTGGTTTTGTCGGTGGTGCTTTTGTGATCTTAGTTTATTTTGTGTTGATTTACCGGATGATCCGTTTATGTTTTGATATGAATAATGAGTTTTATGCTTATATTGCGTCAGGGATCGTTATGATGATGCTCTTTCATGTCTTTGAAAATATCGGAGCGAATATTGGTCTGCTACCATTAACAGGGATCCCATTGCCTTTTATCAGTCAAGGTGGTTCTTCTATTCTCGGTAACATGATCGGAATTGGCTTGATTTTATCAATGCGTTATCAAAGTGCCGGCAAACAAGTAATGAAACCAACAAGGAGCTCACAACATGCTTAAATTTTATTGGTATCCAAAATGCTCAACTTGTCGTAAGGCTAAAGCCTGGTTGGATCAGAAAAATATTTCCTATGAAGCGATTGATTTGATTCAAGCTACACCGCAAGCTGCTGAGTTTGAAAAATGGCTGTCAAATAGCCTGCTCCCTGTTCGTCGCTTCTTCAATACTAGCGGGATGAAATACCGTGAGATGGGATTGAAGGATAAAATGACAGAGCTGTCGATTCAAGCTGCGAGTGAGCTATTAGCTAGTGACGGGATGTTGGTGAAGCGTCCCATGTTAATCAACAATGATCAATTTGTTGTGAATGGATTTAAAGAATCAACTTATGAAGAAAGCCGCTCCAGTTTCTCATAGTAGAAGCTGGGGATTTATCGGCTATATTAAAAAAATTTTATACTACCAAAAGGGGCGTTTAAAGAAATGAATTACTTGAAAAAAAATGATGGTCTGTGGATTTTACATAATG
The DNA here is from genome assembly GCF_005405345.1 of Enterococcus viikkiensis. Classification (GTDB taxonomy): domain Bacteria; phylum Bacillota; class Bacilli; order Lactobacillales; family Enterococcaceae; genus Enterococcus_A; species Enterococcus_A viikkiensis. Next base: position 94,045 of record NZ_BJDW01000001.1, on the reverse strand, counting down.
ATAAAGATTTTTGTATGGGTCTAACCGAAGAAATGGCTGAAACACTTGGCGAGGTAACCTTCATGTCGTTACCAAAAATCGGTCAAAAAGTAACAGCCGGCGAACCGTTATTTGAAATCGAAGCTGAAAAAGCGGTTCAAGAATTTAAAAGTCCATTAACGGGAGTCGTTTCATCCATCAGCGAAAAAGTGGCTGCTGATCCGAAAGCATTGAATACCGAGGACGAAATGGATGCCTGGATTCTTTCACTACGGGAAGTTGACGCAGCTGATTTTGAAAAACTATAAAGAAAATTTTCACTTGATGTTTGACAGGATAAAAATCCCCTGATATAATCCTTTCATACACATGAGAAAGCGATGAAAAGAAAAGTACATTTGATGAACGTACAAAGAGAGCTCCGGTATGCTGAAAAGGAGTGACGCGAGTGAGATGGAAAATGGTCTTTGAGCAGGATCGACGAGGCGAGTGCCAAGTCGTTCACGGGAGTGCCCGTTATAGCACCTCAGTATGCGCTATAGGCAAGTACTGGTAGAGGTTATGATTGTGAGATTATAACGAATCTTAGGTGGTAACACGGAAGTTAAAGCTTTCGTCCTAAATGTACAAATGTACATTTATTAGGACGAAAGCTTTTTTTGCGAGTTCCACTTCGCGCTTTAGTGCGATTAATGGATTCGCATGCGTGGCGAGGAGCAGACTTGTTTTTCATGAAACATGAATTCTTTCGTCTGAGCTAGTTGTTTCAGGATTCATCACATTCTAGCCGCAAAAAAAATTATCCGTAAGTTACCGTTCCACAGAAAGGGAGTAAGAAAGATGGCATTGATTGAATTGAAGCAAGTGGAGAAGAGTTTCGCCGGCAAAAAAGGAACAATCCACGCAGTCAATGGAGTAAATTTAGCAATTGAAGCAAAAGATGTCTATGGCATTGTCGGTTATTCTGGTGCAGGCAAAAGTACCTTGGTCCGTTTATTGAATGGGCTGGAAGCATCAACTAGCGGTCAAGTCTTGGTCAATAATGAGGACGTCGCCAAGTTACAGGGTTCCGCACTAAGGACGTTTCGAAAAAAAGTGGGGATGATCTTTCAGCATTTTAATTTACTATGGTCCCGCACTGTCAGTGAAAATATTCAACTGCCGTTGGAACTGGCTGGCGTTGCCAAAGACAAGCGCCAACAAAAAGCGCAAGAATTATTAAGCTTGGTCGGCTTAGATGGTCGAGGGGATGCGTATCCTTCACAACTATCTGGTGGTCAAAAACAGCGAGTCGGCATTGCTCGAGCATTAGCCAATGATCCCGACATCCTACTCTGTGATGAAGCTACTAGTGCATTAGATCCTCAGACAACTGAAGAGGTTTTAGAATTGTTAGCGAGCATCAATCAGAAATTAGGACTGACGATTGTGCTAATCACCCATGAAATGAATGTGATCCGTAAAATTTGTAACAAGGTCGCTGTGATGGAATTAGGAAAAATCGTTGAAGAAGGTTCCGTTCGCGAAGTCTTCCGCCATCCACAACAGGAAGTGACTAAGATTTTCGTTCAACAAGATTTAGAACCAAAAGCTGATCCATCAGCTTTGTTAGCGGAGTTTATCAAAGAGAATCCAACCGGGACGTTAGCGACGCTCCACTTTTTAGAAAACAATGCCGGGGAGCCAGTGGTTTCACAGGCGATTCGCAAATTTCCAATTGACATCAGCATCGTTTATGGCAATATCGAACGCTCCACGGGAAGTTCTTTTGGAACATTGACCGTTCAATTCACGGGTGATTCGGCCGAGATAGAACAAGCGATCGCTTTTATTGAAGCTCAACAAGTTGGCGTGGAGGTGTTGCACCGTGGATAAAAGTTTTACAGAGACGTATTTAAATTTCCAACAAGTATCATGGGATACGTTGAAGGAAGCAATCAATGATACGTTGTTCATGACGATCATTTCGATGGTGATCGTATTTGTTTTAGGGCTGCTACTAGGCTTACTGCTTTATTCCCTTGGGCGAAAGCATTCAGGTGCGCATAGTATTTTATATGGCTTAGTCTCCATCATCAGCAACATTTTTCGTTCCACTCCCTTTATGATCTTAATGGTCCTGATCATTCCTTTCACGAAAGTATTAGTAGGAACGATGTTGGGAGCAAAAGCAGCAATTCCGGCGCTAGTCTTATCTGCGGCCCCATTTTATGCCCGACTCGTAGAAATTGCGTTTCGGGAAGTTGACTCTGGTGTCTTGGAAGCAGCAGAGTCGATGGGAGCCAGCTATTTTCAAACAATTTACAAAGTTTTGATTCCAGAAAGTCTACCAGCGTTGATCTCTGGGTTGACGGTTACATCGGTTTCGATGATCGGCTTCACCGCAATGGCAGGTGCAATCGGTGCAGGTGGGCTTGGAGCATTGGCTTGGCAAGAAGGTTATCAACGTGGGAATTACACCGTTACATTAGTGGCAACAGTCATCATTTTAATTATTGTGTTTATCGTTCAAGGAGTCGGCGATTTCTTGACGAAGAGAACAGATAAACGTTAAAAACTAGGAGGAAATGACAATGAAAAAGAAAATTTTAGGTTTTGCAGCAGTAGCATTATTAACAGTCGGATTAGCGGCTTGCGGAAATAGTAGCAGCGGTTCATCAGACAGCAGCAGTAAAGAAAAAAGTGACACGTTAGTTGTGGGGGCATCGCCAACACCTCACGCGGAAATTTTAGAACACGTGAAGCCTTTACTTGAAAAAGAAGGCGTGAATCTGGAAATCAAAAAATTTGATGACTATGTCTTGCCTAACAAAGCACTAGCAGATAAAGACATCGATGCCAATTACTTCCAACACAAACCATTCTTTAACAAAGCCGTGAAGGAAAATGATTACAAGTTTACTGATGTAGGTGCCGTTCACATTGAACCAATGGGTTTATACTCTAAGAAAATCAAAGACATCAAAGAGTTGAAAGATGGAGCGACCATCATTACTTCAAATTCTGAATCTGATTGGGGTCGGATTATTACGATCTTGCAAGATGCAGACTTAGTAAAAGTCAAAGAGGGTGTTGATTTAGAAACAGCTACCTTTGACGATATTGCTGAAAACCCTAAGCATTTGAAATTCGAACACTCCATCGATCCAGCGTTACTAGCAACGACGTACAATAACGACGAAGGCGATCTAGTCGCGATTAACGCAAACTTTGCTTATGGAGTGGGATTAAATCCAGTGAAGGACGCACTATTACTTGAAAAAGATAATTCTCCATATGCAAACATCATTGCGGTTCGAACAGCAGATAAAGAGGATCCTCGTATCGAGAAATTAGTGAAAGTGTTACATGAAAAAGACGTTCAAGATTGGATCTTGAAGAAATGGGACGGCTCAGTGAAGCCAGTTGATAAATAGAACGATTTTTGCACCGAAGGGATTCCCTTTGGTGCTTTTTCTTCTTTCTAATAGCTATTGAAACGTAGGAGCATTTCTGATTAAAAGTGAAATTATAATAATTCTAAATAAACCTAAGTTTTCTGCAAGAAAATCGGCGAATCAATTTGTATTCCATTCTCATTTAGATTAAAATGTGTGAGAACGAGAAAAAATATTTGGAGGTATATTCATGTCAGTTTTAGAAATCAAAGACTTACACGTTGCCATTGAAGATAAAGAAATTTTAAAGGGCGTTAACCTAGAGATGAAGACTGGGGAAATCCACGCTATCATGGGACCAAATGGGACGGGGAAATCGACATTATCCGCCGCAATTATGGGAAACCCAAACTATAAAGTGACTAAGGGTGAAATCCTTTTTGATGGTAAAAATATTTTAGACTTGGAAGTTGATGAACGCGCGCGCTTAGGCTTGTTCTTGGCAATGCAATATCCAAGCGAAATTCCTGGGATCAGTAATGCTGAATTTATGCGAGCAGCAATCAATGCGCGTCGTGAAGAAGACGAAAAGATCTCTGTGATGCAATTCTTGAAAAAACTAGATAAAAAAATGGAATTATTGAATATGCCAGAAGAAATGGCTGAACGCTATTTAAATGAAGGCTTTTCAGGCGGAGAAAAGAAACGCAATGAAATTTTACAATTATTAATGATTGAACCAACTTTTGCGATTCTAGATGAAATCGACTCAGGTTTAGATATCGATGCCTTGAAAGTCGTTGCAAAAGGCATTAATGAAATGCGGGGCGATGATTTTGGAGCCTTGATCATTACTCATTACCAACGTTTATTGAATTATATCGTACCGGATGTCGTGCACATCATGATGGAGGGACGAGTAGTCTTGACTGGAGATGCAGATCTTGCGAAACGTTTAGAAGCGGAAGGCTACGCAGGGATTTCTGCTGAATTAGGTATCGATTACAAAGAAGAAGTTTAGGAGGGCAAGATAGATGAAAAAATGGACAGAATATCTTGAGGCCGTCAAAGCTTTCTCAGCAGAATGGGCCGAACCTCAATGGATGACTGATTTACGAATCAATGCATTAAATAAAATCGATGAGCTACCTTTACCAATCATTGAAAAGGTGAAATTCGCTCGTTGGAACCTTTACAACGTCAATTCCGAACATCAGGCAGCGGTCGGAACAATTCCTAGCTTTGACCAAATGAATGACAATCCCATGATCGTCCAAACGGGTGAAACAACGGTTTTCGAACAAATCTCACCTAAGTTGGCAGATCAAGGCGTGATTTTTACGGATCTTGTAACAGCGATCCAAGAACATCCTGAGCTAGTCAAAGAATATTACATGACGAAAGCTGTACCAGTGGAAGAAAATAGTTTGACTGCGTTACATGCTGCGTTTATGAACAACGGTGTCTTCTTATATGTACCAAAAAATGTCGTCATCGAAGAACCACTTGAAAGTTTATTCATCCATAATGGCGATGAAGAGACACATTTCTTCAAACACGTATTGATCGTGGCAGAAGACAATAGTGAATTTTCTTATTTGGAGCGTTTTGAATCACAAGGCACTGCGGCTAAGAAACTTTCAGGAAATGTCGTTGTTGAAGTAATTACGAAACCAGGTGCGCGGGTGAAATTTGCGGCAGTGGATTCTTTAGGTGAAAACATCACGACTTACATGAACCGTCGGGGTTACTTGATGCGGGATTCCATGATTGATTGGGCTTTGGGGATTATGAATGACGGCAATGTCGTTGCTGACTTTGATTCTGATTTAGTCGGTGAAGGTGCTCATTCAGAAGTTAAGATCGTCGCAATTAGTGATGGCAAACAAATCCAAGGGATCGATACGAGAGTAACCAATAAAGCTCCTCATACGATCGGACATATTTTGCAACACGGTGTTATTCTTGAAAAATCGACCTTGACCTTCAACGGCATCGGGCATATTTTAAAAGGAGCCAAGGGTGCTGATGCGCAACAAGAAAGTCGTGTCTTGATGCTGTCTGAAAAATCTCGTGGCGATGCCAATCCAATCCTTTTGATTGATGAAAATGAGGTTACCGCCGGACACGCAGCCAGTGTTGGTCGTGTTGATCCAGACGAGCTATTCTATTTAATGAGTCGTGGATTAGAAAAAGCAGCAGCTGAACGGTTAGTGATCCGTGGATTCTTAGGTCCTGTGATCACCGCGATTCCAATTAAAGCCACTCAAGAGCAACTGATTGCAACGATCGAAGGGAAGTTGAGTAAATAATGAGGGATTTCGCTACGATTAGAAAAGATTTTCCGATTCTTTTCCAAAAAGTAAATGATGAACCACTTGTTTATTTAGACAATGCAGCAACAACACAAAAACCGACGCAAGTCTTGGATGCCCTGCGTCATTACTATGAAAACGACAATGCCAACGTCCATCGCGGCGTCCATACTTTAGCTGAGCGGGCAACTGAAGAGTATGAAAATAGTCGCGAAAAAGTTCGCGCATTCATCAATGCTAAGGAAACCGCTGAAGTATTGTTTACCCGGGGAACAACGACTGGCCTGAATTGGTTGGCTCGTAGTTATGGGGATGCTTTTGTTGAAGCAGGCGATGAGATTGTCATTTCCTACATGGAACACCATTCGAATATTATTCCGTGGCAGCAACTAGCCCAACGCAAGGGTGCGACGTTACGCTACGTACCATTAACGGATGATGGTTTTCTTGATATGGCTGCTGCAAAAGAAATCATCAATGAAAAAACGGCGATCGTGTCACTAGCTTACGTTTCCAATGTTCTTGGAGTGATCAATCCGATCAAAGAATTAGCAGCGCTGGCTCATGCCAACAATGCAGTGATGATTGTGGATGGCGCTCAAGCAACTCCCCATATGAAAGTAGATGTCCAAGCGTTGGACGCAGATTTCTTTGCCTTTAGTGGACATAAAATGTGCGGACCAACGGGGATCGGTGTATTATATGGTAAGCGCCAATGGCTGGAACAAATGGAACCTGTCGAGTTTGGCGGCGAAATGATCGACTTTGTGAACCTTTATGATAGTACTTGGAAAGAATTACCTTGGAAATTCGAAGCCGGCACACCGAATATCGCTGGAGCGATCGCATTAGGTGCGGCGATTGATTATTTAAACGAGATCGGGATGGAGCAGATCCATCAATACGAACAATCATTAGTAGATTACGTGTTACCGAAATTACACGAGATCGGTGGAATCACCACCTATGGACCACAAGATCCCGAACATCATACGGGTGTGATCGCCTTTAATTTAGACGGTATCCACCCTCATGATGTAGCGACGGCTTTAGATATGGAAGGTGTCGCTGTTCGGGCGGGCCACCATTGTGCACAACCCTTAATGAATTATTTGAATCTGCCAGCGACGGCACGGGCCAGCTTCTATTTCTACAATACGAAAGAAGATGCAGACCGTTTGATCGAAGCAATTCAGGCGACGAAGGAGTTTTTCAAGCATGGCGCTCTCTAAATTAGATAATTTATATCGACAAGTAATCTTGGATCATTCCTCTCATCCTCATCATCGTGGAAAATTGAGTGATTCCACCCAAACGATCGAGATGAATAATCCAACTTGTGGTGATGTAATCGAGCTTGAACTAATCGTAAAAGACGATATCATTACAGACATCGCTTTTTCTGGCAGCGGCTGTTCCATCTCAACGGCTAGCGCGTCCATGATGACTGACGCAGTGGTGGGCAAGCCTGTCTCAGAAGCGGAACATTTAGCAGTGATCTTTGCACAAATGGTTCAAGGCAATGAGATTCCAGAAAAAGATGAAGAGGCTTTAGGAGATGCAGCGATGCTTAGCGGTGTTGCAAAATTCCCTGCTCGTATCAAGTGTTCCACTTTAGCTTGGAAAGCACTAGGCAAAGCCTTAACCAATGAACAAGGGAAAGCTAGAGAAGGACAATTTCATAAGAATTAGAAGAATACCAGACTTATCTTTCTGAAAAGAAAGTAAGTACATATAAAGTAAGAAGTTAGGAGCGGGATTACATGAGTGTACCTGAAATGCAAGAGGAGTATCAATTTGGCTTCCACGATGATATAAAACCCGTCTTTACTACCGGTGAAGGTCTATCTGAAGAAGTTATTCGCGAAATCTCCCGCGCAAAAGGAGAACCAGAATGGATGTTGGAGTTTCGTCTGAAGTCCCTAGAAACATTCAAAAAATTAGAAATGCCCGGTTACGGCCCCGATTTGTCCGAATTGGATTACGATAAAATCAATTACTTTATTCGTTCTAGCGATAAGCCAGCACGCGATTGGGACGATGTACCAGAAGAAATCAAAACAACCTTTGAACGTTTAGGAATACCAGAAGCAGAGCGTGCCTACTTAGCTGGTGCTTCCGCTCAATACGAATCCGAAGTGGTTTATCACAACATGAAAGACGAGTTCAAAAAATTAGGCATCGTCTTTACGGATACTGATTCGGCTTTGAAAGAATATCCTGAGCTGTTCAAAGAATATTTTGGAACATTGGTGCCACCATCAGACAACAAATTAGCTGCCTTAAACTCAGCAGCTTGGTCTGGCGGAACGTTTATCTATGTACCAAAAGGCGTGAAGACGGATATTCCGATTCAGTCTTACTTCCGGATTAACTCAGCCAACACCGGACAATTTGAGCGCACACTGATCATCGTAGACGAAGGCGCCAGCATCAATTATGTTGAAGGCTGTACCGCCCCTACCTATTCTTCTGATAGTTTGCATGCCGCAGTAGTAGAAGTTTTTGTAAAAAAAGACGGCTATTGTCGGTATACAACGATCCAAAACTGGTCAAACAATGTTTACAGCTTGGAAACCAAACGGGGACAAGCCCAAGAAAACGCGACAATGGAATGGGTCGATGGCAACTTAGGTTCAAAAGTAACTATGAAATATCCAAGTGTCTACATGGACGGTAAGGGTGCTCGTGGTACGATGCTATCCATCGCCGTAGCCGGTAAAAATATTGTCTTAGATAACGGTGCTCGGATGATCCATAATGCACCAAATACTTCCAGCTCAATCGTTTCAAAATCGATCGCCAAGGACGGCGGCGCGGTAGACTATCGTGGGACCGTGCGCTTTGGTCGTAATAGTGCAGGCTCATTCAGTCACATCGAGTGTGACACGATCATCATGGACGATCAATCAAGTTCGGATACGATTCCGTATAATGAAATCTTGAATGGGAATGTCTCTTTGGAACACGAAGCAAAAGTTTCAAAAATCTCAGAAGAACAATTATACTACCTAATGAGTCGCGGCATCTCTGAACAAGAAGCAACAGAGATGATTGTGATGGGATTCGTTGAACCATTTACCAAAGAATTACCAATGGAATACGCTGTGGAATTGAACCGTCTAATTCAATATGAGATGGAAGGGTCTGTGGGGTAATACTTAATCTAAAACTCGAAACGTTGAATTTCAACGTTTCGAGTTTTTTTATTCAAAATGTTTATGAGCTCTTTATAACGTAATAAAAGAATGATATAATATAAAATGTTATTAGAACGCACGCTATTATATTTAATTACAATATAAAAGTGATTATAATATTAAATGTATAAAAATAATTGATATTTTTTGCATTTTCGAGTGAGGTGACAAATGGCTGTTAGTTTTAAAAAAAATAAAGATAAATATAAGGAGAAGCATTCAAAAAGGATGCGTAGGTGAGCAATGAATCTTGAAAAGCAAAAATTAACGATCGTCACTCTGGTAGTTGTTTTAATTGGTGAAGTGCTTGCTGTTACCGGCATTGCACTAGTTTATTTTAATCAGCAGTTTTTTAATGAACGAATCAACATTATCGAAACCTATATTGGTGCATCAACGGCTTTTTTCGGCAGTTTTTTTTCAATTTTAGCAGTGTTGTTGCTTTTCCAATTCGTTAAGTACCAAGATAAGCAAAAAGAAATACACAAAATGCGTCAGATTTATCAGAAACTAAAAAAGGAATATGAACATAATTTTTCTGTACTGACAGAGCTTGGAGTTGAAGTTTCCAATAGCTCTAGTGAGCTAGCTAAATTGTTAAAAGAAAACCAAAAAATTAGAGAGTTATTTCTTTTATCCGCTTTTAAATTAGATTTTCCAATTTTTGATGCGTATTTCGCTCGGCTTGATTGGCAGCAATTAGGTGAAGTGCTTGAAGATGGCGAGGAATACTTGGAATCAATTGAACAAACGAATCAGCTAAGAGCCCTTTGCCAAACGATTGCTACAAAAGCGATTGATACAGAAGAAAATTTGAAGCCGTTGTTACGGTTGATCACGCAAAAGATTTCGCTGTTGAAAGGAAATCAAACGGAGATTGAAAGTAGCGAAGTTTTTATTGAGACGGTGGGAGAGTGTTCATATCTTACCGAAGCACCAAAAGGTGAAATGATTCAAGAGTAAAACTAAAACCAGTAGACTTTTAAAAGAGCCGCTGGTTTTTTCGAAATTATGAATAATCAATTTTTAATAGTGTAGTCGGTATTTTTATTTCCCTAATCAAATTACTCCAACAAGTAAGGTGCCACAACAGTTCCCCAAGCTTGGAAAAAATTAACGATATAAAGGCTTATTTAGTCAGTTTTATTCTAGTAAGCTTAGATTTTTTGATCGTCAGCGGACATCATCGAATCGATCACTAATTCGACTCTTTTAACTAGTATAATTGATAACAGTGTCAACTTTTTTACTATTTTTATTTTGCCTTAAAATCAAAGGTGAAAACGTTTCTAAACTTAAGAATTCGCTTACATCTCTTTTTTTGCTATGCTATTATTAAATAAAAAAGGTAGGTGGTAAGATGAAATTATTAATAACAAAAGATTACGAAACGTTGAGTCAGCTGACGGCTGATTTGATTTTGCTAAAGTGGTCAGAAAATCATCGGGTGAACTTAGCGTTGACGGCGGGGGCCTCGCCGAAACGAGCGTATGAGATTTTAGCCGAGCGTTTGCAAACAGTACATTTTGATCAAAGCTTCGCACATTTTTATAACTTTGATGAAATAACCTTGAAGGATCAAGAAGACGGGTTGACGATGCAGACGTTGATGCAAGAATTATTTCAACCATTAGGAATTGAAGCGGAAAATATTGAAGTCTTGAATGCTGAAAATTACCAAGATTATGACTATCAGATTGCTGAAGACGGTGGGTTGGATCTTGTCTTGATGGGAATTGGCGAGGACGGCCATTTTTGTGGTAATCTGCCGGAATTCACTTCATTTGATTATGGGGTGTATCGTGTACCAATCAATCCAGGTGATGAGTTGTATCAATTGCTAGATCAAGCGACATCTCATACACCGGGAACAGAAATGGTTACTTTTGGGCCGCAAACGGTTCTCGCTGCGAAGGAATTAGTATTGATCGCTAATGGAAAAAAGAAAGCGGCAATCATCAAGCAAGCTTTGGAAGGCACAATTACAGAAGATGTGCCAGCCTCAGTTTTACGTTTGCATCCTAATTTAACAGTAATCTTAGACCAAGAAGCTGCGAGTGAATTAACTGCATAATTAATTTTTGAGAGTACATCTATTTGTACTCTTTTTTTGATATACCAGCAAAAAAAGACTCTGTTCTCGGTTGAAAACAGAGCCTGTTTTAAGTTAGTTTTCCAGTTCTTCCTCTTCAACCGTTTCAAAATAGTGTGAATGAACCACAATCAATAGAATACCGATAAAGACCATCGCACTGGCAAAGTAGAAAGTATAATTCCCACCAAATTTTGCCCCGATCACCCCTGCGACAAAGGGCGCTAGTGACCCACCGAAGAAGCGGACAAAGCTGTAAGTAGAAGAAGCGATGTTGCGCTTGATTCCTGGGATCTCCATTGCAATCGTGGTCATCAAGGTATTGATGATTCCTTGGAAAAAACCAGCGACGATCAACGCAGTCGCGACAAGATTTGGCTGATCGGCATTGATCCCCATTAAGAGTAAACAAATGACGAAACCAATGAAGCCAATCATTAAGGTATAAAATGTTCCAATCATTCTTTCGATTCGAGTCGCTAAAAAGATGGACGAAATCGCCAGTAAAATCCCCCATCCGAAGAAGGTCATACCAATTTGCATTTCAGAAAAATTTGGTAGTAAGAAGGGGGCATAAGCCAATAAAGTAAAAAAACCAAAATTATAAAGCAAAGCGATCAAGCCAACAGAGCGCAATTTATGATTTTTTAGGGCTTTTACACCAGCGAACAGTTCAACCTTTTCTTGGTCGGCCATTGGTTCTTTGAATAAAAGAAAAATTGATAGAAATGAAACCAACATCAATACGGAAACACCCGCAAAGGGCAACCGCCACGAAATGGAACCAAGAGAACCACCGACTAATGGTCCAATCGACATTCCCAAACCCATCGCTGCTTCATACAGCATGATGGATTTTTCTGTTTGTCCAATCAATACGCTGACGATCGCGGACAAAGCCGTTGAGATAAATAAGGCATTTCCTAATCCCCAGCCTGCCCGAAAATAAATCAAGGCATCAATTGAATTCGACAAGCCAGCAAAAAGTGCAAATAAAATAATAATAAATAGCCCTAGCATTAACGTTTTTTTCATACCAATTCGACTAGAGACAAAACCAGTGAAGAGCATGACGACGCCTGTCACCATCATGTAGCTGGTAAACAGCAAGGTTGTTTGTGCAGGTGTTGCTTGTAAGGATTTTGCGATGGAGTTCAAGATCGGGTCAACCAAGCCAATTCCCATGAAAGCAATCATACAAGCAAACGCAACAACGTAAGCAGCCTTTCCATTTTGTTTTTCCTTAACCAATTCATTTTCGTTTAAATTTTCCATTAAGTCACCACTTTCCATTCAATAGTGTAGTCATAATTCTATTTTATGTCAATATTTACATAAATAAATTTACATAAATTTCTGGCAAAAAAAAGAAACAGATCGCTGACGATCTGTTCCCATAACTAGCGGATTATTTTTCTACGAAATAAGCATCGATTTTTTCTCCCGCCCATTCACACCAAGCCAATTCCTCTTTACATAAACGAATCTTTCGTTCAAGAATGAGTTCTCGTCCAAAATTTCTATGACGTTCAGCTTCGTTTAAGTCATTCAAGCTGTCTAAAACTTTAGAATATTCGTGTAGCTGTTCGTGATAATATTGTTGACGTTCCATAATTAAAAACTTTGAGGTATCACGATCCAATGCGGAAATCGTAAAGACTTTTGCCAAAAATTCATCTTTCTGAGAAGGAGCATGGCTTTTGCTGAAGACCCATTCCTTTACTAACTCTTTTCCTGCTGGTGTAATATCATAGATTTTACGTTTGCCGTCTGGAATATCGACGATCTCAATTAATTCCTGTTTTCGCAGCTCTTTTAAAGTAGGATAGATTTGACTGTGATGTGCTTCCCAAAAAAAGTTCAAGAAACGTTTTAATTCATAACCAGTCAAAGGTGAGCGAATCAGCATCGCCAAAATTACGTAACTAATAGTATTCATGATAGATCCCTTCTATTAAGGAGGAGTTAGTTTTTTGTTTGTGAGATTTCTCCGTGTTCATTGTATCACTGTTTAATATTTTTATTAACTCAATGAATTAAAAAATGGTTTTCAGACTTTTGACGGATGCTTTTACGGCTATTTTTCGTTAAACTTGTTTTTAGAGAGGAAGATCGTTATGAAAGTGTTGTTTGTGTTTGATGACCAGGAATATTCGAGCTTTTTTGTTTATGATTTGACGAGTGGTGTGAATAGTTTACTGCGGGTTTCGCCAGAGATAAAAATTCAAAAGCTAACTTTAGGAGAATTATATACACAAGTACCCATCGAAAAATTTTTAGCTTACTTCTCATTGGCCTTTTCAATAGAGGTAAAAAAATATTTGATACTAAAAAAAGCTGATAGTCTTTTAGGGGTCAAAGAAGCTGGTTTGGAAGCAGATGGCAAAATGCCAATAACGGTCTACAAAGAGTTCACCGCGTTGAAAAATAATCAAACGTTTCAAAAGGGTGAACAACGTTTGACGCTGGCTGAGATTGATGCGTATATCAGCTACCAAATCGATCAGGACGGTCGAATCGACGTTTTCGAGCGGCAGGAAGATATTATTCGCTTGATGAAGCGTAAAACAGTGCGTCCGCGTTTGTCAGCTATCACGAATAACTATGGGATGGTTAAAGAATATTCTGGCAGTAATCTTCATTTAAAAGATATGCTGAAAATGGGGACAGGATACTTAGCGAAGGGTAGTGCCCGTATGAATAAAATCAATGTACCTGAAATGGGCAGCTTTTCAATAGAAGGAAACTTTCCCTATCGTTTAGGTGCGATCGATTGGTCAAAAAACGCGGTAAAACTACGAAAAGATCTCATTTTATAAGAGTTATTCACAGGTACAACCAAATGAGTGTTTTTTTCAGTAGATTAGCCGCTTACAAAAGGTTAAAAGTGATTATACCGGGATTATTTAAGGTTTCACATTTGCGAAACTTTTTGCAAAAGGATTCTAAAGGCGCTTGACAGAGGCATAAATTATTTGGCTCAAAAGATTTTTGGGATGAATTGAAAAAATGGAGGGATTATTATGTTATGGACATTGATTATTGGTGCGTTGATTGGAGCTATTGGTGGTGGGATTTCCGGTCGTGGGAAACAAATGGGCTGTGTATTAAATATTATCGCTGGTTTGGCTGGGTCGTATATTGGACAAGCGATATTTGGTCACTGGGGTCCACACCTCGCAGGCATGGCATTAGTCCCATCTATTTTAGGTGCGATCATTGTTGTAGCCGTAGCTTCCTTTTTTACTGGCAGACGGTAGGAAATTTTTTTGTAGCATAGGTGTTGTTCTTAATTACACATGAATCATAATTCTTTACCCAAAGGATTGAGGCGCATCGCCTCAATCTTTTTTTTCTAATCGTGTTCGTTCAGCTTTTTGAAACTCTTTGCTATAATGGATAGTGGGTGATAAGAATGATAAAACGAATTGAAAAGTTACGTGCGTTGATGGAAAAAGCAATGATTGATGCTTACTTAGTTACCAGTCCAGCGAATATTCGTTATTTGACGAATTTTACTGGTACGGCCGGTATGGCGTTTATTACATTAGACCAAGCCTTCTTTATTACAGATTTTCGCTATATCGAGCAAGCCAGTGAGCAGATTCAAGGAATGACGATTATTCAGCATCAGGGGGATATTATTACTGAGTTGCTTAAGCTGATGGAAAGTGAATCAGTTAACGTACTTGGCTTTGAAGATGCCGTTATGACATATGCCGATTATTCGATCTTTGAAGAGGTGATTGATGCCGAGTTGGCACCTGCCAGTGGACTGATTGAAAAATTACGGGAGCGAAAAGATGAGGGCGAAATCGCAATCATTGAGAAAGCTTGTGCGATTGCTGATGAAGGGTTCGATCACGTACTAAAAATGATTCGGCCGGGTATGACTGAGATTGAAGTAGCCAATCAACTGGATTTTTATATGCGATCATTAGGGGCCAGTGGTACCTCTTTTGAGACAATCGTCGCCAGTGGTACGCGTTCAGCATTGCCTCACGGTGTGGCCAGTGAAAAGATGATTAAACAAGGAGATCTGATTACGCTTGATTTCGGTTGTGTTTATCAAGGGTATGTTTCAGATATCACACGGACCTTCGCAATTGGAGATCCAGGACAGCAATTGAAGGATATTTACCAAATCGTGTTAGAAGCACAGAAAAAAGTACTTGAAGTGGCACAAGTAGGCGTGACGGGCTCACAGCTAGATGCGGTTGCTCGTGATTTCATTAGTGAAGCTGGATATGGGGAAGACTTTGGACATTCTACTGGACATGGGATAGGGATGGAAATCCATGAGGGACCGAATATCAGTCGTTCGAATGACGAACCCTTAATGGAAGGCAACGTCATTACCGATGAGCCGGGTATATATTTAGCAGGCTTAGGCGGGGTACGGATCGAGGATGATTTGGTGATTTTAGCAGAAGGTAATCGAATTTTAACGCAATCGCCAAAGGAGCTCATCATTTTGTAGGAGTGATTGAGTAGTGGTAGCGTTAGTAAACAAGAAATGATAAACTAGAACCAAATCTGAAAAGATGGGGTATCAATCAATGTGTCTGTTTTCTTTGTCTTACAAGAAAACGAATAGATGTAACAAGGCTTGGAATTATTTTGTAAAAATGTATCAAAGTAATAACCTTGCAATGAATTAGGGGGAAGTATCATGATTTCAGTAAACGATTTTAAAACTGGTTTGACGATCGAGGTGGACGGCGGCATTTGGCGCGTAGTCGATTTTCAACACGTGAAGCCGGGGAAAGGTGCAGCCTTCGTTCGCTCAAAATTAAAAAATTTACGTACGGGTGCGGTTCAAGAAAAAACTTTTCGCGCCGGTGAAAAAGTTGCAAAAGCACAGATTGATAACAATAAAATGCAATATCTCTATGATGACGGTGACAACTATGTTTTCATGGATATGCAAAGCTATGAACAAATCGAAATGCCGAAACAACAAATTGCAGATGAGATGCGTTATGTCTTAGAAAATACTGAGTTGACCGTCATCATGTATGGCAATGAAGTTTTAGGCGTCGAACTACCGAATACAGTAGTGTTAGAAGTCGCTGAAACAGAACCAAATATTAAAGGCGATACATCATCTGGTGGATCAAAACCTGCTGTAATGGAAACTGGTTTAACTGTTAACGTGCCATTTTTCGTCAACCAAGGCGACAAGTTAATCGTGAATACACAAGATGGCAGCTACGTTTCACGGGCCTAAAGTAAGATACGGCATGAGAATCAGATTTATTTTTTCTAAAAGAAAAAATAAATACATTTGACCGAATAAGGATGTCAGTCCAACTTTTTACAGTATCTAAAGCGAATGAGGAATCGAAAAATCATCAACGAAACAAGGATAATGAAGCTTAGTTGGATGATATACGGCATGAGAATCAAACTTATTTTTTCTAAGAGAAAAAATAAATACATTTGACCGAATAAGGATGTCAGTCCAACTTTTTACAGTATCTAAAGCGAATGAGGAATCGAAAAATCATCAACGAAACAAGGATAATGAAGCTTAGTTGGATGATATACGGCATGAGAATCAAACTTATTTTTTCTAAGAGAAAAAATAAATACATTTGACCGAATAAGGAGAGAGTACAATGACAGATGAAAAAAATTTGGTTTTAGGCGAAAGTCCTGAGCTTGGCGAAATTATCATTGCACCTGAAGTGATCGAAGTAATTATCGGGATCGCTGCTTCTAAAGTAGACGGTGTCTATGGGATGCGCGGCTCTTTGGCTAGTAACGTAACTGAACTACTTGGAAAATCCGCTCACGGCAAAGGTGTCTATCTTAAAAATGATGAAGATGGCTTGAAAGTTGATATCTATTCTTATTTTGACTATGGCACTTCCGTACCAAAAGTGGCAATGGCAATGCAAGAACGAGTAAAACAACAAGTCTTGTTTATGACTGACATTGCATTAAGTGAAGTAAATATCCATGTAGTCGGTGTCGTAGCAGAGAAGATGGAACAACCTACACTAGAAGAACTATTTAATGATGAAGAGGAAAATAATGAGTAAAGAATTATCACGTCATGAAATTCGGGAAAAGGCGTTGCAAGCTTTGTTTCCGTTAGATTTCAATCAAGATTTAACTAAAAAGGACGCCATCAATCATGCTTTGAGCATTGATCAGCAAGAATTTGTCAGTGAGGATGAAGAGGAATTCGTACCTGTTTATCTGGATGATTTAGTTGGCGGAGTCGTAGAACACCAAACTGAACTAGATGGAATTATCCAAAAACATTTACGTTCTAACTGGTCGATTCAACGAATTGCAAAAATGGATTTGATTATCTTACGACTAGGGATCTATGAGATGTTGTACAATACTCAAGTACCCAATCGAGTTGTTTTAAACGAAGCAATCGAATTAGCCAAAACTTTCAGTGATGACCAATCAAGAAAGTTCGTCAACGGAATCTTATCTAATGTAATGAAAGAGATCGATGAAGCTGGGGCAAATAGCTAATAAAGCTATTTTTCCCAGCTTCATTTAAACTATCCGAAAAAGCGAGGGAATAGAGTGGCACAACTTATCAATGGAAAAGAATTAGCCGAGAAATTGCAACAAAATACGGCGAAGGAAGTCGAAGCTCTGAATGCGCAAGGAATTCAGCCTAGTTTAGTTGTTTTGCTAGTCGGAGAAAATGCTGCTAGTCAAGTTTATGTTAGAAACAAAGAACGAGCAGCGAAGAAAACAGGCATTCATTCTGTAGTGATGCGTTATCCGGAAACAATTACAGAAGACGCGCTGATTAAAGAAATCGAACAGTTCAATCGCTCGAAGGAGTTTCATGGTATTTTAGTGCAATTACCTTTACCGGATCATATCGACGAAGAAAAGGTTTTGTTAGCAATCGATCCACTGAAGGATGTTGACGGTTTTCATCCAATGAATATGGGTCGACTTTTTGTGGGTATGCCCCACACAATTCCTTGTACGCCTTATGGCATCATGAAAATGTTTGAAGAGTATGATATTCCGTTAGCCGGTAAGCAAGCTGTCGTCATCGGTCGCAGCAATATCGTTGGGAAACCAATGGCAATCTTGCTTTTAGGGGCGGATGCAACGGTTACGTTAACTCATTCTAAAACGGAAGATTTGGCGAAAATTGCAAGTAAAGCCGATATTCTAGTCGTAGCCATCGGTAGAGGCCATTTTGTAACAAAAGAATTTATCAAGCCTGGCGCTGTCGTTATTGATGTCGGGATGAATCGCAATGAAGAAGGAAAATTGATTGGTGACGTAAAATTTGATGAAGTAGAGCCAATCGCAGGCTACATCACTCCAGTTCCTGGCGGTGTTGGTCCTATGACGATCACGATGTTGTTGCAGCAAACCGTTGAATGCTGTAGACGTCAAGTAGTGGATCACGAATAGCAAAGAGGTGTTTACATGACGCAAGAGTATTTGACCGTCAGTGCTTTAAATAAATATATTAAACGAAAATTCGACGTCGATCCTTATTTAGAGCGGGTCTATTTGACTGGAGAAATTTCCAATTTCCGCATGCGACCCAATAATCACCAATACTTCAGCCTAAAAGATGAGCGTTCAAAAATTAATGCCATCATGTTTAAAGGGGCGTTTCAAAAATTGAAATTCACGCCTAAAGAAGGCATGAAAGTATTAGTGGTTGGTCGGGTAGCGTTATACGAAGCTAGCGGGATGTATCAAATCTATATCGATCATATGGAGCCTGATGGCGTCGGCGCCCTGTATCAGGCTTTAGCCGAATTGCGAGAAAAACTAGATAAAGAGGGGCTTTTCTCACTGCCTAAAAAGCCACTCCCTCGTTATCCAAAACGGATAGCGGTGATCACGAGTCCTAGCGGCGCGGTGATTCGCGATATTATTACCACCGTCAAGCGGCGCTATCCAATTGCTCAGCTCGTCTTATTTCCAACGTTAGTACAAGGAGACAAAGCGGCAGCGGATATCGTAAAAAATATCAAACAAGCGGAGTCAATGGATTTTGACACGATGATTATTGGTCGTGGTGGTGGCTCGATTGAGGATTTATGGCCGTTTAATGAAGAGGTGGTCGCTCGGGCGATCGCGGCTTCACCAATTCCGATTATTTCATCGGTGGGACACGAGACCGATACGACGATTGCTGATTTAGTCGCAGATGTTCGGGCGGCTACTCCTACAGCTGCGGCAGAATTAGCGGTCCCTGTCTTGTCGGAAGAAATCTTACGAATTAAAGAAAAACAAGCCCGCCTAGAGCAAGCCTTCTTACATCAACTGCAACGAAAAAAGGAACGTTTTGAACGACTGCAACAGTCATATATTTTTAGGCAGCCAAATCGTTTATATGAAGCGCAAAGCGTTCAACTCGATCGCTTGACTCAGCAACTGCAGCAAAATATGACTGTTTTAGTCAATCAGCGTGAGCGCGAACTGATGCAGTACAGTAATCGTTTGGCGCAAGCAAACCCCATTAATCAAGTCAAACAAACCCAGCAGCAATTGACGTATTTACAAGAGCGATTGCAACAACAAATGCAGAGCTATTTAGAAAATCAACAGCGCCGATTGCAGCAGGCGATCACGTCATTGGACTTATTAAGTCCTCTGAAAACGATGGGTAGAGGCTTTACTTATACGACACAAGAGAATCAGGTGATTCGTTCGGTGAAGGATTTGCAAGAAAAAGAAATGACAGTTCATTTTGTTGACGGAATGGTCAAGGCCTCTGTCTTAGAAATCAATGCGGTGAATGAAGGAGAAAAATAATGGAAAATACGACTTTTGAAGAATCAATCGCGCAATTAGAAACAATCGTGACCCAGCTTGAACGTGGCGATGTTCCATTAGAAGAAGCTTTAGAAGCTTTTCAAAATGGAATGGTCTTAAGTAAACAGTGCCAAGATACTTTAACAAAAGCGGAAAAAACCTTAACGAAAATGATGAGTGAAGAGGAAGAAGTACCTTTTAGCGGTGAGGAGGAAGCTTAATGTTGCAAGAGCTTTCTGCCGAAGAGCTACCGAAAGTTGAAAAAGAGATCACTGACTTCCTCAATATCAGTTCCGTCAATGCTGAATTGCAAAAGAGCATGCTGTATTCCGTCGAAGCCGGCGGCAAACGGATTCGTCCCTTGATTGTTTTGGCAACGATGCGTGCGTTTAAGAAAGAAATATCTGTACCGGTTTATCAAACGGCGGGCGCACTTGAAATGATTCATACATATTCGTTGATCCATGACGATTTGCCGGCGATGGATGATGATGATCTACGACGAGGAAAGCCAACTAATCATAAAATTTATGGTGAAGCTTTGGCGATTTTAGCCGGTGATGGATTGTTGACCGGCGCGTTCCAACTAATCAGTGAGACGACATTGGCGCCAGCTGAAACGGTACTGCTGATGCAGCTCTTAGCTAAAGCCGCAGGAATCGGTGGTATGGTAGCTGGACAGGCTGGCGATATGGCAGCAGAGAAACAGCAGGTTTCTTTGGAGCAATTAAAAAGGATTCATCGCGGCAAGACGGGGGCGTTATTAACGTATGCCTTTGTGGCTGGTGGGATTTTGGCACAACAAACAGAATATGTCATTGAGCTGTTGGAAAAGCTTGGTGGTCATGTTGGGTTGGCCTTCCAAATTCGTGATGATTTGTTAGATGTTATAGGGACAACGGAAGAGTTAGGCAAACAAGTCGGACAGGATGAAAAATCAGAGAAGAGTACGTATCCAGGGTTACTTGGTCTTGAGGGAGCCAAGCAAGCTCTAGCCGCTGAATTGGCGCAAGCAGAAGAAACGGTTCGACAGCTTGCCGAAACGACTGAATTTCAATCTGAAGTATTTGAAGAATTACTCACGCTTTTTAAGTTATAGGCTTTCAGTAAATGAAACGGACTTAGAGCGATTCCCTTAGGATGAATAAGGAGCAATAACATGAAAAAAGAACGTGTCGATGTTTTAGCTTTCAATCAAGGTCTTTTTGAAACCAGAGAAAAGGCCAAACGCGGTGTAATGGCTGGTTTAGTCTATGACCAAAAAAATGAACGGCTAGACAAACCAGGAGAAAAAATTGCGATTGAAACCGTACTGCAACTGAAAGGGCAACGTTTAGCGTATGTTTCTCGTGGTGGATTGAAATTAGAAAAGGCGTTAAAAGAATTTGACGTAGCTATCAACAATAAAATTTTATTGGATATTGGTTCCTCAACCGGTGGATTCACGGATGTCGCGCTACAAAACGGAGCGACCATGAGTTACGCTTTAGATGTTGGCTACAATCAGTTAGCGTGGAAACTGCGTCAAGATGAACGGGTCGTTGTGATGGAACGCACCAATTTTCGCTATTCTAAGCTTGAAGACTTTCAGCAAGGGCAACCGAACTTTGCAACGATTGATGTTTCCTTTATTTCTTTGAAACTGATTTTACCGCCGCTTCATGAAATCCTAGCCACTGAGGGTGATGTTGTGGCATTGATCAAACCACAATTTGAAGCGGGAAAAGAATACGTCGGAAAAAAAGGGATTATTAAAGATCCCAAGACCCATTTGATGGTCTTAGAAGAAATTACTAGCTTTGCGACTGCTCATGGATTTGATGTTGCGGAATTGACTTTTTCACCGATTACCGGCGGTGAGGGAAATATTGAGTTTTTGGCTCATTTAAAAAAAGTTCAAGCGATGGGTCAATTGAATCAATCAATCGATCTAGCAACAGTAGTAGCAGAAGCCCATCAGCAGCTGGATAAATAATTATTTTCGGAGGGAAACGGATGCGAAAGCAAGAACGGCATCGAATCATTACGCAATTATTGAATGAATACGATGTAAAAAAACAAGAAGACTTCGTGATGATTCTTGCACAACAGGGGGTTACCGTGACGCAGGCGACGATCTCACGGGACATTAAAGAAATGAAGCTGATTAAAGTTCCAGCACAAAATGGTGGCTATCGTTACAGCTTACCTAAAAAGGAACAAGAAGACGTTAATGAAAAATTAACGGATTTATTAAAAGAAGCCGTCCTTTCTGTTGATCAAATGGAAAAATTCATTAATGTAAAAACGTTACCGGGGAATGCCTCAGCTTCTGCCAATTTGCTAGAAAAGCAGTTCTCAAAGGTACTATTTACTACTTTGAATGATGATGATAGTATTCTAATGATCGCTCGGACAGAAGCAGATGCCCAACGGATTCAGCAAGAGATTGCTGAAAAAAGTCAGAGTAATAACTAGTTAAAAGGTCTTAATGGGAATAGGAGTGTAAAAATGTTACAGGAATTGACAATCAAAAATTTTGCGATTATTTCTTCTTTGCATTTAGGTTTTACCGATGGAATGACCGCGTTAACAGGTGAAACCGGTGCAGGAAAATCGATCATTATTGATGCCGTTAGTTTGCTGGCTGGCGCCCGTTCGTCCATTGAATACATTCGACAAGGCAGTGAAAAATGTTTGGTAGAGGGCTTGTTTGATCTCCCTAGACAACGAGAGTTCCAAGTATTAATGGAAGAATTAGGGATTGAAGTGGACGAAGCTGGATTGATCGTCCAACGAGATTTGAATATATCTGGTAAGAGTATTTCCCGTGTAAATGGTCGGATTGTTACACTAGCCAATTTGCGTCGTATCGGACAATTTCTAGTGGATATCCAAGGTCAGAATGATCACCAAGAACTGATGCATCCTGAATCACATTTGCGTTTGCTGGACAGCTTTGGTGATGCCCCCTTCCAAGCAATTAAACGTGATTATCAAGCAGCCTATCAAAGCTATCAGACCCTAGCCAATCAAGTCAAAAAATTTAAACAAAATGAGCAATCCTTTGTCCAACGGATCGATATGCTGACCTTTCAGCAAGAAGAGATCGGCAATGCCGATCTAACACTTGGTGAGGAAGAGAAGTTGATGGAGGAACGAGAGAAGCTGACGAATTATCAAAAAATCGTGGATAGTCTTTCTTACAGTTATCAAGCGATGACGAATGAAGAAACGAGTGCGCTAGATACGATTGGGTCCGCTAGTCAAGAGCTGCAAACGATCGCTTCCTTAGACAAAGACTATGAAACGATTTCTGACAATGTCCACAGTGCCTATTATTTATTACAAGACGCAATTAGTGAGATTGGTCGTCAGTTGGATCTCTTGGAATTAGATGAAGAACGGTTGGATTTAGTCAACGAGCGGCTGGAGTTGATCCATCAATTGAAGCGAAAGTATGGGGAGTCGGTCGCAACAATTCTTCGCTATTACGATCAGATCAGTCAAGAATTATTAGACTCTGATTTTTCAGGTGATAAGCTAGAAAAATTAGAAAGCGAGTTGCGTGTAAAAGAAGAGAAGTTGCAGAGCTTGGCGAAACACTTACGACAAGCACGTAAAGAAATGGCCAAAAAATTAGAATCTGCGATTCAGCATGAGTTGAAGGATTTATACATGGAAAATGCTCGCTTTGAAGTGGCTTTTAAGGAAAGCAAGTATACCCACGATGGTTTTGATGAAGTCGAATTTTATATTACGACGAATCCTGGGGAACCTTTGAAACCATTAGTCAAAGTCGCTTCCGGCGGGGAAATTTCACGAGTGATGTTAGCTCTTAAAACAATCTTTTCAAAAACGCAAGGATTGACCAGTATCGTGTTTGATGAAGTAGACACCGGTGTAAGCGGTCGCGTTGCCCAGGCGATCGCCGATAAGATTTATCAAATCGGGAAAAATTCGCAGGCCTTATGCATCACACATTTACCACAGGTCGCTGCCAAAGCGGATCATCAATTATTTATTCGTAAAGAAATCGCCAACGGTCGAACACTGACAAAAGTGGAAGAGTTGACTGAAAACGAGCGAACAGAAGAAATTGCGCGGATGTTAGCAGGAACCGAAATTACTGACTTAACGGTAGAACACGCAAAAGAATTATTGCAATTGGCAAAAAAATAGTCGGAGCAGCTGCTCCGACTATTTTTTTATGCCAACTGAAACGAATGTCGTTGGTCAAATTTTTACATGATACTAATCAAGCTACTTAAAATTAATGAGCCAATCGTTAATATTAACATAGTCCAAATAACGACTTTAGTTACTTTAGAAAATGTACTAGTGGATTTCTTATTATTCATGCTGTCACCATCCTCATAAAAATCTCAAACTCATCATACTCTTTTTTTTAAAACTCCGCAATTATTCGGAAAAAACTTTTAAAAAATACTAAAAAATCTTTTCGTGGCGATATCATGAATTCAATTGTTAAAACTTGCTAAATCCTTTATATTTTAAATGAAATGATACACGAATGTAACGATAATGCAGTATAGTTAGGGTAATAGTTTTTGATAGGAAGGACTGTAGTTGTTGGCAGCATTTTCACCAGTTATTTTGTTATGGTACATTTTTCCATTAATAGTTTTTTTAGCGTCGGATTATATTGTAACAACTTTTAAACTAAAACAGCGATTTAATTTGAGAACACCGGACATTACCGTGCCATTTTTAATCGTCGGAATGCACGAAATATCTAAAAGTATTAGCACGTTCTCTATTTTACCATATTTTTTATTGACCATATTGTTGTTGGGAATAAGCGTAGTGGTTTTTCAAGCCTATCGCTATCGCGAAATAATGTATGGACGCTTCTTTAAAATGTTTTGGCGTCTAACGTTTTTACTCTCTGTTTTAATGTATTTGATTTTAATCTTGGTTAGCATTATTTATGCGTTATAAAATAAAAAAACTATAAAAAAACTCCTAATTGTTCCCGCAGACCTTGATTAGATCATATGGTTAAAAAAGGTCAATAAAGTGTTATTTTTGTTTTTTACAAAGTGTGGTAGATTGTGGGGGAATGTGGTAGACTAAACTCATGCGGTGGGGAAAAGGGGGAAGTCTACGTGTTCATGGGTGAATTTCAGCATAATATTGATGCAAAAGGACGATTGATTGTTCCTTCGAAATTACGTGAGCAGCTAGGCGAGAAATTCGTCGTTACCCGCGGCATGGATGGCTGTTTGTTTGGCTATCCCTTAGTCGAGTGGAACCACTTAGAAACAAAATTGAACGAAATGCCTCTTTCCAAAAAGGATGCGCGTGCCTTCGTTCGTTTTTTCTACTCCGCAGCTACCGAATGCGAGATTGATAAACAGGGACGTATTAATATTCCCGTTTCTTTGCGCAATCATGCTTTGCTTGAAAAAGAATGCGTGATCATCGGTGTAGCAAATCGAATTGAAATTTGGGATCAGACTCGTTGGAATGACTTTACTAAAGAAACAGAAGCGAGTTTTGATGATATAGCAGAAACAATGGTAGATTTTGGATTTTAGAGAAGAGGATTAGTAATGACAGACTTTCAACATACGACCGTTTTGCTTCATGAGACTGTCGATGGTTTAGCAATCAAACCAAGCGGTGTTTATGTTGACTGTACATTAGGCGGTGCTGGACATAGCGAATATCTATTGAGTCAATTGGGTGAAGCAGGGCATCTTTATGCGTTTGATCAAGATCAAAAAGCAATCGACAATGCTAAAATTCGCTTAGCGAAATATGTGGAACAAAACCAAGTGACTTTCGTCAAAGCGAATTTCAGAGAACTGACTACTGAAATGAACCGTTTGGGTGTAACAGAAGTTGATGGGATCTTATATGACCTTGGGGTGTCTTCTCCTCAATTAGATGAAGCAGAGCGTGGCTTTAGTTACCACCAAGACGCTCCGCTGGATATGCGAATGGATCAGACGGCGCCGTTGAGTGCATACCAAGTAGTCAATGAGTATTCATACCACGAATTAGTAAAAATCTTTTTTCGTTACGGCGAGGAAAAATTTTCGAAACAAATCGCGCGCCTAATTGAACGTAAGCGTGCCGATGAACCAATTAAGACGACTGGTGAATTGGTAGATGTGATCAAAGAAGCGATACCAGCTCCTGCTAGACGGAAAGGTGGTCACCCAGCTAAGCGGGTATTCCAAGCCATTCGAATTGCGGTCAATGATGAGCTGGGCGCCATTGAAAGCTCTTTGGAACAAGCAATCGAGTTATTGGCGCTTAATGGCAGAGTTAGTGTCATCACCTTCCACTCTTTAGAGGATCGGATTGTAAAAACGATGTATAAAGAATTCAGCACGCCAAAGGATATGCCTCCTGGATTGCCGGTTGTGCCGGAAGAATTCCAACCAGTATTGAAATTAGTTAATCGAAAACCAATTGTTCCTTCAGATGAGGAATTACAAGACAATAATCGTGCGAGAAGCGCTAAGTTACGAATCGCGGAGAAAGTGAAGAAAGGATAGGAGTATGGCAGAATTAAAAAGGCAACAATACGATCAATTTGATTCCCCACAAGAAGAAATTCATCAAACGCCAGACTCTTTCCAAGTCTTTGTTTCACCCGGAGATCGTCTAAAGAAAATCACCCGGATTGAGAAGGTCGCTGTTTTAGCTTTCTTAGTCATGCTGATTGGTTTATCAATCATAATGGTGAATTATCGCAATGAAATCAGCAAAACGCAAAATGACATTACTAGCATTCAAACAGATATAGATGGAAAAGAAAAGACAGCGACTCAATTGCAACAAGAAAAGAGTGAGTTATCACGTTCTGATCGTTTGAAAGAAGTTGCTGAGAAAGCTGGTCTCTCAATCAATGATGCAAATTTAAGGAAAGTGAAGTAAATGCGCTTTAAAAGGCTAAAAAGAAAAATCCGAAAAAAGAATTTGACTCCGATGAACAATCGCAAAAAAGTAGGTGTTGTTTTGTTTGCTACGAGTATTGGGTTGTTCTTTTTGTTTGCCGTTCGCATGATCTATGTGGTGGCAGGAGGTCACGTAGCAGGCACCTCATTAAAAATAAAGACCGAAGAGCTCTATCGAGGAGAAGATGTTGTCAAAGCGAAACGGGGAACAATCTATGACCGTAACGGCGAAGTAATCGCTGAAGACGCAACTTCATATTCTGTTTATGCGATTCTGTCAGAAAGCTATGTTTCTGGGAAAGAAAAGCTTTACGCTCAAGAAAAGAATTTTGATGAGTTGGCTTCGATCTTACATAACAATTTGGATATTAAAGAAAAGACCGCATTGAAAACATTAAAGAGCGGTGTAAACAGTGACGGAACAAGTAAATATTATCAAGTCGAATTTGGAAATAAAGGAAAGAACATCTCTGAAGAAACGAAACAGAACATGGAAGATGCAATGAAGAAAGCTAAAGTAAAGGGACTATACTTTACTGAACACACCGATCGGATGTATCCGAATGGGAACTTTGCTTCTCATTTCATTGGATATGCTCAACCTGATAAAAAGGAAGAACTTGTCGGGATGATGGGCGTTGAAGCTGCTTATGATGATGTACTCAAAGGCAAAAATGGAAAAATTGTTTATCAAAAGGATGAGAATCAACGTCCAATCCCTGGCAGTGTAGCCGAGGAGAAAAAAGCAGTGGATGGGGAAAATATCTATACGACCCTCGACGGCGGACTACAAAGCTACTTGGAAACCCTAATGGACAAAGTCAATACTGAGGCCGAGCCGAAAGAACTGACAGCAACCTTGATGCAGGCAAAGACCGGGGATATCTTGGCGATGTCTCAACGGCCAACGTTCAACCCTGAAACTAAAGAAGGATTAGGCAAAGAGGATGCATGGCAGAATTTCTTAGTCGAGACCAATTATGAACCAGGCTCGACGATGAAGGTCTTTACGACGTCAGCAGCTGTGAACGAAGGTGTTTTTGACGAAAATGAAAGCTACTTATCTGGAAAAATTCAAGTAGCTGATGCCACGATTAATGACTGGGATTTAGGGAAAAAGGGTATTTTAACGATGCGGCAAGCTCTTTCTTGGTCAAGTAACGTAGGAATGGTCAAGCTTGAAGAGAAATTAGGCGATAAATGGCCTGGGTATGTGAAACGGTTTGGCTTTGGACAAAGTACCTACTCCGGCTTGCCTGGAGAGTCTAAAGGAACACTGCCAACTTCAAATATTGTCGACCAAGCAATGAGTTCTTATGGTCAGGCTATCGGGGTAACAAACTTCCAAATGATGCGGGGCTTTACTGCCGTTGCAAATGATGGGAAAATGTTGCAGCCTCATTATATTGAAAAAGTTTCTAATCCAAATACGAACAAAGAAATTATCACGAAACCGGAAGTAGTAGGGGAACCTATCACAGCGGAGACGGCACAAAAGGTTCGTGAATATATGCGAGATACGATCGAAAGTGAGAACTATGGATCAGCCTACGATCAATACAAAGTGCCAGGCTATCATATTTCTGCTAAAACAGGTACCGCTCAGATTGCAGAAAATGGTCGCTACTTAACAGGAGATACAAACTATATCTACTCGATTGCGCTGATGCTACCGTCAGAAGATCCGGAATACATTTTGTATCTGACAATGAAACAGCCACAACATTATTCAGCCGGCGTGTTGGGAGAAATTGCCAACCCATTATTAAGTCGTGCAATGGAATTTCAAAATAATGAATCGGATTCCGCGGATGAAGAAAATGATACAGAAGTAACGGTTGAGGATTACCGTAATCTAGCTACTTCAAAAGCTGCTGCTGATGCGAATAAGCGTGGTTTGACAGCAGTGGTTGTAGGTGACGGTGATGAAGTAACGAAACAATCGGCAAAGCCTGGCGAAAAAGTCATGGCCAATGAGCATTTGATCCTATTAACAGATGGTAAGAAAGAGATGCCGGATGTACGTGGGTGGTCAAAGGCAGATATATTAAAATTAACGAACCTATTAGATATCGATGTCAGCTTTAAAGGTGAGGGCTACTGTACTAAACAAAGCATCGCTCCTTTTGCTGACATTTCAAAAAAGAAATTGAAAATCACCTTAGGTTAAGACTGGAGAGAAGAAAATGGAACCGGCACAATATTTTATCGCTTTTGCCAGTAGTTTTGCAATTACTGTCGCAGGCATGCCATTCATTATTGGTTATTTTAGAATGAGAAAGCAAGGTCAAGAGATTCGCGATGAAGGGCCTAAATGGCACAATTCAAAAGCGGGAACACCAACGATGGGCGGCTTAGGATTTTTGGCCGCTGCCGTGATTACTTCTATCTGGTTTAGCCTTTGGCAACAGCAAATGACAACGTCACTGTTGATTTTAGTTTTTGTCTTGTTGTTGTATGGAATCATCGGCTTTTTAGACGATTACATTAAATTAGCAAAAAAACAAAATGAGGGCCTTACTTCAAGACAAAAATTTATCGCCCAAGTCGTCGTGGCCATTATTTTTTACGTGGTCTATCGCATGGAGGGCTATCCGAATACGCTGAATTTCTTTGGCATTGAACTGCCATTGAGTGTTTTTTATGGTATATTCATTATTTTCTGGTTGGTTGGTTTTTCAAATGCTGTGAATCTAACGGACGGAATTGATGGCCTAGTTTCAGGACTGGGGACTATTTCGTTTGCGACCTATGGATTGATTGCTTGGAAGCAGCAACAGTACGAGGTGTTAATTGTTTGCTTAGCTGTTATGGGTGGATTAATCGGTTTCTTTCCATATAATAAAAAGCCAGCCAAAATTTTTATGGGTGATGTTGGTTCATTAGCTTTGGGCGGCTTACTCTCGGCTATCTCGGTCGTCTTGCATCAAGAATGGACCTTGCTATTGGTTGGTTTAGTTTATATATTTGAAACAGCAAGCGTGATTATTCAAGTTACTTCCTTTAAAATGACTGGTAAGCGGGTATTTAAAATGTCCCCGCTACATCATCATTTTGAGATGTCTGGCTGGTCGGAATGGAAGGTAGACACGGTCTTCTGGTCAATCGGACTAGTCGCGTCCATCATCGTGTTATTGATAGTACTGTAGGAGATGACTGAGAAATGAAGCAAATTAAAAAATATGAAAACGAAAAAGTTTTAGTTTTAGGATTAGCCAAGAGTGGATTTAGTGCGGCCAAGTTATTGAATGACTTGGGCGCACTTGTTACCGTCAACGATGGAAAACCGTTTGAGGAAAATCCTGAAGCCCAAGGTTTATTGGAACAAGGGATACGGGTGATTACGGGTCATCATCCGATTGAATTATTAGATGAAGATTTTTCGCTAATGGTAAAAAACCCCGGCATCCCGTATGACAATCCTCTAGTTGCCAAAGCGGAAGAATTACAGATTCCAATTTTGACTGAAGTAGAGTTAGCGTATCAAATTGCCGAATGTCCGATTATTGGTATCACCGGAACAAACGGTAAGACGACTACGACCACTATGATTGGACTGTTATTGAATCAGGAACGTTCAGCTGGGAAAGCACTACTTGCTGGGAACATTGGTTTTCCTGCTAGTGAAGTAGCAATGCAGGCAAGTTCTGAAGATGATATCGTGATGGAATTGTCAAGCTTCCAGTTGATGGGTGTCGAAGAATTCAAGCCGCAAATCGCGGTGATTACAAATATTTATGAAGCACATTTGGATTACCATAAGACCCGGGAAAATTATGTGGCAGCGAAGTGGGCGATTCAAGAGAATATGACCGTCAAAGATTTTTTAGTTTTAAACTGGAACTCTGCGGAATTGCAAGAAATGAGTAAACAGACAAAAGCCCAAGTCATTCCTTTTTCTACCAAAGAAAAATTGCTGAATGGTGCGTATTTGCTCGATGGTGATTTGTACTATCAAGAAGAAAATATTATGCCTGCCGCTGAATTAGGTGTTCCAGGTGCCCATAACATTGAAAATGCTTTGGCAGCGATCGTCGTTGCCAAATTAAAGGGCGTCTCAAATGAAAGCATCCGTTCTGCATTAAGCAATTTCCATGGTGTCCCTCATCGGACGCAATACGTGGACACGATCAATGGTCGAAAATTTTACAATGATTCAAAAGCGACAAATGCTTTAGCGACAGAAATGGCTTTAAGTGGTTTTGATAATGAGAACTTAATTCTCTTGGCTGGAGGATTAGATCGTGGAAATGACTTTGATGGATTGATCCCAGCCTTCGAAGGAATTAAGGCTATTTTGTTATTTGGTGAAACCAAAGAAAAATTAGCTGATACGGCCAAACGTGCTGGTATCCAAACAATTATTAAGACAGCTAATGTTGAAACAGCTGTCCCTCTAGCTTATGAACAAAGTGAAGCAGGGGATAATATCTTGCTTTCTCCAGCAAATGCTAGTTGGGATCAATATCCTAGTTTTGAGATTCGCGGAGACAAGTTTATGCACGCAGTGAAACAATTAGAAAAGTAGGGAAGTAGTAATGAGAATACTTGTGACAGGCGGCGGAACCGGTGGACATATTTATCCGGCTTTAGCATTTATCCGCTACGTACAAAAAATCCAACCTGATTCAGAATTTTTATATGTCGGAACACATCGTGGATTGGAGAATAAAATTGTGCCTGAAACGGGCATCTCTTTTAAAACTATTAAAATTCAAGGCTTTAAACGAAAACTTTCCATGGATAACGTGAAAACTGTTCAATTATTCCTTGAAAGTATTAAGCGTTCAAAAGAAATCTTGCGAGATTTCCAACCTGACGTGGTGATTGGAACGGGAGGCTATGTTTCGGGATCAGTGGTTTATGCTGCTGCTCGGATGAAGATTCCTACGATTGTTCATGAACAAAACAGTGTACCAGGAATTACTAATAAATTCTTGAGTCGTTTTGCAGATCGAGTAGGGATTTGTTTTCCTGATGCCGCACAATATTTTCCTGAAAAGAAAACGGTCTTAGTTGGAAATCCACGAGCGCAAGAAGTTATGACTAGTGGCAAGTCGGACGTGTTAGAGCAGTATGGATTATTAACCGATATTCCGACGGTATTAATTTTTGGCGGTAGCCAAGGCGCTTTGAAAATCAATCAAGCAGTAATTCAAGCTTTGCCGCAGTTCGGTCAAAAAGAATATCAAGTATTGTATGCCTCAGGAGATCGTTATTATAACGAATTATCTGGAAAAGTTGATATGAAAAAAATCAATTGTAATTTGTCATTACAGCCGTATATAAAAAATATGACGGATGTTATGGCGAATGTCGATTTATTGATCGGTCGTGCAGGTGCCACGTCAATTGCTGAATTTACAGCTTTAGGTCTGCCGGCAATTTTGATTCCTAGTCCCTATGTGACCAATGATCATCAAACGAAGAATGCGCAAAGTTTAGTGAATGCGGGAGCGGTTAAAATGATCGCTGATGCCGAGTTAACAGGCGATAATCTGGTTGAAGCAGTGGATCAGATTATGGGAGATCCTGAACTGAAAGAACGCATGGCAAGAGCTTCGAGGCAAGAAGGAATTCCAGATGCGGCAGAGCGTCTTTGGTCATTGGTAAATGAAATTGTAAAATAACTTTTGGAGGTGAGAACCATTAGTCGTGAAGAGTTTCCAGAGGAAGAAAAAGAGGAACGGCCGAAGCAAGAAAAATTAACACCTTGGCAGTTGGCCAATATCGAATACTTAAAACAAAAAGCGTTTGAAAAGGGTGACCCTGAGTTACACCCTGTTGAAGAATCGGAATCGGTACCTGACGACGATGGTGAGCCAGCAGAAGAAACTATCCAGACAGAGCCAGATTCTGAAAAGTCAGAGGAAGAGTTACCGGTAGAGGAAGAATTAGGGGAAGAGGTTCCCGTTGGTCCTAAAAATGGGTCCTTTTTAGATCGCTTGCCTAATATTAAGCATGAACGAAATCAACGATTACTGCGGCGCTCGACGATCTTAATCGGCTTATTTTCTATTCCAGCACTGTTATTATTGTATTATATTTCTCCATTGGGGAAACTGGGCGGAGTTAGTGTTGAAGGCAATCAAAGAATTTCAACGGAAGCCATAGAAAAAGACTTGAATTTTTCGGTGGGGTACAACCTTTGGTCACAATATTTTGATCGCCAAGACAATATAAAAAATTTAAAAAAACAAGAGTTACAAATTGAAGACGCTAGTGTTCACTTTAAAGGATTCAATCATTTTGAAGTGAAAGTGAAAGAGTATCCAGAGGTTGCTTACATAGATAATGAGGGTAAATATTCTCCCGTTATTTCAAATGGCAAAATTATACCCATTGAAGTGGCTAAAGAGAATGGCGATTTGCCTATTTTAGAGAGCTTCACTAGTTCAAAAAAAATCTTGAGCGTCTTGGAGCAATATAAAAAATTATCCGGTGAAGTAAAGCAAGGCATATCGCAAATAAAATACGCTCCTACGGATGAGAACAAAGAGCTATTGGAAGTTTTCATGAATGATGGCAATAAAGTATTGGTCAGCATTCACGATATGGGGACTAAAATGCAGTATTATCCACAAATTGCGAAAGAAATGAGCGCCAAAGAAATGAAAGGCGTAGTGGATATGGAAGCGGGGATTTATAGTTATCCTTACGCGGAAAATTCTACCGGCGAAGAAGTGACTCAAAACTCAACAGATCAATCTGAAACGCCTGCTGGAAATGATTAAATTTATTACAAGAAAATGTGGAATCTTCTTTTTCATTCCGGGTAAAATGTGGTAAAATTGAAGGCAGTGAATTACTTGCAAATAATTATATTTCATGCTTAACAGTAAGTTAAAACTTTAAATCTGAATAAAGCATTTATTTGAAAATAGGAGGGAATCCCATTCATGACAAAAGCAGGAATGTATGTAGGCCTTGATATCGGGACAACATCGATAAAAGTTGTTGTTGCCGAATACATCGATAGCCAAATGAATATTATTGGTGTTGGAAACGCAAAATCAGAAGGAATCAATCGTGGGATTATCGTAGACATCGATAAAACAGTACAGGCGATGCAACGAGCAGTGAAACAGGCCGAGGAAAAAGCTGGGATTCAGATCAAAAGCGTCAGCGTGGGATTGCCTGCCAATCTATTAGAAGTTGAGCCTTGTCAAGGCATGATCGCTGTAAACAATGATTCAAAAGAAATTATGGATGACGATGTTCGGAATGTGGCCTCAGCAGCAATGGTTCGCTCCATTCCTCCTGAAAGACAGATCGTTGCTTTACTTCCTCAAGAGTTTACTGTTGATGGTTTTGAAGGAATCAAAGATCCACGAGGCATGATTGGTGTTCGCCTTGAAATGTTCGGCCTAGTCTTTACTGGACCTAAGACAATTCTTCACAACATCACGAAATGTGTTGAAAAAGCAGGTCTGACTGTCGCTGAAACAGTGATTACTTCTTTAGCGCTAACAGAATCTACGTTATCTGATGGGGAAAAAGATTTTGGGACAATCGTCATTGACATGGGCGGCGGTCAAACAACGACGGCAGTTATGCATGATAAACAACTGAAATTTACTCATGTTGATCAAGAAGGTGGAGAATTTGTTACTAAAGATATTTCCATCGTCTTAAATACATCATTCAATAATGCAGAAGCGTTAAAAATTAATTATGGGGATGCCTACCCAAGTCGTACCTCTGCTGATGAAGAGTTTCCAGTTGATGTGATTGGAAAAACAGATCCGATTAAAGTTGATGAACGCTACTTAGCTGAAATCATTGAAGCTCGATTGGAACAAATCTTCCGTAAAGCAAAAGAATCGCTTGATGAAATCGAAGCACTTGATTTGCCAGGTGGGATTGTTTTAACTGGCGGAGCCGCAAGCTTACCCGGTGTGGTCGACTTAGCAGAAGATATTTTTGGAACCACCGTTAAGTTGCACGTCCCAAATCAAATGGGGTTGAGAAATCCAGTATTTACTAACGTAATCAGTATCGTGAACTATTCAGCTGAATTGAGTGACGTCTATCATTTAGCAAAATCAGCTGTAACGGGTGAAAAGGTTTCGTTATCGGCTGCGCCGCAAACGAATGCTGTTTCAACAGCACCTGTGTATGATGACTACGACGCTTCTAATGATTATGAAGAAGAAACAAAACCTAAGAATGATGAAAAAGTAACTGGGAAGATCAAAGACTTCTTCTCAAATATTTTTGATTAATTTACAGCATATTATTTGTACTGAAATCAAGCGGATATTTCTGATGGAAAATAAATCCATTAATTACGAAGTAGGAGGAAATAGAAAACATGGAATTCTCAATAGATAACAATATTAACGAAGGTGCAGTTATTAAAGTTATCGGTGTTGGCGGCGGCGGTGGCAATGCTATCAACCGAATGATCGAAGAAAACGTCAAAGGCGTTGAATTCATCGCTTCAAACACTGATGTTCAAGCTCTTAAAAATTCTAAAGCTGAAACAGTTATTCAATTAGGCCCTAAATACACTCGTGGCTTAGGTGCAGGTTCACAACCAGAAGTTGGTCAAAAATCAGCTGAGGAAAGTGAACAAGCAATCCGCGATGCGTTAGAAGGTGCGGACATGGTCTTCATTACAGCTGGTATGGGCGGCGGAACAGGTACTGGAGCTGCTCCAATCGTAGCGAAAATTGCTAAAGACCTTGGTGCATTAACAGTCGGCGTTGTTACACGACCATTCAGCTTTGAAGGACCAAAACGTGGACGCTTCGCAGCGGAAGGTATTTCAGCCTTAAAAGAAAACGTCGATACATTGT
This sequence comes from Enterococcus viikkiensis, assembly GCF_005405345.1. GTDB lineage: Bacteria > Bacillota > Bacilli > Lactobacillales > Enterococcaceae > Enterococcus_A > Enterococcus_A viikkiensis. The sequence goes on along the minus strand of NZ_BJDW01000001.1, from coordinate 58,601 downwards.
TGATCATCTCAAACAATCGTCTATTAGAAGTCGTTGACAAGAAGACGCCAATGCTTGAAGCATTCCGTGAAGCAGACAATGTTTTACGTCAAGGGGTTCAAGGTATTTCAGACTTGATTACTGCTCCTGGTTACGTAAACTTGGACTTTGCTGATGTGAAGACTGTCATGGCTAATCAAGGAACAGCCTTGATGGGTATCGGTGTTGCTAGCGGTGAAGATCGTGTCGTTGAAGCAACTAAGAAAGCAATCTCTTCTCCATTACTTGAAACATCAATTGATGGGGCTGAACAAGTATTGTTAAATATTACTGGCGGGTTGGACATGACCTTATTCGAAGCGCAAGATGCTTCTGATATTGTTGCGAATGCGGCAACGGGTGATGTAAATATTATCCTAGGTACATCAATCAGCGAAGAATTAGGTGATGAAATTCGCGTGACAGTAATTGCGACAGGAATTGATCCAACAAAAAAGGAGCGTAAGGCTACGCGTAATTCACAACGTGACCGCGCTAGTCAAATCCAGTCAGTTCCACAAAAACAAAATTTAGATATTGAACCTGCAAGAAACAATGAAGGTCAATCTGGCTTTGGCGAATGGGATATTCGTAAAGAAGAAAACATCCGTCCTAAAGTTGAAGAAACACAATTTGATAACATTGAAAAGAAAGAATTTGAAACGTTTAATCGTGAAGAAGTAAAACCTGAAAAAGACGAAGAACTAGACACACCACCATTCTTTCGCCGTAGAAAATAAAAGGGGGAGAGCACATGATCGCTGAAAACTTGCATAGAATCCAGCAAGAGATTCAGGAGTCGTGTGCTCTTGTTTCACGTAACCCACAGGATATTACTATGGTTGCAGTGACCAAGAGTGTCGACTCTACTGACGCAAATGAACTTGTTGAACTAGGTGTCAGAAATTTAGCTGAGAATCGGGTAGATAAATTACTTGAGAAAAAGCAACATCTTTCACAAAAGCAGCATATCAAATGGCATCTTATTGGCAATTTACAGCGTCGCAAGGTAAAATTAATTATCAATGAAATTGATTTCTTTCATGCATTAGACAGTTTACGTTTGGCACAAGAAATTCAAAAGCGTGCTGAACATCAAATAGATTGTTTTATTGAAGTAAATGTTTCTGGAGAAGAATCAAAGCATGGCATTTCGCCAGAAGAGCTTTTTTCTTTCATTAAGGATTTAGAGGGATTGGATAAGGTTCATGTGATCGGCTTGATGACAATGGCGCCTTATGACGCGAATGAATCAGAAGTTCGTGCAGTCTTTTCGAAATTGAGACAGCTCCAAGAAAGCGTGAGAGAGTTACACTTGCAGTATGCGCCTTGTACAGAATTAAGTATGGGAATGAGCCAAGACTTCAAAACGGCAATTGAAGAAGGTGCTACGTTTGTTCGGATCGGAACGGCACTATTTAAGAAAGGTTAGGTAAAGTTAATGGGAATTAGTCTAGCAAGAATCACTGATTTTTTTGGGTTAGCAGATGATGATATGTACGAAGAGGCAGCTCCTGCACCAAAGAAACAGGTTAGTCGCCCACAGCAACAAACACCAAGAAGCACACCAATGAAAAAGGAGCGTGTAAACTCACGCCCTAACCCTCTGCAAAAAGAAGCGCGTCCCAAAGAGAGCGTTCAACCGGCAGCGCCCGCTACTAATCGGAGAGCTGAAACGGTTGCTAAAATGGCAGAAAGTACACCAAGGAAAAATGACAACGTTGTTTCTATGCCAAGTAATAATAGGACGCAGCGTTTTGCACCAAAAGTTGAAGAAAAAAGTAAAAGTCGAATCTCAGTGGTAGAACCTAGAGCCTATTCTGAAGCAATGGCAATTGCTAGGCGTGTTGGTCAAGGGGAGGTTGTCTTAATTAATTTCCAATCTCTTGATGAAATGAAAGCACGTCGGGTCGTTGATTTTTTGACAGGTGCGGTATTTATGATCGACGGTGATATCAAACGTGTAGGAAATGAAATGTTCTTGTGTACACCAACGAATATAGAGATTGATAATTCTACATTAAGTTCGATTGTTGATGAAGATATTTTTGGATTAGAAATGTAAAGGAGCCGCTTAGTTGGAATTACTTATTACACTTTTTAGTATTTTGAATCGGTTGGTTTATTTTTATTCGATTCTTTTAGTGGTTTATGCGTTAATGTCTTGGTTTCCAGGGGCTTATCAGTCCAGACTGGGCCAATTATTAGGAAGAATCTGCGAGCCTTTTCTTGATTTGTTTCGGCGGTTGCCACTACAATTTGGCGGAATCGATTTTTCAATCATGGCAGCAATTCTCGCATTAAATTTTTTCATGGAGGTTTTAAGAAAAATTCTGATCAATATTATTTATTAAGGAGGTGGCAAAATGAATGCGAATGTCTATCAGCATTTTAGACAGGAGGAACATGCATTTATTGACAGTGTTGGCGATTGGTTAGAACAAGTTGAAAGCCAATACGCTCCTTATTTGACGAATTTTTTGGATCCTCGGCAAGCATATATTTTGGAAACCTTGGTTCGTGAAACAAGTGAGCTGAAGTTTTCGTTTTATGGTGGGTATGAACGTGCGGAGCGTTGTCGGTGCCTGATTTATCCGGATTACTATGAACCGCAAACCGATGATTTTGAACTGGTCATGATTGAGATCAAATATCCGCAAAAATTTACAGATCTTTCCCATGGAAAGATTCTAGGAACTTTAATGAGTGCTGGAATCAAACGAGATTATTTTGGCGATATTATTTCAAATGGAGAGCGATGGCAAATTTTTTTGGCGAAGGATTCGGCCAGCTATATCGTAAATCAAGTGACAAAGATCGGTCGAGTAACTGTTCATTTAGAAGAACGCCCTTATACGGATATTATTATTCCGAAAGACAGTTGGCTGGAAGAAGTTACTACAGCTAGCTCGTTAAGGCTAGACGTTATGATCTCAACAGTCTATAACATTTCCCGTCAACGCTCGAAGCAACTAGTAGAAGCGGGGAAAGTCAAGGTCAATTGGTCTGTAAATGAACGACCAGATTATTTGTTAGATTTATTGGACGTTGTTTCTGTTCGTGGATTTGGACGAATTCAGATACAAGGAATTGAAGGAAAAACAAAGAAAGAAAAAATCCGTTTGCGTTTAGGCGTATTACGAAAATAACTATTATGAGGTGAACAGAAAAATGGCACTAACTCCATTAGATATTCAAAACAAAAGTTTCTCCACCAAAATGCGTGGCTATAATCAAGATGAAGTTGATGACTTTTTAGATATGATCGTTCGGGATTATGAAGAAAGTATCGCGAAAAATCGTGAATTAGAAAAATCATTAAAGCATGCTGAAGAAAAATTAGAATACTTCAATGAATTGAAGGAAGCCTTGAATCAATCCATCGTTGTAGCACAAGATACTGCTGACAAAGTGAAATCTTCTGCAAGTAAGGAATCTGAAGTGATTGTTACTTCAGCTCAAAACCGTGCAGATGAAATGATTTCTAATGCAATGCAAAAAGCAAATCTATTAACTACAACAGCAGAAGACAAAGCGAAAGAAATCTTAACCGATGCAACGTCAAACGCGCGTCAATTGGCTGCTGAGACCAACGACTTGAAGAAAAAAACACGGGTCTTCCACCAACAATTATTGTTGTTGTTAGAAACACAAATCGATCAAGCACGCAGCGGCGACTGGGAAGAACTATTGAAACCAATGTCTGCCTACGTTGGCGATGGACATGAAGTTTTGAAAGAAGTTCTATCGAATGAACTTGACAATGATACAGTGAATGCAGTAGACTCAGATGAACCAATCGTGCTTGATGAACCGAAAGGTGAGGACATGGGCCTAACGATTGATATCCCTGAATTAATTAAATCAGACGAAGAATAATTCTAGAACAGAAAAGCTGATTAGATTTCTTTTTAGCGAGCCGATGATAGTGAAAGTTCGGCAGACCCTCTAATTAGAAAGATCCTCTAGAACATTCAGCTGTGAAGAAAGTAGCGGTTGACGACTCATCTCGTTATCGATGACAAGAGGAAACAGTAGTTTCAAATTTTGGGTGGTACCACGACAAGCTCGTCCCTATGCGGATGAGCTTGTTTTTTTGTCAGTTTTTCTTCATGCTTTAACATGATTAAAAAAATGATATGCTACGAAAATAGAATCATTTTTTTGTTTCAAAGAAAAGAATTCTGTTGATATGAGCTAGCTGTCTAGTGCATACCTCGAGCCTTTAGTTCGTGGAATCGTAGGTGTGGTGACCATAAGAGCATTTTTCATTTTTAGAAAAATGCTACCTTTATTGTATTGGGAGCTAACTGTCAGTTTTTCAATCGCATCACTAAGTAATACGTAGTTTATAAACATGCTTTTCTTAATTGAATGGCTTAGATTATTAAAAGGAGACGATCAATAGTGAAAACAAAAGAAACCCTTCAACTAGGGAAAACAGGTTTTCCAATGCGGGGAAATTTACCAAACCGCGAAGGACAATGGGAAAAAGAGTGGGAAGAAAATAAAATTTATGAGAAGCGTCAAGCATTGAATGAAGGCAAACCATCTTTCGTTTTACATGATGGCCCTCCCTATGCCAATGGAAATATCCACATTGGTCATGCCTTAAATAAAATTAGTAAAGATATTATTGTTCGTTCAAAATCTATGTCCGGTTTTCGTGCACCTTATGTCCCAGGGTGGGATACTCATGGACTGCCAATCGAACAAGTGTTAGCCAATAAAGGCATCAAACGGAAAGAAATGACGATGGCGGAATACCGCAAAAAATGTGAAGAATATGCCTTGTCACAAGTGGACAAACAGCGTGAAGATTTTAAACGTTTAGGAATTGCTGGCGAATGGGATCATCCATACATCACATTGACACCAGATTATGAGGCTGCGGAAATCCGCGTCTTTGGTAAGATGGCGGAAAAGGGTTATATTTATAAAGGCTTGAAACCTATTTATTGGTCACCATCAAGTGAATCTTCTTTAGCTGAAGCGGAAGTTGAATACAAGGACGTAAAATCGGCTTCGATCTATGTGGCTTTCAAAGTCAAAGACGGCAAGGGAATCTTAGATACCGATACGTCATTTATTATCTGGACTACCACACCTTGGACCTTACCAGCTAACCAAGGAATCTCTGTGAATCCAGCATATACTTACGTAGTAGTGGAAGCAGCCGGAGCAAAATATGTCATCGCGAAAGATTTGCTAGATACAGTAGCGAAAGAATTAGAATGGACAGATCCAAAAGTTCTGAAGGAAGTTTCTGGTAACGAGCTTGAATACATGACTGCTCAACATCCGTTTTATGATCGCGAATCATTAGTCATCTTAGGGGACCATGTCACACTAGATGCTGGTACTGGCTTGGTTCATACTGCGCCTGGTCATGGTGAGGACGACTACTTTGCTTGGAAAAAATACCGTAATGACATCATTTCTCCAGTGGACAATCGCGGGGTGATGACAGCAGATGCTCCGGGCTTTGAAGGAGTGTTCTATGATAAAGTCAATCCAATAGTCACTGAGTTGTTAGAAAAAAATGGCGCGTTGCTTAAATTGGCATTCTTTACTCACAGCTATCCACATGATTGGCGGACGAAGAAACCAATCATTTACCGAGCAACACCACAATGGTTTGCATCGATTGATAAATTCCGTCAAGATATTTTAGATGAAATTGAAAAAGTTGATTGGATTATTCCTTGGGGAAAAACACGTTTGTATAATATGATTCGTGATCGCGGGGATTGGGTCATTTCTCGTCAACGTGCTTGGGGTGTACCGTTGCCAATTTTTTATGGTGAAGATGGAGAAGCGATCATCACACCAGAAACAACGGAACACGTCGCGCAATTATTTGCGGAACATGGTTCGAATATTTGGTTTGAACGTGAAGCGAAAGAGTTATTACCTGAAGGGTTCACGCATCCAAGTTCGCCAAATGGTAAGTTCACAAAAGAAAAAGACATCATGGATGTTTGGTTTGATTCTGGTTCTTCTCATGAAGCTGTTTTACGTCAACGGGAAAACTTAACATTCCCAGCGGACATGTATTTAGAAGGATCAGACCAATACCGTGGCTGGTTCAACTCAAGCATCACAACGAGTGTCGCAATCAACGGTGTGGCACCATATAAATCAGTTCTTTCTCAAGGCTTTACCTTAGACGGTGAAGGCCGCAAAATGAGTAAATCTTTAGGCAATACAATCGTTCCAGGGAAAGTCATCAATCAAATGGGTGCCGATATCTTGCGTCTATGGGTCAGCAGTGTGGATTATGAAGCAGATGTGCGGGTTTCAATGGATATCTTGAACCAAGTATCTGAAGTCTATCGTAAAATCCGTAACACGATGCGTTTCTTATTGGCAAATACAACGGACTTTAAACCTACTCAACACACAATTGCTTACAATGAGTTGCGCTCGGTTGATAAATACATGCTGGTTCGTTTAAATGAAGTGATAAAAACGATTCGTGAAGACGGCTATGAGAAATATGACTTCACACAAATTTATAAAACAGTTGTTAACTTCTTAACGGGTGATTTATCTTCCTTCTATTTAGACTTCGCGAAGGATGTTGTTTACATCCAAGCAGAGGACAGCTATGAACGCCGTTGCATGCAAACTGTTTTCTATCAAGTGGCCGTTGCCTTGACGAAGCTTTTGACACCAATTATTCCTCATACAACTGAAGAAATTTGGTCATACTTAAAAGAAGAGGAAGAGTATGTTCAATTAGCAGAATTACCAAGCTATGAAACATTCGCGAATCAAGCAGAATTATTGGATACTTGGAAAGCCTTCATGGATTTCCGTGACAATGTTTTGAAAGCTTTAGAAGAAGCGCGGAATGAAAAAATTATCGGAAAATCATTGGAAGCAAAAGTCACGATTTATCCAAATGAACAAGTCGCAACGATGTTGACCGCACTTGATGCGGATCTAGCTCAATTATTAATCGTTTCACCTGATTCATTCAGCATTTCAAAAGAAGTGGCACCAGAAAATGCGAAGACATTTGATGATGTTGCTATTCTAGTAGAAAAAGCCGATGGGGAAGTGTGTGACCGCTGTCGTCAAGTTCGTAAGACAGTCGGTGAAGATGAAAAATTACCAACTTTATGTGCGTCATGTGCTCATATTGTAGAAGAATATTATCCAGAAGCTGTTGCAGAAGGATTAGAATAAAAGCATATATAATAGAAGAAACCCATGTCATAATCTGACATGGGTTTCTTTGCGTACAAAAAGAAGCTGAGAAAAAGTATCAGCTTCAATCGGATTAGTTTAGTTTTCCACGTTCGCGGTACCACTGATCTGGTTGCCAAGCCCATTCGTGGCCATTGTTTGCTAACAGGTCAAAGGCAGATTGTGGGCCCATTGTTCCAGCAGCGTAATTTGGGAAACCTGGTGTTGTTTTGTCCCAAGTGTGACGGATACGGTCGACGATTTCCCATGAGTTTGCAACTTCATCCCAATGAGAGAAGTTGGTTGCATCGCCATTCAGGGCATCCAGCAATAATTTTTCATAAGCCTCAGGGCTATTTTCTGTCACTTCAGCGCTTTGACGGAAGTTTAATTTGACTGGTTCTGTGTTGAAGCCTTGGCCGATTTTTTTGCCATTTAAGGTTAGGGAGAACCCTTCTGTTGGTTGAATATAAATCGTCAAAATATTTTGCGGCAAGTCGGCGCCTTTGGCTTCTTCTTGTTCAAAATTAAAGACATTGACTGGCAATTGTTTGAACACGATATTAATTCGGGTGCCCTTTTCGGTCATCCGTTTGCCGGTACGAATGTAGAAGGGAACACCTGACCAACGGAAGTTATCAATTAAGAATTTACCAGCAACGAACGTTTCCATCAGAGAATCTTTAGCGACTTTAGGCTCGTCGTGGTACGCAACAAAATCCTTCCCATCTAACGTTCCAGCACCATATTGTCCACGAACGAAGTTTTGTAAAACCTCTTCTGACGAATAGCGGCGAATCGCTTCTAAAGCTTTGACTTTTTCTTGGCGAATCGAAGAATTTGAAAAAGAAGTTGGGACTTCCATCGCTAGTAAGGCAACGACTTGCAAAATGTGATTTTGGACCATATCTTTCAAGGCACCACTTTGTTCATAATAACCGCCTCGATCCTCTACGCCCAATGCTTCGGAAAAAGTAATTTGGATGTTTTCAATATAGCGGTTGTTCCAAAGGGATTCGAAGATATTATTACCAAAACGAATCACGGAAATATTTTGAATCATTTCCTTGCCTAAGTAATGATCGATCCGGAAAATGTCTTCTTCTGGGAAAACGTTACGGATTTGTTGATTTAATTCTGCTGCGGAGTCGTAGTCAAATCCAAACGGTTTTTCGATCACTAAACGATTGTAGCCAGTGGTTGTCAAAATATTTTGAGATTTCAAGTGATTAACAATCGTACCGAAAAATTGAGGTGCCATCGCCAAGTAATATATTCGATTGCCTTGAAGACCATATTGTTTGTCTAATTTGTCAGATAAGTCCTTTAGCTGATCGTAATGCGTAGTGTCATTCACGTCATGGGATAAATAATAAAAGTGGCTGGCAAAATCTTTCTTTTCTTCATCGGTAGGATTCAAATCTTTGATTTTATCACACACAATCTCACGGTAATGATCATCGCTCCAAGGCCTTCTAGCTGTGCCAATCACAGCGAAGTGCTCAGCAAGATTGCCTTTTTTATACAAGCGAAATAGCGACGGATACAATTTCCGTTGTGCTAGATCGCCGGTTCCGCCAAATATTGTAAATAATGCAGCTTGTTCCATAAAATTACGCTCCTTGTAGTTTTAATAGTGAGTACATAAGTGCTAATCCTGCCTTGAAGGTCACCGTTTCCAAGAACAGAGAACTTCAAATCTTATAGGGCATCAACGAAGATCGTTGATGCGGCTTTATAACTGATTGATACCTCTTTTTGTTGGTTTTGTAAAGTAATTGGTCCTTCATAGGCAGCGATATTCGTGATGGTAAATTCTTCGTGGATTTGTACGCCTAAGTCCATCAAATAATCGAGTAGTTCCTTCTCGTCTAAGACACGAGCGACTCGTATTTTAGTTCCTTCAGGATAGTTCGCTAAAGTCATCCGTTCCTTTTCATGGACTGTTTGATCTTGCTGAGGAATCATGCCACCGTGAGGACAGAAGATGGGGTGACTTAAATAATTGTCCAGTCTCTCTTCTAATTGAGGAGACGTCACATGCTCCAAGACTTCTGCTTCTTCATGGACCTCATTCCAAGAATAGCCGAGATGATCGACTAAGAACACTTCCCATAAACGATGTTTGCGGACTAACGCACTGGCCTTTTTCAAACCGGCGGATGTTAATTGTACTCCTTGATAAGGGGAGTGTTCCACCAGGCCTTCTTTGACTAATTTATTGATCATTTCACTGACCGAAGCTCCAGAAATGGATAAACCGGCAACGATTTTTTTATTGCTGACTTTTTTTTCATCGCCACCTAATTCTAATATTAATTTTAAATAATCTTCGCGGTTCGGTGTCATTGATGTTCATCCTTTCATAACGAAGCATATCAGCTTTAGTTTATCAAAAAAATCTTTTTATTTCCATTTGATTGGATTTTTATTTTAAAGACACAGAGATGTTATAACGGCGGTAATTAAAAAAAAATTCTTAGAAAACTTGCACAATCGTTATAAAAAAGGTAGAATATTAAAAATAAATGAGAATTGTCAAACTATTTAAAGGATTGATGTGAATGTTACAGGAACAATGTACTAAAGCCCCGACCTTGTATGATCCTGCTTTTGAAAAGGATGCATGTGGTATGGGCTTTATTGCTCAAATGCAGGGCAAAAAATCCCATCAATTGGTGGAGTATGCACTAACGATGTTAGAACGAATGAACCATCGAGGTGGTACCGGCGCAGAACCTGAAACAGGGGACGGAGCGGGTATCTTAGCGACAATTCCCGATAAGTTTTTTCAAAGAGAAGCACAAAAGTTTGGGGCTCAGTTACCGGCGAAGTCGCAATATGCGGTAGGAATGTTTTTCCTGCCAACCGAAGAAAAGCAAAAACTAGGCTTGTTAAAAGCGTTAATCACTGAAATTGAAGCGGTGGGTTATCCTGTTATTTGGCAACGAGATGTTCCTTTTCAATATGAAAACTGTGGGCCAGGTGCGCAAAAGGTCATGCCTAGCTTTGTGCAGTTATTCATAAAACGACCGGTTGATGTAGCAACGGATCGTGAGTTTGAAGACCGTTTGTTCCGTTTACGCCGAAAACTAGAAAAAATTTATCATGCTGGCGAGCTTTCGATCTGTAGCTTATCCGCTAAAACGATCGTCTATAAAGGCATGCTCCATGCTTATCAAGTGGGAATCTTTTATGATGATTTAAAGGACCAAGATTTTGAAGCGAGTATCGCAGTTGTTCATTCACGCTTTTCTACCAATACTTTTCCTAGCTGGGATCGAGCACAGCCGTTTCGTTTCTTGGCTCATAATGGAGAGATTAATACCTTGCGAGGTTCAGAAAATTGGATGAAGAGTCATGATATTGAAGTTTATAATGAAGAAGATTCGGATTCTGCCAAACTGGAAAACTGTATGGAATATCTTTACCGCAACGGTCGTGATATTCCTCACGCACTGATGATGATGGTACCAGAAGCTTGGTCGGAAGAAGCCAACTTAGGCGAAGAAATAACCGCTTTTCAAGAATACAATGCCAGCTTCATGGCTCCTTGGGACGGTCCAGCAGCTTTGTGTTTCACCGATGGTGAGATGGTGGGAGCGACCTTGGACCGGAATGGCTTACGACCTTCTCGTTATTCGATTACGAAGGATGGATTTGTACAGGTGGCTTCTGAATCCGGCGTCGTCGACTTCGCGCCTTCCAATGTGATTGAGAAAGGGGTTTTAGGACCCGCTAACATGATCTTAGTCGATACGACGAAGGGCAAGTTTTACCGTAATCAAGAAATCAAAGAAAAATATGCGAAGGCTCATCATTATCGTGAATGGTTGACGGAGCACAGAATTGCCTTAACAGAGTTGCCTGAGGTGGAAGCCGCACCGCTGGAATTATCGGAAAAAGAATTGCAGACGATGTGGAAGCTGAATGGTTACACGGATGAGATTATTCGCGGGGCTTTATTACCAATGGCGGAAAAAGGGGAAGAACCGGTTCTTTCAATGGGCTTTGATTCTCCGTTAGCCGTGTTAAGTGACAAGCCGCAATCTTTGTTTACTTATTTCAAACAACAATTCGCCCAAGTTACCAACCCGCCAATCGACGCGATTCGCGAACAGCTTGTGATCGGGACGGAAATGTTTTTAGGCCGTGATGGCGATGTGCGAGTGGATCAGGCTGAAAATTGTCAAAAATTAAAAATCAACAGTCCGGTATTAAGCACTAGTGACTTCCAAAAGATTCAACAACTAGCTACCAAGCAGCAAAAAGTCGTGACTGTTTCGACCTTGTATCGTGTTGGCGCGCGAAATGCTTTAGAAGACAGCTTGGAGCAGATGTTTAAAGAAGCGGAAGGAGCCGTTGATGCAGGAGCGACGATCTTAATCTTAAGTGACCGCGGGTTTGCTTCAGACAAAATGGCGCTGCCGATCTTGTTGGCTGTTTCTGGGTTGCACAATCATTTAGTCCGCAAGGGAAAAGCTTCTCACGTGAGTCTGGTGGTAGACTCTGGGGAAGTTTGCGAAGTCCATCATTTCGCGACCTTGATCGGTTATGGAGCCAGTGGTATTCATCCTTATGGGGCCTACGCGACCTTGGAAACCTTTGAGATTGAAAATGGCTTGGAAAATTATCGTAAAGCAGCGGAAAAAGGCATCGTCAAAGTCATGTCCCGCATGGGGATCTCGACGATTGCCGGTTACCATGGGGCTCAGCTTTTTGAAGTAGTGGGTATTAGTCAACAGGTGACGGATAAATACTTTACTGGAACAGCCAGCCGAATTGGTGGACTGTCCTTGATCCAGATTGAAGAAGAATATTTGACCCGGCACGAAGCTGCTTATGGCTCGCGTCAAAATGATCTGCTGGCTTCTGGCGGCAGTTTCCAATATAAGGCAGACGGAGAGCATCATTTATTCAATCCTAAAACGATCTATAATTTCCAGCAAGCAGTTCGTGCAGGTGATTATCAGTTGTTCAAGCATTATGTCGATCAAATGAATCAAGAAGCGCTGGATGAACCAACGTCCTTGCGTTCGCTTTGGGAATTTAAAAACGAGCGACCAGCGGTAAAATTATCTGAGGTGGAACCGGCGAGTAAAATCGTGAAACGTTTCAAAGTCGGCGCGATGTCTTATGGTTCTTTAAGTGAAGAAGCTCATCAATGTATCGCTGAGGCGATGAATGCGATTGGGGCAAAATCCAATAGTGGTGAAGGCGGCGAACATCGCAAACGGTTCAAAGCGCAAGCGGATGGTAAGAATTTTAATAGTAAGATCAAACAAGTGGCTTCTGGTCGTTTCGGGGTCAATGCTGAGTATTTAATGAGCGCAGAAGAATTACAAATCAAAATGGCGCAAGGAGCGAAACCGGGAGAAGGCGGACAGTTGCCGGGGAATAAGGTCTTTCCATGGGTAGCAGAGATTCGCGGCTCGACACCAGGTGTCCGACTGATCTCGCCACCACCTCATCACGATATTTATTCGATTGAGGATCTGGCGCAGCTGATCTATGACCTAAAGGCAATCAATCCGTATGCCAAGATCAATGTTAAATTGGTTTCAAGCACCGGAGTCGGTACGATCGCTACCGGAGTGGTGAAAGCAGGCGCCGATGTCGTTGTGATCTCTGGTTACGACGGCGGAACCGGGGCTTCGCCGCGAAATTCGATTCGGGATGCCGGGTTACCGTGGGAAATGGGTGTCGCTGAAGCCCATCAAACCTTGGCAATGAACAATCTACGTCAACGAATGACGTTAGAAACAGATGGTAAGCTGATGACTGGTCGGGATGTCGCGATGGCGATCTTATTAGGGGCTGAGGAATATAGTTTTGCTTCATTGGCGCTAGTTGCAATCGGCTGCGTCATGATGCGGGTCTGCAGCTTGAATACGTGTCCGGTCGGGGTAGCAACCCAAAATCCAGCCTTACGGAAATTCTTTGTTGGTAAACCTGAACACTTAATTAATATGATGCATTTTATCGCGGAGGATTTACGGGAGATCATGGCGGAGCTCGGTTTTAGAAGTATTGACGAAATGATCGGTCACACCGAAGTCTTACAGCCTCGTTTTATTGCAAAGGGCAAAGCCAAATCATTAGATTTTTCCCGCATCTTTTCAACTAGCGTGGGGATTCAACGAAAGACGGAAGATCCCTTCAAAGAAAAACGGGAATGGCCTGAATTGGATCATTTCGCAGAAGGTGCCATCATAAATGGTGAATTAGTGGAGATGACTTATCCAATCAACAACGTCAATCGCACAGTCGGCGCACGAATGGGCGGTTGGATCGCGGAACGTTTCGGCAATTATGCGTTAACGCCGGGTCAAATCAAATATACGTATACAGGAATTGCGGGTCAAAGCTTTGGTTCATTCATTACGCAAGGAATGGAATTGAAATTGATTGGCGAAGGCAATGACTATGTAGGCAAAGGGTTGAGTGGTGGACGCTTGATTATCGTTCCACCGGAGGATGCGGCATATGATGTTGAAAATTCTCCAATCGTAGGAAATGTCGTTTGCTTTGGTGCCAATCGCGGTGAAGGTTATTTCCGCGGCAAAGCGGGAGAACGTTTCTGTGTCCGCAATAGTGGAGCCAATGTTGTGGTAGAAGGCGTCGGCGATCATGGCTGTGAATACATGACCGGTGGTGTTGCGGTAATCTTAGGACCAACCGGCCGAAACTTTGCGGCGGGGATGTCCGGGGGTGTCGCTTATGTCTATGATCCGACTGGGACCTTTGCTGAAAAATGCAATCTGGAAATGGTGGAGCTCTTTACATTCGGCGAGTCAGGTGATGACGGCGTTCTGAAAGAAATGATCGAAAAACATTTTGCTTATACCGATTCCTTGAAGGCGGCACAATTATTGAATGATTGGGAGACAGCGCAAAAGCACTTTGTCAAAGTCTATCCAAGAGAATACCATGAAATGATTCGGGTCACTGAAGAGCTGGCGAAAACTGGCTTAACAGGTGAGGAATTGATTGAAAAAGCCTTTGTTGAGGTGATCGGTGAACAAACCGCACCGGCTGGAAAGGAGCGTGGCTAAGATGGCGGATCCATTTGGATTTTTAAAATATGCCCGGAAGGATAATCCCTATCGTCCGGTAGAAGAACGGGTCAAGGATTGGCAAGAGCTGCAAACTCCTTTAAGTGTGGAAGAGCGGCAAGAGCAAGCAGCTCGTTGTATGAACTGTGGCATTCCCTTTTGCCATACCGGGATCTTTTACGGGGGCAAACGCGCGGTCTCAGGTTGTCCCAACGATAATTTGATTCCTGAATGGAACGACTTCGTTTATCGCGGGGATTTTAAAAATGCTTTTGAGCGGTTAGCTAAGACCAATCCGTTGCCTGAAATGACGGGACGGGTTTGCCCAGCACCTTGTGAGAAATCCTGTACCGAGGGCTTGAACGGAGCTGGAGTTGCGATTCATGACAATGAGCGCTTTATTATTGATAATGCCTTTGAGCAGGATTGGGTCAAAGCAGACGGCATGCCGGTGGAACGAACCAATTTTACCGTTGCGGTGATTGGTTCCGGGCCTGCGGGGCTTTCAGCCGCATGGCGTTTAAATCAGCTAGGTCATCAAGTAACCGTGTATGAACGTAGCGATCGTGCCGGAGGATTACTGATGTATGGTATTCCAAACATGAAGCTTGATAAAGACATCGTACAACGTCGAATCGATGTGATGGAAGCGGTAGGAATCACCTTTGTGCTGAATACCGAAGTCGGTGTCGACGTTACGGCAGAAGAACTACAGGGAAAATACGATCGCGTGATTGTTGCTAGTGGTGCTAGTGTGCCACGAGATTTGAAAATCAAAGGCCGCGAGTTACATGGTATTCAGTTTGCGGTGGATTATTTGACGGATTGTACGAAAGATGTGCTGAAGCATGGCAAAGAGGCCACCAGTAAAAAACTGGCAGGTAAGCACGTTGTAGTCATTGGCGGCGGCGATACCGGGAATGACTGTATTGGTTCCGCGATTCGTCAAGGTGCGGCTTCTGTTAAGCAGTTGGAGATCACGCCACAATTACAGCCTGAACGGACAGCAAATAATCCGTGGCCGGAATACTCGATGGTGGATCGCACAGGCTATGGTCAGGAAGAAGGCCTGCTGGGAAATAAGGAATTGACTTATTACAACACCTCAACGACTGCCTTTGTCGGAGCCGAACGGGGACAAGTAATTGCCATCGAAACGACAAAAGTCAACAATCGTTTCCAACCAGTAGCTGGAACGGAGCAAGTTTTAAAGGCTGATTTAGTTTTATTGGCGATGGGCTTTACCGGCGCAGAGAAAAGCTTGTTAGATGCTTTTGATGTGCAAGAAATCTACGAAGATTACACGACTAACAATGAAAAAGTCTATGTGGCTGGTGATGCTAGAAGAGGACCAAGCTTGGTAATTTGGGGTATTCGTGAAGGCCGTAAAGCTGCAGAAAACGTCGATCAAATGCTACGGACGTTGATCTATCAGTAAACAAAAAAGGTGTGCCGATTATTGCATCGGTACACCTTTTTTTGGCAGATTGAGCGTTGTTGGTACAAGTGTCAGAGAAATATCATCTAGTTCATCGTACAAAGTATCTGGGGTTCCATTTTTAGTCTTGATGATTAAATGGTAACCAAATTGATCTTGGATCGCTAGTTTTTGTTCACTTAACTCAATCAGCTGGTAAATGATGGCACTGCCATCTAAAATAATCGATAGATCAGGATAAATCGTGATTGTGTGGAGTCTTTTCTCGTGGGGATGAGAAAATTCCCAAGAACCGACGTACAAGCTATTCAGCTCCTGCGTTTCATGCCTGCGCGCTAGCTTCGCTCCTGCCGCCGCAATCCCAAGAGAGGTTAGAAAAAAAGGCCACTTTAATCTCATCAAAAAAAACTCCTTTCTCAATCTTAATGTACAAATTTTAAAAAAATTTGCTCTATTTTCGAGCCGTATACCATTCTGCTAATCTGCTAAAGCAGAAAGAAGAACTGGCATCCTTTCTCAATCTTAGTACACAAATTTAAAAATGGCTCACTTTAAGTCTGATGCCATTCGGCTAAACATCCACAAATAAATAATTTTTTTAATTAAATAGCGTATAATTACCTGATGTAAAGCGAAACAAGCGTCGTTCACATCTTGTTTGTTATACTATATAATAAAGTCCGTGATCTTTCCATCAGGCTTAAGGACTATTTAACTTTTTTTAGAAGGATTTAGATAAAATGAATTACTCAGAGATCCATTTAGCAAGCTTTATTGAAAGAAGCAATCGATTTATTGCCCGTTGTCGCTTGATTGAGACGGGAGAAGAAATTATCACTCACGTCAAAAACACGGGCCGGAACAAGGAATTATTTTTAACGGATGCGTTGGTCGCGGTCAATCATCAGCCCTCGGTCAAGCGTAAGACCGCCTATGATTTAGTCGCGGTACGAAAAGGCGAGATGTGGATCAACATTGATTCTCAGATTCCCAACGTCTTAGCAGCTGAAGGAATTTTAGCTGGAAAAATTGTGCTGCCAGGCTTGCGCGGCGCCATCACCTTTCTGAAACGTGAATATACGTTTGAGCACTCAAAATTTGATATTTATTTTGAGACCGATCAACAAGAAAAAGGCTTTGTGGAAGTCAAAGGGATGACGCTGGAAAATCAGGGCATCGGCGCATTTCCGGATGCACCGACTTTGCGAGGCTTAAAGCATGTGGAAGAACTGCGGGTCGCACAGGCGATGGGCTATCATAGTTATGTTTTATTTGTCGTACAGTTCCCAACGGTTTCACGAGCGACGATTCATCGTCATATGCAGCCGGCACTGTATTCTGCGGTGGAGGGGGCATTGGCAGACGGCGTCACGGTTTTAGCGTATAATTGTGACGTAGATCAACAAAGTATTTCAATCAAACAGGCAGTTCCTTTTGATTTAACACAAAAATTTATTGACCCTAATCAATGAAAGGTGGAACAAGTATGATCAATTTAGGAATTATCGGTACCAACTGGATTACGGACCAATTTGTCCAAGCTGCTCACCAAACTGGCAGCTACCAGCTTGCGGCGGTTTACTCACGACGTTTAGAGACCGCTCAAAAATTTGGCGAAAACTATGGAGATGTGGAATATGCGACGGATTTGGTTACTTTTTTTGCGATCCAGCATGTTGATACGGTGTATATCGCATCGCCAAATAGTCTGCACTTTGAACAAGCGAAGCAGGCTATTTTAGCGGGAAAAAATATCATCGTTGAAAAACCCGCCTTTTCCACGCCGCAAGAAATGGACGAAATCATCGAACTGGCGAATCAGCAACGGGTTTTCTTTTTTGAGGCAGCCCGTAATATTCATGAGCAGGCCTTTAAAACCATCGCTGATTTTCTGCCGTTAAAGGATCGAACGATCGGTGCGGATTTTAGTTTCATGAAGTATTCTTCACGGTATGATCAAGTCTTAGACGGCGAAGAACCAAATATCTTTTCCCCTCATTTTTCTGGCGGAGCCTTAGTCGATTTAGGCGTATACCCGATTTATGCGGCACTAGCTTGGTTTGGGATGCCTAATGAGAGCTTGTATTTTGCAAAAAAAATTCAAACGGATGTTGATGGAATCGGCACGGGAATTTTGCGTTACGAAGAATTTGATGTGACCATTCGTACGGGGAAAATTAGTGACAGCTATCAACCAGCAGAGATCTATTTAAGTAATGGGACGTTAGTACTGGACGCGATTCACTCTATCGATGAAGCCGTCTTCCATGACCGTGATCATCAGCGAAAAATAAAATTAAGTGTGCAGCGGGTAGAAAATCCAATGGTTGAAGAAGCGGCGGCGTTTGCTGAAGTAATTTTGAACCCAACGGATCGAACATTAGGAACGAATTATGAAGAGTGGGTGGAATTGGCCCGCAATGTCAACCAAGTGTTGTATGATATGAGAAAAAGTGCAGGCATCGTTTTTGATGCCGACGCGAAATAGAGGAAATTATGGATAGTCAAACATTTGTGCCATTTTTACAAAAGAATTGGACAGAAGCTGGATTTCAACAGCCAGCATTGATCCAAAATAAAGTCTTTTCACCCATCACCGAAGGAAAAAATTTAGTCGGGATCGCCCCCACCGGAAGCGGCAAGACCCTAGCTTACTTATTGCCCTTACTTAACCAATTAGAAGTCGGTGTAGCTAGTCAAATCCTGGTTTTGACGTCATCACAGGAACTGGCGATGCAAGTCGTGGAAGTCGCCCGTAAATGGTTGGCGGGATCAGGCATGAAGGCGCAGCCTTTAATCGGCGGAGCCAATGTCAAACGCCAGCAAGAAGCCTTAAAGAAGAAGCCGGAAGTGCTGATTGGTACGCCAGGACGAGTATTAGAGTTAATCACCGCCAAAAAAATCAAGGCGGCCAATATCAAAACGCTAGTCTTTGATGAAGTCGATCAATTGATCCAAGGACAAAGCTTGCAGCTGATCCAAAAAATCATGAAAGCCGCCGATAATCAGGCGCAACGCTTATATTTTTCTGCTACGGCGGATGTCGTTCTGGATGAATTGAAAAAACTTGAAACGGACTTAGAAGTGGTAGATGTTTCTAAAGAAGACAAGAGTCAAGGCGAAGTTCAACATTTCTATTTAGAAACGACGGATCGTAAGAAAGTGGATCAATTGCGTCGTTTATTGAATTTGCCGGAATTTTGGGGCATGATCTTTTTCAATCAGCTAAGTGATATGGGCAGTGGTGAAGAAAAATTAGCCTTTCATCAATTGCCAGTTGTTAGTCTAGCTTCAGATCAGTCAAAAATCGCTCGTAAAAACGCGATTGAACAATTTAAAAAACAGCAGGCACAAGGCTTATTGACCACCGATTTGGCAAGCCGCGGCTTAGACATCGAGTCGCTGCCGTTTGTTATCAATGTAGACGTGCCGTTAAGTGAAGAAAGCTATCTGCATCGAGCGGGTCGTGTGGGCCGAATGGGGCAAGCGGGAGTCGTAATCACATTGGTTAGCCCGCAGGAGAAGGCGGACTTAACGAAGATCGCTAAAAAATTGGCGCTTCAACTGGCACCGATTTATTTATATGGCGGCGAATTATTGACGGAAGAGCCAGTAAGACAAGCTGATCCAAAAAAGAAGAAACCAAAGAAAAGCAAAGGGAAAAGACGAAAATAAGTCTTTTCCTTTTTTTGATTTGATCAGCAATGAAAAATCTTAATTATAAAATAGACTTATTAAATCTTCGACGGCGCTTGCGAAAATAAGTTAAAATCGCTACAATAATAGAGATTCATATCAAGCACGTTCTCGTAGCTCAGTAGGATAGAGCGATCGCCTCCTAAGCGATAGGTCGCTGGTTCGATTCCAGTCGGGAACATTATTAAATCTGCCAAAAACCACTGTTCATTAGGTTTTTGGTTTTTTTTGGTCAACTTTAAAAAATGGTTTAGCAAAAGTTTACTTGTGGACAAGCGCTGGATCTGAATTTGACAACTGTATTCTTCGATTTAGCACATTATTACAAAAATAACATTAAAAAATGTTGACAAAAACGAAATCGAGATTATAATTCAATTAATAATAAAAAAGATGTTGAAGAGAAGAGTAGCTTTCAAAGCTGTTACAGAGACCTCGGTTGGTGAAAAAGAGGACAGTCAGAAAAAAGTGAAGATGAGCTCTGAGTTTTCTAAACGGTTTACGCTGTTTAGACGGAAGTACCCGTTAGCGTACCGAGTTTCAATTGGAACTGTCGAGGTGTTGCTCTGTAAAGACAACATAAATAAGGGTGGTAACGCGCATTTGTCGTCCCTTTGTCAATTTATTGGCAAAGGGCGGCTTTTTTTTGTTTCAAGAAAGAAGGAAGAGCATGGAAATCGATCAATTTATTAATGATTACGCAATAGAGCGCAAACAAACAAATTCACTGAAATGGGATGCTTTAGACGAGCGATATGGGGATTCAGAACTCTTGCCGTTGTGGGTAGCAGATACAGAATTTAAAACGCCTAAACCTGTGGTAGCAGCTTTAGAAACGCGAATTCGTCACGGCATTTTTGGCTATTCGATTGTGCCAGATGATTACTTTGAAGCGTACGAAGGGTGGCAAAAACGTCATGAAAAAACACCATTTCAAGCAAATTGGTTGTCTTTTTCCACAGGTGTCGTGCAATCATTGTATGATTTGGTTGCTTGTTTTACGGAAGTTGGGGATAGTATATTGATTCAGCCCCCGGTATATTACCCCTTCTTTAATGCCATTAAAGATCAAAAACGTAAGCTGGTGACTTCAGAGCTGATCCAAAAAGATAGTCATTATCAAATGGATCTAGTTGATTTTGAAAACAAACTACTAACAGAACAAGTAAAAGTATTTATTCTCTGCTCACCTCATAATCCGGTCGGGCGTGTGTGGAGTGAAGAAGAGCTTAGAAGGGTCTTAACGCTTTGTAATCAATATGGTGTTCTAGTCATTGCCGATGAAATTCATTCTGACTTGGTTTTTAAGCCCTTTACTTCGACAATCACGGTAGCCGAAGCAGCATCTTTAGAAAATTTGATTGTTTGTAATGCACCATCAAAAACGTTTAACCTAGCTTCTTTACTAACTTCTCACGTTTGGATTCCAAATGTCGAGAAGCGAAAACAATATAGTGCGTGGTCACAAGCCCATCGGCAAACAGAAAATAGCTCATTAGGACAACTAGCAGCTAAAACTGCTTATGAAACCGGGGATGATTGGCTTCAAGGGTTATTATCGGTAGTTGAATACAATTACACACTGGCTAAAAAAAAATTAACTAAAAATTTGCCACAAATTAGAATCATTGAACTAGAAGGAACTTACTTGCTATGGCTAGACTTGACAGCCCTGATTCCAGCTAGTGAGGTAAAAGAGTTCGTTCAAGAACAAGCTAGGCTGGCTGTCGATTATGGTGAATGGTTCTCGGCCACTGCGAAATCTTTCATACGATTAAATCTAGCCACCTCTCCTCTAAATATTCAAATTGCTTGTGATCGTCTGATTGCTGCTATGAAAGGAAGATAGATATGTGTAAATTAAAAATTTCAACTGATTTAGCTCAATTAGGAAACAAAGCCGACCAAACGACAGGGGCAATTAGTTCCCCGATTTATTTATCAACAACTTACTCTCATCCAAAACTGGGTCAAAGCACGGGATATGATTACACTCGGACGAAAAATCCGACTCGTGATATTTTAGAAACTGGGTTAGCCAGACTAGAAAATGGAGCCCGGGCAGTGGTTACTAGTTCTGGAATGAGCGCGATTCAGTTAGTTTTTCAATTATTTGAAAGTGGTAGTAAATTTTTGGTTTCCCGTGATCTTTATGGTGGAACATTTCGTTTTTTCAACGATCTAGAGGAAAAGGGGATTGCCAAATTTCGCTACTTTGATGATTTTGTTAGTTTAAAAGCTCAGTACGATAGTGCAATTACGGCTGTTTTTTTAGAAACACCAACGAATCCATTGATGAATGAGATTGATATTAAGAAAGTGAGCCAACTCCTTAAAGATACGAAGACTCAATTAATTGTAGACAATACCTTTTTGACACCTTTAAGACAAAAGCCGTTGGATCTAGGTGCTGATGTAGTCATTCATTCGGGCACGAAATATTTAACTGGGCATAATGATGTACTGGCCGGTGTTGTAGTAGCAAAGGAACCGGATTTAGGCGAAAGGATTGCTTGGATAGCGAATACGACAGGTCCCACACTATCTAGCTTTGATTGTTGGCTATTTATTCGCAGTCTAAAAACATTTCCGTTGCGATTTAATCGCCAAGAAGAAAGTGCTCAAAAGATTGTTAAAAGATTAGAACAACATCCTAGTCTTAAAAGGATTGCTTATCCAGGAAAGGGCGGTATGATCAGTTTTTACGTGAAAGACGAACAAAGAATAGCACCATTTTTAGCAAAATTAAAGGTGATTACGTTTGCTGAAAGTTTAGGAGGTGTTGAAAGTTTAATTACCTATCCAACTACTCAAACGCATGCTGATATCCCGCAAGTACTACGTGAGTCTTACGGATTGACATCAGATTTACTTCGGCTGTCTGTTGGAATTGAAGATAGTGATGATTTAATTACGGATTTAGAACAAGCGTTAACCGTGTTCGATTAGGAGGAGCTTGATGGACGTAGGAGCAATCAACGAAAGTATTCCATTATACCTAAAGGGTTTGAAAGTTACCTTGGTCCTAGGATTAGCCGGGATTATTTCAGCCTTACTGATAGGATTTCTAATTGCACTGATCCGCTATTTTGAGATTCCTTATTTGAACCCAGTAACAAAGGCTTATATTGAACTTTCGCGAAATACACCATTGTTGATCCAATTATTCTTTCTATATTATGGATTACCTAAAGTTGGTATACCAATAGGAAAATATACTGCCGCAATTATCGGATTATCATTTTTGGGAGGAGCGTATATGGCGGAAGCCTTACGTGCAAGTTTTGAGTATGTGCCAACGGTCCAAATTGAATCGGGGAAATCGTTAGGCTTTGATGCTTTTCAGTTAACAACGCTCGTGATTTTACCACAAGGATTACCTCTTTCTATTCCAAGTGTTGGTGCTAATTGTATCTTTTTATTAAAGGAGACCTCAGTTTTTAGTGCGATTTCAATAATGGATTTAACCAATGTAACCAAGGACTTAATTGGAATGTATTATCTGACCAAGGAATTTCTATTAATGTTAGTCATCAGTTATATGATTTTGATTTTACCATTGGTCGTTATCGTCTATTGGCTGGAAAGGAGAGCGAGGGTTGCTAATGCAGGGCTTTAATATTTTGTTTGATGGAAATAATTTTAATCGTCTAATGGGAGGTATGTTAGAGGTCATTAAGCTTTCAGCGATTTCTCTCATGATTGGTTTAATGCTGGGCATTTTATTTGGGTTAATTCGCACGAGTAAAAATCCGCTGATCCGTATGTTTTTTCGACTTTATCTAGAGCTTTTTCGCATTGTGCCATTGCTAGCTCTATTATTCGTCTTCTACTATTTATTACCTGAAGCATTGAATAAAGATATTTCTAATCAAGCGGTTTCGATTTTGGTCTTTGTGTTATGGATCTCAGCTGAGATGAGCGATCTGGTTCGTAGCGGCCTACAAAGCGTGCCAAAGAGTCAAGTTGAGATTGGAAAAGCATTAGGTTTTACTGGTTGGCAACAATTTTATTACATTTTGGCTCCTCAAAGTGTCCAATCAGTTTTGCCCGCAACGATTAATTTAGTTACTCGCGTGATAAAAACAACGAGTTTGCTAATGATGATCGGGGTAACAGAAATGATTCGTGTAGGAACTCAAATTATTGAGCATTACACAGTAAAAGTTTCAAGTATAAGTCTTTGGGTATATGGATTTATTTTCGGCTTATATTTTATTATATGTTATCCCTTAAGTCGATGGGCGCAGAAATTAGAAAAAAGGGCGGTGTAAAGGTGACGACAATTATTGAGACGAAGGATTTAGTAAAAAATTATGGGACGAAATCAGTTTTACAATCTATTAATCTGAGTGTTCAAGCTGGAGAAGTTGTAGCACTTTTAGGACCGTCTGGTAGTGGCAAAAGTACTTTACTGCGTTGTTTGAATGGCCTGGAATCAACTACTTCTGGCACAATCTTATTTAATGGGCAATTGGTTAAACAGACTGAAAAAAGTTGGCAACAACTACGGCCAAAAATTGGGATGGTTTTTCAAAGTTACGACCTTTTTCCTAATCAAACTGTTCTAGAAAATGTGACAATCAGTCCTGTAAAAGTTCAAAAACGGGCTAAGAAGGAAGTTCAACTACAAGCGATAGAATGGTTGACGCGCGTCGGTCTAAAAGAACAGATTGATAGTTATCCCCGTGAATTATCAGGTGGACAAAAACAGCGGGTCGCGATTGTGCGCAGTTTGTGTATGAATCCTGAATTGATGCTTTTTGATGAAGTAACAGCCTCCTTAGATCCAGAAAATGTTCGTGAAGTTTTGGAAGTCATTTTAGAATTGGCGAAGACAGATAAAACACTATTGATTGTTACTCATGAAATGGAGTTTGCACGGCTAGTTAGTGATCGCATCATTTTTATGGCGGAGGGTCAAATTGTAGAAGAAGGAGCTACAAAACAATTTTTTGAAGCACCAGAAACAGAACGAGCGTATCAATTTTTGCGAAGTTTAGACTTCGCAAATCTATAATAAAAAAAGAGAGTGGGAAATAAAATGAAAAAAATATGGGTAGGCATTTTAGCAATCTTAGCAATTGGTTTAGCAGCAAGTTTTACACCGAAGACCGTCCATGCTGAGAGTAATCCATCGTCGGTCAGTGCCATCAAAAAACGTGGAACTTTGAAAGTAGCCGTCTTTGGCGATTTATCGCCATATGGATACTTGGATGCCAAGGGCAACAATCAAGGATATGATATTTATTTAGCTAAACGATTAGCCAAAGACCTATTAGGTGATGAAACTAAAATTCAATTTACCGTCGTCAACGCGGAAGAACGAGTAGACGCGCTAAAATCTAATAAAGTGGATTTAGTTTTAGCAAACTTTACCAAAACACCTGAGCGTAAACGAGTCGTTGACTTCGCTTCACCTTATATGAAAGTTGGTATTGGCGTTGTATCACCAAAAAATGCAGAGATAACTAAAGCGAAACAATTGAATGATAAGAAATTGATTGTAACTAAAGGAACAACTGCTGAAACATATTTTACGAAGAAATATCCAGATGTTAATTTAGAAAAATATGAATCTAAAAGTCAACAATTTCAAGCATTAACCGATGGACGTGCACAAGCTTTAGCTGATGACAATACCTATCTCTATGCTTGGACTAAGGAGAATCCAGATTATACAGTGGGAATCAAAGAAGTCGGGGAAGTGTCAACCATCAACCCAGGTATTAAAAAAGGGAATAAGTCACTTTTAAAATGGGTGAATAAAGATATCAAAAAATTGAACAAGGAAGGTTTCTTTGAAAAAGCTTATAATGAAACCTTGAAACCATTCTTTGGCGAGGATGTTAAACCAAGTGATGTAATAATTACTAAAACCAACTAAAAGGAACTCGAGCACGTGACTGCAGTGCCCCAAAAAGTTAGACAAAAAATCTAACTTTCGGGGTCACTACAGATTGAAAAAACTATTGCTCAAGTTCTTTTTAGTTTCAAATCAAGCCTTTAGGAGAACCACAATGACCATTTGTTGGACATGTGTAGCTTGTAAAAAAGATGAATAAATACCAAAATACTAGTATGTACTCTAGGAAAGAATGTCGCCAAAATACTGGTAGAAAAGATGATTTTTACCAGTAAAAGTTTATGATGCTATTAATATAGAACAATTTGCTACTCTACTGGACAAAGAAATAAATTGTTGTTAAAAAATAATGCTGGTAGCTTTTTTAAGCCCAATCACCATTTTTAAAGATTGGTACTTTAGAGCCATCTTTACGAATCCCGTCGATATCCATTTGATTAGAACCGACCATGAAGTCGACATGGGTCTGGCTGCTGTTTAAGCCGGCAGCGGCTAACTCGGCTTTCGTCATTTCTGTCCCGCCCTCGACGCTGAATGGATAGGCTGCACCAAGCGCCAAATGATTTGAAGCATTTTCATCGAACAAGGTATTGAAGAAAGTGATCCCTGATTGTGAAATCGGTGAAGGATCTGGTACAAGAGCGACTTCGCCTAGATGTTTGGCCCCTTCGTCAATGTCTAATAAAGAAGCTAAGACATCCGCGCCGTCCTTAGCAGAAAATTCCACGACTTCGCCGTCTTTGAAGGTGAATTTCATTTCGTTAAGCGTTGTTCCCGCATAACTTAGTGGTTTGGTGCTAGTGATATAGCCGTCCACTCGATTGCGATCCGGAGCGGTGAAGACTTCTTCAGTTGGCATATTGGCCATAAATTCGTTACCATCTGCCGCAAAACTGCCAGCACCTTCCCAGACATGATTTTCTGGTAAGCCGATCGTGAGATCTGTTCCTGACGCTGTGTAATGCAACGCCGAAAATTGTTCCTTATTCAAGCGCTCGGCTTGCTTGCGCATCGCTGCGTCGTGTTCTTCCCAAGCTGCAACGGGATCCTCGGCGTAGATTCGTGTGGTTTTAAAAATCTCATCCCAAAGTGTATCTACTTGTTCTTCACTTGAAGAAAGATCGGGAAAAACTTTGCTGGCCCAAGCTGGACTAGCTGCCGCAACCACGGTCCAACGCAATTTATTGGATTGCGTCGCTTCCATGACAGCTTGCAAGGCTTTTCCTCGTGCGGCTTGGTAAGCTGCGACCCGATTTGTGTCTACACCTAATAATGCATCGGGATTTTGTGAAACGATACTGATTCGGGTCACGCGTTTTTCCGCAAACACGTTGGCTTCATCGACTTTATAAGCCGGCACTTCCATAATCCGATCTTCTGCCGCATGACTTAAAAATGCTCGTTGAACGGTGTCATCGTTCCATTGTAGGATCACTTCTGCAGCACCAAGTTGATAGGCTTCTTTTGTTACTAGTCGGGCAAGCTCAGCTTGTTCCACACTGGCATAGACAACAACCGTATCATCTTTTTGGATATTCACACCAACCTTTGTAATTAAATGGGCGTATTTTTTTAACAATGTTTCAAAATTAGGTAACGTCATTTCAACCCCTCCATTTCGTTAGAACTATCATAGCATTTCTTACGTTTTCTCAAAAGAAAGAGTCTCCAAGGAATAAAATGTTTCCTTCTTTGACAACGAAGTTTAGTTAATAAAAAAGGATGAGCAACAACGAGCTCATCCCCAAATAGTATTTTACGAAGCTGCATCGGCGATTTTTTTCGCGAAGGCTTCTAAGTTTTCAATGTCTTCTTCTTCAGCTGCCATCTCGACTTTTACACTATCCGCTCCGCGAGTCGCGCCGATTTTTTCGAAGACGGCGTCAAAGTCATCGACCGATTTGCAGTATTGATCGTAGAAGGTATCGCCAGAACCGCAGACCCCAAATATTTTTCCAGTAAGGTCCAGTTCTTTTAGGTCCTCATAAAAGTCTTCGATCTCGTCTGGCAAATCGCCTTCACCATAAGTATAGGTTGCAACGACACAAATATCAGCGTCTTCAAAATCCTCCGCTTCGACTTGTGTGCATTCGTCGATTTCTACGTCAATATTTAAATTTTCAAAAGCTTCGGCCACGATGTCGGCGATCTCTTCGGTATTTCCCGTCATGCTGGCATAAACGATTTTTGCTACTGTCAAAAAAAATTCCTCCTTGCTTTATGTCCATGTATTATTTTTTCTGATAGAAAAAATAGTTTGGTCTTTGTCCCGTGTCTCATCCAATGAAACCCACTTTTTTCTCCATTTCAGGAAGAATCAAATTGCTTTCGGAATTTGATTGGGGAGAAGATGAAATCCGTAACTTTAAGCCAAATTTATGGTCATTATATCAAAATAGAAATCAAAAGGAAATGACTGCTCTCTAACCATTTGTTCGCTTTATAGGGTTATGTTAAAATAAACAAGATGAAAAAAGGATGTTGGTCTAGTTTTTACCCCGTTCCTAACAGGAAAGAAAGTAAAAATTAACCTGAATGGACAATCGGTGAATGACATAAATCATTACGGAAAGAAACATCCACCTCATTTTTTCACCAGAAAAAATGACTACATTTAAGGAGACGAGAACATGATTACATTAAAATCACCCCGTGAAATCGAAATGATGGACGAGTCTGGCGAATTATTAGCAGACGTACATCGTCATTTACGTGATTTTATTAAACCTGGTGTGACCAGTATGGAAATTGAAAAATTTGTCAAAGACTTTATTGAAAGTCACGGCGGAATTGCCGCACAAATCGGTTTTGAAGGCTATGAATACGCGACTTGCTGCAGCATCAACGACGAAATTTGTCATGGATTTCCCCGCAAGAAGCCATTGAAAAAGGGCGATTTGATTAAGCTCGATATGTGTGTGGAATATAAAGGCGCGATGTCTGATTCTTGCTGGTCTTATGCGGTGGGAGAGGTTTCACCTGAGATCGAACGCTTAATGGAGGTCACCAAAAAAGCGTTGTATCTAGGGATTGAACAAGCACAAGTAGGAAACCGAATCGGAGATATCGGTCATGCGATCCAAACCTATGCTGAAGGCGAAGGCTTTTCAGTTGTTCGTGATTTTGTCGGACATGGCATTGGGCCAACGATTCATGAAGAGCCAGCAATTCCTCATTACGGAGTAGCAGGTAAAGGGTTACGTTTAAGAGAAGGCATGGTTATCACCATCGAACCGATGATTAATACCGGCGTTTGGCAAATGAAGATGGATCCTAATGGCTGGACAGCTTACACCAAAGATGGTGGTTGGAGTGCACAATACGAACACACTTTAGCAATTACTAAAGAAGGTCCGAAAATTTTGACTTCACAAGGTGAAGAAGGAACTTATTAGGACGACGAGGATGTTATGGGACCAATAGATAAGATTAAAGAAAATAAGAAATTAATGGATTTTATCCAATCGATCCAAAAACATTTGGCAGAAACAGAAATAGGCGACCGCTCCGTGGTAGTTGCCTATTATTTGTTGCTGTCCTTTTTCCCGATACTAATTATTGTTGGAAATTTACTGCCGTATTTTAATGTTACCCCAGAGACGGTCTTGCCATATTTAAGTGAAGCAATCCCACCGAATGTTTTTAGTTTTCTAAAGCCGGCGATTACAGGGCTGCTGGAAAATACTTCGGGAGGAATGCTATCAATCTCGGTCTTGGCCGCATTATGGTCATCGAGTCGCGGTATCAATGCCCTCCAAACGGCGTTAAATAGAGCGTATGGTGTGGAGGACCGCGGAAATTTCGTGATTAGCCGGATCGTTTCGGTGGGGATCGTCGGTGTGTTGATGATGGCGATTATTGCTGTCGCTTTATTTTTCAGTGCGGGACAAGTGATCTTAGACGCTTTACAGCAATTACTGAATTTTTCACCGGGTATTATTGATACCTTTTTGACATTGCGCTGGCCAGTTACTTTAATTGGATTATTAGTTATTTTAGGCGGTTTATATGTCGTTATTCCAAATGCACATGTCCGGATCAAATATGCACTTCCAGGGACGATTTTTGCCACAGTTGGCTGGATTGTTCTGGCTCAAGGTTTTAGCTTGTACGCGCAAACGTTTGCTCAACGAGTTTCTGGTTATCAAATCATCGGAAGTTTTATCGTCTTGATGTTCTGGCTGAATTTTGCTGCGACGATTATTATTTTAGGTGGCGTATTGAATGTGACCTTAGAAGAATATCGAACAGGTGAAGAAGTGGTAGAAGGTTCTAACCGAGTCAATAAATGGTTTAACAAACTAAAAACACGCGTTATCAAAAAAAGAAAGAAAAAATAAGTTCAAGCTTTTTTGTAAGTTTCAGATAGAACCTTGTAATGAAGCTGCAATCCGTTATAATAATTTTTAGAAAAAAGGCAGGTGGCAGTATGTTAGTATCCTTCGGGCTGATTATTAAATACGTTTTAACGTTTTTGATCGCGTTGATCTTAACCCCGATTTTTAAAATTATTTCAGTCCAGACTGGACTAGTGGATAATCCCAATGCCCGCCGAATGAATCAAGTGCCAATGCCTAGTGCTGGCGGCTTGCCTATTTTTATCACCTTCGCGATTTCTTCCCTTGTTTTATTTCGCGGTGTGATTCCTTTTGGCTACATCAGCAAAATTTTACTCGGTGGACTGGTCATCGTGATCACAGGATTATTGGATGACAAATTTGAGCTAACGCCACGACAAAAAAGTTTGGGGATTTTAATTGCTGCACTTATTATTTATTATTTTGCTGGAATCCGCTTTGACTTTTTTACGGCGCCTCTACTTGGCCGAATCAATCTTGAATGGTTGAGTTTGCCTGTGACAGTGTTTTGGATTTTCGGGATTACGAATGCGGTGAATTTAATCGATGGTCTCGATGGGCTGGCCTCTGGTGTTTCGATCATTGGGCTGACGACGATCGGAGTGATCGGTTATTTCTTCTTGCATTCTTCGCAAGTCTTTATTTCGTTAGCAATTTTTTGTTTAGTTGCAAGTATTTTAGGGTTCTTTCCATATAATTTCCATCCTGCCAAGATTTATTTGGGGGATACAGGGGCTTTGTTTTTAGGCTTTATGATCGCAGTCTTAACGCTGCAAGGGTTGAAAAATGTTACTTTTATCTCATTGATCACACCTTTGATCATTCTAGGAGTGCCGGTAACGGATACCTTTTTTGCAATGGTCAGAAGGAAAGCCAAGAATATGCCAATCTCTGTTGCGGATAAACAGCACTTGCATCATCGTCTGTTAAACTTAGGTTTTACCCATCGTGGTGCAGTTTTGACCATTTATGGAATTGCGATCTTATTCTCCTTTGTAGCACTGCTATTGAACTATACTAGTCGGTTTGGAACGATCGTGTTGATTATTGCAATGGTCTTCGCCTTTGCCTTTTTGCTAGAGCTGATTGGTTTAATCAGTGAAAAATATAGTTTTATTACTAAGAGCTTCCGCTTTTTCGGAAACAAAGAATACCGTAGCCAAGTGCTGCACAAATATTTCAAGAAATGAGTGTTGACGTCCTTTATGAGTAATGAAAAGAATGATGTGACTGTCAGCATCGTGACCCATAATAGCGATAAGATTTTTATGAGCTTGGATGCCTTGATCACGACAATTGGTGATGCTTCAGCGATCCAAATTAAAATTTTTGATAATGCTTCTGAAGCAGATTATCGAGAACGCTTAGAAAAATATCTAGCCTATTCTTTTGTGACGATCACCTTTTATCCAGAAAATAAAGGCTTTGGCTTCGGCCACAATGCCAATCTGTTAGCTGCCGAAGGTTATGGAATTATTTTTAACCCAGATATTATTTTGTCTGAGAATCATTTAAACAAAATGGTTGCTCATCTAGCCCAGCATACAGACTGCGGCTTATTGGCACCGAAAATCTTAAACCAAGACGGGACGACCCAATATTTGATTCGTAATCATTTAGACGTATTTGATTATATATTGCGGTTTATTCCCTTTAAGTTTGTCAAAAAGAGCTTTCAAAAACGATTAACAACCTTTGAATGCCGTGATTTGCCAGATGATCAGGATAGCTATGTGCGCATGATCTCCGGCAGCTTCATGGTGGTTGATCTAGCGAAGTTCAATCAGATCAAAGGCTTTGATGAGCGCTATTTTATGTATTTTGAGGACAATGATCTATGTCGTAAAATGGAGGCGGCAGGCTATAAGGCTCTGTACAGCCCACAATTTTCCGTCGTTCATTTGTACGAACGAGGAGCGGTTAAGAGCCGCAAATTATTTTTTATTTTTTTACAGTCCATGGGAAAATATTTTCAAAAATGGGGCTGGGAATTTTTCTGAATCGGGAGGTAGGGTATGCACAAGCAGTCCGCAATGCGGGTTTCCGTTTGTATGGCGACATACAATGGACGCCACTTTATTGAAGAACAACTGAACAGCATATTCCCACAGCTTTCTACTAATGATGAGTTGATTATTTCCGACGACCATTCAACTGATGGGACGTGGGAATTTTTATTAGATTTGCAAAAAACCGATACTAGAATCAAGCTTTTTCAAAACCAAGGACAGGGCTTGATCGGTAATTTTGCCAACGCTATTCAGAAAAGTAGCAACCCGATTATTTTTTTAAGTGATCAAGATGATGTTTGGCAGCTGGATAAAGTTGAAAAGACCTTGCCGTTTTTTGAAAATTCATCAACCCAAGTGGTCGTTTCCGACTTGATCATTGTAGACAACGATTTTGAAGTGCTGGTGCCGTCTTATCAAGCGATGCGTAAAACGCACGCCGGCTTTTGGCACAATCTTTTAAAGAGCAGCTACATTGGAGCGGGGATGGCCTTTCGTTCAGACTTAAAAACGACGATTTTACCGATTCCACCGGATGTGCCGATGCATGATATGTGGATCGGCTTGTTGGCGGATTATCATCATGGTGTGGTTTTTATCCCAGATCAATTAGTCTATTACCGCCGTCACGGTCTGAATGCTTCAGAGATTAAAACGACCGCCTCGCGAATTCAACAATTTAAATGGCGTTGGAATGCGTTGCAGTTGGTGAGAAAAAGAATAAAAGAAATCAAAAAAAAATAGCAAAAAGATTCTTCTGCTACTGAACATCAGGTATAATGTGTTCGTGTGCATCTGAAAGGATGCTTTTGTATAAAGCAAGCTATTACATTTTCAACAAGGAGCGTAACCATGAAAGGAATTATTTTAGCTGGGGGCAGTGGAACTCGTTTGTACCCATTAACCAAAGCAACGTCGAAACAATTAATGCCAGTCTATGACAAACCGATGATCTATTACCCAATGTCAACCTTAATGTTAGCGGGAATCAATGAAATCTTGATCATCTCAACACCACAAGACACACCGAGATTTGAAAATCTATTTGGTGATGGTCATGAATTAGGTATCCACATCGAATACGCGGTTCAAGCAAGCCCTGATGGATTGGCGCAAGCCTTTATCATTGGTGAAGAATTTATCGGTGACGATAGCGTCTGCTTAGTTTTAGGCGATAATATTTATTATGGCGACGGCTTATCACGGATGCTGCAACGGGCGGCTAAGAAAACCGAAGGCGCGACTGTCTTTGGCTATCACGTCAACGACCCAGAACGTTTCGGCGTTGTAGAATTTGACGAAGAAATGCGGGCTGTTTCCATTGAAGAAAAACCCGAACAACCAAAATCACATTATGCTGTAACAGGTTTGTATTTCTATGACAATGAAGTTGTAGAGATTGCGAAAAATATTCAACCTTCTGAACGTGAGGAATTAGAGATCACCGACGTTAACAAAGAATATTTGAAACGCAATAAATTATCTGTTGAAGTCATGAGTCGTGGCTTTGCTTGGTTAGATACAGGCACCCATGAATCATTATTAGAAGCATCGACCTTTATCTCGACAATCGAAAAACGTCAAAACTTGAAAGTCGCTTGTTTAGAAGAAATTTCTTATCGGATGGGCTATATTACTAAAGAACAATTAGTTGAATTGGCACAGCCGTTGAAGAAAAATCAATACGGACAATACTTATTACGTTTAGCAGAAGAGGATTAGAATGGGAAAAATTAAAGTAACAGAAACCAAGCTTAAAGATGTAAAAATTATCGAACCTGCTGTATTTGGAGATCATCGCGGCTTCTTTACGGAAAGCTTTTCAGTAGAAGATTTTAAAGCAGCCGGCATTGATTTTGATTTTATTCAGGACAATCATTCACTTTCGACGCAACCAGGTGTACTTCGGGGTCTGCATTTTCAAAAAGGCCAATCAGCCCAAACAAAATTGATTCGAGTAGTCACAGGCGCCGTACTTGATGTGATCGTGGATATTAGAAAAGGCAGCCCAACTTATGGTGAGTGGGAAGGCTATATCTTGTCAGAACACAATCATCGTCAATTACTTGTTCCTCGTGGTTATGCTCATGGTTTTGTGACCTTGACACCGGATGTGAACTTCATGTATAAATGCGACAATTATTATGACGCTGAAGCTGATGGAGGCATCTCATTTGCTGATCCAGATTTAGCGATTGATTGGCCTATTGACATTGAAAAAGCCATTACTTCAGAAAAAGACGCGAAACAACCAACCTTGAAAGAATTTGAAGCTGAAAATCCTTTCGTATATGGTGAGATTTAAGGAGAGAATTAGATGAAAAATATTATCGTAACTGGCGGAGCAGGCTTTATCGGGTCAAACTTCGTTCATTATGTTGTTAATAATCATCCAGAGATCCACGTGACAGTCTTAGACAAATTAACATACGCTGGCAACAAAGAAAATCTTGCTGGATTACCTGAAGATCGAGTGGAATTAGTCGTCGGAGATATCGCTGATGCAGAGTTAGTCGAGCGTTTAGTCCAAAAGACGGATGCAGTTGTACACTACGCAGCAGAATCTCATAATGATAATTCATTGAAAGATCCATTCCCATTTGTGCAAACTAATATTATTGGAACCTATACATTGATTGAAGCGTGCCGTAAAAACAACGTCCGCTACCACCATGTATCGACCGATGAAGTTTATGGCGATCTTCCACTACGAGAAGATTTGCCTGGACATGGCGAAGGTGAAGGCGAAAAATTCACAGCCGAAACACCTTATAACCCTTCAAGTCCCTATTCATCAACAAAGGCTGGTTCAGATTTGCTAGTCAAAGCGTGGGTCCGTTCATTCGGCTTACAAGCAACGATCTCAAACTGCTCCAACAATTACGGACCGTATCAACATATCGAAAAATTTATTCCTCGCCAAATCACGAATATTCTAAGTGGTATTCGGCCAAAACTTTATGGCGATGGCAAAAATGTGCGTGACTGGATCCATACGAATGATCATTCTTCTGCTGTTTGGGCAATTTTGACTAAAGGCAGAATCGGCGAAACCTATTTAATCGGAGCCGATGGCGAAGAAGACAATAAGACCGTAATGGAGATCATCTTAGAAGAGATGGGCCAACCAAAAGACGCATACGATCACGTGAAGGATCGTGCCGGACACGATCTGCGTTACGCTATCGATTCAACCAAGCTTCGTGAAGAACTAGGCTGGACCCCAGAGTTCACCAACTTCCGCGCAGGCATGAAAGATACGATCAAATGGTATAGCGAACACGAAGATTGGTGGCGTGCAGAAAAAGAAGCAGTTGAAACCAATTACGCCAAAAACGGCCAATAATCCAAACTAAATCAGGCAGGTCTAACCTGCCTTTTTTGCCAGTTTTTCTTCGCGCTTTAGCGGGATTAGAAAAATGGTATGTGGAATGAGAATCAATCGAACTTTTTCGCCTTTTGAAAAAGTTCATTCTTAAAAGGAATGAGCTGTCAGTTTTGCTTCATGCCTAGCGTCACTAGAAAAATAATACGCGAACTGAAGCTAAAAATAGGTTCATTTATTAGCGTAAGGATACAAACTTTATATAGAAGTAAGGAGTAGATTTAGATGATCTTAATTACAGGTGGTCACGGACAATTAGGTACAGAGCTGCGTCATTTGCTGGATGAAAAGAAAATCGAGTATGTTTCAACCGATGCGGATGAGTTAGATATTACCGACAAAGAAGGTACATATAAATTCATCACCGATATGAAGCCAGAAATCATTTATCATTGTGCAGCCTACACCGCCGTTGACAAAGCGGAGGATGAAGGCAAAGCGTTAGATGAAAAAATCAATGTCGATGGGACACGTAATGTAGCTGAAGCAGCCAAAGCAGCGGGCTCAACGTTGATATATATCAGCACGGACTATGTTTTTGATGGTACTAAAAAAGAGGGTATGTATCAGGTCGATGACGCTACCAACCCGCTAAGTGAGTATGGCCGGACCAAGCTTTTAGGCGAAAAAGCTGTACAAGAAATTATGGAGGATTATTATATCATCCGTACTTCCTGGGTCTTTGGTATTTATGGGCATAACTTCATTTATACCATGCAAAATTTAGCGAAGACGCACGATCGTCTTACCGTTGTTAACGATCAATTTGGTCGTCCAACTTGGACACGGACATTGGCAGAATTCATGACGTATGTGATCGAAGAAAAAGCACGTTTCGGCGTTTATCATTTGTCCAATGAAAATAGCTGCTCATGGTATGAGTTTGCCAAAGAAATTTTGAAAGATACAGATGTAGAGGTAGCGCCAGTAACTTCGGCAGAATATCCGCAAAAAGCTACTCGTCCTCAATATTCAATCATGGACTTAGAAAAAGCCAAAGCGCTAGGCTTTGAGATCCCAACCTGGCAAGAAGCTTTAGCAAGCTTTCTTGAACTAGAAGCGAAACAATAAGAAAGCTCGAGGTGAGAAGTGTGTTTAAAATGGTCGTGGTACTTTACAATATGACATTCTCTGAATCGTCAACGATTATAAGCTTGAATAAACTTCTTGCCTCAGCAGCTTTTCCTGAGATACGAGAAGTTTTAATTTTTGACAATAGTCAAAAAGCAAATGAGCGACAAGGTTTAGACCAACGTTTCACGTATTATCACAGCAAAGAAAATGTTGGCTTGGCCAGAGCGTATAATCGAGCGCTGGAAGAAAGTAAGGAAGAGATAGCTTGGCTGGTTACCTTAGACCAAGATACCACGCTGACTGGTGACTATTTAAACGAACTAATTTCTTGTTCCACCAAAGTTTCCGATTCGACCGTAGCGATTGCACCGATCATAAAAGATCAGGACCAGCAGATTTCGCCGGTTCGCAGTGATACTCTACGGCCGTTACATAGTGCATTACCTCAAGGCAACCAAACATATTCCAGTGATATTATGGTGATTAATTCTGCAACTGCTGTGCGTACAGACTTCTTAAAAAAAATCGGCGGCTACAATTTAGCATTCCCACTGGACTATTTGGATCATTGGCTAAGCTGGCGGATTTTTGCAGAAGGAAAAGAGGTAAGGGTTTTAAAAGTAGAACTTCAGCATCAGCTATCAGTGCTTAATTATGCAGAACACATGAATTTTTTTCGCTATCAGACAATCTTACAAGCAGAAAAATGTTATTATTCTTTATATGCAACAAATTTATTTTTCAAATATCGTCAGCAATTATTCCTTCGCGGGGCGAAACAATTAGTGACTGGAAAATTTAGATATGCAAAACGCACATTTATTTTTTTATTTTTGGGAGGAAAAGATGGAAAGCAGAGCACAAAAGAGAACTAGGCATATCTCATATGAAAGAATGAATCCTTTTGTGTGGATATTAGACCAAATTATTCGGTTTCGTTATTTGGTGGGTTTATTATTTCTTATCTTGATTGTTGTTTTCAACTTGAATGGCAGTTCAATCGGATCTTGGGATAAGATTGTTTCGGAACGTAGCGATGGGAAAAAATCCGATGTAATCTTTGGTGAAAATCGGCAAGTCCGATCAGATGAGTGGATGGTCCAAACGCCGTTTTATTTTTCTCAAGTAGAAAACGATTACCCTGTCGTTAATAAACAGTACAGCAAAGAGGGGCAAAATATGATCATCGCCTATAACTCACCGGTTAAAGATTTAACGGTGATTGGTAAACCGTTCAACTGGGGATTTTTCTTTTTAGGAAAAGAGCGAGGATTATCTTTTTATTGGGGTTTTAAGCTGATAGGCATGCTATTATTGAGTTTTGAGCTAGTAATGATTTTAACGAAGCGGAATAAGTATCTAGCACTTCTAGGTGCTTTTTGGATTACTTATTCACCATCGATTCAATGGTGGTTCATGCAGCACGTTGGGGACCTGATGTTCTTTACTTTAGCGCTTATGGTTGCAAGCTATTATTATATTGCTAGTCATCAAAATAAGTTGCTCCGATTACTGATGATGATCATAATTGTAATTAGTGGAATAGGATTTGTCTTGGTGCTTTATCCTGCTCACCAAGTTCCGTTAGTTTATCTCATTCTATTTTGGCTGTTTGGAACACTAATCCATTTTAGAAAAGAAATAGTCTTGGATATATGGGATCTGCCAATTATCTTAGGTGGCTTGGGGATTATTGCTTTTGTTTTATTACATTTTTATACTAATTCTAAAACTGCTATCGACGCAACTTTAAATACCTTATATCCTGGTCGTCGTGAAGCTGGTGGTGGTGGAAGGCCGCCTTCAGATTTTTTCTTATTTTTAACAAATTGGAAAATTCCTTTTGATGACTTTAATTTTTACGGGACTAATAACGGTGAGGTGGCTTCTTATTTTAACTTCTTGCCCTTATCGTTACTGCTATCTCCGTTTATTGTTTTTAGCAAAAAAGGAAAAGGAGAAAAATATATTGGTGGAATTCTAGGGTTATTCTGCTGTTTTATGTTTGGATGGGTATTTTTTGGCTATAGTCACGGTATTGCAAAAGTCCTCTTATTGACCTATGTCACCAGTACCAGAGGATTAGTGACACTTGGTTTTGGCGGAGTTCTTTGGTCGCTATGGACGATTAACTTTTTTTGGAAATACATTAAAGTTCCTACTTGGTTAAAATTAATTTTATTTGGTTTAGTAATGGCTTTAGGTACTCATGCAGTTGTAACTTCAGTGATGAGTCTGTATTTCAATAATTTTGAAACATATTTGACATTGATCGGCTTTGCGCTTATTCTACTTTGCTTGCTTTTTAAATTAAAAAAAACGTTTGTCGTTTCTTTAGGGATAATTGTTTTAGTTTCTGGAATTTTTGTTAATCCAATTGTTCACGGAACAGGTGCAATTGATAAAAAAACTTTGGCAGAAGAAATCGTAAAGATCAAACATCAAGACCCAGATGCACTGTGGTTATCTGAAGGGGATTTATATAATTTCACTCCAGCTTTAGGCGTTAATACAATCAATTCAGTCCGATTTTATCCGGATATGAAATTGTGGCATGAAATTGATCCTAAGCATAAGGAAGAAAAAGTGTATAATCGCTATGCCCATACTAGGGCATTTGTTACAGCTGAACCAACAAAATTCCATTTGGATCGGCCAGATATGTTTACAGTAAATCTTAATTTTACAGATTGCAAAAAGCTTGGCTTGAAATATGTAATCAGTAATCGACCATTAGAGGATTATAATCCTCTTGGCTATGCGCAATTTAAACGTATCTATGGACCGGACAAAGACAAGTGGTCAGTTTTCCGCATGAGCTTTACCGAAGATGCATCGCAAACAGAAGAACCAATTGATCCAGTTGGTGGAACAGATAATTCTCAAGGAGTCATTCCGCAACCAGTACCTAATGATTACGGCTACTCGTATTGAGTTGAATTCGGAGGAACGAAATGGAACAAGTGAAGCAAAGCACCTCGACTATTTTAAATTTAATCAGTGCGCTAATTTTAATGGGTATGACACTGCTATGTTTTTTCCTTTGGACTAAAGGGATTGGAACACAGGGAATGTTTAATATCTATGCTCATATGAATCGTTATATGCCAATCGGTGCAACAATTGTTTTGTTGCTGAATTGCTATCGTCTAAGAATTGGTGATTTTATTTGGATTGCTGTCGCGATTCTTTCTATTGTTTTTTATCATCAATTTGATGCGCTAAGGCAAGCTGATTTTTTTCAAGATATTACGATTGCTTTAATTATCTTTATAGTACTCGATTTTAAATTGGTGGACTTTAACAAAGTGTTGCGAATACTCTTTGCAGGATTGATGATGATGGTTCTATTAATTACAGCGTATCGAATTTTTACGGAGATTCCTACACCACCATCGGGTCTTAGTATTTGGAATAAAAGTAATAAGTTACAAGAGATTTGGATCAATACTAATACCATCGGCAGTAGTATAATGTGTTCTAGTTTTATACTGATTACTTTGTTGGAGTCATTAGAGTTGTCTTGGGCGAAACTTTTAAAGTATCCATGTTATTTAGTAGCTTTAGCTTGCACATGGGTGGTCCAATCACAAGCCGCATTTATTGCTGTCGCAGTTTTTGTTTTTTTTGATAGTTGGCCTAACTTTTTGAAAATTAAGATCAGATGGATTTACGGATTTGGATATAGCATTTTCTTGATTGGAATTTTTCCTTTATCGCTTTTTTTAGCTAATTCGAGTAACATCGATTTATTTACCGGAAGAGAGGATATTTGGAAAAATTTTTATGATTTGCTTTTCAAAGTAAAGGAACAATTTTTGGTTGGAATGCCACCTTTCACATTTAAACGTGGGGAGCAAGTTTTAGGTAATCATAATAGTTATAATGCGACATTAGGTCAATTTGGCTTAGTTGGTTTGGTTTTAATAAGTCTGTTCATTTTATATAATATCTGGCAACTTATTCTTAAAGAAGACACAGAGGCTTTTCAATTCAGTTTTATCATTGCTTTTTTTGCAGTTCTTCTGCAATCCACAATGGAGGACACTTTAGTGGCTCCTTATTGGATTCCAATCACCTTTTGTTTATTAGGCTTGGCTTGGCAGAAAAACTTGAAGTTTGAAGAGCCTCGCGAATATTACTATGAAAAATTTGAAGATTTTGAAGAATCGGAAATTGAAATACCACAGACGAGAAGAAGCCGTCGACAATAAACCTTAAAAAAAAGTTTAGATGCTCTTAAACATCTAAGCTTTTTTTTTGTGACCTTGCTTTTATATACTTCTTTCTGTAGAATAATAACGTTAATCAACAGTGAAAATAATCAAACAAGAGCTAGATGAGAGGTAAAAAAATGTTTAAAGACTTACTGAGTTTTTTTAAAGAAATTTTTCAAAATCGTACCTTATTGAAACAATTTTCTGTGAATGATTTTAAAGCACGATATGCAGGGTCGGCATTAGGAATTTTTTGGGCCTTCGCAAATCCGTTAGTGATGGTTATTACTTATTGGTTTGTTTTTGGCGTCGGCTTTAAAGCACAAATGACAGACGGCAAGTATCCATTTATCGTATTCTTGTTGACGGGATTGGTTCCATGGATGTATTTTTCGGAAGTACTTGGGTCTGCTACAAATGTCTTTCGTGAATATAGTTATCTAGTAAAAAAAGTTGTTTTTAATATTCGTATTTTACCGTCGGTGAAACTCTTTTCGGCATTGTACATGCATGTCTTTTTTATTGTGATTGCCTTTATTGTTGCGATGTTTAATCATGAAATGCCTGGTTTACATACCTTACAAATGTTTTATTATTTATTTAGTATGATGATGTTCTTAACTGGATTGACTTGGATTACTTCATCCATTCAACCATTCTTCCCAGATATCAATCAATTTATTGGTGTGATAATGCAAGCATTGATGTGGGGTACTCCTGTGTTGTGGAGTATTAACCAATTTGCCGCTCACCCAACCATTCAATTCATTTTAAAATTTAATCCTATGTTCTACGTAGTCCAAGGCTATCGGGATGCTTTTTTTGGCGAGCAATGGTTTTGGGAAAAACCTTTACTGTCAATCTATTTTTGGCTAGTGACTATAATTTTATTAGTGGTCGGTAGCATTGTGTTCAAACGCTTGAAACCACATTTTTCTGACGTTCTATAAGGAGATAAAACGACATGACTGAGACAGTAATTGAAATTAACCATTTAACAAAGAAATATGATATGTATAAAAAGCCTTCGGACCGATTGAAAGAGGCTTTGAGTGTGACTAGAAAAATCTATCATGAAATTTTTTACGCTCTGAATGATGTGAATGTTAAAGTGAATAAAGGAGAAATGGTTGGTTTTATTGGAGAAAACGGATCAGGTAAATCAACTATTTTAAAAATTATCACGGGCGTTTTAACACCGACAAGTGGTGAATTGAAAATCAAAGGAAATATTGCCGCCTTGCTTGAGCTTGGTTCAGGTTTTAATCCAGAATATAGCGGGTATGAAAATATTTTTCTTAATGGGATGGTATTAGGTTATTCCCGAGAAGAAATGGCTGAAAAAGTCGATGACATTATTAATTTCGCGGATATTGGCGATCATTTATATCAACCAGTCAAAACTTATTCTAGTGGGATGTTTGTGCGCTTGGCATTTGCTGTAGCAATCAATGTCGACCCAGATATTCTAATCGTCGATGAGGCGTTGGCGGTGGGTGACTTAGAATTCCAATTGAAATGTATGGAGAAATTCACTGAGTTGCGTAATGCTGGCAAAACGATTCTTTTTGTTTCTCACGATGTCAATGCTGTTCGTCGTTTTTGCGATCGCGTGTATTGGCTAAAGAATGGTGTGGTGGAAGCAGAAGGAGATACGATGGAAATCACGGAAGACTATGAGAATTTCTTGAAGAAAAAATCATTGAAAACGGTGGATCGTGATAGCTCTAGTTTCGAAGAGTTCTCGGCTTACGATATCGTTGAGGTTAAATCCGCAGAACTTCTTGATGGAGAGTTGCATCCGTTAGAAATCGTCGAACAAGATAGCAAAGTAGTTGTTAAAGTAACATATAACGTGAAAGATGATAGCATAAAAAAACCAGTTTTAGGTGTAGCGATTCGTACTGTAGACAATAATTATGTTTGTGGGCTGAATACGTTATTAGACGAAGAGTCGATCCCTTGGAAAAAAGGTTTAAATGTCTTTTATTTGGAGTATGAAAAAATGGCACTTTTAGGTGGCGAGTATTATTTTGATGTCGCCGTTTTTGAGGAGAATGCAACGGTGCCTTTAGTTTATAAAACAAGATACCTAACGATGTTTATTTCTGGTAAGTATGTTGGTGAGGGCATCGT
This sequence comes from Enterococcus viikkiensis, assembly GCF_005405345.1. GTDB lineage: Bacteria > Bacillota > Bacilli > Lactobacillales > Enterococcaceae > Enterococcus_A > Enterococcus_A viikkiensis. The sequence continues at coordinate 16,155 of NZ_BJDW01000001.1, read as the reverse complement.
AGTCTTGGATCATAAATGGAAGGATACGATTTAGTTATGAAGTATGATTTTGATTTGTCCCTGGAAGAACATACAAGCGTTGGAAAAATTATCAGTCAAATCACTGAAGGCTCTTCAGTGTTGGAATTTGGTCCAGGTAATGGTCGGATGACCCAGTATTTAATCAACGAAAAGAAATGTAATGTATCGATCGTAGAATTTGATCCAGTCTTATTTAAGCACGTCATGAGCTTTGCTCAGGACGGCTTTTTAGGAAACATCGAAGAATATAAATGGAACAGTCACTTTGCAGGGAAAAGCTTTGATTTTATCGTCTTTGCCGATGTCTTAGAGCATCTGACGGATTCCGAAAAGGCGTTACAAGAAGCAAGTAAGTTTTTAGCACCAAATGGTGAAATACTACTCACATTTCCTAACTTAGCTCATAATTCAGTCATGATCGATTTATTTAATAATAAGCTTGATTGGAAACAATATGGTCTCCTAGACCGCACACACAATAGTTTCTATACACAACAAGGATTTGAAGAATTATTTGGTCGAATCGGATTAACGATACGTCGAGAAGATTTCACTTACTCGCAAGTCGGACAGAATGAATTATCGGCCAGCTACGAAGAATTACCAGAAATTATCCGTTATGATTTTAAGAATCGTCCTTTTGGAGAGGTCTATCAATATTTTTATGCATTGCGAAAAGAGCCAGTTGAAAATCCGGAGCGGGTTGAGCCGATGAATTCTAATTACAATAAACAAATGCAACTGGCCTACTTGATTGATGGTGAATTTCAAATTGAACCCTACATTTTTAATAATCATACAGGTGAAAACAAAATGACGACGCACCTAGCACCAAAAAATGTAGAAAAATTGAGAATCGTAATTGGGAAGGTTCCTGCTACAATTCGGCTTTCAATTGTTGTTAACAATCAATTGATTAGTATTGAGGAAACGAATGCTTCATGGTACCAGGAAGATTTATTGATGTTTCCAAACATTACAGAAGAACCATTTGTAGTGATTGACGGACCAAATGTTGCTGGGAAAGAATTTTCAGTAAACGTCGCCGTCCTAAATGAAGAAGAATTTTTTCCTTCTGAAGTCCAATTAATGGAAGACGTTGTGAAAGAAAAAGAAAAAAATCGTTTGTTATCATTAAAACTGAGTTATTTGGATCAATATGATTATCAAGTAAAAAATATTCCTTATGTTGAAGCGATTAGTGATATTAAAGGAATTAAGTTAATGATTGAATCCATCGAAAATAATGATTCTGAAAATGAAGCGATCATTAAGGGCTGGGGGTTCTCAGAATTGGCTCAGCAGCCGTTAGACTTTTTATTGGCTGAATCGATGAAACAAATCCAACTTAATCGCATTTATCGTCCAGATGTGAATGAAGTTTTTGATATTTCTTCAACTGAAAAATTTGGCTTTATTCTGACAATTAAAGACATGCAAGTTGCAAATAGTCTCAAGCTATTTGTGTTAGACGAACGAGATCAGCTTTTTCCGGTTTTGGTAAAAAATAATCAAACAACGACTACACCATCTTTGAAAAAAGTTCGTCGATTATTGGGCTCTATTAAACGTAATGGCATTTCAGGGGCGCTAAAAAATTATCAACGCTCTAAACATCAAAGTGCTAATTATGAAGAGTGGATAATGAAAGTGGAGAAACCCATGCGGGCCCAATCAATCGAAGTAGCGGATCAACTGACTTTCCAACCTAAAATTTCTCTTGTGGTACCTGTCTATAATGTCGATGAAAAATGGCTGCGAGCTTGTGTCAAATCACTAACTGATCAGATTTATTCTAATTGGGAATTATGCTTAGCAGACGATGCATCACCTAAAGAACATATAAAACCTTTATTACAAGAATTAGCCGCTAATGATGAACGAGTGAAGCTTGTCTTGAGAGAAAAAAATGGGCACATTTCAGAGGCGACCAATTCAGCGATTGAGATTGCAACGGGTGAATATGTCGGCTTTTTAGATAATGATGATATTTTGGCGGACACAGCCTTACTGGAAGTAGTAACCGCATTAAATGAAGATCAAAAGCGCGAATTTATTTACACGGATGAGGATAAGTTATCTATAAGTGGCAAACGTTTTGATCCATTTTTCAAACCTAATTGGAATGAGACGCTATTACTGGGCCATAATTATATTACTCATTTTGTCGTGGTGAAGCGTTCGATCCTGGATACAATTGGTGGATTAAGAACTGAATTCAACGGCAGTCAAGATTATGATTTTGTATTGCGAGCAACAGAGACAGCCAAAGAGATTTATCATATTCCTAATATTCTTTACCATTGGCGCACTATCGAGACCTCAGTGGCGATGGACCCTCAAAGTAAGGAATATGCCTATGTCGCTGGACAAAATGCCTTGCAAGCGGCGGTTGAACGCCGTGACTTAGAAGGCACCGTCTCTATGACAAAAAATTACGGTGCGTATAAAATTGATTTTAAATATGAAACAACGCCAAAAGTTTCAATTATTATTAGCGGAAAAACAAATGAAAAACAACTCCGAGAATTATTAATGACTGATTGGCCGGATTTTGAAATTCTAGTTAATAATTCAATAGTAAGTGATGGACGGATCAAAACCTTTGATGGTAAAGATGAAAATGAGTTAGCCAAAGATGCAGAAGGTGAGTTTTTAGTCTTTCTAACGGAAGAACTAGTGCCAACTAAAATAAGTTGGTTGAAGGAAGCCATGAATTTTGTTCGCTTGCCTAATGTTGGTGCTGTAACAGGTAAAATTATTAGTAAAGACGAAGCTATTTTAAATTGTGGAGTAATTATTGATCCTGCCAACGAACGAATTGTCTATGAACAGCAAGGCTTATCAAATAAAACGATTGGAACTTATTTCCGACCAACGTTGCCACGAGAAATTTATACTGCTACGGAAGATTGTTTAATCATTCGCAAGACAGATTTTTTAGCCTTGGGCGGCTTCGATATGAGTTTGCCGTTCCAAATCAAAGGGATTGATCTTTCAATCCGTTTGGCTCAAGGACATAAAAAAATGATTTTTGATCCGTATTTTGAAGTTCGCTATCCTGGAGAAAATCATTTTAGTGTTAAAAAAGATGCATATGTTGCTTTAACAGAAAAATATTCTCACGAATTGAACGATCCATTGATCAATCCAAATCAATTCAGCATAGGAGGTTAATCCGATGGCAAAACACGAACAAGTTTGCATTGATCAATGCAAGTATCAACCAGAAACAAAACAATTAGAAGTTAAAGGTTGGGCCCTTGATTTAGAAGCAAAGAAATTACCTGTATTAACTATCCAAAAAAATAATGTTGTCGAGGATAAAACTGAGTTTTATCCTCGCTCAGACGTAGCAGCTGCTCATAAAACTAGTGCGAGTTTAGCCATGGGCTTTACTATCATGATCAAGGTTGCTAATCCAACCAAGGAAATTGTGCTGGATTTTGTCTTCGGTGAGCATAAACAAATCAAAACATTTATTCCAAACGAAAATATTTTGAAGGAACCCAAACAACCTTTGCAGCTTCAACGCTTCTACGGGAAAGCACGAAAAGCTCTCGGATATTTAAAGCGGAATGGATTAAAAAACACACTTCGACGGGTGACGTTGGAACAAGTAAAACAATCGGATCAAAGCTACCAACAGTGGATCGTTGAAAATGAAAACTGGGATGTTGAGGCGATCAAAGCAGAGATTGCTGCTTTTGAGTATCAACCAGTCATTTCTATATTAATGCCGGTCTACAATGTAGAAGAAAAATGGCTCGCTAAATGTATCGAATCGGTCCAAAAACAATTTTACACTCATTGGGAATTGTGTATGGCGGATGATCATTCGACTGATGTTACGGTTCGTCCATTATTAGAAAAATATGCAGCTCAAGATTCTCGTATCAAAATTGTTTTTCGTCCAGAAAACGGTCATATCTCAAAAGCCACCAATTCAGCTTTAGAAATCGCAACGGGTGAATTTGTAGCTCTGTTAGACAATGATGATGAATTAGCACCAATCGCTTTATACGAAGTGATAAAAAGATTAAATGAAAATGCCGAGTTAGATTTAATCTATAGCGACGAAGATAAGATCGATATGGCCGGTAAACGGTTTGACCCAGCGTTCAAACCGGATTGGTCGCCTGATTTATTGTTAGGCACAAACTATATTTCTCATTTAGGTGTTTATCGTCGATCTATTATGGAAAAAATCGGCGGCTTCCGAGTTGGCTATGAGGGCTCACAAGATTATGACTTAGTTCTGCGGTTCGCCGAACAGACAACGGCTGAGCGAATCGCTCATATTCCGCAAGTCTTATATTACTGGCGCATCTTGCCAAGTTCAACTGCGGCCGATCAATCAACCAAGAGCTATGCCTTTGATGCCGGCTTGAAAGCTGTCCAAGATGCAATTGCTCGTCGTGGACTCGAAGCAAGTGTCAACCATGCAGCAGGCAATGGCCTATACGATGTTGATTATCAAGTATTATCAGAGGATTTGGTCAGCGTGATTATTCCTACTAGAAATGGCTATGATGATGTAAAACGCTGCGTCGATTCAATTATTGAAAAGACCACCTATCCTAATTATGAAATCATAATGGCGGATAATGGCAGTGATCAATCCGAAATGAAGGATCTATATGCAGATTATCAAAAACAATTAGATGAACGATTTGCGGTAGAGTCAATTAACATTCCCTTCAACTATTCTCGGATTAATAATCTAGCTGCTAAAGTGGCCAAAGGAAAATATTTATTATTCTTAAATAACGATACTGAAGTGATTACGCCAGAGTGGATGACGAAGATGGTGTCCTTTGCACAGTTTGAGCGCATCGGATGCGTCGGTGCCAAATTATATTATCCTAATAATACGATTCAGCATGCAGGTGTTATTTTAGGCATGGGCGGCGCAGCAGGTCATGGGCATCATACCTTTCCTCGCGGTGATTTTGGTTACTTCGGTAAACTTGAGATCAATGTTGATTATTTAGCGGTCACAGCCGCTTGTATGATGATTCGAGCGAAAGATTTTGCTGAAATTGGCGGCTTTAATGAAGAATTGACCGTGGCTTTCAATGATGTGGACCTTTGCCTGAGAGAATATGAAAGAGGACATAACAATGTTTGGCTGCATGGAGCAGAGCTTTATCACTTCGAATCCCAATCACGCGGATATGAAAACACACCAGAAAAACAAGCACGATTTGAAAAAGAGACGAAGTATATGGAAGATACTTGGACAAAATACATCGGAAATGATCCGTATTATAATCCTAATTTGACAAGAGTTAGGGGAGATTTTTCGGTGAGGTTAGAGAATTAATAAGGAATACAATTTAAAAATTTTTCATTAGGAAAATACTACTTGGCGTAATGAAATATACTTATATAGGATAGTAGGTAGAACATTTGAAAAAAAATTTTTTTAATAAAGAGATTCTTTCGGGAATAGTGATATTACTACTTGTTTCTTTTGTTATGGTTTCGCCACAGTTTTATAAAAGAGCTATCATTCTGGGGTCAGATGTGATGTTTCATTTTAATCGTTTTTTTGAAATGTCGATGCAAATAGAAACAGGTAAATTCAATTATTTTCAATCTCTATTTGGCTTTAATTCGACAGGAAGAATTATCAATGCTTTTTATGGCTGGGATTTTTCTTTCATAATGGGATTACTCCTGTCAATTTTGAAATCTTGGACTAAATTTCAGATAGTTAGTTCTTTCATATGCTTTTTTATTTCTGGAGTCACTATGTATTCATTGACAAAATACATGAAACTTTCAAATCGAGTGAGTATTTTAGCTTCCATTTTGTATATGTCTTCAGCATCTGTTTCGTTTTATCCAATTGCCCAAGCTTTTAATAGTTGGGGTGCTGCTTTTTTACCATTATTGTTTATACCTGCTTTTAAATCTATAATTGATAGAGAAAAGCCAATAAGCATTGTTGGCTTAGCGGCTACAGTCAGTATTTTGTTATCTACACATATGATGACTCTTATTATAGGTCTAATGGCTATCTTACCGTTTTTTGTATTCAGTTTTATTAAATCTAAAAAGAAACTTTATTGGCTGAGACAAATGGGGCTATCCATTGGGGTCGCCATGTTACTTTCCGCGAACTCTATAGTTGGATTTCTTGATCCATACTTATCAAATAATATACTGCAGCCTTTTCATCAAAACCAGATGTCAGGAGATGTAGTTAAATTTCTACCTGTCAGAAACGATCTATATAATATAGGATTGGTATATATTATTATTTTTGTTTTTTCTATATCAGTGATAGTACTTAATTGGAAAAAGAGCGTTATTGAAGAAAGATTTTCTGCAGTTATAGGTGGATTTTTTTTAGTTTTAGCCTCAGGAGTATTACCTTGGGATGATTTGCCTAGAATTATCCCATTCTTACAGACTTTCCAATTTCCTCACAGATTTGATATAGTATCGTATGTTTTATTGATTGTTGCTTTTTCGATGGTCATTGAAAAAATATCTATTAATAAAACTGCTGAATACAAAACAATACTGTTTTCTTCAGTTATAGTTTTATGCTTTATTTCTGTACTAAACATCAATGCGTATATAAGTTCGCAGTCATGGCTTTGGCAAGGGGATGATCCAACAGCAGGCGGAAATAATAAAACTAGCATGAGGGTAAAAGATCCAGAACTTTTAAGAAAGGCTTTCAAAAGTCCAAAATTAGCAGATGGGCTTAATGCTGTAGTAAAAGGGACTCCAGACTACTTACCAATACCTAATAATTCCAATAACGAATTAATATATTCCAACAATCCTTATAAAGAATACGAAGAGCAATTCATAGATAATCCATTAAAATACACAAGAACAATAACAAAAAGTGCAGAGATTAAGATTGAATGGAACAGTATAAATAAAGATGATGTACAATTGCCAGTTGCCGTGTATAATCATTCCGTAATAAATTTGAATGGTAAAAAATTAAATGGTGATAAACTCAACAAAACTAATCTAGGTGCCTTAGTTGTAAAACCAGAAATTGGGAGAAACACTGCTGTTATTAGTTATAAATCTTCTCTAAGCATAAAATTTGTTTTTGGATTAAAATTAATCGGAATTATAATACTCATCGTAAGTTTATTTTATAATATTAAAAATAAACAAATAGAGAGGATTAAGGTTAAATAAGTTGAGTTTTAATGGAGCAAACGAGAGAAATGGATCGATTACTTTTTGCTAGAAACAGTTTGTTCAATAAAAGTGAGCTAGGTATGCGGTGAATTTTTTGCATCGCTCTTATTGTTCCCAAACGATAATATTTGTTGTAAGTAAACAATTGCGTAAAAGTGATTTATTTAATTTACTTAGTTTTATTGTTTAGCTAGTCTGTTATGCCACTAGAGAGGTTCGCTTTGGATATAAGATTAATCTTAGAGCGGTAGTAATGAAATATTTTTAAAAAATTGTAGAAAATCTCTAATGAATTGTATATTAAGCTAAAAATACATACTGTATTAGTTTAGTTAATTTAGAGAAGGAAAACGTACGCAAGCCACTATTCATTTTTTAGCCCTTGATCGATAGAGTAGTAAATTTATCTCTTTATTTTAGTATAGAAAGATTTGTTCGAGGCTTAGCAAAAGAATAGTGATTATCCTAAGGAACGATTTGTAAATAGAAAAATTTGTATTTATCAATTTATTTCATACGTCATTGAAAAAGGAATAAATATATGGACTACTTACTCATATTTTGAAGAAGTAGATCAATCCTTATTTAGTAACATCGAAGGATACTATAATCGTAATCGAGTCCATAGTTCTATTCATTTTACGTAATTACACAGGAGTTTGAAAATTTATAAACAGAGAAAATACCTTAGTAATCTCAACTAAAAGGTGTCCAAATTATTGATTCAAATCCAATATTAAAGGACCAAAATTAGAGGACCAAATTTAAAATTAGTAAATACAAAGAACAAAAAAATTAATCATTTTTTTGTTCTTTTCTTTTTTATTACTTTTTTTACGAATGCTACTCTTTTTTAGGGCTGTATGGTAAGATGTGTAATGGATTATTTTGTGGATTAGGAGTGTTTGTATGAATAAAAGTAGCGAATGGAGCGCCGCCCGTAGAGTGTTTATCATTTTGATGGACGTAGTCGTTTATAATTTCTCTATTTACTTAAGTTTTTGGCTGAAATTTGGAGGGCTCATTCCAGAGAGGAATTTTCAAACATTTGAAAGCTCAGCCTTACTTATTTCTATTTTCTTTGTACTATTGAATGTGCTCTTAGGGGTATATGTTTTTTATAATCGAATCACTAGTGATATTGTCTTTGTGACCGTTATTGGTCAATTTTTAATGTCATTAGGAATTATGATCATTACCTTCGCAGGTCGCTGGTTCGCTTTCCCAAGAATGGTGATTTTGATTTCATTTTTACTGGGTACGGTTTTGCTGATCGTCTATCGAACGATCATCTATAAGCTTTATCTAAAATTGAGTGCGGACAAGAAGGTAACGATCTTAGGTTATGAAAAAGATGTTGCTCCGGCAATTCAAAATTTTAGTTCACAAAAAAATAATAAGCATAAAGTCCAATCAATCATCTTAGATCATTTTCATGAGAACTTAGAAAAAATCATTGATGATGTGGATATTGTTTATCTAGCTTCAGAGATTGATGAAATGGAAAAAATCAGTATTTATCAATTAGTTACGAAGACAGAGAAAAAATTGTTTTTAAATACGACATTTGAAAATTTAGTAACCATCAATCCCAATATAATGAACTTTGAAGATGAGAGTATCATTGAGTCTTCAGGCTTCAAGATTCCTTCTGAAGACGCGATGTTGAAACGCTTGTTTGATATTGTTGTTTCATTGATCTTATTGGTGATCGCTTCGCCATTTATGCTAATCACGGCGATTTTAGTAAAAGTAACTTCGCCGGGACCAATTATTTATAAACAAATTCGGATTACACAAGATCAAAAAGAATTTCCGATTTATAAATTCCGTTCAATGAGTGCTACTGCGGAATCAAAATCTGGTCCTGTTCTGGCTACAAGTAACGATGCCCGGGTAACTCCTGTGGGAAAATTTATTCGAGCTGTGCGTTTTGATGAACTGCCTCAGTTGATCAATGTGTTGAAAGGCGATATGTCGATCATTGGCCCCCGACCAGAGCGCCCCTTCTTTGTTGAGCAGTTCAATGCAGAGAATCCTTATTATTATTTGCGACACAATGTTCGGGCTGGGATCACTGGCTACGCTCAGGTTTACGGCAAGTACGCGTCAGATTATAATAGTAAGCTAAAATTTGATTTGCTTTATATTAAAAAATATTCGTTTATGTTAGATATGAAAATTTTGCTCCAGACAATTAAAATTCTGTTTGATAAGGTTTCATCGCAAGGATTAGAAGAAGAGGAAGTTTCTACATCATTAGAAAAAATGAATTTCCCGAAAGAGAAGATTTATCAATAGACAAAGGAGTGTTCCTTTTTGAATAGTGTAGATGTTAGTGTATTAATGTCTGTATATATAAAAGAAAAGCCAGAATATTTTAAAGAAGCGTTGCAAAGTGTTTTAAATCAAACTCTTCTTGCAAAAGAAATTGTTTTAGTTTTGGATGGTCCGATAACGCCTCAATTACAAGCGGTAATCAAGGCGGTACAAGAAGAGCGGCCGAATTTATTTGAAATAGTACCTTTAAAAGAGAATGTTGGTTTAGGCAAGGCATTAGCTGAGGGAGTAAAAGCGTCTCACTATGAGTTGATTGCACGAATGGATACAGATGATATCATGCTACCGACACGGATTGAGAAGCAATATGGTGAATTTATTAAAGATCCCGGACTAACGATTGTTGGATCCAATATTGATGAGTTTTATGATTCACCTGATGAAATTGTTGGTAGAAGAATTGTTCCCGAATCTTATGAGGATATTTGTTCATTTTCAAAAAAAAGAAATCCTTTTAATCATATGACAGTAATGTTCAAAAAAGAAGCTATTCTTGCTGTGGGAAATTATCAGCCAATGATTGGATTTGAAGATTATTATCTTTGGGCAAGGCTGCTAAAAGCTGGATATAAGGGTAAAAATATTCAGGAATCACTTGTTTACGCAAGAACTGGTGAAAACATGTATGCTCGTCGAGGTGGAAGAAAGTACTTTGTTAATGGATTAAAAGGGCGTGAAGCAATCTATCAAGCAGGACTAGGATCCATCTCAGACTTTTTGATTTCGTGTTCAGTGCACGTTGTAATTAGTTTATTACCAAATAGTTTGAGAGCTAGTTTTTATAATAAAGCACTACGTAAAAAAAATAAAAAAGAGGTTTGAATTCTATGCCTATCGTTTCAGTAATTGTTCCTGTGTATAATGTTGAAAATTATTTAGAGAAGTGTTTGGAATCTATTTCTAATCAATTATACAAAAAAATAGAAATATTAGTAATAGATGATGGATCTACAGATAGTAGTGGATATATCGCAGATTCATATAAACAAAAAGATGACAGAGTAACAGTACTGCATCAGTTGAATGGTGGGTTAAGTTCAGCTAGAAATAGCGGTCTAGATATTGCAACAGGAAACTATGTTTGTTTCATTGATAGTGATGATTGGATCGAACCTGATTTTATAACATTACTGTTACAAGGAATCGAAAAGTATAATGCTGATATAGCTGTAGTAAAACTGAAAAAGATAAGTGATTATCAAAAAATTGAAGAAACTACTGAGACAGTCACTAGTTGGGAAGTTTTAAGTAGAAATGAAGCGATGAAAAATCTGTTTACAAATAATAAAGTCGGTTATTCAGCTAATAATAAACTCTTCAAACGTTCATTATTTTCAACGATTCGTTTCCCTAAAGGGCTCCTAATGGAAGACAAAGCGACAACCTATAGACTAATAAATGAGTCAAGTGTTGTTGTAGTCAATGATTCAAAAAAATATCATTATTATCAAAGTCCGAATAGTATTTTAAGAGGGAATTTTAATCCCAAAAAGTTTGATTCTTTTAATATCCATGAAGAAATCATTGAATTTATCGATATGTATTATCCTGAAGTATCTTTAAATATAAGGACTCGTTTTGTATATGAATCGATTCGACTAATGATGTCAATGATCGAAAATAATCATGAAGAAAAATATGATTTTGATAGGGCTATGAATATTTTATCTATATATAAAGATGAGATTGATAAAGATGAAGACTTTTCAAAAAAGCTCAAACAATTAAGCCATTTTTTATTAAAACATCCTAATCTTCCATATAGGCTGTCTGGAAATAAGGTTACAGCAGCTTTATTATCGAAAATCGAAACTATGAGGTGACAAATGAGTAAATTTACTAAGTTTTTATCACGTAATATTTATCCCCTTTTTTTTAGATTACTTCCGATTAAGAGCAGACGAATTGTTTTTTCAAGTTTTGGTGGTCGTAATTATTCAGGAAATCCTAGAGTAATCTCTGAAAAAATTCAAGGCCAAAATTTAGATTATGAACTTGTATGGCTACTAAAAAAGGAAGTAGAGTTAGAATTACCGAAAGGAATAAAGAAAATCAATACCGATTCATTTTTGGGGGCGTACTATTTGTATACTGCAAAATATTGGATTGATGATAGTCGAAAAACAATTATTTTTGAGAAAAGACCTCAACAAATATATTTTCAAACTTGGCATGGAACACCTTTAAAAAAGATTGAGTTTGATGCTGCGGATACTTTGCCAGCACGATATTTAAATTATGCGGTTCATGATAGTAAATCTATTACATATTTAGTCTCAGGTAATCGTTACAGTAGTGATTTATACCCAAAAGCTTTTAATATTCCAAAAGAAAAAATCTTGAACATTGGTACTCCTAGAAATGATGGGTTGATAAGTGACGAGTCTTCAAAAGATTCTATGATCGAGAAAAAAAAATCGATTTCTATTTTATTTGCGCCTACTTTTAGAAATATGAAAGAAGCAAATGGAATAGTTCAATTAGACAAACTTCATATTGAAAAGTTGCGAGCTTATTTCGTTAAAAAAGGGTATAATTTCAAATTTATGGTGAAGTTCCATCCTAATGTCAATGCTGATCTTTCCAGTGATTCAAGCAATATGGAATATTTGAAAAGACACTCTATTGAATTGATAAAGGATGGAGTCCCTTTAGAAAATTTATTTGATGACGTAGATGTGTTAATAACTGACTACTCATCTATTTTTTTTGATTTTGCATTATTAAAAAAAGGTATTATTCTATTTAATTATGACCAAGAGGAATACCTAGCTGAAAGAGGTTTTTATATTAGTTTGAGCGAATTACCTGTCCCTAAGGCTAGAAACTCATATGAACTATTAAATATATTCGAAAACAGATTTCAAGAACTTATTGAAAGCTCTGAAAGTTTATTAGATTATGTTGGAAATTTTGAAGATGGTGATAGTACAGAAAAAATTATTGATTTAATATTGAAAGAAGCCTAGTAAAATGAAAAAGACAATTAAAGATATTCTTTACAATGCCGTATATCAGTTATTTCTAATTATCTTGCCTTTATTGACTACACCAATTCTTAGTAGAAGAATTGGCGCTGATGGTTTAGGAGTTTATGGTTACGTATTTTCTATGGCTCAATTTCTTATGACGGTTATTGCTATTGGAATGAATCCCTTTAGAATTAGAAATATCGCAAAGGTTAGAAAAAATAAACATGAATTATCGTTACAATTTTGGAACATTTATTTAATGCAGCTTCTAATCGGCATAGTTGCAATAGCACTGTACATCGGAGCAGTTATCTTACTCAAACTAGATTATACAAATCTATATCTAATTCAGATTGTTTTCATCGCTGGATTGACATTAGATATTTCTTGGTTTTTTCAAGGAATAGAAGAATTTTCTAAAGTTGTTATTCGAAATACCTTGATTAAGTTATCATCCGTTATCTTGATTGTATTATTCGTTTGGACAAGACAAGATCTTTGGATCTATGTATTAATTACTTCTCTAGCAAATTTTATTGGTAGCTTAGTATTTTGGATAAGTATTAAAAATAAAGTTGAATCACCGAGATTAGATAAAACTCTATTCAAATCACTTTGGCGACCTGGATTAATGATTTTAATTCCACAATTATTTATGCAAGTATACACAACATTAGACAAAACGGTTGTAGGATATTTTGTTAGTCCAACTCAGTTATCCTATTATGATCAGTCTCAAAAAATTGCTCGAATTATTTTAGCATTATTAACCTCCATTACTATTGTAATGTTACCTAAATTGACTGGTGCTCTTGCTGATGGAGATGATGAAGGTGTAGTGCGTTATACTAAAAAGTCCTTTGATTATACACTAATTATTAGCGTAGTTCTCTTTACAATTGTTTTTGTTAATACTAAAAATTTTGTACCTTGGTTTTTCGGTGAGGAATTTAAACCTATGATCAGTAATATGCTTATAGTAGGCTCATTAATTATTGTAAGTCCTATTGGAGGTATTTTTTCGAATCAGTTTTCGATTGCAATTGAAAAAGATAAGGCTTTTGCGTATCCGTTAATTATCGGTGCAATTATTAGTGTAGTTGGAAACATCTTGATTGTTCCATATTTTTCATCTTTAGGAGGAACGATTGTTCTGGTTGTGGTTGAAACACTTGTATGCTTCTTGAAAATCTATTTTGTTAAAGATGAATTGAATTTAAAAATAATATTTAGTAAAAATGTATTGTTTTTTGTATTATTGGGTGTAGTTATTAATCTGTTAGCTTTTTTCATACCTACATTGTTTGCTAGTGCGTTTATAGATATGGCATTCAAATCAATAATACTCATGATTATTTTTATACCAATCACTTTTTTTACATTTCCAGAGATAAAATCAGAACTGCTCAGTAATTTTGGTAAAATAAGGAGATAGTGGAATGCATGCATATTTAATAATGGTTCATGAGAAACCTGATTTTCTTAAGATCTTGCTACAAAGAATTGATAATCCAAATAATGATATATACATCCATATAGATAGCAAAGCATCTGGGTTTGATGAAGTAGAAGTTAAAAAGTGGACTTCCTACTCTGAAATACATTTTATAAAAAGCCAAAGTGTTACGTGGGGGGCTTATTCTCAAATTGAAGTGGAAATGAACTTATTAGAAGAGGCAATTTTATCGAATTATGAATACTACCATTTGATTTCCGGTATCGATTTTCCTTTGAAGGAATCCAACGAGATAATTACTTTTTTTGAGCATAATAAAGGAAAAGAATTCATTCAATTTCAAAATAAGAATTTGAGTAAAAAAAATCTCAACAGAGTGAGATATTTTTATCCTTTTCAAGAGTATATAGGAAAAAAAAAGAACTTTTTATGGGTAATACAAAAATTTTTAGTATTGATGCAAAAAGTGTTTCATATAGATAGAACTAAGAAAAATACTGCATTTAGTCAATTTCAAATGGGAGCAAATTGGTTTAGTATTACTCATGGACTTGCTGAGTATGTGGTCTCGAAAAAAATAGACATTAAAAGAACTTTTAAACACACGATTAATGGCGATGAGTTATTTCTTCAGACTATCGTGGTTAATTCTGGATTTGATAATGACCTATATCACACGGAATTTGATAACTCAACAGAATCTAATACGCGGTTTGTTAAGTGGGAGGATGATACCCCAGTCATACTTACCGAGAGATATTATACTCGGTTGAAAACAGGCGAAGAGTGCTTTGCTAGAAAATTTGACAAAGAGAATAGTGGAAATTTGATTAAAATGCTATTTGATAAAGACAAATAATAAAGCAAGGAGTTTTTTGGTGAGTGAAAAAATAAATAAATATTCCGGAATTACTCCGTTTGTTACTGGCTTACTATTAATTATGCAACGGACACTGATTTCAGCAACAATAATTCCAGAATACAATTCTGGCAATAATAGATATTATATATATCAATTTTTATCCATTATTGCTATGATTGGTGTAAATTTACTTCCATTATATATAGGGTTCTATTCGAGAGAGATTTCTCTCAAGAAACCTATAAGTAAATTAAGCCGATATTATTTTATTTATTTAATATTAATTTTCCTTTCAAATATCTTATTCTTAATAAAAGATGCAAAATTGAATATCCGAGATTATTGGGTGCCGTTTTTTCCAATTAGTCAGAATATTTTTCCATATGCGGTATCAACTATAGTAGCTTTGCTAGTTGTACCATACTTAGTTAAATATTTACAAAAATTGAGTGATATCCAGTTAAAAGTAGGAGTATCTTTAATATCAATTTTTGCTGTTGTATTACCAACATTATTTGAAAATGATATATGGGGAAGTAAAGAAGGAACGGGAGTCTTTTGGAGTATCTATCTTATTAGTATGGGTTATGTTTTTAAACGTTTCGAAATCATCCCAAGAATTAAATTTAAATTATTACACTTATTTAGTAGTACCTTAATTTTATTTGTTTTAGTAATTATTATGGTTCAGGTTTCAGAATACTTACATGGTGACCTCAGCACAGCCACTAGGTTCAGCACACCTGTTTCAATCTTTGGAATGTATTTGACAATAAGTATGTTTGCATGCTTAGAATCAAATAAAATACATAAATTAATTCCTTTAAAAATTACTTCGAATACTTTGATAACGTTTTGGATAAGTGTCCAAGTTATTACTAACTGGATCCTAACGATCTATATGATAAATTCCTACTATAGAAGGGATTTTCCAAATGATTCACGAATGTGGCTATTTTGGATAGTTATTATTATGGGAGGATATTTATTAGCAGCTGTCCTTTTTTCAGTAATTGGGATAAGTATTCAGCGTCTTTCTCTTTACCGACGAATTTATAAAAAATTTGAGATATCTTCTATCCAAGATATTTTGGATAAAGCAAATTGTATTTCTCGATGGATCAAAAGAAATAAGCGCTTGTTTTATGTAAGTATTTTTTTCTATTTCTTTACCATACTGCAAATGATTTTTATATCTGATCTAGGTAATCAAACTAAGATCATTAAAGCTATTTTAAATGTATTGACGGTAGCGTCAAGAATTATGTGTAAATGGAAAATCCATTCCGTTAATTACAGTTAAATCATTGACTCTAATGTATCCT